>CAZPBJ010000079.1:0-10032 GCA_964584685.1 uncultured Christensenella sp. | reverse complement strand
CAGCTTCGACGGCCGCGGTCAGCTCGTCAACCTTGGCCTGCAGGGCAGCCTTGGCGGCATCGGCGTCGGCCAGCTTGGTTTCAAATTCAGCCTTTGCGGCATCGGCGGCGGCAGTCAGTTCGTCAACCTTTCCCTGAAGGGCGGCGGCGGCCTCCGTCTGGGTGGCCGCGGCGGCTGCGGTCAGCTCGTCCACCTTGGTCCACAGGGCGGTCTTGTCCAGCTCTGCCTGGGCCAGCTTGGCCTCGGCCTCGGACTTGGCGGCCGCGGTAGTGGTCAGTTCGGCTACCTTGGTCTGCAGATCGGCCTTTGCGGCCTCGGATTCGGCCAGCTTGGCTTCAAACTCCGCCTTGGCGGTATTGGCGGCGGCATTCAGTTCGTCGACCTTTGCCTTCAGCGTGGCTTCGGCCTCTGCCTTGGCGGCGGCCGCGGCGGCGGTCAGTTCGTCAGCCTTGGCCTGCAGGGCGGTCTTGGCGGTTTCCGCTTCGGCCAGCTTGGCGTCGAATTCTGCCTTGGCGGCGTCGGCGGCGGCGGTCAGTTCGTCTGTCTTAGCCTTCAGCACGGCCTCGGCCTCTGTCTTGGTGGTTTCAACCAGCTTGACCGTATCGTCAAACTTCTTTTGCACGTCGCCCTTCTGCGTGAACCCGACGACGGCGAGCACCGCCGCGACGACCAGCAGCGCGATAGTCAGCAGCAAACCCTTTTTCATCCCTTGATCTCCTCCTGTTTCTGATATGATTTGCCGTCATCATATGGGATTTGGGGAGATATGTCAATATTTACCACAGTTTTTCGGCAATTTCCGCGGTGAAGGCGCCCGGTCTTTCCTTTTATGATATAATTCCCGCAGAAAGGCGGTTGAACAGATATGGCAAACGGTTGGACGAAAGTATCATTGCCCGAGGATATGGGGCTGAGCAGCGCGGCCCTGCTGAAGTTTTACAAAGAGCACGCGGACCTGGGCATTCACTCCCTGGCCCTTGCGCGGGATGGGAAGGTGTACGCCATCGCGTCAAAGCCCTGGCATGAGGAGCTGCCCCACACGCTGTTCTCGCTGTCCAAGAGCTTCACGTCCATGGCGGCAGGCATGGCGGCGGACGAGGGGCTGCTGTCCTATGACGACAGTGTGGCGGATGTGCTGAAAAGCAGCCTGCCGCAGGGATACGATCCGAAACTGCATACGGTGAAGCTGCGGCATCTGCTGAGCATGTCGTCGGGGCTGGACCCCCTGAGCGACGAGCGCCCTCTGCGGGGCAAGCGGGACTGGGCGCGGGCGGTGCTGGGCTTCAAGGTGATCCATGAGCCGGGCACGCACTTCCATTACAATACCCTGGGCACCTATCTGGCCGGGCGGATGGTGGCCAAGGCAACCGGGATGAACCTGCGGGAGTACCTGATGCCCCGGCTGTTGGGGCCGCTGGAAATCAGCAAGCCGCAGTGGGACTGCTGCCCGATGGGTTACAACACGGCGGGCTTTGGCCTGCACCTTTCCTGCATGGATATCGCAAAGACCGCGCAGCTGCTGCTCAGCCGCGGCGTATGGAACGGCAGGCGGCTGCTGAGCGAAGCCTACCTGGACCTGGCCACGCGCAAACAGGTCGACAACCGCGGTGAAAAGACAGGGGAGAATCCCTCCGACTGGGAAGTGGGCTACGGCTTCCAGTTCTGGATGGCCCGCCACGGCAGATGGCGCGGCGACGGGATGTACGGCCAGGTGATGATGATCGATGAAGCAAACAACCTGGCCCTGGCAGTCACCGCAGGCATCAATGACATGGGCTCAGAGATGGACGCGCTGCATACGCTGATGGACGAGCTGCTCAGCCTGCCGCCGGCCAAACAGGGGGAGAAAGCAGCGCTGAAGAAGCTGTCGCAGACCCTGGCCTTCCCCGATCCCGCTGACGATGGCGGCGCGGCGTGGGGCGAAGGCAGCTATGAGACCCGCGGCCACAGGCTGCTGCGCCTGGAGACCCCGGACGAAGACACCCTGCGCGTGATCTACAAGGGCAAAGGGCAGCCCTTGCCCATCTCCTTCACCATGAAGCGCGGCGAACCCCATCACGGCGAATTCCGCTTCCGCGCGATAGGGGAGAGGCCTCAGCCCTACCTGGGCCGCCTGGGGGTCAAGGACGGCGTGATTACCGCGCAGGCCATCATGCCCGAGGCGCCCTACAGGATGGTGCTAAGCATCAGCAAGGCCGGGGACGGCCTGCAGGTCATCATGGACAGCGTCTGCTCCGACAACGGGAAGTTCATGTTCAAGCCCGCGGGGCGGCAGTAAATAAAGAATAGGCATGGAGGCACTGCAGATATGGTCGACGCATGGAAAAATCTGTCGCTCCCTTTGGAAATGGAAAGCATCCTGGCAAGCGCACCGGAAGTGACACTGCCCGAAACCCGTGAGGAAATACTCGCCATGGCCCTTGGCGGACAATCGGAGGGCACATACGACGTCGCTTACGATGTGCCGGGCCTGGGCCTGTACACCGAAGCCACCGTTGCCAAATGCGCCAATGGGCTGGCGGTCAATTATCCCGAGGCATACATGCGCCGCCGCGATCCGGATTGTCTGGTCGTGGCCGATGAGATGCCCACGGACAAGCCCAAATACAGGGACCTGTATGGCGAGGCGTTTTCCCCGCTGCGCAGCGAAGTGTTTGAGTGGCTGAAAGGTCAGCCGCTGCTGGTGCTGCCTTTTTGGGCCGGCGGTGAAAGCCTGGGCTGCCCTGCGCTCCTTATCGGCCCGCGCAACGCCGCTTTTTTCGCGGGGGGCCTGGCAGACCTGCAGGGGCACATCCCCGCCTCCCGCTTGCCGGCCCATTTCGCTCCCAAAGCGGTCGTCTACCTGGCGCCGCCGTTTCGCCATACCCACTTCGATAAAAAACAGGTTGTTGTGCACAACCGTACCAGGAGCTTGCACGAGATCTTCTCCTTCAACCTTTATCCCGGCCCCAGCGCGAAGAAAGGGATTTACGGCGCCCTGATACACATAGGTGAGATGGAAGGCTGGCTCACCCTGCACGGCTCTACTGTCAAGGTCGTCACGCCGTATGACAACAGCCTGGTCATTTTGCATGAGGGCGCCAGCGGCAGCGGCAAAAGCGAGATGATCGAACAGATGCACCTGGAGCCGGATGGCCGAATACTGCTGGCGCAAAACACCATTTCCGGTGAAAAACTGCACCTGAGCATCAATGAAACCTGTGAACTGCTGCCTGTCACCGACGATATGGCCCTGTGCCAGGGATCAATCCAAAACGGCGGCCGGCGCCTGGTGGTCAAGGACGCGGAAGCGGGCTGGTTCCTCAGGGTAAACCATATCACGCACTACGGCACGGATCCGCAGCACGAGAGCCTGTGCGTCCATCCCAAGGAACCGCTGATTTTCCTGAATATGAAGGGTGTACCCGATTCAACCTGCCTCATCTGGGAGCATATCATGGATGCCCCCGGACAGCCATGCCCCAATCCGCGCGTCATTTTGCCAAGGCACCATGTCCCGGGTGTCATCAACGAGCCCGTGGAGGTTGACGTGCGGAGCTTTGGCGTGCGCACGCCGCCCTGCACGAGCAAAAACCCGACCTATGGCATCATTGGCATGCTGCATGTGCTTCCGCCTGCGCTCGCCTGGCTGTGGCGCCTTGTTGCGCCCAGGGGGCACAACAACCCCAGCATAACGCGCACCGCCGGCATGACGGGCGAAGGCGTCGGCTCCTACTGGCCTTTCGCGACAGGCAGAATGGTTGATCAGGCGAATATGCTTTTGCGGCAGATCATCAAGACACCCTCCACCCGGTACAAACTCATCCCCAATCAATATATCGGGGCGTACCATGTCGGGTTCATGCCGCAATGGATCACCCGTGAGTACCTCGCCAGGCGCGGGAGCGTCAAGTTCAGGCCCGATCAGACGGTTGAGGCGCGCTGCCCACTGCTGGGCTATGCCTTGGAATCGCTGAAGATCGATGGGAACTATATCCCCCGGGGCTTGCTTCAAACCAACCTGCAGCTGGAGGTGGGCGAGGAAGCCTATGACCTGGGCGCAGGCATGCTGACAAATTTCTTTGCACAGGAACTGGCACAGTTCCAAACGGAGGATCTGGATGACGAAGGGAAGCGAATCATCGACTGTTTCTTTGGCGGCGGCAGCGCGGATGACTACAACAGGTTGATCTGAAAAGCGGTGACATGACATGACGGCTTACGATTTCGAATCCTACTACGACCGCAAGCGCACCCGCGCCAGCAAATGGGTGATGATGCTCAGGCAAAACCCCAATGTGCGGGAAGGCATCGTGCCCATGACCACCGCCGATATGGATTTCATGACCGCGCCTGAGATCACGGACGCGCTGCTGCGCTACATCCCCAATGAGCTGCTGGGCTATTCAAGGCCGACCGACGCCTATTTGGATTCTGTGCTGCGCTGGTTTCGTGAGAAGCACGGCTATAAGGCTGAGAGAAGCTGGATTTTCACCACCCCCGGCGTGGTGCCCGCGCTTGCCGCGGCGGTGCGCACCTGTACCGGCCCCGGTGAGGGCGTGATCGTGCTGACGCCCGTCTACGGCCCCTTTTATGAAGTGATCCGCGGGCAGGGCCGCCGGGTGGTGGACTGTCCCATGTATATTGAGGATGATCGCTACCAAATCGATTTTGACCTCTTTGACCGGATGTGCGGGGTGGAGAAGCCCAGCTTGCTGCTGTTTTGCAGCCCTCACAATCCCTCGGGACGCGTATGGACCGGGGAGGAACTCAGGCGACTGGCTGATATCTGTGAGAAGCATCATGTCCGTATCGCCTCCGACGAGATCCATTGCGACATTATCCTGGGCGAACTGAAACATACGGTATTCAGCACCGTCAGTGATTACGCGGCAGACGCCATCCTGTGCACCAGCGCGGGCAAGACCTTCAACATCCAGGCGCTGCAGTGCGCCAATGTGTTCATCAGGGATCAGGCGCTCAGGGAGCGCTATGAGCATGAGAACCTCTGCGCCGGCATTGAGCGCGCCAATGTGCTTGGCATGGTGGCCACAACCGCCGCCTATGACAATGCCGGGGATTGGCTGGCGGCAGTCACCGAAGTCATCCGACGCAATCACGGCATACTGCTGCGTTTCTTTGGCCGCTACCCCTCGCGGTTCAAGGCGATGAAGCCCGACGCCGGCTTCCTGGGCTGGGTGGACTGCGGCGGCATGAATATTCCAAAAGATGAGTTCCAGCGCTTCCTGGTGGCCTGCGATTTTTATGTGACCGACGGACTCGCGTTTGGCAAAGCTGCCCAGCGGTTCATCCGCGTCAATGTCGGCCTGCCTGCCCGGACGCTGGAGGAGAACCTAGGGCGCCTTGAAGAGGGTCTGCGCGAGGTGTACGGCATCCTGCCCGAGCGCTGATCCCCGCGTCTGGGGGAGCAGTTCAGGCCCGCGGACGCGCAAAAGGCATGACCTTGACACCGCCCAAACGCCGTGAGAGAATGGCCCCGGAAGCTGACGGGCCATTCTTGTCCTTAGGACTTGTACGGAGGATACCATGAAAATCAAATCGCGCGCTTTGCCGGTGTTTTTGAGTTTGATTCTTATGCTTGGCATGTTCCCGGCCGCGCAGGCCGATGACGCGGGCGGCGTGCCCCGCCTGTCGTGGGCCGCATTTGACCTGAACGGCGAAGCCTTCGGCCCGATGCGCATCAGCCTGCCTGCCAAAGAAATGCAGGAGATACTGGGCGACTGGAAGCAGGAAAGCGAGCCTGAACTCTGGGGGGCGGACGGCCTGGAACACTGGCAGGTCTCATACGACCTGCTGGGTGTCACCGTTGGCCTGGCCAGGGTCCCGGGGGACGAGGCCGGCGCGTTTGTTTTCAGCTTTACTGCTGTCGGGCCCCATGAATGGAAGACGGCACGCGGCATCGGCATCGGCGATTCCGTCGAATCGGTGAAGGCCCTGTATCAGGACGCCATCGACCCCGATTGGAATATCGACGCCAACCAGGGCGTGCTGATTGGTTCGCTCTATGGCGGGATCCTGGCGGGCGTAGCAGGCGGCCAGGTCGTGTCCCTCTACTTTGGCGCGCTGGCGGAATAATGCCGATGCTCAGTATCGGGCTGTTCAGCGAGACTTTCTTGCCTGTGATGGACGGTGTGGGACGCACCGTCCATGCTTATGCCCGGCACTTGAGCCACATGGGCCACCAGGTGACCGTGGCGGCGCCCATGGGGGACACAGGCTACCGCGGCGGCTACCCCTTTCAGCTGGTGGACTGGAAGTCCTTTCCGGTGCCGTTCGCCGGGCAGTACAACATGGGCATAGGGGCGCTTGACCTAAATTTCCAAAGCCGCATGAACGCGATCGGGCTGGATATCGTCCATGCCCACACGCCATTCTCGGCGGGCAGCGCGGCCCGCAGGGCGGCAAGGCGCCTGAAGGTGCCGCTGGTATACACCTTCCACTCCAAGTATTACGATGATTTTCTCAAGGCGACAAAGAGCCAGGCGATCGCGGGCGCGGCTGTCCGTCACGTGGTGCGCTTCATGGCGCGCTGCGACGAAGTCTGGGCTGTCAGCGAGCCTGCCGCGAAGCTGGCGCGGGATTATGGCTTCAAGGGACCTGTCCGGGTCATGCCAAACGGTGTTGACATCCGCGCGGCCGATCCCCGGGCAGCACAGCTGGCCATCGGGCGCTTTGGGCTTGACGGCAAGCCATATCTTTTGTATGCGGGGCAGCTGGACTGGAAGAAGAACCTACTGCTGATCCTGCGTGCCGCGGCGCTGCTGATGGATCGGGGGACACAATTCAAGCTTGTGTTCGCCGGCAGGGGGAATGACAGGGACGCGATAGCGCGCAAGGCACAGGAGCTTGGCCTGTCGGACACCCTGGTTTTTGCCGGACACCTGACGGACGTCGTCATTCTGGACGGTCTGTACCAGGGCGCGTCGCTGTTTGTCTTTCCTTCATTGTATGATACGGCAGGCCTGGTCGTGCGGGAAGCGGCGGTGATGGGCACGCCCTCGGTGCTCATCGGGGGCAGCGACGCGGCGGACGGCATTACGGATAAGTTCAACGGCTACCTGTGCGCGGACGATCCTCAGAACCTTTGCCGCGTCCTGGATGAAGCCTTATCCAAGCCTGAAGAACTTGAGCGCGCCGGCCGTCAGGCTCGTGAGACCCTCACGCTCGCGTGGGGTGATGTCATGGCGGACGTGGTCAAACAATACGAACGGATCATCTCAATCCGCCGCGCCGGCCATGCCCCGCAATAAATAGTTGTTCAAATACATCTTACACTGAAAAGGGAACATATGTTTTCCTTCTTGTGTTTCCCGACTGCGTTATGATATAATCAGCCTCGGTGAAACAGCAGGTTTCGCCAATGTTTTAATGAGGTCTTTGCATGAAAATTGGGGTCATCAGCCTTGGCTGCGCCAAGAACCGGGTGGATACGGAGGAGATGCTGTCGCTTCTCTCCCTTGAGGGTTATGAACTGACCGACCGGGCGCGCGATGCCGAGGTATTGATCGTCAACACCTGCGGTTTCATCACATCGGCCAAGGAAGAATCCATTGACGCCATTTTTGAGATGGCGCAGTACAAGCAGACGGGCAGCTGCAAAGCGCTGGTTGTCACCGGCTGCCTGGCGCAGCGCTACGGGCAGGAGCTGATGGACGAGATCCCGCAGATCGATGTCCTCAGCGGCGTGACGCAGTATGACAGCCTGGCTCAGGCAATCGATACGGCCCTGTCAAAGGGCGAGCGCGTGAGCAACACGCAGCGCAGGAAGGCTTTCCTGACAAGCGGCCGCGTGCTGACGACGCCTTCCTACTGCGCCTACATCCGCATCGGCGAAGGCTGCGACAACCGCTGCGCCTACTGCGCCATTCCCCTGATCAGGGGCGAACACCGCTCCCGGCCCAGGGAAGAGATCTTGCATGAAATGCGGGAACTTGCAGCCGGGGGCGCGCGCGAGCAGATCCTGATCGCCCAGGACACCACGCGTTACGGACGCGACATGGAGAATGAATCGCTGCGGGGCCTGCTGCGCGAGGCGGCTGCCGTTCCGGGCGTCGACTGGCTGCGCGTGCTGTACTGCTATCCCGATGAGACGGATATGGCCCTGCTTGAGGAGATGGCGGCGCATGACAATGTCTGCCGCTACCTTGACCTGCCGCTGCAGCACGCCGTGCCCAGGATACTCAAAGCGATGAACCGCAGGGGCGATATCGAACAGACCAAGGCGCTGCTGAAGGCGGCCCGCAAGATGGGTTTCGCGCTGCGCACCACCTTCATCGTGGGCTTCCCGGGCGAAACGCAGGAGGATTTCCAGGCGCTGCTCCATTTTGCCGGCGAGGTGCGCTTTGACCGCATGGGCGCCTTCACCTTCTCGCCCGAGGATGATACGGCAGCGGCCCTGATGCCTGACCAGGTGCCCGAAGCCGTCAAGAAAAAACGGCTGGACACCCTGATGGCGCAGCAGATGCGCATCAGCCGCGAATTGGGGGAACAGCGCGTGGGCAGCGTCGTCAAGGTGCTTGTCACAGGCAGGCAGGACGGCCGCTATACAGGCCGCTCGGCTTGGGAAGCGCCCGACGCCGACGGCCTGATCTATTTTGACGCGCAGCGGGATCTGAAGCCGGGTGAGTTTGTGCGGGTGTGCGTCACCTCCGCCGGCGATTACGACCTCTACGGGCATATGGAGGCATAGGCATGAACCTTCCCAACAGGCTGACCCTGCTGCGGGTCGCGATGATCCCGCTGTGCCTGCTGTTTATCCTGCTGGGCTGGCACATCCCGGCAGCCGTTGTTTTCGCGCTGGCTTCGGCGACGGACTGGCTGGACGGCTACATTGCCCGGCGCGACAAGCTGGTGACCAACTTTGGCAAATTCGCCGATCCGGTGGCGGACAAGGTGCTGGTGCTGTCGGTGATGGTCGTGCTGCTGGCGCAGGGGAATTACGCCTGGTGGGGCGTGGTGATCGTGGCGGCCAGGGAACTGATGGTCGACGGCCTGCGCCTGGTGGCGGTGGAACAGGGCATCGTCATCCCCGCGGGCAAGCTGGGCAAGGTCAAGACCGTGGCGCAGATGTTTTCCGTCATGTCGGCGCTGCTGTTTTTGCCCGGCTGGATCACGCTGTGCCTGACGATCCTGATGAGCGCGCTGACGGCCGTATCGGGCTGGCAGTATTTCAACGGCGGGCGCGCCTTATTCAAACACAACTGAGAAGGGATACAAACACATGGCAAAGGAACGGGATCAGAAGGCAAACCCGGAGGTCGTCAAGCAAAATGACAAGGCGCAGGCGCTGGACAGGGCGCTGGCGGCGCTGGACAAGCAGTTTGGCCGGGGCACGGTGATGAAGCTTGGCTCGCAGACAAAGCTGCAGGTGGACGCGATCCCCACAGGCTGCCTGGAGCTGGACCTTGCGCTGGGCGTAGGGGGCATCCCACGCGGGCGCATCGTGGAGATCTTCGGGCCCGAGTCTTCCGGCAAGACCACGGTGGCCCTGCACATTACCGCCGAGGCGCAGAAGCTTGGCGGCATCGCCGCCTTCATCGACGCCGAGCACGCGCTGGATCCCTCCTACGCCAAGCGGCTGGGGGTCAACATCGATGAGCTTTATATCAGCCAGCCCAACACCGGCGAGGACGCGCTGGAGATCGCCGAAGCCCTCATCCGCAGCGGCGCCGTTGACGTTGTGGTCATCGACAGCGTAGCGGCCCTGGTGCCGCGCGCCGAGATCGACGGAGAGATGGGCGACAGCTTTGTCGGCCTGCAGGCCAGGATGATGAGCCAGGCGATGCGCAAGCTGGCCGGCGTGGTCTCAAAGACCAACAGCGTGGCCCTGTTTATCAACCAGCTGCGCGAGAAGGTCGGCGTCATGTACGGCAACCCCGAGGTTACGCCCGGCGGCAGGGCGCTGAAGTTCTATGCCTCCGTCCGGCTTGACGTCAGGCGCGGCGAGCAGCTCAAGGTCGGCGCCGAGGTCATCGGCAACCGCACCAAGGTCAAGGTGGTCAAGAACAAGGTGGCCCCGCCCTTCCGCGTGGC
>CAZPBJ010000078.1:0-10765 GCA_964584685.1 uncultured Christensenella sp. | reverse complement strand
TGCTCATTCCCGCCGGTTATGCGCGCCTGGAACGGGAGTATGATGAGGCAGGCAATGTTGCCAAAGAGAAATACTTCGGCCTTGACGGCAAGCCCACATTGAACGCGGGAGGATTCGCTTCCTTTGAAAAAGAGTATTCACCGGCCAGGATGCCGGTGTACGAAGCCTATTTCGGCATGGACGGCAAAAAGATCCTGTTGAGGGAAGGATACTCAATAGTCCGAAGAGAATACAATCCTGACAATCGATTGACGCGAGAGGACTACTTTGATTTTAACGGTTCACCCATTGAAATCGGCAACGGTTACGCCTCTGTCACTTTCACTTATGATCAAAACGGTCAGCAAACCGGCTCAACGTACTATGACGCGTCAGGGCAACCGCTCAAATGAACCGATTGAAATTGTAAGTTACTAACCTGTTTGTCTGCTGAACTCATTAGGATAAAGCATACGAATTGTGTCCAACGATTCACTGATGATGATCTTCAGCACATCAGGGTTAATATCCTCCATTTTGGTTGTATAGATGTAGGCCACACTGCTTGAATGCGTACCCCAGCTGGCTCAGCAACTCAGTGCGCCGTGGCTCGTTGATCCAGCAATACAGGCTGATCTTTACCTTTCTGGGAGAAAAGCCAACCGACGCGGCGTCATCCTCATGTCCCGAATCGTATTTATAGTTATAGGCGCCATAGCCGATCAGGTCGCTTCCCCACAACCTGGCATCCATTTGGGTCACTTCCGCAAAGATATCCAGTTGCTTGTATGCCTCTTCCCGCCTTCTGGGAGATGTCAGGCTTTCAATGAAGTCAAACACACTATTGTCCGTTGGTTTGGTTTTCAGTTGATACACTATCGTTCCGCCTTCCCATATGCATATGATGGATTATAACCATTGGAAAACACGGCTAAGCTAAAAGACAGTTAAAACAATATTCCACCTGAGTAAAGGAAAAAGCCCGAACCCTGTTGGTATTCTTCAGGATTCGGGCTTTCGTTACTTTGGTGGAGCATAGCGGATTCGAACCGCTGACCCCAACACTGCCAGTGTTGTGCGCTACCAGCTGCGCTAATGCCCCACAGCGAAGAGTATAGTAGCACGGCAAGCTTTAAATGTAAAGCGCTAAATTCATCGGTTCAGTAAATTTCCAATGGAACTGATGTTCTTGTACTGGGAGTGGTCATTTGGTATACTGTGCGCATGGCAAAGGGGATGAAGCATTGAACTTAGATCAACTGCTGGATCAATTGAGGGAAGACCCGGGCTTTATGGGCAATGTGACCAATTGGCAAGTGCTGCCTGCCAGGGAGGCGCGTTATGCCCCGTGGCCGGATTGTGTTGATCCGCGCATTGTTGATGCCTTGTCAAAACGCGGGCTGCGCCGGCTGTACACACATCAGGTCAGCAGCGTGGCTGCGGCGGCGGCCGGTAAGGACATCGTTGTCGTTACACCAACCGCCTCGGGCAAGACCATGTGCTACAACATCCCCGTGCTGTCTGCTATCCTCAAGAATCATGACGCGCGTGCGCTGTACCTGTTCCCCACCAAGGCGCTCTCCGCTGACCAGGTGTCCGAGCTGTATGACTTGATCACGCTGCTGGACGTTGACATCAAGACCTTCACCTATGACGGCGATACGCCATCCAGCGCCCGCCGCGCCATCCGCCAGGCAGGGCATGTGGTGGTGACGAACCCGGATATGCTGCACTCCAACATCCTCCCCCACCACACCAAATGGGTGAAGCTGTTTGAGAACCTTCAATATATTGTCATTGATGAGATCCATGCCTACCGTGGCGTTTTTGGCTCCAACTTGGCCAATGTGCTGCGCCGGCTGCTGCGGCTGTGTGCCTTTTACGGCAGCCATCCGCAGTTCATCCTCTGCAGCGCCACCATCTCAAACCCCCAGGAGTTGGCCCAGACACTCATCGGCCGTCCGGTCACGCTGGTGGATAATAACGGCGCGCCGCTTGGCGACAAGCACATCATCTTTTATAATCCGCCGGTCGTCAATCGGCAGCTGGGCATCCGCAAGAGTGCCCTGGGCGAAACCAGGCAGCTTGCCACCATGCTGCTGAAAAACAAGATACAGGGCATCGTCTTCGCCAAAAGCCGCGTACAGGTGGAGGTGCTCACCAAGGCCCTGAAGGAAGAGGCCAGCGATCCCCTGGGGCACTCAGGCCGCGTACGCGGATACCGTGGCGGGTATCTGCCTGCCGAGCGGCGCGATATTGAACGTTCACTGCGCAGCGGGCAGGTGGACATGGTCATCTCCACCAACGCGCTGGAACTGGGCATCGATATCGGGGCCCTGGATGTCTGCCTGCTGTGCGGATACCCCGGTACCATCGCCAGCACATGGCAGCAGGCAGGCCGCGCCGGCCGCAGGCAGGGAACGTCGATGACCATCATGGTTGCCTCAAGCGCTCCCATTGACCAATATCTCATCACCCATCCCGCCTATTTCTTCGAGCAGTCGCCCGAACACGCCATGCTCAACCCGGACAACCTCTACATCCTGCTCAATCACTTCAAATGCTCCGCCTATGAGCTGCCGTTCAAGGACGGCGAGCCTTTCGGCAGCGCGCTGGGTGTTGAGAATATGCTGCAGTACCTGCAGGAAGCATCCATCATTCGCCATGTAGGCGATGTATGGCATTGGTCCGCGGAAGATTTCCCCGCAAGCGAGATCAGCCTTCGGACGGCAATGACAGAAAACTTCCTCATATTCGATATCACCGATCCGCTTCATGTGCGCACAGTTGGCGAGATGGACCGGTTTGCCGTTCCCATGCTGCTGCATGAAAACGCCATCTACCTTCACGAGGGCGTTCAGTACCAGGTGGAAAAGCTGGATTTCGATGCTTGCAAAGCTTATATCCGCCATGTCAGCGTGGATTATTATACGGATGCGGACATGAACATCAGCCTGAGCCTGCTGGACATTGAACAGGAGGAGAAAAACGCCTTCTTTGGCGAGATGAAGGTCACCTCCCTGGTCAAGATATTCAAGAAGATGAAATTTGATACCGGTGAAAGCCTGGGTTACGGGCCGGTTCGCCTGCCCGAAACGGATATGCATACTCAGGCCATGTGGATGACGCTGGATGCGGAAGAAGTGAAGGCATATGGCAAGGACAGCCTGCAAAACAGCATGCTGGGCATCTGCAACGCCATGCGCATCGTGTCGCCTCTCTACCTGATGTGCTCGCCACAGGATATTGCCATATCCTATCAAGTCAAAAGCCCCATCACGGACAAACCGACCATTATCATGTATGATAATTGTCCCGGCGGTATTGGCTTGTCAGAGAAGGCATATTCTATGCGCGGCACCTTACTGGACCAGACAAAGCAGCTGATAGCCGGCTGTGATTGCCAGTCGGGCTGCCCCTCCTGCGTTGGCCCGGCGATAGAAGTCGGGCAGGATGGCAAGCGGATGGCGCAGACGCTGCTGGATGTGTTGATCCGGAATACATAAAGGCATGATATAACTTTCAATCAAGTTAGGAGCATTATGCCCAGTTTGGAAATCTACCGGCGTGAATCCGATCATTCCTATGCACCGGGCCTATATCCCAGTATGGAAGCCCTCACAAAGCGCCCGGAAAGCGTACGCCGGATCCTTTTGCACAGCAAACTTGCGCCTAGTACCGGCGTTGATATGCTGTTGGAGCTGTGTCAACTTCACCATGTACGCACTGAGACCGCCGATAAAGCCCTGGCACGCGTCTCCGGCAAGGAAAACTGTTTTGTTGCCGCGGTGTTTGATAAAGTTCAGGGAACCTTGAACCCGCAGAACAATCACTTGGTGCTGCACTGCCCAAGCGACAAAGGCAACCTGGGCACTATCTTGAGAACAGCCCTGGGCTTTGGCTTTTTGGATATAGCCATTATCCGACCGGCTGCCGATTATTTTGACCCGCATGTCGTTCGTGCCAGCATGGGGGCGCTGTTTTCCCTTCATATCCGAGAGTACGATGATTTTGAAACTTACCGCTGCGCATTCCCTGCCAATACCCTGTATCCTTTCATGCTGAAAGGAGCGCTGCCGATAAGTGAGGCAGTAAAGCAAAAAAGTCATCCCTACAGCCTTGTCATGGGCAATGAGGGCAGCGGCCTACCTGAGAACTTCGCAGAATTGGGCCAGTCTGTGCGCATTCCCCACAGCCCGGACATTGACTCCCTCAATCTGTCCATAGCGGCAGGTATTGGCATGTTCGCCTTCAGCAACTCATCTCAAACCGGTCTATAGGGGATTTCTCGCGGGTGTACCCGCTTGCCTTGGGTATTGCTTGGCTGTTGGCGTCAGCTTTTTTATCGATTGAACATAGTGTGCATAACCTTCAAGCGGCAGCATGATACGTTCTGCGACTTTTGCTCCCAGGATGCCCAGCGCCGTGCTGACGGATACCATTTCCTCATCAACGGAGGGGCCCTTCCAGCAAAGCGCCAGGCCGCCTACCCGCACATAAGGAAGCAGAAGTTCACACAGCACATTCATGGGTGCCAGAGCCCGCGCAACTGCCAGGTCACAGGACTCGCGCAGCGCGCCTTTTGCCGCGTCTTCGGCCCGCGCGTGCATGATCATCAGATTTTTAAGCTGCAGTTCTTCTATAACGGCACTTAGGAAGCCGCAGCGTTTTCGGGAAGCATCCAGCAGGCATACGCGCATGTCCGGCCGTGCGATGGCAAGCGGCAGCCCCGGCAACCCGGCGCCCGTCCCCACATCGATGAGCGTAGTGCCCTGAGGAAACCATTTGCCTTGTACAAGGACAAGGAGCGAGTCCGCATAGTGGCGTATCGCCATTTCTTCAGGGGGTACATTGGTCAGATCCATGCGCGTGTTCCAGTCAAGCAGCATCTCATGATAACGCTGCAATTGCGAGTATTGTCCCTGTGCGAGTTTAATTTCAGCCGGGACAAGCAGTGCCTCAAGTTGCTTAAGCATGCTGTTTTTCCCCCTTTTGTTCGCTGAGAAGCCGGTAAAGCGCCTGTTCCAATGAGCCCTCTTCGGCGATCTGGCCTGACTTTACCGCGAATTCGGTATCTATCAGCATATCATAAGCCCACTTGAGCCGTCCGATCGTATAGTTTCTGGATAAGCCTTGGAGTTTTCGGGCTACGAAAGGAAGCACAGCAAGTTTCCTGGCAATGCGGTCAGCGGAAATACCCTGGTCCGTCAAAATCCTGGTGAACAGCAACTGCCGGTACTGTCGCTGCAGCAGCGCGATCAGCATAAGACGCTGCTCACCTTCCATGATCATATCACGCATCAGTCGCGTGGCCTTGTTTGCCTGTCCTGATACAACAGCATCAGAGAGATCGAAGACTTTGTACTCTCTTGTTTTCACGCTGATGGCTTCAATGTCTTCAATGCTTATGGCCTGCCTATCCCCCGCGCAGGCGGCCAATTTCGACAATTCCTGGCTCAATTGATACAATTCATCCCCTGCGGCGAAGAGCAGATGTTCCGCGGTTTGATGGTCGATCTGCTTTCCGTAGCTTTTTAGTTCCTTGGCGATCCATTTGATGATCATGGATTGATCAAGATTTTCGAAGGTGACCAGACCTCCCATTTTAGCAATCTGTTTGTAAAGCTTGCGTGTGCTATTGGCTTTGCCCCGCGTATAGAACACAAGGCAGAGTGTGCTTGGGAGTCTGTTCAGGTAGTCGGTAACTCTATCCGCGCCTGAGTCCGCCTTGGCAGCAGGCTTGTCCCCATCTTCAGTCCCTTCGCTGACGGTCTTGCCGGATATCCAAGCGCTGTCCTTCACTAAAACAAAGCGCTTATCTGCCATCAAGGGCAATGTTTCCGCTACCGCGATCAGTTCATCCACGTCCGGATCCAACAGGACGGAGGCGTTGAGCGAAACCAGATCTCCCTGCAGCACTTTGCTTTGCAGCAGTTTGAGAGCGCTGGCCTTGGTATATTCCTCTTCGCCCTCAAACAGGTAACAGGGCAATATTTCCCCAACCTTTATCCGATCATAGAAACTTTCCCTGTTCATCTTGCCCCTCGCTTTGCGTATTCTTCAATGATAAGACCCTTGGGCGCTGCCGTTAGGATGAGCGCTCCGCTGTTGTGCGTTGCGTATACCTGACAGTCAAGTGCCTCAACGCGTTCCAAAGTTGCTGCGGCGCGTTGCTGCAGGCTGTCAGAGGTGGTGAGCAAGGCGATCTGTGAATTTACTGTCTTAAGGAATGACAGGCTGTTGCTGCTTTTGGACCCATGGTGCGCCAGTTTGAGTATCTGTGCCGGCGCAGCGGCATATCGCTCATAATCGCTGCTCATATCGGCTGTAGTCATCAGGATGTTGCCGTCAAGATCCCACAGCATGGCCATCGAACTGTGATTGGCGTCCATGCCAGGATACACACGGTCCTTAAAAGGCCAGAGCACACGCATGCTGACGCGACCCTGCTGCCACGTATCTCCCGCGCCTGCATGGCTGACCGGGATTCCTAAGTCCTGAGCCATGGTCAAAATGGCCCTGCTGTCGTCGGCCACCTGTGTTTCAAATGCTCCAAAGGGCAGCACTATGCGATGGATATGTACACCGCTTTCAAGAAGCTGCTGCAGACCGCCTATATGATCGCTGTGCAAGTGGGTAATGTAGAGTGTATCCAGGCTTCGCCCGCTGCTAAGCAGATAAGCGGCCAAATCGCTTCCATTCTCGCCTGTGTCAATGCCTATGGTTGTATTGCCATCCTCTATCAACGCGATGTCAGCGCTGCCTGCGCTGAATTGGATATACCGCACATAGGGCTGCCTGACGGCATATCCCAGCGCCAGGGAGACAAGCAATGCAGCCGAGATGATCAGCACTCGCCGGAATCGCCTGATACGAACATAGCGCGTCATTAACCAAAGGGCAAGGAAAAAGGCAAGACTAAGCGCCGCGCTAAGCGCAGAGGTCCGGTACACCGCAAATGGCAGCTCAGAAAGGATCTTGCTGACATCTGAGAACAAGCGGCTTATGTAGGCAAGAGGAGTGGCTGCCGCTTGTGCCAGGGGTATCGAGAACAAACCAAGCGCCATCATGATGAGCCCGCCCACCATCAGCAAGGCAACGATCAGGCAGGCAATCGGGCTCCAGAGCAGACCTATCAAGGAAAACTGATGAAAGACTGTCATGGTGACGGGAACTGTAAAGGCCGTCGCTGCAATTGTGGTACTAAAAGCCAGGATCACAGTTTCAAGAACTCTATGTCTTTGCCGGTTTCCCATGAGCTTTCCGTAGCTATATTGCAGTATATCCCCTACGACAAAGATGCCAAGAACGGCCAGAAACGAAAGCTGAAAACCTGCCTGAAAGATATCCAGCGGCCTCAGAATAAGGATGAGAACAAAGGCAATTGCAAGGCTGGTTATAGGATCGCTTCTCCTATGCAAAACCTGAGCGGTCAAGAACACCAGGCTTAATATCGATGCGCGCAGGATGGGAGCCGAAAAATCGAGCAGCCTGACGTACATCAGCAGAAATACAGCTATCACCAGCAAACGGCCTTTTGCGGGGGTATGCAGCCCTTTCAAGACAAGCAGCAGAGTCCACACCAAAATGCCCACATGAAGGCCGGAAACCGAAAGCACATGCGCAATGCCCGAATCTCGAAACGCACGATTTGTTTCATCATCCATCCCGCTTCGCTGACCGATCAGCAATGCCTCAAACAAAGCGCTGTCTTGCCCGAATATTCTGTCAAGCAGCACGCCAATGGATAATCTGGCTTTCAGCCAGGGATTAGCAGGCTCTGTCTGCGTCAGCGGGCTCCATGCGATATCCCGGCCGCCGCTCAGGCCAATTATAATGTCCTTTTGCAGCAGATACATCCTAAAGTCGAAACCAAATGGATTGACTTGAGCGTCCGGATGATACAGTGTGCTGAACATGCTCAAAGGCTGCCCGTCAAGAGGCAGCGGATCGGCAGGATCAGGAAAGTAGGTCCAATACGCGCCGCTTACATGATATGTATTTCCCTGTCCGTCATCGATCACCACCTGGCGAAGCACTGCCTTGACACGGTCATCTTCGGGACTTCTCTCAGCTGCGCCGGATACTATGCCTTTGACGCTGACTTTGCCTTCAGGCGGAAGGACAGGATGCGCGCTCACGTGTGCGAAAATCATCCCGCCAAACAGGGCAAGAAAGCAAACGCCGGCCACCAGGGATTTCTTGCTGAAGACAAGAGCGCCCGTCAACAAAACGGCGCAGGTCAGTCCAACAAGCATCAGCTGGAGTTTGAGTATCTCCCCTCCTCCGCCTATCCAAATACCTAAGCCAAAGCAGCAGGCAAAACATACCAGCGGACGCTGAGCATGAAATGCCCGTTGGTTCACAGGCTGTACCTGCCGCCCTGTTTGGCCCAGATACTGCCGGGGAATAATGTCTTTGCCTCATCAAGCAAAGACCTGGAGTCACTGCCCGGCTGGCAGTGTGTCAAAAGCAGACGTTTGACCGCAGCATCCGTACCCAGCTGACCTGCCATTTCCGCGCTCAAATGGGGCATATTCTCATGCCACTGCGCAGCAGTAAAGGTCGCGTCACAAAGCAGCATATCAACCTCTTTACAAAAGCTGATCAAGGTGTTACATCGGCTTGTATCCCCGGTATAGACAAAGCGCTTGTCGCCTTGCTCAATTTTTATTGCGTACGCGGGCAAAGGATGATTCACCCGCAAAGCTGAAACACTGACATCGGCAAACGTGAATCCCTGAGCCAGGTCCACAAACTCAAACTCAGGCCCTTCACAAAGCTGACGCAGGCCATTTGTCTCAGAAGGCGCGTAAACCTTCAGTTTCAGTTTGTTGATCAGCAAGTAATATCGAAGCGTTAAAAGGTCACATGCGTGATCATTATGCCAATGTGTGATAATGATTGCCTGAAGCCTGGCAGGGTCCATCAAGGCCATTAGCCGCGGCAATACGCCGCAGCCGCAGTCCAGCAGCACGCTCCCCGCATTGCCGCAGTTCAACAGATAGCCTGAAGTTGCGCCGTTTGCGCCGGGATAAGATCCATCGCAGCCCAGTATGACTAATTCCATGACCTTGTCCCCTCCCTTTTAAATAGCACGTAACTTAGTGCGATGAAGACACCGGTAGTGAGCATCACCATCTGAATGGACGGCTGCGCGTCCAGCCCATTGAGCATGATTACCACCCCGTTGTAGATGGCGTGAAAGATGATAGAAAGCCATAGACTTGCATACCTGACTGCCAGTAGTGATAAAAACATGCCGATTGCCATCAGTGAGGCGAAACCCTGCAGGGAAAAGTGCAGTACCGCAAATATCAAGCCTCCGATGACACAGGCCAACCGGTCCCCCATCCTGCCGCGCAGCCAGCCCAACAAGTGCCCGCGGAACATGATCTCTTCGCTGAATGCCGGAATCACCGCCGCGCAGATGAAAGCCATCACATACTCTGCGCCATTATTCGGCTTGATGTAGCTGATCTCAAGGGGGACGCTGATCCCAAGACTATCCAATATTACATACCACAAACTGGCAATCAGTACGGAGGCAAGTGAGAAAACAACCGCAGCCACGCTCACCAGGCCAACTGCATAGCTGCCGGGCTTATGCCACAGAGCCTCAAAGCGTTCCCTGCTCACTTGCGACTTATAGGCAAGCAGAATCGCCGGAAAACCGATCAGAAGCAGTTCTTGAATAGCCAGTATCAAATACTGGAACGTATTGGACAGATCAAGGCCATTATGAGACCAAATGTTCAGCGCATTGGGCATGGCTGCACCAAGCAGCAGGCTGAAGACCGCCGTCAGCACATAAATCTGGCTGCGCCGCTTACTCAATGGTGTAATACCCGCTGACGCGGTCACGCCAAGTCATCTCAAGCAATATATCCTGCCCCATCCTGAGCCCTTCTCCGGATAATATGCCCGATACGGTGCGCATGGCAAGCTCCGGTGTGTTGTTATCCTGGCTAAGGTGTCCCAGAAGGGCTTTGCTGACGCCGGTTTCATACAGACGCATCAGCGTCTCAGCGCAGGTGTTGTTGCTTAAGTGGCCGTGCTTTCCCAGTATCCGCTTTTTGAGGGACAAGGGATAACGGTCATTGTTGCTGAGCATCTCCACATCGTGGTTGCTCTCCAGCAGCACCAGGTCGCTTCCCGCAAGATGCTTGACAACGCTTTTTGGCGTATATCCCATATCTGTCGCAACCGCCACGCTGCGGCCGCCGGCGTACAATCGGAAGGCCACAGGGTCCACCGTATCGTGGGGAATGGCAAATGGCATCACCGCCAAATCGCCTATATAGAAATCATTGTCGGTCTCGAACACCCGGCGCTGAGCAGCCGGAATATCACCGACAATTCGCGACATCTTCTCCCAGGTATATGCATTTGCATAGATAGGGATGTGGAATTTGCGGCTGAGAATACCTACCCCTTTGATATGATCGATGTGTTCGTGCGTTACCAGGATGGCGCTGATCGTTTCAGGCAGCACGCCAATGGTATCAAGTGCCCCCAGAATCGTCTTGCCGCTAAGTCCCGCGTCAACCAGCACACGCGTGTTTCCCGCGGCGATATATGTCGAATTGCCATTGGAGCCACTATTTAAAGAGCAAAACTCAAGCTTCATGCAGCATATGTTTCCTTACTCCGGCAGGCCGCTCCTTCCGGTGCGCCCATTATAGTGGCTTTTCCCCCGCTCTTCAAGCAGACGGCAGAATACAATTTATGCGGTTACTATTCAGCCCTGGTGAATAACTCGGAGAATATTTTCATAAAGGGCGTT
>CAZPBJ010000077.1:3103-10807 GCA_964584685.1 uncultured Christensenella sp. | reverse complement strand
GGGCAAAACGGCGTACATAAGTGACGGAACGGAAGCGACAGGGACGTGCGACTTCAATGCCGACACCACGGACGCGACTGCAACAGCCACGGACATCTTCATCGGCAAAACGGCGTACATTGCGGATGGTAGTAGACAGACAGGGCTACTGTTTATTAATTATTACGACTTTCGACTATATGCTTTGCCAACATTAGTCTTTAAATCAGACTATGGGAAAAACTACTGCGTTGATGGGGATAATGCTCCCGAGGGTGTGTTTCAAGGCAATACCAATGTTGTTGACGTGACATTCATTCTGCCAAGCACGGCGAACTATTTCAGAAGAGCGTTCAGCGGATGCGCGAACCTTGAGGAAGTGACGGTTGGGCCAACTTCCAATGTTGTCAATAAAAATGCATACGGAGGATGGAACTATGGCTTCAACGGATGCGCGAAACTGCATACAATACACAGCGCGTTGAATATGAGTGGGGCAACTGAATACACCGGTCTTTTTACAGGATGCGCCGCACTTTCAAACATCACATTTGACGCAAACTCAATCATCGGGTCAGTTTCGTTTAACAACTCGCCTTTGCTTTCCAGCGCCTCCCTGCTGTCCATCGCCAACGGGCTGGACGCGGCATCCGCAACCAAGACCCTAACGATGCACGCGACAAGCAAAACCAACATGGACAACATTATGGTGGATGTGGTGGACGGTGTGGCGGTGCTGGGTAGCACCAAGACGCTGAGCCAATTTATAACGACCGACAAGGGGTGGACAATAGCATGAACGTAAGAGTGAACGAACAGGGCATCACCATCATCCGGGCGGACGAGGGCAAATGGCTTGTCAAAGGCGATAGTTATTCCAATACGGATGTGTACCTTGGCATACATGATTCTGCATCGAACTGGGTCGAGCGGGACGCGCCACCGCCCGAACCCACCAACACCGACCCGGAGAGTGTTATCGCGGAAATGGAGAACCTACTATGATTGAGTTGACCGATGAGCAATGGGCGCGGATTGTGGCGATGCTGCCGAAGCTGCGGGGGAAGAAACAGAAGCGGAACAAGGCAAAGGGCAAAGAGCTGAACAAGATGAGCAAGGCTGAACTGATTGAAATTGTAAAGGAGTTAACACAATGAGGACACGCATTTTGGAGCGTTTGAAATCATGGGCGGTATGGACTGCGCTGGCATCACAGGTTCTAGCCGTTTTGGTACTGCTTGAGATCATCAATCCCACACAGAGCGAAACCATCAACAATGTCATTGTGGCGGTGCTTCAACTGCTCGTAATTATGGGCGTGCTGAACAACCCAAGCAGACTGGCAACCTTCGACTGTCCCTGCATTATTTACTAAAATTTCATTAGATGAATGGCCGCTATTTGTTCAACCTACTGGTGCGCAGGATGTATATAATACTGGCGATAAGGTAACGTTTGAAGGTCAACATTATATTAGTGCAATAGATAATAATTCTTGGAGTCCTGTAAGTTACCCCGCAGGTTGGGCTTTACAGTGAGAATCACAAGGAGCGCCTTGAGAGGTTAGAACGGATGATGGGCATTAATGATTTTGGAGGGGAAGAATGAAAGTTTACTTGTCTCCTAGCAATCAGCCAAATAACCGCTGCGTTCTTGGCCACAGCGAAAAAGAACACTGCGAGCAACTGGCTCACAAGGTCAAGTCCGTGCTGATCAGCATGGGCATTGATACCAGGGTTGCCACTTCAGCATCAATGTCAGACCGGGTAAGAGATGCGACCAGTTGGGGAGCGCATCTGTATGTTCCGATGCACACCAACGCTACATCGGCTGGAACGGCTAAAGGCACACGGTTTGGTTTTTATACTGGCCGGAGCGACAGCGCGCATGTCGCATCAATTTTCAAGGCGCGGTGGTCGCAAATCTACAAAGGCACGATCAAGACCTGCACCTATCCGTTTTACGAAGCGAAGTACCCGAAATGTCCTGCGGTGTACTGCGAATTGATCTTTCACAGCAACATGGAGGACGCGACCTGGTTCCACGCACACATGGATGCGATTGCAGTCAACCTTGCCCTGTGCTGTCTGGATGCGTTTGGGATCGCGCCGCCTGCCAACCTTCCTATCCCTGCCGACCTGCCGGTGCCTGAGGAGGTAAAAGATATGACTGGGTATGATGCCAGGGTCAATACATCACAAGCTGCGGGGCAGAGCTTATGGAGTACCAAGAGCAAAGCCAAATCACTAATCCTGGTGCCGAGAGATAAGGTTATCCATGTGATCACCGACCATCAGGACGGTTGGGTAACGGCCACATACAAGGATGTAACCGGTTTTGCTGACAAGCGGTATCTGTTTGCGCTCCAGGCACCCCCTCCTGTGGTTATCCCGCCGGTCAACGATGACGCGCAACCTGTGGACAAAACGGCCTTATTGACAGAGCTGGACGGTCTTAACAAGCGCCAGTCTGTCATTATCGCCGCTTTGAGAGGGGTGGTGTGATGTGGAGTGGATAGCGCCGGTTAAAGATTTCTGGTGGTTGTTTATGGTGCTGCTCAGTCTGCTCCAATCAATCACCATTGCCTTAAGCGATAAGGACTGCAATATCGGCTCCGCGCGGGAAAAGTTTAATGACTACCTTGCAAAAAGGTGAAAGGGAAAACAATGAAGAAGTTTCTGATTGTCCTGGTGGCCCTGGCCCTGATGCTATTCGTTCCTGTGGTCATGGCGGAGGCGGTGGATCCTGCTCCCGCACTGAGTGGGATTGATCTCACGCCCATCTTCCAGGCGCTGATCGCGCTGCTGGCCAGCATCATCACGCTGAAACTGGTTCCATGGATCAAAAGCAAAACCACCGAAAAACAACAGGACCTATTGAGAGCTGCTGTATCCGTCGCAGTATATGCGGCTGAACAATTATATGGTGCAGGCAACGGCAAGGAAAAATTATTGTATGTAAAAGGCAAATTGGCTGAGAAAGGCTATAAAGTTGATATTGATGAGATTGAAGCGGCGGTTAGGGAGCTGACGCTTTCTCAACAGACAGGATATACCGTATTGGCTGAACCGGAGGAGGAATACGCCCAGACGCAAAATGAATAAGATGGTATCATATGATACCGTAAATGAAAGACAGCCCCTGCGAAAGCGGGGGCTGTTTTACTATCTATCCATTACTCCTGGTTTAATAAGCTAAAAAGTCAACAATTTATATAAAATGTTTCGCTTTATGCTTGACGCTTCGCGTTAAGCGTGGTATAGTGCCGAAACAAGGAGGTGATAGAATGACTTTCGCAAAGATAACGTTGAAGGCCGCACGTGTGAACGCCGGGCTCAATCAGACGGAAGCGGCCGATTTAATCGGTGTAAGCGTAGCTACCATACAGAATTGGGAAAGCGGCGCAAGCATCCCTGCATGGGACAAGGTCATTGAAATTGAAAAGGCCTACAAATGGCCGGCGGATGCGATTATTTTTTTACGCAAAACTGATGTCGAGCCCCCACCACTGCAATAACGCAAAGGAGCGCTACATGAACGAGAACCTCGTCACCCGGAAAGAAGCCGCACAGCGGATGGGCATCAGCGAATGCACGCTGAGCCGCTGCGTGAAGCTCGGTGCGCCGGTTCACCGCCGGGGGAGCACAGGACACCGCTACCTGGTGGACGTACCTGCCTTCATTAAATGGATGGAAGCCCAGAACAGCAAGAGGGCAAAGGAACAGCAGGAGCTCAAGGTAATCGACCTGACGGTGGAGCAAATGGCCGCGCGCAGGCAAGAGATGATGCGCAGCTTACGGGCCAAATAAACAAAGGAAGGAGAAGGAAATGAGCCGAAGTGAAATTCACGAAGTCGGACACCGCATCTACACCGTCGGCCGGTCAAGGCAACTTGGTATCAGCGGATTCGAGCTCCGGGACCAGAACCAGACGGTCGTAGAAATGGGCAGCTACATCGAGTGCATGAACGCGCTGCACAACCTGAAACTGACTGCCGCGCGCAGAGCCTGGATGGGCAGCAGCACCGTTACCCCATCGACCATACAATCCGCCAACTAAACGACCAACGCACAACTGAAACCTGCCACGTAGAAAGAGAGTGAAACGAGATGCCTCACATCATTTCTGACAGGGAATACCGCGAACTGACCGCATACCGATCCAGCGGGCTAACCCCCGAGAGAGTACTGGACATGCTGGCGGATGAGGCCGCACCTCTTCCGCTGCCCCTTTGGGCGCCCGAGGAAAACGAACAACACGAAGAATTGAATAACGAAGGAGTGAACGTAAGTGAACATCAAATTCAGCATTGAACTCACGGAAAAGAACATCCCGCAACTCATGGGCCTGCTGGCTAAAATGTGGGACAACCCGAACCCGGCCGAGGGCATCACCATTATAAAGCAAAGTGAATCCACCCCTGAGAAACAGGAAACCCCCGCAATGTCCGCGCCTGTAGCAGAGCCCGCACCTGCGCCGGCGGTGGTTACCAAGCCCACCCCCGAACCGACGCCGGAACCCACGCAATCAGCGTCTCTCACAGCCGCGCAGCTGCAGCTGGCCGCCGGAAAATTCATAGACCAAAACCCGAACAACCTCTTTGTACTGCAGCAGATTCTGAGCGAAATAGGCGCAACTGCCATCCCGCAGCTCACCCCGGAACAGCGCGTACTTTTCACGCAGAAGCTACGCGAGCTGGGCGGTGACCTATGAGCGAAACCGCACATGCCCTTCTGGGAGCGAGTAGCGCGCACCGCTGGATAAATTGCCCGGGCAGCGCGTTGCTCACCAAGGACATGCCGGACACCACCAGTGAATACGCAGCCGAAGGAACCCTGGCGCATGCGGTGTGCGAAGCCTACGCGCGGGCGGTGCTGGCCAAGGAAAGCCTGGTGGTAAGCCACGACGCGCAGCCCATGGAGGACGTAAGCCCGGAAATGCAGGACTGCGCTGAGGTTTACCTACGCGCGATCAAGGAGGCGCTACAGGACCTCGGTCCTTCCCCCTACATCTCGCTGGAACAGCGAGTGGACTACTCCCGCTGGGTGCCGGATGGGTTTGGAACCGCGGACTGCATCCTTATCGGCGGCGGCATCCTGCATGTTATCGACTACAAACATGGCAAAGGCGTGCACGTGGAGGCCGAAGGCAACCCCCAGCTGATGCTCTACGCCTTGGGCGCGCTGGACCGCTACAGCCAGCTTTACGACATCACGACGGTTCGGTGGAGCATTGTGCAGCCCCGTAATGGCGGCGTCAGCCATACTCCCGAATTGAGCAAAGAAAGTCTACTCCAATGGGCGGAGGAAATTGTCAAACCAGCGGCGATCCTCGCTTTGACCCCAAACGCACCGATCCAGCCCGGCGACTGGTGCCGCTTCTGCAAAGTGCGCAGTACATGCAGGGTCCGGAGCGATTACTACTTATCCCTTGAAAGTTTCCAGAATGCCGCCCCGGCTTTGCTCAGCATGGCAGAGCTTGGAGAAATCCTGCTCCGGGCGCGCGACCTGAGCGCCTGGGCAAAGGACATAGAGGATGAAGCCCTACACCGCCTGCTGACAGGCAGCAGCATCCCGGGCTGGAAGGCGGTCGAGGGGCGCAGCGTGCGCAACTGGACGGATGCCGAGGCCGCGTTCAAGCGGGCAATTGAGCTTGGGATACCGGAAGAGATGCTCTGGGACCGCAAACCGGTCACTCTGGCACAGCTTGAAAAGACGATGGGGAAGAAGAACTTCTCCGCCCTCAGCGATTTTGTGATCACACCCCCGGGAAAACCCGCCCTCGCTCCGGAGAGCGATAAACGACCGGCAATAACCTCTCAATCAAGCATTGAGCAGGATTTTGCAGAATAAAACGAGAAAGCGAAAGAAGGAGAACAAACATGGCAAACCCAAATCGCGTTGTCACCGGACAAGCCCGCCTCAGCTACGTACACCTCAACGCGCCCTATGCGCACAACGGTAACGGAGAATCCAAATACTCCGTCACAGTGCTGGTTCCCAAAACCGACAAAGCTACCAAGGCTCGCATCGACGCCGCCATCCAGGCCGCTACCCAGCAAGGCATCGGTACCAAATGGAATGGCGTGAAGCCGCCTATCATCCCAGTCCCGGTCAATGATGGAGACGCCACCAAAGGCAACGGCGAGCCGTATCCGCCTGAATTTAAAGGTCATTGGGTTTTCAACACCAGCTGCAAACAGGACCAGCGTCCTCGCGTCGTGGACCTGAACCGCCAGGACATTATGGACCCTGCCGCCATCTACTCCGGAATGTACGGCCGCGTGGCTTTCGATGTGTACCCCTACAACTTCAACGGCAAGAAGGGCATCGCTTTCGGTTTGGCGGGCGTGCAGAAAACCGCAGATGGCCAGGCGCTGGGCGCCTCCTTCAACGTGGACGATGCCTTCGGTACCCCGATAGAGGTAAGCGGGATTGACCCCATCACCGGCATGCCGCTGTAATGCTACCCAGGAGGGGCGCGCCTTTGTGCCGCCCCTCTTTGCTCCCCGGATAACATGATAATGAAATTTAAGGATAAAGCGTAATGATTTTGAGCGTGGACCTGGAAACCTATTCCTCCGCGGATTTATCCAAAACCGGGGTCACTAAGTACGTGGCATCGGAGGATTTCGATATCCTTCTGTGTGCCTTTGCCATGGATGACAGCCCGGTAAGGGTACTGGATCTGAGCGTAGGGGAGGACCAAGCATACTTCGTGACTACCTTTCTGGAACTGCTTCTGGATCCCCAGTACACCAAATCGGCGTATAACGCCGGCTTTGAAGTCACCTGTCTATCCAGATACTTCAACATGACACCCGTACAGTACGAGAGAATGCTCGGTTCCTTCACCTGCACCATGGCCCAGGCGGCTTACTGCTCCCTGCCCATTGGGCTGGGCGCGACCGGCGCAGCGCTTGGGCTGCCTGAGGATAAAAAGAAACAGACCATTGGTCGCCGGCTCATTGACGTGTTCTGCAAACCTTCCAAGAAAGCCCTGGCCGGGGAGCGCGTGCTGCCGGCCCAGGAGCCTGAGAAATGGGAGCTCTTCAAGGAGTACTGCCGCCAGGACGTGGAGGCAGAGCGCGCCATTCATAAGGCTTTGGCCGCGCACCCGATGCCCGCAGAGGAATTGGCCCTGTGGAGCCACACGTGCCGCATGAACGCGCGCGGGGTCGCGGTAGACCTCGACCTCGTCCAGGGAGCCATCGCACTCACAGAGGCCGAGGACGCGCGCCTGGCGGGCGATGCGCAGGCGTTGGGGCTCAGCAACCCCAACAGCCTGCAGCAGCTCAAGGCGGCCGTCAATGAAACTCTGGCGGGGCAGGAAGAGATCACCGCCCTGCGCAAGGCTGATGTCGAAGCGCTGATGGAGAAATACCCGGACAACGAGCGTCTTCAGGCGCTGTTGGGGAACCGCCAAGCCGGCGGGAAAAGCAGCCTGGCCAAGTACCCCGCCATCATGACTGCCCAGGTAGATGGCAGGATACATGACAGTACGATGTATTACGGCGCGAGCCGCACCGGGCGCTTTTCCGGCCGTGGTGTGCAGCCGCAGAACCTGCCGCGCAACAGCCTGGAGAATCTATCCCTGGCTCGGAATCTGACTAAACAGGGGAATGGCCTGGGTCTGCAGCTGCTGTTTGGGGACGTCAAGGACACACTGAGCCAGCTCATAAGAACCGCATTCATTCCGAAGCCTGGTCAATGCTTCCTGGTGGCC
>CAZPBJ010000077.1:0-3093 GCA_964584685.1 uncultured Christensenella sp. | reverse complement strand
GCGGATTTCAGCGCCATCGAAGCCCGCGTGATTGCCTGGCTGGCCGGGGAGCAATGGGTCATGGACGTGTTCGCCGGGGATGGGCGCATCTACGAAGCCACGGCCGCGGCGATGTTCGGTGTGCCCCAGGACAGAATCAGACACGGAAATCCAGAATACACGCTGCGGCAAAAAGGCAAGGTTGCTGTTCTCGCGCTTGGCTACGCGGGTGGGACCGGCGCACTGACCGCCATGGGCGCGCTGCGCATGGGGCTAACAGAAGATGAGCTCCCTGGGATCGTGTCACGCTGGCGTGCGGCAAACCCGCACATCGTTCAACTTTGGGCTGACGTTGAGGAAGCCGCGTTCAACTGTGTGCAGGAAGGCCGAATCACCCGCGCCGGACAATACCTCACCTTCTACCCGGAGAGTGTCGCGGGTACCACGGCCATGACGGTTCTGCTACCTTCCGGCCGCAAGCTGTACTACCTGGCCCCGCAGATCATCGAGGGCGGCCGGTTCAATACCCCCTCGCTGCACTACCTGGACGCCAAGAGCGGCGGCGTAATGCAGCTGACCCCTACCTTCGGCGGGAAACTCACCGAGAACATCGTCCAGGCCATCGCCAGGGACTGCCTGTGTGTGACCCTGACCCGGGTGGAGGCCGCCGGATACAACGCGGTGATGCACATCCATGACGAGGTTGTGATTGAAGCCCCGCAGGGCGCATCCCTGCAGCCGGTGCTGGACATCATGGCCAAGCCCATCCCCTGGGCGCCCGGTCTGGTCCTCAGGGGCGCCGGGTTCAAAACAAGCGACTACTACATGAAGGATTAAGAGAGGAAACGAGTATGACAGGATTGGGAAAATATCAAAAAGGCCTTGAGCTGGAGGTGGCGTGATGACAGAATTTCGTGCGGTGACCTATACAGAATCGCGGCTTGAGCATTTCAGACGCAGGGCCGAGAAATGCAAAAAAAGCCTGTGGTGGTGGCAATGTCAAAAGCCGTACAAGCAGTATGCCGCGCAAACGATACAAGAGATGTGCTCAGAGGTGGGGCGCGAAATCAGTTACTTGGATGATGTGATTGAAATGCTGGAGAAGGTGGGGGTGGAAGAATGAACATTGTTTTCAATCAAAGCGGAGAGGGCAATACCCAAATAGGCAGCATCGGTAAAACGACACTTGACAAGGCCGTGTTTGACGCGCTTGTGGGTGCAAAAACTGCGGCGAGTGCATTGAAAGAGTTTTGTCAGGCTGAATGGTATGCGGACTTAGCAAAGGCGCTTGTGGACACGCTCGGCAAGGTGATTGACGCGCTGGAGGTGGAAGAATGACACGGGAAGAAGCGGCGAAAATGGTTGAGGCTGTTGTGACACAGACATTCGGGGAGTTGTCACACAACGATAACCACGATTCATACCACGAAGCGTTTCTGCTCGCCATCGCCACGCTCCGTTCCGGGTGGGTCAAGACGAGCGAGAGGTTGCCGGCAGAAGCGGACGCCGGATACAACGAAGAAGTTGTTGCCTTGTATCGGGACGGCGATACAGAAACAGTTGGCTGTGATTATTGGAAGTATGTAGCAAAACATCCGGAATATTTCCCTTACTGGATGCCTCTGCCAAAACTGCCGGAGGTGGAAGGATGACACGGGACGAGGCGGCCAAGGTGCTGGCAAAGATTGCCGACTTTGCGGAAGTTATTCCAGGCGGGCTTGAAATACACCGTTCGGAAAAGTGTGTTGCGATAGATGCATTGCGTGTGGCCATCACCGCCCTGCGCGCCGAGGAGCATGACCGGGTGAAGCACGGGCTGGCCAACCAGTGCGTGGCCTGTGGGAATGAGATGCCCGAGGGCGACCACGTGTGCAAACAATGCCGGGACAGCAGCAGCGCGATCTACCCGCATGGCTTGAATGTGCGCGTGACTGATGCGCAGATGGCCTCCGTTGAACGGGCGTGCATCCAAAAGGGCCTGCTGATCAGCGAGGTGGTGCGCGAGGCACTCGATGCCTGGATGAATGGCCGGGTGGATAGGGCGCCGGGGTTTGATAGCGAGCGAAGCCAATGACGCATCTATCGCTGTTTTCTGGCATTGGCGGGCTGGATTTAGCCGCTGAGTGGGCGGGTTTTGAAACTGTCGGGCAGTGTGAGTGGGCAGACTACCCGACAAAGGTGTTGGAAAAACATTGGCCTGATGTGCCGAGATGGAGGGATGTGCGTGACCTTACAGCAGCTGACTTTACTGCCAGAACAGGACTTGAAAAAGTCACGGTCGTATCAGGGGGTTTTCCATGCCAACCACACAGCCTTGCTGGGAAACGTCTGGCGTCTGCTGATGAGCGCGATTTGTGGGGCGAACTCTTTAGAGTGTTTTGCGAAACTGGGGCAAAATGGCTCGTGGCAGAAAATGTGGGGGGGCTACTGTCAAGTGAAGATGGACGGTTCTTTGGAAGAATTCTCAGGAACCTGGCCGAAGTCGGGTGTGATGCGTTCTGGCATTGCTACCCAGCCAGCGCGGTTGGTGCCGTATTTGCGAGAGAAAGAGTGGCTCTCGTTGCCTGCGCCGATAGCAACGGACTGGAAAGGCTCATACAAAGACCACAAAAAACTGATGCGGCACATACGATCAAAAGACCACCAAGTGAGGTATGTAGAACTGCTATTGGCCTGTGGCGTGGAGAGGAAGCAAATACCGATGGAATACGAAATGGTAATGGGGTTCCCGATTGGTCACACAGAATTAAAGCCCTTGGAAACGCCGTAGTCCCACAGCAGTTTTACCCGATATTCAAGGTTATCGCAGAGATAGAGGAGGCCACCGCATGACTGACACGAGATACCCGACCCGGATGCACGAGGCGCTGGGGGTGATGGAATGGATTAGCGTCAAGGACAGGCTGCCGGAGGACGGAGGGGGAATGATGACCATGCCTGACACAGAGGACTACATCGTGTTTGACCGCACCGGCACGCCCCATGTGGTTGTTGCCGTCAAAACGGAAATCGGCGGGAATTGCCCGCAAAGCGGAAATCTGGAGGTGGAAGGATGACACGGGAAGAAGCGGCACGGATGTGCGAGGCTGTGGTAAAGCCAACCTTTGGCACAAT
>CAZPBJ010000076.1:0-10929 GCA_964584685.1 uncultured Christensenella sp. | reverse complement strand
TCTTCGATGATTGTGCGCAGAAAAAGGTGTGCGCTTACTGCCGGGTATCCACGGATGACCCGAGGCAGACCTCGTCATATGAACTGCAAAAGAACCACTACGAGAAATTCATCAAGGATCATCCCGGCTGGGTGCTGGTGGGAATATATGCTGATGTAAGGATCACAGGGGCAGCAGGGGAGAAACGTGACGAATTCAACCGGATGATCGCCGATTGTCAAAAGGGGAAGATCGAGCTGATCGTCTGCAAGAGCGTGGCGTGCTTTGCCAGGAACGCCGTGGATGCTATCCAAACGGCGCGCCTGCTGCTGCACCTGAATCCACCTATTGGCGTTTTCTTTGAGGCTGAGCATATGAGCACCCTGGATTGTTTGAGCGAGGCAAAGGGAAACGAAGAGGATGATGCTTCGAATCCTTCAAATGTGGGCAGACAAAGAAAGGGGTGAAAGCCATTGAATCAGGAATCGAAACAGGACATCAAGGCGAAAATCCGGCAACGGTACAAGGGCGGCGACATCGAGAACATGGATGTGATTCTCGCCCGGCCCAAGGAATCCATCTTCGATGATTGTGCGCAGAAAAAGGTGTGCGCTTACTGCCGGGTATCCACGGACGACCCGCGGCAGACCTCATCGTATGAACTGCAGAAGAACCACTATGAGGAATTCATCAAGGATCATCCCGGCTGGGAATTGGTGGACATCTACGCCGACGAGGGTATTACTGGCACATCCATGGAGAAGCGGGATGAATTCAACCGGATGATCGCCGACTGTCAAAAGGGAAAGATCGAGCTGATCGTCTGCAAGAGCGTGGCCCGCTTTGCCAGGAACACCGTAGATTCCATCCAAACGGTGCGCCTGCTGCTGGGTCTGAAGCCGCCCATTGGCGTTTTCTTTGAGGCTGAGCATATGAGCACCCTGGACGCATCCAGCGAGATGATGCTCGCCCTGCTGTCCATGACGGCGCAGGAAGAAAGCCATAACAAAAGCGAGATCATGAATATCTCCATCGAGCAGCGTTTCAAGCGGGGGATCCTGCTGACGCCGCCGCTTCTGGGCTACGACTGGGATGATAAGCATAATCTAACGATCAATCCGCAGGAAGCCACAACGGTCAGGCTGGCCTTCATCATGCTGCTGACCGGTTTCTCTAAGAAACAGGTGGCCGACAAACTCAATGAACTGCAGCGGCCTTCAAAGCTGGGCAATATCAACTGGAACGCCGGCAGGGTAGCGGGCATCCTCAGGAACGAACGCTATTGCGGGGACGTCCTTGCCCGAAAGACATTCACGCCCAATTACCTCACGCACAGATCGCGCAAGAACAATCAGGACCGAAACCAATACCTGTGGCATAAACAGCATGCGCCCGTTGTGTCTTCGGAAATATGGCAGGCTGCGCAGACGATCCTCAACATTTGCAGGAATGGCAGCGATGGGGCGATCCCCACCCTGCATGTCATCCAGGAGGGGGTGCTGCAAGGGTTTGTTTCAATCAATCGCCGCCAGGCATGGGATGATCTGGATTTGTTTGTGCGGGCATCGCTGAGCGCTTATGGCGAAACATCTCAGGATGATGCAGGCGAAATGGGCAGGCAAACCGCGGACAGCCCAGAGCTAGCTGCTATAGCCCCAAAAAGCCTGCCCGGCGGTTTCCAGGTGGTGAGAGCTGTCTTCTTAAGCGATAGCTGCCCAATGGTTTTTTTCTCGCAGGGTCGTTTCCATTTCAACAATCATTGTTACCTCCGGCTGAACCAACCCGAATACGTCGAGCTGCTGCTGAACCCTGTGGAACGTCTGCTTGCAGTGCGGCCTTGTGAGGTGAGTCATCCCAACGCTATCCGGTGGATGCAAACGGCAAACGGGAAAACGGGGACACGCGAGATAAGCGCCACGGTCTTTATCGGCATGCTCATGGACCTGATGGACTGGAACAGCGAATACCGGTATTGCATCCGGGGCTATGCCAGGGAAACGAATATCGCTTCGGTCATGTTTTTCGATCTTTGCGAACCTGAGGTGCATATCAAACGGGTCGGAAAGGACGGCAAAGTTAAAATACAGCGCGGGTATCCGGCGGACTGGGCCGGCAGTTTCGGGCTGTCCGCATTCGACCAGTTCAACAGCACCCGCCTGCCCGACGAGGACCTGCAAGGTCTTGACGTCATGGGATATCCCGTGGATCTGCATGCGCTGCCCAGGTTTACGCATGACGATGTGGCGGCAATCATCAGGGAGATCAGCGAAAGCAAGGATTTGTGAACGGAGGTGATATGAGCGTGGAATATGAGGCGGTGAAAGAAGCTGCAAAACGGTGGGGTGTTTCAGCGCGGTGGGTCCAGGCGCTGTGCCGGGGACGGAGGATCCCGGGGGCGAGGCAGCTGGGCAGGGTGTGGCTGATCCCCTCGGGGGTGGAAAAGCCTCCGGATCAGCGGATCAAGCCGCACAGGGGAAGAGCGGAACCATAAAAGACTGATGGCGTCAAAACATTAATTGCGGAAAGCGAGGGGTCTTGGGATTATGGATTATAAGGATGTATTCCAGGAGGACAAGGAATTCAGTTTTGAAGGATACCAGGTCGTGCGCCGGGAGTTTTTTGCCCACACGTTTGAGCCTGCGCTGACCATCCGGGGGGATTCCATCGTATTCAATACGGCGTGCATACGCAAGTGCGACAATGTCGTATACATCCAGCTGCTGGTTAACCAGGAGAAGATGAAGATCGTCATCCGTCCTTGCAGCCAGGACGACAAGGACGCCATTCGCTGGTGCATCGTAAAAGGCGAGGACCGCAGGACAAGGACGATAAAAAGCGATATCTTTTCAGGCATGCTTTACGACACGATGGGCTGGGACAGCACGTACCGGTACAAATTGCTTGGGACCACTTTTGAGTTTCAGGGGCAGACCATGTATCTGTTCGACCTGACAGCGACGGAAGTCTATATGAGCCAGAGCAAACAGGTGGATGAAAACGGCAAGGTGACCTATTCCCGCAAGGCAAGTTACCCGGAGAAATGGAAAGACACCTTCGGCCTGCAGGTGGCCGAACATGCGCAATACACAAAAGTTGACCTGTTTGACGGCTATGTGACATTCAATGTGGCGGGGGACAAGAAACCTCCTGATGAAGAAAGCGTTTCAGGGGATGAAGGCACACAGCCTAAGGGCAATCATGAAGAAAGCATGGTGAGCAGCAATGTCTGAACAGGAGCTTGATACCCAGCAGGCACAGGAGCATGACGCCACATTGGCGTCCCGGCAAGGCTACGGCTTGACCATGTGCCTCGACTGGAACCGGATGCTCATCCATCGCAAGACCCTCCACGCCCTTGGCGATCCTGAGCGCGTCCGGCTGCTGATCAACCCCGGCACCCGGCACTTCTGTGTCCAGGGCTGTGACGAGAAAGAGCCCTGTTCGTTTGTGGTACCCAGGGATATGCCGCCCATACCGGATCCCTTCTATGTCCACAGTAAGTTCCTGCTGGGCCAGATCTGTGCCTTGATGGGATGGAATCCGGCACTCTCCTATCGGGTGTTTGGGAAAATCAACACGCACACCAAGGTACTTGATTTTGACCTGAACCATTTCATGGAAGTGAAGCTGAATGAATTCCTGGAAGATGACGAGGTTCCGGAGGCCTTCATGACCAACTACCGCAGCGCCGTAGAAACGGTGAAAGAGGAGGCCCCCCCGCCTGCATCAGCCGCTATACCGTCCGTATGGCAGCCGCCAGTGGCGGTCCCACAGCCATCAAAGCCCCTGCTGAGGCGGTTCATGGGCGGATTGTTTGACAGCGTCCAGCTGCCGGACGGAAAGGATGAGCATGATGATTGACCAGAATCTATTCGACTATTTTGTCACCCGCCACCTTCCGCGCGGGGAGGTGCTCAACCGGCTTCCCCTGTCCGTCTCCATCGATGATTTCTGGCCGGAACTGCAGCGGCTTCGCAAAACCCGCTCAGTGCAGCTTCCCCTGACAGGCTTGCGCGGACAGCCGCTTTGGTTTGTGATGACCGACAGTGTACTGGCCTCGGGCGACCGGATCTCCAGCATGGCGCGCAGGGACATCGACAGCATCGAGCCGGGCGGGGAGATCATGACAGACGGCCTGATGGACGAGGCATTCTTCACAAGCTTTGTGGAAGGCGCGCCGGTTTCCCGCCTGGAATCCAGGCGTTTCCTCAAAAGCGGCGCTGACCCTGCCAATGTCGGTGAACTGCTGATACAAAACAACCTCAATGCGATCCGATATACGGCCGACCATCACTATGAGCCCTTTTCCATGAACATGCTGCTGTCGCTTGCCCGCCTGCTGACCAGCGCAATGAACGCCGAGTCCGAGGATTTCCGGGCGTCAAACGAGCATGCCATTCCCGGCCGCTGCGGACCTGGCTGCGAGGTGCCCCCGTCCTCGGACGTCCCCGCGATGATGGACAGCCTGTGCGCTTACCTCAACGCCTGTGAAATGCACCCGCTGGTGAAGGCTGCGATTGCCCACGCCCACATTCTCATTGTCCGCCCGTTTGACGAGGGCAACGAAAGGCTGGCGCGGCTCCTGTCCTACAGCATCCTGTTGAGAAGCGGGTACTCCTTCTTCCGGCAATTCGCGCTTTCGGGCATGATAGCTCAGGACGGCGTACTGTATTACAAGGCCATGGAAACGATTCAGGATGCCAGGTGCGGCGGGGATTTGACCTGTTTCCTTGAGTACTACCTGGGCATGCTGTCGCGCAGCGTGACCGGTTTTGACGCCTACATCGCGCAAAAACGCGCAAAGGAAGAGGAAAAAAGACGGGACGCCAGTCAGATGGCATCATCTAGTGCACCAATAAGCCCATCCAATCCGCCTAGCGAAAACAAAGAAGGGAATTCTTGTTTGGACAAAGCCACGAACACGACCGGGCTCATAACATCTCAGAAAGCGCTGGTGAGCGGTATGAAGAAGAAACATGTTTCACGTCTCAGCCAAATAGAAACAGAGGGCTCTCTGGCGGAGTGTGAGTCTCCGGAAATGCTGATATCACTGATCATCAAACACCATTCAAACGGTTCAGCAGTATTCGATATCAGGCCACTTAACGAGAAATTCGTGATGACCAACGAAGTCATTCTATCAACATTGTGTAAAATGGACACCAGCATTTCGAATCGGGTCTTGTTAATGTACCGTTTGATGGAAGAAAATCAAGGTAAGAAATACACCATTACGGAGATAGCAAATGTTCTGCAGGTGTCAAAAGAAACTTCCAGGCGAGTGTGCTATATCCTGATAACGCTTGGATTGATTCAGTTTACCCAAGTCACTTTCAATAGGAGCAATCGGCTTATCAATTGTTTCTATCATAACGGGGCCAAGGCTGCATAGCATAATGTTGTTGTTTGCTTCTGTGTCAATCCCCATTGTTGATACTAAGTTTGTGTTATGGATGTGATGAACCTGATTGTTTTTATAGTTTGTAAGATGAGCACACGAAGAGAATGGAAAATAAAAAACCTCCCCCGAAGGGGAGGCTGCAGTATCAAATGATACCTATGTCAGTCGGTCAGTCCTATGCTTTCATCATCGTCATCGGATACTGGTTCCACAACTATGGGCTCATTAAGACTGCCCTTGTTCAGGGATAAATCCTGGACAGCGGCTTCAATCTCATCGATGTCAACGTGGAAACCCTTCTTAGCAAGTTGTCCTTTGACATACAGGAGCTTGTCGTGCCCTGCACCAGCGCCGTATATCTGCTCTGCGGCATACACGGCCACAGAAACTGAAGCGCGAAGCATTTCCTGCTGCTGGGCGTTTGTTCGGGTTTGGATCCAGGGGATAACCTTGATAGTGATCAGGCTGGCCAGCAGCGCGATGAGCGCCTGGAAGATGGGTGTCAAATCTATCATTATAATACTCCTTTACTTCTTGGGGAACTCGGGCAGCGCGAGCAGTTCGGCCACCCTGGACTGTGCGATATGGTTGTAGCCTTTGGCAGTGTACTGGGCGTATATGTCAGCTATATTCTCTTTCATCCCGCTGGGACAGTATCCGTGCTCAATGACAAACATACAATAGGCGCGCTCAATATCCCCGCGCTGCATTGATGCCAGGGTGGCGTCCTGCGTATCAAGCCTGACCTCAATATGTCCAAGCTTGTCCAGCACCGTTTTCCGGTATGCCTTATCGTCGACCAGCACTTTTGCGATTGCCTCCTGACGATTGGCCTTCTTCGCCATGTGCCTCGACCAAATGGGCCTCAGGATGGTCATCCAGCCGATGAGCGCTCCGGTCAGCGCAGCGCTGAGCTTGAGCATTGTTTCCAGTGCGGTGTGGTTCATGTCGTGCTCCTGTATGTAGTATCACCTGCCCTGCCCGGCATAAGAGTTTCCGGCAGGCGGCAGAGGCTTAACTGAGCAATTGCTCTGCAAGCGAAGCGAGCTCAAACGCTATGATTCTCATGCGTTCAGCGATATTACCCCGTCCCCCATCATTGTTCCCGGTGGAGCCAAGCAGCGCTTGCCGCGATGTATCATCCCATATCCCGGTTATCGGAAGCCCCCTGTCGCGCTGAAACTGCTCGACAGCTGCCTGGGTGGTCTTGCCGAAGATGCCGTCCACGCCGGTACGGCTGCCAATGTCGTAGCCCAGCTTCTGCAGGGTTATTTGCAGTTCTTTGACCTGGTCGCCGCTTGCGCCATATGCGATCATTTCCATTTCAGTGTTCACCTCCTCCTTGTTCTGTTGCTGCGAGGTATAGTCAACGGCTTTCAGCCAGCCTGCATGCGTCCAGGCATTCCTGAGTATGGAAGGCGATACCTTCCCTTTCGAGCTGCTTGCGTGCACCACTTCATATCGTCCGCCGCAGTACCACCCGACATGGCTGGCGTTGCCTTTGCCGTCCCGGTATTGCGGAGGTTCGTTTCCATCATTTTTGACAATGAACAGCACTGCACCGGGGATGATACGGCCATCCTTCTTTGCCTGGCTCAGCGTGTCCACATAGGTACAGGCACTCCTGAACATGTCATTGGAACCGCGATAGCTCATCTCGCCGCCCAAAGATCGGACCACAGCCTCAATGAGGCCCTGGCAGTCCGCTCCTTTGCTATTGAGCGTTTCTTTACCAAGCACATAGGGAATAAGGTCCCCGTCCGCCTCGTCCATCGCGAGGTTTGCGCAGTCATGCGCCTTTGGTTTCTTTGGCATTTTCTGCCCTCCATGTTATTAATTTGAGTTTAGCATCGCGAATGATTTGTACCTGAAGCCATCTTGTGCTATATTTGCTCAGTATTAAGGCATTCGAAAGCCTAAGGACCAATACGTATTGGAAAGGGGTTCGCACCATCATGTATGTACGTTCCTACCGGGAAGGCCTTTCCCTTTTCAAAGCGCTCGGATCAGACACCAGGATCAGGATCTTGGAGCTGCTGATTGAAAAGGGGCCCTTGTTCATGACTGCGATTGCAGAGGAAGTGAAGATTACCGGCGGTGCCCTGACTGCACATGTTAAAATGCTGCATGATGCGGGCCTTATATCCATTGAAGAACGCCCCGGAAATCATGGAAAGAAGAAGCTGTGCCGCACCAACAATCAAGGCATTGTGGTTGCGCCCCCGCTTGGCGAGCCCTGACCCATTCTTGAACGGGCGGAGTGTTTTCATATTAGAACCATTGATCCTATAGGCTCCAAACATTGTCAGCATTCTGTGCATAGACAGATATGCGGTATGTCCCGTCAGCGTTGATTTCCGAGTAAGCCACGTCAAACGACCAGCTGTTTGTCGGGGCGGCAAAGGTATGCACGCCGCTGCCTTCCACTGTCAGGTCGTCCGATATGATATTTATCCCGATCCCCCTGCCGTAGGGCTGTCCGTCCAATGTCGCCCGCGCCTCAAAGGCTATGACGTCGATATTGCTTGACACGCTGACGCTCGATGTCCCGCTTGTGCCGATCTTTGTCAGGCTCGGGGTAAGCGTAAGCTGGCAAGGGTTGAGGGAATAAATGACTGTCACGGTCACATCGCCGGTTCCCATCGTGCCGCTGACAGAGGCCGTGTCGGGCGTATAGCCTGCGACAGTGGGAGAGGGCACACTATACGGTTTGCCCTCAGTGACCTGAGCCGTGTACGCAGACGCGGATGTTGAGGTATCCGTGTATTGATAGTGGATGGTCAGGGCGTGCTGGACAGGCGGCGTATAGTCCACCGTGAGGGATAAATAGTCAAGCGAATAGATGCAGGCTGTGTTGGAAGTGCGCCTTACCCTGAAAAGCACCTGCGTCTGGTCGCTGTTGAGCTCTTCCCCCGTCCATGCGCCGTTGAGCGTTGATTTCGTCCAAACGGTGTCCACCGTCGGCTCGCTCGTGCTTGTAGCGGCCGTCCCTTTCAGCGTTCCGTTGTACTGCGCCTGCAAAGTGCCCGTCCAAGCCGAAGCGGCTGTGCTCAGCTTATACTTCGCTTCAGTGGTGACGTTATTGATGATTGATTCAGCGGGGATGGAAAACCCAAACGCCGCGCCCACGATGTCCCAGTTGCTGTTCCTTGAGCCTGCCGTGGTTGCGTAAGCGCCGTCATCCGCGAAGATGTTTGAACCGTCCACCCATGTTGAACCCGGAGAGCTGGAGAATGCGGCTGGGTACCTGGTTACCGTCGCCATCCGATCACCTCCTCAGGCGCAAGAGGAGGGGGAAGGAACTCCCCCTCCACTCGTTTATGCCTCGTTCCACAGCCCTGCGGCGTTCTTGACGAATACCTTGACGATTTTCACGCCGTCGCCGGTGGACGCGCTCTCAAGGTCGGCCCCGTAAACGGTCACATTGATTGGCGTTGCGGAGACGTAGTTTCCCGCGCTGCCGCTCGTGTTGGCAGACCCGGCGGTTGCGGGGATGAGCGTACCCGCGTCATGCAGCGAGGATACCTGCGGCACGACCTTCACCTTGTATTCGATGAAGTCCACGTCGGACGTGAAGGCAAACGCGCTGACGTTGAAGCCCCCCACCTTCGATATCTTGGCGTAGTCAGGCCCGGAGCTGATGGTCACCGCAGGAGCGGTCGTATTGAGCGTGATGGTGTCGCTGACGGAGGACGATTCGTTGCCCACGTCGTCGCGTACTTTCAGGTAAACCGTCTTGAGCCCGTCGCCCGCGGCAAGGGTGACCGCCTTGCTTGTCGAGTAGGTTTCCCAGGACGCTGCGCCTTCAGCCGCTATGCCATCGATGCCCCAGATTTTCATCTGGTAGCCTGTCGTTATGCCATCAGCGACGCCGATAGTCAGGGTGACTGACGCCGATGTGGTGTAATCAGCGCCGCCGTTGATGGATAGGCTTAAGCCGCTTGGCGCTAAGGTATCCAGGGTCAGGTTAAAATAGGATGCCATCTGTTATTCCTCCGCAGTGAATAGTTCCAGGTAAAGGTAACTGCTTTGCCTCTGGTATAGGACCTGTCCGTTCCTGAGGACTGTCCTGACGCCCATATCGCCGGCCATCACCGCGATGGCGCCGGCGAGTTTGATCGTGATATCATCAATTTCAGGCATTCTTACCTCACTGTCCCTGCTGAAGTGCCTCAGCCCAGAATGAAGTAGTAAGCATCGCGCTGCTTGTCAGCAAGCGAATCATATTCATGCTGCTGGAGCAGGATGATGCTGCAAGCCATGCCGGGAAGGGTCCTCACCAGGCCGGCCAGACGGGTCCCCGCGTTTGCCGTGAGACCGGTCAGCTGGAGCAGGGACGCAATCCGGCCCTTCAGACTTTGCGTCGTCAGCACAGGCATCAGTACGTCACCTCCTTATCCAGGACAAACCTGCTCAATGGCACAACCGTCTGGATCACCCCCTGCATGTCCAGCTCAATGTCATATACATAGGTCTTATATAGGAGAGTCGCCGTGTCGGCAGGCAGAAGCCGGATTTCCCACCCGCTAGCAGTCGCGGTGACATCCCCGCCGCCTGACTTTTTCTGGATCACGATGTTTCCCCGGTAATCGTCTACCCTGACCGTCATGGTCAGGAGGTCGGTCTCCCGGGGGACATACGGGGTGCCTGCTGCGTCCGTCACGCTCAGACTAATGACATGCGTGTCGCCCCTGATGTATTGAATGGTGTTGTCCAAGCTTTCACCTCCTACTCTTTTGCATCACTCTTCCTGCGTCATGTCATTGAGCAGCAGCCGCTGCATGCGGATCGCCTGCCTGGTCAGCTTGATGATCTGATCATTCCTGTCCGCTGCGGTGGGGTTTGTGAGGGCAAGATACGCCTTGTTGTCGGCTCTGGCGTTGACAAGATAGTCCATGATGGACAGGCGCGTGGCAAGCTTGGCTTCATCGATGCTCAGGCCCTTTTGGGCAAGATACGCCTGAAGGCTAGACATGGATGATCACCCCCTGTGTGATCAATAATGCGATAAGCTCTTCCATAACTGAATCCATGGTTGACGGCGGAGGGGGGATAGCGGCGATGTCAGCGGCTATCTCCTCTTCTGTTCTCTCCACCACAGCGCCTTCGGCCAGTCTGTATTGGCATACGCCAGCTCCGTCAAGTATCGGCTTGGCAAGATACTGGTTTGCGGCGTTTTCATACCTGCTGCCGTTTCCTTCGTCAACCTGAATCCAGCCGATGCCATCGGATATGGATACGTCCGACTGTATCGCTGTGATTTCACCCTTGGCATTAATGTTGATAAACACCCTGTGCCAATCGACAAGGACACCGTCAACGATTTTCTTGTTATCCGGTATTGCCATGTAGCCGTTTTTGATAAGCCACGCTTCCGTCTGCTTTGTGCCGTCCTCTTTGAAGGTGCGTATGTCCTGACCCGCCTGATACTCAAAGGGTTCGGACAGCGGTACAACTGTATGGTTTGCCATGCCAGGGTTCGCCGCAAAGGTACTGTCTGTGATTGGGGCCACACTCTCATGCACCCCCGTGATGATGCTGCCGTTGAC
>CAZPBJ010000075.1:0-11088 GCA_964584685.1 uncultured Christensenella sp. | reverse complement strand
CATATAGTCTCCTCCATTCTCCTATTTATGTATAATTGCTTATACATCAATCGCCGTATCCGCGCCTTCACGGATGAACACCGGGATAGACTCAAGCGGCGCCGCCGCGTTTACCCGCTGCCCGCCTTCATATACCTTTCCGGTACGCGCCTCCTTCCATTTCGGGCCTTTGGGCAGGTAAACAGACCGCTCACGCACGCCAAGCTCCAACACGGGAGCAACGAGCACATCAGGACCGAACATGTACTCATCTTCACAGTTTACGGCCTCGCTGTCATGCGGGAAGTCATAGAACAGCGGGCGCATGACAGGCGCGCCGTTTTTGTGGGCATCCGTCATCAGTTGATGGATGTAAGGTTTCATCTTCTCGCGCAGGAAGAGGTAATGCTTTAGGATGCCGTAGGCTTCCTCGCCATAGCTCCACACTTCGTTGGGACCGCCGGTATGGGCCTTGCTTCCATCGGCGGAGGCCTGGCCGTTTAGTCTGTCGCCGTGCAGGCGGAATACGGGGCAAAACGCGCCAAACTGGAACCAGCGCACCAGCAGCTCGCGATATTTGGGATCATTCTGGTCTCCCCCATGAAAACCGCCGATATCGGTTGTCCACCAGGGGATACCGGCCATACCCATGCTCAGCCCGATGGCCAGCTGTTCGCGCAAGGTGCGGAAGGTGGTATCGATGTCACCGGACCATACCAGGGCGCCGTAACGCTGACTGCCCGCCCAGGCACAGCGCAGCAGGTTCAGCGGGTTCTCCTGACCAGCCGCGGTCATGCCATCATAGAAGTTCTTGGCATACCTGACCGGATAGAGGTTGCCTATCTGCAGGTTGGAGCCAAGGTGGTAACGGTAGTTGTCAAAGTCATAGACCCTGTATTCCGGTTCCGCTTCATCCAGCCAGAAGATGCGGATACCATGATCGTAGTAGTTCTTTTTCACCACGCTCCACACAAAATCGCCCGCTTCGGGATTAGTCGCGTCATAGGCAAGCGTGTTGCCGCAGAAATCCAGCCCTACCCGCAGACCCCGCTCTGTCCGGATGAGGTAGCCCTTTTCCAGCATCTCAGCGAAGTTTTCACTTTTATAATCCACAAAAGGCCAAATGGATACCATCAGCTCTATGCCCAATTCTTTGAGCTCGCGCACCATGGCGTCGGGGTCCGGGAATTCCCGCTCGTCAAAGCGCCAGTCGCCCTGATATGGCCAGTGAAAGAAGTCCGCTACGATGACCGACATCGGCAAGCCCCGGCGTTTATGTTCCCGCGCGATATTCAGCAGTTCTTCCTGTGTGCGGTAACGCAGCTTGCACTGCCAGAAACCCATCGCGTACTCAGGCATCATCGGCGCAAACCCTGTCACTGAAGCGTAATTGCGCGCAATATCCGCCGGGCTGTCCCCTGCTGTTATCCAGTAATCCAGCGCCTTGGTGCTGCTGGCATACCATTCGGTCATATTTTTGGCAAAGGAGACGCGGCCAATGGAGGGATTGTTCCATAAGAAACCATAGCCATTGCTGGACACCGCAAAGGGCACGCTGGCCTGGGAATTTCGATGTGCCAACTCCATCACGGTGCCCATTTTATCCAGGCACCCATCCTGGTATTGACCCATGCCAAAAATCTTCTCCCCGTGGTTTGGCTCAAACCGCATGAAAAGCTCATAATCCCCGCCAATGATCGGCTTGAAACCACGCCCCATGATCTCCAGCGCGCTGATGGTGCTGAATCCGTCTTTGCGGCTGCGCCACTGTTCTTCAAGCAGGAGTTTCCCCTGGGCGTTATAAAAGGACAGGGCGCCGCCCTTGTCGATTTTTGCCGTCAGTTTGCCGTTGGTAATGGAGGCGGTTTGTCCGTCGATATGGATGACTGCTTGATGTTTTTCAACTTCCTGCGTCAGCGCCCAAACCTCCTCGGGCATACCCGCTTGGCAAGTTGCACGTACGCGAAGCGAATCGACACCCCAAGGCTCAATCCATAATTTTTCAAAGTCCTCCTGGCGGATGAGCCGGCTCCCCGCTTTCTTGAAGATTGCCATGTTTTACCTCCGCGCTATTTATTTCAGGTTATAGATATCCCGTATCTGTTACGAGAGAAATCAACGGGATAACTAATCTGTCTGAATAATAGCTTTTCTGGACAAACATGTCAAGCTGAGAAATATCAGACGTGAAAATTCTGTGCCGGCACGCCTGACACGGCATATCCCCCTGTCGCGCATTATCCCGCCGAATATCCCGGCTTGCGTAAGGGATAGCCGCAAAGTATACTGACAACAACAAACAGTGTGAAAGGAAATAAAAGGATGAACTATCGGGAATTTGGCAATACGGGGATGCGGGTATCTGAGATATCGTTGGGAACCTGGCAATTGGGCGGCAAGTGGGGGGCCGGCTATAACGAACAGACCGCGCAGGCAACCCTGGAAACAGCCTATGAGCAGGGCATCAACTTCTTTGATACGGCAGATGGCTACAATAACGGCGAAAGTGAACGGAGCATCGGGAGGTTCATGCGGGGCAAGGAGGGAAAGGTATTTGTCGCGACCAAATGCGGCCGGCTGATCACGCCGCATGTCTCCGCCGGCTATACGCGCGAAGCGATTACGGGCTACATTGAGGACAGCCTGAAGCGCCTTGGCCTTGAATGCCTTGACTTGATCCAGCTGCACTGCCCGCCCACGGACGTGTTTTACCGGCCGGAGATCTTTGAAACACTGCGTGATCTGCGGCGCGCGGGAAAAATCAGGCACTTCGGCGTGAGCGTCGAGCGCGTCGAGGAAGGCCTGAAGGCCATGGAATATGAGGGTATGTCTTCCATCCAGGTGATCTACAACATGTTCAGGCAGCGCCCCCATGAACTTTTGTTCCCCATGGCAAAGCAAAAGGGCGTGGGCATCATCTGCAGGGTGCCGCTGGCCAGCGGAATGCTGACCGGCAAATTTACGACGGATTCCGTCTTCGGCGCGTCGGACCATCGCTTCTTTAACAGGCACGGTGAGTCCTTTGACAAAGGGGAGACCTTCTCAGGCGTTGACTATCAGCTGGGCCTCCGGGCGGTGGATGAGCTGAAGAAGATATTTGGCACTGAGCAACTGACAAAGCATGCCCTGCGCTGGATCCTGATGCAGGACGCGGTCGGCTGCGTCATCACAGGGGCGAGCAGCCCGGACCAGATCAGGCAGAATGTCGAGGCTTCCCTCTTGCCGGCCCTGACAGATGAACAAATGGACAAGGTGAAAGCCGTGTACGACCGGTACATTCGCAATCCCGTGCATTACCTGTGGTAAGGCGCGCTGACGGTTTGGCATGAATGGCCAGTGCGTCCGTTAAGCAAGCGATGTTTGCCTATTGGGGCACTCCCGTCACGGCAAAGCAGGATACCAGGTGGGCTTCCCCAATATCTTTAAGCTGCGGGCGCACTTGCGTGCACACCGGCATAACCATGCGGCAGCGGGAAGCGAATGCACAGCCCGCGATCTCCTCGGTTGGGCTTGGCGGATCGCCTGAAAGGTTCTCGCGGCGCTGTGCCCGGGCACGGTTGGGATCGGCTATGGGGATGGCGGAGAAAAGCGCCTGTGAATAAGGATGCAGCGGATGGCTGTACAGCTGCGCGGCCGGCGCTGCCTCCACAAGGCGGCCCAGGTACATCACCCCGATGCGGTGGGAAATATGACGTACCATTGACAGGTCATGGGCTACAAAGAGCATGGTAAGCCCCATGGAGGCTTGCAGGTCCTGAAGGAGATTGATGACCTGCGCGCCAATGGATACGTCAAGGGAGGAAATAGGCTCGTCACACAGGATGAATTCCGGCTTGACAATCAGCGCCCGGGCAATGCCGACGCGCTGAAGTTGTCCTCCCGAAAACTCATGGGGGTATTTTTCTAAAACGTCCCCGTCAAGGCCTACGGCCTGAAGCATTTGCATCACGCGCTCCCGACGGTCTTCACGAGAAAGCTTTTCGGTCAAATCCAGGGATTCTGCCACCAACTGCATGACATTCATCGAAGGATTCAACGATGAATAAGGATCCTGGAAGACGATCTGCATGCTGCGCTTATACCGGGACAGGGTCTCTCCCGTAAAGGCGGAGGTATCCTGTCCCCTGTAATAGATTTGACCGGCAGTCGGCTCATGGAGCCGCGTGATGGTGCGGCCCAGTGTGGACTTGCCGGAGCCCGACTCGCCTATAAGACCAAAGGTTTCCCCTTCACGGATATCCATGGACACATCATCCACAGCCCGCACCAGCTTTTTGGCGCCAAAAAAACCACGCATGGTGAAGTATTTTTTCAGGTTCCTGACCTGTATGAAGGGTGTTTCAGCCATTTTTCGCCTCCGTGGAGAGGACGCATCGCATCTTGTGCGTGCCGGATAGGAAAGTCATGTCCGGCACGCCCTCATCGCACCGGGGCTGCTTGAACGCGCACCTCGGGGCAAAAGGGCACCCGGGAGGCGGATTCATCAAAGAAGGGGCATAGCCTTTAATGGGCACAAGGCGCGTGCCGCTTTCAAGCGCCCTGGCAGGGATGGAGGCCAGCAGGGCGCCGGTATAGGGATGGGCAGTCTGATAAAAGATCTCGTTGATGCTGCCTTCCTCCATAACCATGCCGCCGTACATCACGCACACCCGGTGGCAAAGGCTGGCCACCACCCCCAGGTCATGGGTAATCAACACGACAGTCATTTTTTCTGAACGCTGCAGCTCCGCGATCAAGTCCAGAATCTGGGCTTGAATGGTAACGTCAAGGGCGGTGGTGGGCTCATCGGCAATCAATAGTTTGGGCTTGCAGGCCAGGGCCATCGCAATCAGGACCCTTTGGCGCATTCCGCCGGAAAACTCATGAGGATACTGGTTCAGCCGCTCTTCGGGGGAAGGGACGCCTACCTTTTTCAGCAACGCCAGGGCTTCCTCCCGGGCTTGGGCATTGCTAAAGCCGCGATGCCGCTTCAAGACCTCTACGATATGGTAACTCACGGTTTTCAAAGGATTCAGGCTTGTCATGGGATCCTGGAAGATCATTGTGACAGCGTTGCCGCGAAGCTTCCGCATGTCCTCTTCGTCCTTGTCCAGCAGCTCCTCTCCCATAAAGGATACGCTTTGGGCAGTAACCATGGCCGACTTGGGCAGCATTCGGATAATGGACTTCATGGTAACGCTCTTGCCGCTGCCGGATTCACCCACAATGCCCAGGATCTCTCCCTCGCGCACCGCAAGGTCAATGCCCCGTATCGCGTGAAGCCTTTGGTCAAGCACATTGAAATAGGTGTAGAGGCCCTTTACATCAAGCAATATCTTTTCCTGCATCGGCCGCTACCTGTCAAGCGCATTGGGTTCGACATAGATGCGTATCAGGTCGCCCAATTTATTAAAGGAGAAAACAGTAAGAATGATCATCACGCCGGGCATGATGGCCATATATGGCGCTTTCTCCAGTGCCGACTGGGCGCGGTTGAGCATACTGCCCCAGGAGGAAATCGGGGGCTGGACCCCCAGGCCCAGAAAGCTCAGCGCTGACTCGGTCATGATTGCGCCTGCTATGCCGGAAATGGCGACCACAACGATCGTGGGCATCACCGCCGGCACAATATGGCGAAAGATCGTGAAAAGGTGAGACTGATCAATCGCCTTGGCGTACAGCACATACTCCCGCTCCTTGACACTGAGTGTTTCCGCCCTGACAAGGCGGGCAATGCGCATCCAGGTAAAAAGCCCTATGACAAGGATGATGGTCTGCAGGCCGGGTTTTAAAAAGATGCTCACAACCGTAACCAGGATCATCCACGGGATGGAAGAGATCACGTCAACAATGCGCATGAGGACGGCATCCACCCAGCCCCCGAAGTATCCGGAAACGGCACCTACCGTCATCCCGATGGCGGTTGATATCACCATGGCGATGATGCCCACCACCAGGGACACGCGTCCGCCATAGAACACGCGGGTCATGTAGTCCCGTCCCAGGTCATCCGTGCCAAATGGATGCTCCCAGGAAGGGCCCTGCAACTTCTTTTGGATGTTGATGGTGTCAGGGTCATGCGGCGACAGGAAGGCAAAGATGGATATAAGGCTGATCAGCACCAGGAATAACACAGCAAAGCGTATCGCATTGTTTCGGGAAAATTCCGCAATAATCTGTTTGGAACGTCTGGTTTTCATGTCTTACCTCATCGCCTTGATCCGGGGGTCCACCAAACTGTAGCTCAAGTCAGCAAGAAGATTTCCCAATATTACGGTGATGGAGGAAAACAGAAGGATGACCATTGTTACCGGATAATCAAAGGATTTTATCGCCTGAAGAAAATAGGTGCCTACGCCTGGCCAGGAGAAGATGGACTCAGTGATAAAGGCGCCCGTAATGAGCATTGGCAGGCTCATCCCTACCAGGGTTATAATGGGCATCAGGGCGTTTTTCAGCACGTGCCGCAGCAGTACCTGCCACTTGGTCGCGCCAAAGGCCTTCTGCACCATGACATAGTCTTCCTTCATCTGGCTGATGGTCGATGAACGGACAAAGCGGATGGTATCAGGCAGGAATCCGAAAGTCAGCACCGCACAGGGCAGGATCATATGCTCCAGCAGATTTGAGAATGTATGCGGGGCACCCAGGGTGTACATCCCCAGTACGGGCAGCAATCTGAACTGATAGGCAAAAATATAGAGCAATATCATCCCCACAAAAAAAGTGGGGGTCGACATGCCCACCGCGCACAGGGTATCAATCGCCCGGTCAACGCGCTTTCCCCGGTTGGCCCCGGCCAGAAGCCCCAGGAAAATCGAAATGATGAGCGCCAGCAGGTAGCTGGGCAGCACCAGAATAACGGTGTTGGGCAGACGGGCGGCCAGGTCAGAGGAAACGCTCTGGTGGTTGATGAGAGAATAGCCCAGGTCTCCCGATGCCATGCGATTAAGCCAGTTCCAGAATTGGATATGCGCAGGCTGGTCAAGGCCGCTGCGCGCCTTGATGGCTTCGATCACCTCCGGCGCCATGTCCGGCGTCGTCAGCGTATCAATGGCATCATAGGGTGCCAGCTGGATGAGGGCAAAGCAGATGACCGCGATGATGAAAACCATGGGCAAGGCTTGTAAAATACGTCTGAAGGCATAGCGAAGCATTTATAATCCTTAAAAGCGTATCCGGGAGGGGCTGCCCCCTCCCGGAACAGATAAACAGTTATTTGAAGTAGAGTTCACCCATGTCGTTGAAGGTGTAGATAGGAATAAGGCGGGCTTCCTCGATGCCGCCTACGTCTTTTGTGACGCCAAGCAGCCGGCTGTTGGTGACGATGGGATACAGTACTGCCAAGTCGGCCAGTATCCTTTGGGCTTCCTTATAGATTTCGCTGCGCTTGGCCGGATCGGTTTCCACGGCGCCGGCTTTGAACAGCTCATCCAGCTTGGCGTCGCTCATGCTGCTGTAGTTGGCCGCCGCGCCCGTTACATACAGGGCGGCATAGGAGGCGGGGTCGACACCCATGATATAGCCGCCCAGATAGATATCATAGGGGGAAGTACCATTGCCCAGGCCATCATAAAGGGCAGTGGCATCCACGGGGGCGATTTCTGCCGTAATGCCGGCTTCTTTCAAGCTCTGCTGCATCATCAGCGCCTGCACTTCCTGCTGCGCATTGCCTACGGCATAGGCAATGGTGATAGACGAAGGGACCTTCTCAGCCTTTTTCAGGTACTCCTTGGCGGTATCCACATTGCGGGCATAGGTCTCAACTTCACTTGTAAAGAAGGGATTGGTATAGGGCAGGAAGGACACCGCGTCCACAAAGAATTCTTCACTCATGTAAGCGCCCTTATTCATTTCATGACGGTCCAGCGCGAAGAAGACGGCCTTGCGGAAGTTCAGGTCCTGCACCTTGCCGCTGGTCATGATGAAGGAGGCATACCCTACACGGTCTTCCGGATAGGCAATGACATCAACATCGGTGTTCTTGAAGTCATCCGCAGTGTCGTTGGCCAGCACCAAGGCGTTGATCTGCCCGGTCTTGAGCGCCATCATGGCGGAGTTCTTGTCCCCCACTATCTGAAAGTAGACGGTCTCTATCTTGGGCACGCCTTTGAAGTATGTCTTGTTGGCAGAGAACTTCACGTATTGGCCCGCTTTATACTCCGCAAGGGTATAGGGGCCGGTGCCCACAGGGCTTTGGTTCTTGACGTTGATGTCAAGCGCCTCATCGCCCTCATAGATATGCTTGGGCATGATGTAGTGCTCGTTGGCAAGGTTTTCCACCATGGAGGCCACAAAAACCGGGGTGACAAACTCCACCGTGTATTTGTCAAGTGCGGTCACCTTGGTGGGCTGACCGTTAAACACAAGGCCGTCATGGCCGTTGGCATGGGGGGCCTTGATGATGTGGTCAAAGGTGAACACAACGTCATCTGCCGTGAAAGCAGCGCCGTCAGACCAGACCACATCATCCCTGAGCGTGATGGTGTAGGTCAGGCCGTCCTCGGATACCGCAATATCCTTGGCCAGGAAGTAGGAGATGTCATCGGGTCCGTAGTAACTGTACAGCGGGCTGTAAAGCATGCGCTCGGTCATCAGGTCATATCGTCCGGAAGTCGAGATCGTATTGATATTGTTGCCGGGGTCGCCCTCGATGCCGTAAATAAAAGTGTTGTTGGCTTTATCAGCCATGCCTGTCACAGGAAGCGCGAGTGTCAGCATAAGGGAAGCTGCCACAAGAAGGAGAATCAGTCTTTTCATACGGAAACCATCCTTTCGATTGTGTATTATTATGTCATTATAGTGCATATGTTTCATTCGCGCAAGGATTGCGGATCCGGGGTTTCCGCATATTGCAGGGATGGAAAGCACCGGCTGCACATGGATTGGCTTTGGAAGCGCCTTCCTGTCAGGGGAAAGACAGAAATGTTGGGAGAAAAGAATGCGCCGCGCAAATTGTGTAAACCCCGGATGTCAGGTAAAATAGATGACAGCCGGGGTACGCAAAAAGGCAAAGAAAGGGAAAGTGAACATGAACAAGGCGGACCCGCGTTACAATGCTTTTGTGACAATACTGAAAAACCACTTAAAGCCTGTGATGGGCTGCACAGAACCTATAGCTATCGCCTATGCGTCATCCATTGCCCGTAAAGCCTTGGGATGCATGCCTGAGAAGGTTAGGGTACTCGTAAGCGGAAATATTATCAAGAATGCCAAATCCGTTACTGTACCCAAGACCAATGGCGAAAAGGGCATCGAAACGGCATGTGCCGCCGGCATCATAGCAGGCAAACCGGATAGGGAACTGGAAGTGATTAGTGAAATCACGCCTGAGGAGTTGGCAACTATCAATGAATTCCTCGCGAAAAAAATCATTACTGTCAGTGTAAAGCCTGACGCGCGGCTGTTCGACATCCTGGTTATCACGCAGGGGGGCGGCCATTGTGCCTCGGCTCGCATCGCGGACCGCCATATCAATGTTGTTGAAGTTGAGCGAGACGGAGAAGTCATTGAAAGCAAGGAGCTAAAGAGCGAAGACTTCGGCGTTGATGTGAATGAAAACCTTTTGACAATCGAAAGCATATATGACTTTGCCAACACCTGTGCCATTCAGGATGTGCAGGGTGTACTGGATCGCCAGATTGCATATAACTCGGCAATCGCACAAGAGGGTATATCCGGCCTGTGGGGTGCCGGTGTCGGTAAGGTATTGCTTGATTGTTACGGTAATCAGGACGTCCGTATTCGTGCACGCGCTTTTGCTGCGGCCGGTTCCGACGCCAGAATGTCCGGATGCGAGCTGCCCGTGATTATTAATTCCGGCAGCGGCAATCAGGGGATCACAGTGTCTATCCCCGTGATTGAATACGCAAAGGAACTTCATGCGACAAAAGAGCAGCTACACAGAGCGCTTGTCCTTTCAAACCTTGTTGCTATTCGGCAGAAGATGATGATTGGCTGTCTATCTGCGTTTTGCGGGGCGATCAGCGCCGGCTGCGCTAGCGGCGCGGGAATTGCTTACCTGTGCGGGGGAGATCTGTACCTGATCAATCAAACGATAGTTAACTGTTTGGCAAATCTCTCCGGAACCATCTGTGACGGCGCAAAGCCATCGTGTGCTGCCAAGATAGCTTCAGCTGTCGATGCGGCTTTGCTTGGTTATGAGATGGCACTGGCCGGAAAACAATTCAGGAGCGGCGAGGGCATTATTAAGACAGGCATTGAAAATACCATTGACACAGTCGGCCGGTTAAGCAAGGATGGGATGAGGCAGACCGATCAGGAAATTCTAAGAATCATGACGGAATGACTCGTAAAAATATTGGATTTCCCCGGCATACGCGTCCCCAGGGCGAGAATGATGACAGATCTTCCAAAGTGTGCTTATGAGCCCCTTTTTCTTTTCGATATCTGTGATTGCATCCGCGTGTATATGGTATTGCTGGCACATAAACGATAACGGCTTGATTTCCACCGACTCCCATACCGTCAGCCATTGCGCTGTCAAGGAGAGCCGCTTTACGGATGGCCTACTCAAGCCCCGCCGCGAATTCGTCCGCGACCTGCCGGACCAGCGCATTGTCGTTTTCATAGTATGCCAGGATGGTGCCATTGTTCTTGATGTAAGCCATCAGTTGTTCCCGGGTGGCTGCGTCGGTCTGTTCAATGCTGCTGCGCACGACTGTCAGCTTGGTTTTTGATGGCTTGAACATGATGACAGCCAGCTCCGCCTTGCCAAACCAGTAGACAGCCAGCGTGGTCCTGTTCTGGTGAACGGTGAAGGAATCACTGAACTCCCCTTCATCCGTAAACCCCGGGTCCACCATCATGGCGTCCGCCGTGGCCAGCGCCGTGAACAGGGCCCTGTACTTGTCCGTTGAGAGCCAGTCGTCAATCGATTGGTCAGCCGCCGTGAGGAACACGGCCTCACCGACCTTCGCGTCTTGTGATTCTGCCGCCGGTGCGGCTGCGGGTGTCCATAAAGCGGCCATTACCAGAAGCAGGGCCATGAGCCTTTACTTGTTTCATTCATAATACTTTCTTGAATAAACGCTTGACAAACCCATATTCCATAGTTAGTGCCTGCTGAGTAACCGCCAAATCAAGCACAAAGACTCTCAAGCAGCGGAT
>CAZPBJ010000074.1:0-11205 GCA_964584685.1 uncultured Christensenella sp. | reverse complement strand
GATGTCGCCGCCCTTATACCGTTGTCGGATTTTCGGCTTAAAATCCTGTTTCGATTCCTGGATCAACGACCTTCACCCCTTTCTTTGTCTGCCTGTATTTGTTCAAATCGCAGCACTTTCGCCTTCACTTCCCCCCAACGAATAAATCGTTTGAGCGCACACAAATATGTATAAGTATACATTTTGTACGCTTCTATACCTTACCTCTGAAATTGCGATATAGCAAGCTGATTATTGGAGCTTCTACAGATATTTATACTTATCCAATTGTTCGTTTCTATTGATTTATAATAGATATCTTAGGATTTTAAATTCATCTTCAGACAGGATCGTGCAGTCTTATTACAGACGAATAAACGTCATAACAGTCGCATATCAAAGAATTCAGTTATTGTATAATATACAGTGTAAAGATATGTTCAAATAAATATCAACCAGCCAATTAATGACCGGTTGATGTGTAGTCAGGATTTAGCAGACGGACAGCCTTTGTACATGCCCTGAAGCTAAATGATTCAACTGTTAATTAATTAAGGACCCTCAAAGGCGCCCCGCCAACAATGATATCATAATCCTCCAGATCAAGGTACGCTATGCCCTTATCCATGATGCCATTTACCCGGTACTCGGCATAGGAATGCCACTTTGTAATACTACGCATCATCTGCTGACTGGATCAGCAGGGTAAAGCAAGTACCCTGATCTTTGCTGCTGCTTGCTTTGAGAACAGCGTCATGTTGCCGGGCGATCTCCACAGCGATAGACAATCCCAGACCATAGCCGCCTTCAGTCTTTGTGCGCGCTTCGTCCAAGCGGTAAAACCTGTCAAACAGCCGCTCAAGTTTGTCTGCCTCGATGAAAGCCGGGCTGTTGCAAACGCTGAATGATAATCTGTCCCGCTGCCGGCTGAGCGTGACATCAATTTTGCCTTTCGCAGGGGTATATTTCACCGCGTTATCAATCAAGATACCCACAAGCTGACGCAGCAGGCCAGCATCGCCTTGCACAGACAGGCCGGGCGAGATAGCCGACTGGATCTGCAGGTTGTTTTCATAGGCAAGCGCTTCAAAAGCCAGGGCTGTCTCACTCACGATATCAGACAAGGAAATCTTCTGCCGCTTCAAGGCCTGCCGCGCCTCATCCGAATGTGCCAGGAAAAGCAGATCTTCTATCAATTTCTTCATGTGCAACCCTTCGGTGCGGGCAGCCGTAAGCCAGGGACTATTTCCCTGTTCTCCTTCCAGAATGTCAAGATTCGCAAGAATAACCGTCAGCGGCGTTTTAAGCTCATGCGAGGCATCCGAGACAAACCTGCGCTGTTGAATCCAGGAATTTTCAACTGGCCGCAACGCCCATCGGGAAAGAAATATGGTTATGACCATAAATACGCTCAGTGCTCCAAGGTAGATGAAGCCCCAGGACAACAGGCTGCTTTTCAGCTGGCTGTATTCATTTTGCAGGTTGACAAAGGCGATACGGTTGCCTTCCTTCGCAAAGGCGATCCCGGTATCAGACCAAAAACCGCTCACCGCGTTATCACTCAGCGCGCGCTGGCACAGGCTGGCTAATGTATCGCTGTCCACCTGCATCCAGGGGGTGATCACGGTCCAGGAATCGTCCTTCCCCCTGATCGCGGTAAAGGCAAGCTTGGCGGGCCGTTCCCGGTCATCTCCTCTGGGAATGGATGTCCGAAAAGATTCTTTGGGGGATGAAGCAATGTCCAGGGACAGCTCCCGCTGCAGCGCCGCCTGGAACTCATTTTGGAACTGGATATTGTTGGCGATCAGGCCTGCTGCCAGTACCGCGGTCATGACCGCGAACACCAGGGCCATGTTGATGAGGACGAACTTGCGCTTCAGTGTTTTCAGCATGGACCTTCCTCCAGCAAATAACCCAGGCGCCTTTGTGAGGTGATCTGCACTTTGCTGCCAAGGTAGAACAGTTTCTTGCGCAGGAAGGAGATATAGGCCTCCACATTGTTATCCACAGCTTCGCTGTCCGCGCCCCAGATCTTGATGATCAGGTCTTCCTTGCTCAGGATGCTGCCGGGATGGGTCATCAGCAGGCGCATCACCTCGAACTCCCTGTGACTTAGCCGCACCTGTTTGCTCTGCCCGGATAATACGCAGCTGCTCAAGGCCAGCTGAATGTCGCCGAAGGTCAGGTCATCCATCTGAACAACTCCCTGACGGCGCAGCAATGCCCTGACCCGCGCCAGCAGCTCTTCCGTTGTGAAGGGCTTGGTCAGGTAATCATCGGCCCCGCTGTCAAGCCCGCGTACCTTGTCCACCAATTCGTCGCGCGCGGTCAGCATCAGGATGGGAACGGCGCTGCCCTTCTTCCTAAGCGCGGAAGCGACCTGGAACCCATTCAGCCCTGGCAGCATCACATCTAAAATGACCGCGTCATATTGGCCGGTAAGCGCGTAATCCAATCCGCTGTTTCCGTCAAAGACAGCCTCAGCCTGATACTTTTGCCCTTCAAGCAGCTTGACCAGGGACTCCGCTAGGTTCTTTTCGTCTTCCACAACCAGCACCCTCATCCCGTTCCCCTCCTCTCCCTGCTGTGTACATCATACATGATAATGTCCGAACCTGAAATGAACCTGAAAAAAGAATGGGGTGTTTTTCAGAATTGTTTCAGCTTTAATAACTATGCTGGCGTTATTAAAAGGAGGATGAAACATGATGATACCACCCAGCGTATTTCAAAGGACGGAAAAAAAGTATCTCCTAAGCCCCGATCAGTGCCGGGCAATGGAACAGGCTTTGCGGGGGTATATGGCGCAGGATGACTACGGCCTGCAGACCATCGCCAACATATATTATGATACGCCCGATTGCCTGCTGATCAGGAAAAGCCTGGAAAAGCCAATCTATAAGGAGAAGCTTCGGATAAGGAGTTATGGAAGGGCTGAGAAAGACAGTAAGGTATTTGTGGAGCTGAAGAAAAAATTCAAGGGTGTGGTGTATAAGCGCCGGGAAGTGATGTGCCTGAAGGATGCGGAAATCTTCCTACGAACCGGTGTCGCTTTGCATCCATTGAGCCAGATCCAAAGGGAGATCGATTACTTCCGGATTTATCATGCTGTGATACCCAGGGCTTTTATCGCCTATGAACGCGAGGCGTACTTTGATCCCCTCGGCAGCGGACTGCGCCTGACATTTGACAAGAACATCCGCTGCCGTGACAGGGATCTCAGCCTCAGCACGCCGCTGGAAGGTCAAGCGATCCTGCCGGCTGACAAGACGCTGATGGAAGTAAAAGTCAGAGGCGCGATGCCGTTATGGCTTACCTATACTCTCTCGGATCTGCACGTATACCCCGCTTCATTCTCAAAGTTCGGCCGCTATTATCAGGAAGTGCTGTCCCGGGAAACGACAGGCGGTGGGAGGCAAGTACATGTTGCTTAACAGTATCTTCAGCAGCTCCCTGACGCTGGAGACTTATCTATTCAGCCTGCTTTCATCCCTGGCGCTGGGTTTTGTCATTGCACTGGTATTCATGTACCGAAACAGGACCTCGCGCAGTATGGTGACAACACTGATCCTTTTGCCGGCGGCAGTCCAGACCGTGATCCTGCTCGTCAACGGCAACCTGGGTATCGGCATCGCAGTGGCAGGCGCTTTCTCCCTGGTGCGCTTCCGTTCCATACCCGGAAGCGCAAGGGAAATCGCCGCGCTCTTTATCGCAATGACCGTTGGCTTGGCAGCAGGAACCGGTTACTTATTGGCTGCGGCGCTCTTCGCCGTCCTGATGAGTCTGGCTATGCTGCTCCTTGCCGGGCTGCGCTTTGGTGAACCGAATGAAGGCATCAGGGAGCTGAAAATCACGGTGCCGGAGGGCTTAGACTATGAAACCCTGTTTGACGACCTGCTGGCGAAATACACAAAGGAAAATGAACTGACCCGGGTACGCACAACCAACATGGGTTCGCTGTATGAACTCACTTACCGGGTGACCATGGCAAACAACAGCACCCGTGAGTTCCTGGACAACCTGAGGATCCGCAATGGTAACCTTAGCATCTCATTAAGCAGGGGCTTTGCCCCCAAGGAGGAATTGTGATGAAAACCAAGTTGCTGCAAATCTTCCTGGCCATGATGGTCCTTCCGATGCTGGCGCTGGGAGCCGGCCTGGCTGCGGATGAACAGACAGCAAACTACAGGCATGAATACGTAAGCGACAACTACGATGTATCGGCATCAATCCGGGTTGATCCGGAAGAGCAACAAAATGGTTATCAAATCGCACAAGACGGGACCTATGTTGTTAAAGGAAGTTTGACAGGAGGACCGAGCATCTGGGCGCGAAATGAAGACCTGGCAAGGCTGATCCCGAACAACGCAAGTATCGTCAACCCTGCTGGCCCTGCAGACAATTGCCAGCAGGCGGACAAAGTTTTCATGTTACCGGCTGAGGGCGCATAATATACCCTGACCTGCTGCAGTGACTTGGTTCATGCCATAGTCATATTCATTTCCGCTGCCTGATACCCTTGTTTTTTCCTAATGAACCATGATCACCATTCCCTTCTTTCTCGGCCGGCTCAAAGCTGAAAGGAACCTGAAGAGGATTTATCGTTTCTTTCAGACACCTTTCAGTTTGGATTGATATGCTGCAAGTGTCGAAAGGAGGAAGGAAAGTGTTGGGAACTGATCGTGCGTCCCATCGGATAATGCAAAAGTGCCTGCTGAGCAACAGGCAGAATGATAACCCTCGGAATGTTTCATGAAAGCCTGTTGAATGTTCTGTTTGAGCATCAGCATCAAGATGTGTGCTGAACAAAGAAACGCCGGTCAAACCTAGAACCAAAAAATCATCCTGAACATGACACGAGAAGGGGCAACGCCCCCAAGGAGGAACTACTGTGAAACTCAAATGGAATCAACTTATTCTGACCCTGACGGCAGCACTTGTGCTGGCCTGGGCCGCTCAACCCGCGACGGGTGAAAATCTGACTGCCTACAAGGACGAAGACTTGAACGCCTCATACGACCTGAGCACGGCCACCCGGGTGGATCTGGGGCGGCAGCAGGGCATGTATACCATCTCACAGGGTGGCACCTATGTGCTGACAGGATCCATGACCGGGCAGCTTGTCATCCGGGCGCCGGAGGCGGATACGGTCCGGCTGGTCCTGGACAACGCGGGCATCAGCAATCCCGGAGGTGTCGCTATCTACGGCCTGGAGGCCGACAAGGTGATCATTACCCTGGCCGATGGCAGCAGCAATATAGTCAGCGACGGTGCCGGCTATACCTCAGATGAAGAAGGTGCGGACGCTGCCATCTACACCAAGACCGACCTCACCATCAACGGCAGCGGCAGCCTCACGGTCAATGGGCAGACAGCCCACGGCATCGTCAGCAAAGACGACTTGGTCATCACCGGCGGCACGCTAACCATCACTTCCGTCAAGGACGGCCTCAGGGGTAAGGACAGCGTGGCTGTCAAGGAAGGCAATATCACCATCACAGCCGGCTCCGACGGCATTGCTGCCACCGGCACGGAAACCGACACAGGCTATGTTCAAATCGACGGCGGCACCTTTGCCATCAATGCCCAGCGCGACGGCATCCAGGCTGAAACGGACATGACCATCTTAAACGGTACTTTTGATATCATGACCGGCACAGGCACCCAATCAGCGGCTGCCGTCACGGCTGTGCAGCCAATCACGGTGGCGGATACGGTCACAAGCGCAACCCGACAGCAAAACGGAGGCCGTCAGCAGCAAAACTGGCAGCAGGACGGCGGCTGGCAGGAACCGGTCACATCTGGCAACACCACGGATACCATGAAAGCCCTGAAGGCAGGCGCGTCCCTCACCATTAAGGGAGGCAGGTTCAGCCTGAACGCACAGGATGACGCGGTCCACTCAAACGGGGACGTCATCATTGAAAACGGGACCTTCACCATCACGACGGGCGATGACGGCGTTCACGCGGACAACAGCGTCCTGATCAAGGGCGGCGACATCTCCATTATCCAAAGCTACGAAGGCCTGGAAGGAAAAGTTGTCACCATCGACGGCGGCACCATCAGCATCACGACATCCGATGATGGGATCAACGCAGCTTCTGGCATGGCGGCAGCGGGAAACCGTGAGGCATCGCAGGCCGGTGTCACGGTCACCATCAACGGCGGCACGGTCAAGGTCATCGCAGGTTATGACGGCATCGACTCAAATGGCACCCTGGCCATCAACGGCGGCGTGGTTGACCTGACCAGCCAACGTTCAGGAGGCGGAACCTCGGCCATCGACACCAACGGCGGCTATACTCACACGGCGGGTCAGGTAACCACCAATGACGGCAGCGAAACCGGCACGGGTATGGCCGGCGGGCAGGGCTTTGGCCCTCAGGGCAACCAGCCTCCTAGAAGGCATTGACATAAATGGCCGGGCAGCGGTGAAGACCTCTGCCCGGCCCGACACAAGGAGTTGGTAATATGAAGAAGAAAAAACCGGTTTGGCTGTTGTGCCTGATCGATGTGGCAGCACTCGGGGCCGCGCTTGTGGTCTTCGCCTTGTTCCATCACGTGATCCCAACGCAGAAACTCGCGCTCAACCTGGTTTCCATCCAGAGCACGGCCCAGGCGGAAGCCGTTGAAGAAACACAGGAGACTGAAACGATTCAGGCCGCTGAGACGATCACGCCGGTTGCAGTATCCGCGCAAACCTTGCTTCCATCTGTCCAGGAGGTTGATGCATTATCAACGCAGAACAGCTTTCAGTCGGCCGGGGTCACGGTGTCGCTGAGTGAACATGACTACCTGGGCGGCAGTGTGAAGTACTACCTGGCTGACCTGTGGCTGGAGGACGTCACAGCGCTCAAGACTGCCATGGCGCAAAACACCTACGGCAGCGGATTCACCGACACGGTAACCCACATGGACAGCCTGCTCAACGCGGCGCTGTGCGTCAACGGAGATTACTACGGCAACAGTGATGAAGGCGTGGTGGTCCGCAACGGCGTGATATACCGTGCCAATCAAACGGACGCGGATATCCTTTGCCTGTACTATGACGGTTCGATGGAGGTAAAGGCTTACCAGGATTTCGACGCCCAGGCTGAAGCCGCCAGAGGAATCTGGCAGGCATGGACCTTTGGGCCATCTCTGCTGAACAAGGATGGATCAGCCATTAGCATCTTTAATGAAGGCCGGCATCTGAACGGCGACAATCCCAGGACTGTGCTGGGTTACTACGCTCCGGGGCATTATGCCGTTCTGGTGGTTGACGGAAGGGGCGAGTCAGCGGGGCTGAGCCTGGTTGAACTGTCAGGCCTGTGCGAAGAACTGGGTTTCACTATCGCCTACAACCTTGACGGCGGCAAATCATCCGTGATGACCTTCAACGATGCGCTCGTCAATCAGCCAGCCAGCGGAGGGCGCGCCATCAGCGACGTCATTTACATTGAGGAGGCGTCGATATGAAGCGCCTGAAAGCTATCCTGCCCCACGTATGTATCATACTCTCGCTGATGTTCATGGTATTCCTGGTGCTGGATGACTACAACCCAATGATGAACTTTCTCACCAATCCTATCTCGACAGCGCTCTTAGCCCTGCTGTGCATAGTCGGTATGCTCAGCAGTATCCTATCTATCCGGGATAGAAGGAAATCCGAAGGAGCAATTGAATACCAGAAAATTGCAGGAAACAAAGTACTGGATAAATCCTAGTCAAAGTCGATTCATTCAAAGCAAATAGAGAACGCCTTCACCAACGTTAAGCCCTGCGAGTTCGGCAGCTGCCGATTCGCAGGGCATTTTTTCTATTTGGGCATGCGGTTTTGCCTTTCCCGTGAGCTACCTGATGGAGGCGCCTTTTCGCCTTCAGAAGGAGGATGGCGGCGTGAACAAAGTGCAAAAAGAAAAAGTACGTCAGATGCGGATCAGGGGTGACAGCTATGCAGACATTGGTACCACCGTAGGCCTGTCAGTGGGGACAATAAAGGCCTATTGCAGCAGGAATGACATCAGGCTGAAACAGCCTGAGCGCAAGGCTGCCTGCGAACAATGCGGCAAGGCCCTGGTCCAGCAGGCACATGTCGCTGCGAAGCGTTTTTGCTCAATCGAATGCCGGACCAGTTGGTGGCATGTCAACAGGGATAAGCGGGTCAGGAATGGTACCGCCCACGTCTGCGCATACTGTAAAAAAGAATATTTCAGATATAACAGCAAGAGCAAGTATTGCAGCCATCCATGCTATATCGCCCACCGCTTCGGGAAAGGGCCTGAACAACCATGACGTATGAACAGCTGCAGCGTGAATTCCACTACCGGGCGGCAATGTCACTGGTGAAGGAACTGCTGAAAAGCAGAGTAATCAGCGATGAAGAATATCACCTGGTTCAAGCCCGCGTGATAAAACACTTTCAGCCACTATTAGCGGGTTTATATCCTTAATTTGACTGGATATAGTCTGACTTCAGAGGTAACATGCCGCCTACCAAAGGAGGGCTAAACATGATTACAAACCAAAAGGCGCATATTCAATACCTTAGGACAAAAGGAAAGACATATCCTGAAATTGGTTTAGCAACAGGCTTGACTGTCGCGGCGATAAAGGCATTTTGCTGGCGGAACAATATTATCAAAGGTGAAATATCCCCAAAGAACACCTGTGATTACTGTGGTGCAGTGCTTGTCCATACACATAAACGAAAGGTACGACGTTTCTGCTCAACTGAATGCCGAAATCGCTGGTGGACTATGAATCGCGACATGCGAATCCGAAATGGCACGAATCGCATCTGCAGAAACTGTGGATCACAATATTCGAGTTATGACGAAACAAGCAAGTATTGTTGCCATGCCTGTTACATCTCAGTTCGCTTTGGAAAGAAGGAAAAATCATTTGACACATAAACAGCTGGAACGCGAGTTTGGCTATAGGGTCATCATGTCGCTTATCAGAGAGCTGCTCATTACCAGGGTAATCAACGAGACTGAACACAACATGATCAAAATGAAATTAATAATGCGCTTTCAACCATTATTAGCGGGTTTGTATCCGTAAATTGTGTTGATACAATTCACTTTCAGAGCTAATATGCGACCTGCGCAAGGAGGTGAAACCATGGCCAAAGTATGGAAAGTGATGCCGCCCAAGGCTCCTGTGACCAGGGATATCCGCGTCGCAGCCTATGCCCGCGTTTCCAGCGGAAAGGACGCCATGCTCCATTCCCTTTCCACGCAGGTCAGTTATTTCAGCGAATACATCCAGAAGCATCCAGGCTGGATATTTTCGGGTGTTTATGCCGACGAAGCGAAAACTGGCACGAAGGATGACCGGCCCGAGTTTCAAAGGCTGCTGCAAGACTGCCGCGACGGAAAAATCGATATGATCGTCACCAAGGCAGTCAGCCGCTTTGCCCGTAACACAGTCACCCTACTTGAAACGACGCGTGAACTGAAAGCGCTGGGCGTCACGGTTTTCTTCCAGAAGGAAGGTCTTTACTCAGACAGCGGCCAAGGCGAACTGGTATTGTCCCTGCTGGCCACAGTCGCACAGGAGGAGAGCCGCGCCGTGAGCGACAACTGCAAGTGGCGCATCCGCAGCCGGTTCAAGGCGGGCGAACTGGTCAATTTCCGCTTCATGTACGGGTATCGGATACGAAAGAATAAAGTACAAATTGAGCCTGAAGAAGCCAAGGTGGTTGCAGGTATATTTGCTGAATACCTAGCGGGTGCAGGCTGCGAGGCAATCGCAAAGAGACTACGCGAGCAGCATTCCCCCACGCTGCTCGGCGGTAAATGGACGGCCAACCGCGTGATGGTCCTGCTGAAGAATGAGAAGTACGCTGGGAACGCTATGCTACAAAAGAAGTACGTCACGGACCATATCACCAAGAAATTGGTTCTTAACCGGGGGCAGCTGGCGCGCTATTACTCGGTTGGCACGCATCCCGCAATCGTGGATCCCGATGTGTTCAAGCAGGTCCAGCAGCTGATCGAGACCAACCGCCTCAGAAATAACATAACAGCGAAGACGCCAGCAACATACCCCTTTTCAAAAAAGATCGAGTGCGGGGCCTGTGGAAAGTCGTTCAGACGCGTCGTGTACAATGGCACCCCCAAGTGGCAGTGCGCGACCTACCTGCGCGAAGGCCGAGGGGCATGCCCCGCAAAGCAGATCCCTGAAGACATGCTATTGGCGCTTGTATCAAACGTTCTCGGGCTGGAGAGTTTTGATGACAATGCCTTCAACAGCCGTGTTTTGAAAATGCGAATCACCGCGCCCAATACTGTCCACTTCATCAGGCATGATGGACAGGAGATCGATTCCCAGTGGCAGGACCGATCCCGCCGCGACAGCTGGACGGAAGAGATGAAACTGATCGCCCGTGAACGCAGCATTAAGGAAGGATAAACACCATGCAAACACCCACATCCGTCACCCTGATCCCGCCAACCATGAGCTTGCACACTGCCACTCCCCTGTCCACATCATCAATCCGGCGCACCTGCGGATATGCGCGCGTATCCACGGACAATGAAGAGCAGCTGGGCAGCTATGAGGCGCAGATGGACTATTATGGCAAGTTCATCAGGGAGCATGAGGGCTGGGAGTTTGCCGGCCTGTACAGCGACGAGGGCATTACCGGCACCAGCATCAGGAAGCGCAAAGGTTTCCAGAAGATGGTTTCGGATGCGATGAACGGGAAAATCGACCTCATCGTCACAAAGTCTATCTCCCGCTTTGCCCGCAACACGGTGGATTCCATCAGCACCATAAGGCAACTGAAGGCCAAAGGCGTTGAAATCTATTTCGAGAAGGATGGTCTATGGACCTTCGATCCGGCCGCTGAACTGATCATCACGATCCTCAGCTCCATTGCGCAGGAAGAAAGCCGAAATTTGTCCCAGAATGTGACTTGGGGCCAGCGCGCGAGGTTCGCCGCAGGCAAAGTATCGATGCCGTACAAGAATTTCCTGGGCTATGACCGCGGCGAGGATGGCTCACCCGTCATCAATGAGGATCAGGCGGAACTGGTGCGCCGCATCTATGCCATGTTCGTGGACGGGATGACGGTCTCAGCCATTGCCAAGACACTCACTTTGGAGGAAGTCCCCACGCCCGGCAGCAAGCGGTTATGGCAGACAAATGTCGTGGAGAGTATCCTGACCAATGAGAAGTACAAGGGCGACGCGCTCCTTCAAAAGAGTTTCTGTACTGATTATTTGACCAAGAAGA
>CAZPBJ010000073.1:0-12278 GCA_964584685.1 uncultured Christensenella sp. | reverse complement strand
CCTTTGCTTTCGTAATACTGCAGCATCTCATCGATTTTCTTCAGGTCATAACTGGTGACGCAATCAGACAGGACAGTAACGGCGAAGTTCGCTTTTCTCATATTGAAACAGGTTGACTTTACGCAGGCAGTGGCATCCGCACCGGTAATGATGAGCTCAACAATTTCATATCTGCTGATGAAGTCCGCGAACGCCTCGCTGGTCAAAGCATTCCCTTGGGACTTGATAAAGATGTTATCCGACACTATCTTCATCTCGGGAACCAGTTCAGCGCCCATCGTATCGGGTTTGAAAGTCCTTGTGCCGGCAGATAAATTGTAGTGTCGGATATAAACAACATGGATATCATGTTCGACCGCCCAATCAATGGCTTGGTTGATATTGCCGATGATCTCCCTGTAGTGCTTGGTGATGTCATTTTGAATATCAATGACAACCAATGCCTTCTTCTGCATAATGTCTCCTCCAAAGCGATGTTGATGACGGGCACTGCACTTTATAAACGTGCGCATAAGCTGACCGGATGAGGATATCACACAAGTGCGTTTCAAACAACAATGTCCCGCCCATGTTTTCAGCCAGGTGTTCAGCAGGCAATGTCACACTTGATCGCGTAGTATATGCATTCCCAAAGAACGCCATGATACGCTATTACGCTTGTTTCGCCATTCCGGCGCATTCCGTATTTTTCCATTACGCGGCGGCTTGCCGCGTTGTCAGCAAATGAGGCTGCCTTGATTTCAATGTACCCTTTCCGAAACAAATCACGGATCACGGCCGATATGGCTTCCGTCGCATACCCTTGATTCCAGTGATCGGGGTGGATAACATATCCGATCTCAATGCGAGTGTTATCCATATCAACGTCGTTGACAAACCCGATGAGCATCCGGTCGGCGTAAATGCCTCTCTCATAGTGCTCATCGCAATGGGACCGGTGAATCAGCCGCTCAGACATCGCGACGGCTTCGGCATGCGTGCTGAAGTCCGGGATCATGAATGTTGCCTTGACGCGTTCGTCCGTCAGAAGCTCGATCAGCCTTGTTTGATCTGTATCGCTGTATGGCTTGATGACAAGCCTTTTTGTCAAGAGCATATTGCCTCATTCCTTCCGTTCAATGTGAAGTGTACCCCAATGTGTGGACAATCGAAAAGGTTGAACTGTTAGGGCGCTGAAAACGTACTGTCTTCGTGTATAATGATGGTTGATTTCACCCGTGTTTGGAATCGACGCAAAAAGTGTCAGTTACATGAGTCCTGGCAGGTGAAAGACCTGTCACTGATAATGTGTAACGTAGGAGAATGTGATGAATAAAGCCATTGATATCACACATGCAGCATTGAAAACCGAACGTTTGCTCCTGCGTCCTTGGCTGCAGGATGATCTGGACGATTTTTTTGAATACGCTTCAGTGGACGGCGTCGGTCAGATGGCAGGATGGCTTCCGCATGAAAACAAAGAAGCTTCGAAAAGAATCCTTGATAGTTTTATAAGCGGCAAAAAGACCTTTGCTCTGGAGCATCAGGGAAAAGTGATCGGCTCATTGGGAATAGAAGAATATGATGAAAAGAAGTTTCCGGAATTCGACGCGCTCGCCTGCCGTGAAATCGGCTACGTGTTGTCCAAAGACTATTGGGGCAGAGGTTTGATGCAGGAAGCGGTAAAAGAAGCAATCAAATGGCTTTTTGAGCGTGAGAAACTGGACCTTATACTCTGCGGGCACTTTACTCGCAACAGGCAGTCCGCAAGAGTTCAGGAAAAGTGTGGTTTCAGGTTTTATCGAACCGGACAGTATGAAACTCGCTTCGGCAGAGTCGAGGATGATGTAGTCAACATTCTCAGACGAGGAGACTGGGCATGCTCGCAAGTCGTTAAGGATACCAGTCATTATCCAAAGGAAGGATAATTCTATGTTAACACCAGACAGCTCTATGTTTGCCAATTATCACGACTTGGACATGAGCAACTTCTCATGATTGAACACCGTTATTTCTCACTGTCAGTTGTGATTCGCTCGCCTGCCTGACGGCTGGTCTTTCCGGGTCGTCCAGGCAAGGCGTCACGGTTTCAGCCGGCAGCGGCCTTCTCCCTGAGTGGTCTTCCGCGCCTGCGAACACGCTTTACTTTGCTGCCGTCTTCCGCCCACAATCGGTCCGCGGTTTCAGCCCAAATTGCCGCGGTTTTTTCGCACTTGCCACACAGCGCGTGTACGTCCTCGGGACTTGTGGTCTCGGTCGATTTGGCACCCGATTTATCTATTATCGAGGCCAGCAGCTCGGGATTGTCAAGCAGCGGGCAGGGCCGCAGCATGTTATCATTGAAAGGCTGACGGTTGTAGTACGCCATAAACAGCGGTCTTTGGAGGGCTTCCAGCAGGCTGTGCTCCCTGATGTTGCTGTCGGAATAATGGATGAAGGCGCAGGGCTCAACGTCGCCGTTCGCATTGATGTGCAGATAGGATCGCCCGCCAGCGATGCACCCGCCCGCAAACTCTCCGTCATTCCAGAAATCCAGCGTGAAAATTGGCTTGGTCCTGCGCCATTCACGAACCTTACGATACATATGCTCGCGCTGCTGTGCGCTGACCATCAGCTCCGGCACGGCTTCCCGGCCTACAGGCATGTAGGTGAAAAACCAGGCGAACATTGCGCCCAAGCTTATCATGGAATCGATGTAGTCGTCGCTGCCGACAACATCCACGTTCCGGCTGGTGTAGCACAGCGAGATGCCAAACGGCAGCCGTTTGTGCCTGAGAAGGTCCATTGCCCCGACCGCGCTGTCGTAAGCGCCCACCCCGCGCCGCAAGTCAGTCGCTTCCCTGAAACCCTCGATGCTGATGGCGGGCACGAAGTTCTTCACTCTCAGCATACCCTGCGCGAACGCTTCGTCGATCAGCATACCATTGGTGAAAGCCAGGAAGGTGCAGTCACCGTGAACTTCGCAAAGGCTGAGGATATCGTCTTTTCGCAGCAGGGGCTCCCCGCCGGAGAAGATGTACAGGAATATTCCAAGTCTTTTACCTTGCCTGACGATGCCGTCCAGTTCAGCATAACTCAGGCTGGAATGTTGGCCGTATTCCGATGCCCAGCAGCCTACGCAGCGGAGATTACAGGCCGAGGTCGGATCCATGAGGATGGCCCAGGGAATGTTGCAGCCGTTCTTCAGCGCGTTTTTTTTCTGGCGCGGCGAGCCAACCATGCTGGCGTTGATGACAAAATTCTTGAAAAGCTTCCTGCGTACGTCGTCATTGATATCGGTGTATACGCTCCTGAGCAGCATGTACCAATTGCTGTCCTTGTCCGTTAAGGCGTTTTTCGCTGCCTTTGCCTGCGAACCGACCGACAGCATTCCTCTGTCGTGCCTGACCAGCCAGTCCGCTATTTTTACTGCATTCCGGTCAAAATCCCTGTCCACATAGGATAGGACACGCTGAAGCCCGGCGGCTTTGAGGGTTTCCAAGGCTGTTCGTGACATAGTTCTCCTTCCTTTCACTATTGTTCCCGATGTCTGCCGGCAGGCCTTCAAACGTAAGGTGTGGGAGAACCTTGATGATGACGCGCTGCCGGCGGCGATAGCCATCTCTCATGGGTGGGAACTGAATGCCCAGTATGATGGATGCTCAATACACGGTATGTCGGCCGGATATGGCGCAGCATTGTTGAAAAAAGCAGTGAATCGGTCAGCTACAGCGATCTGCGGCAGCAAGGCTTGCTGCCTGAAAGCAACACAGGTCTCATACCCGGAGAATGCTGCGCATCAATTGGATTATGTCACTGTGGGACAAGCCACGGGTCGCCTTGGGATGCAGTTCAATCCCAACCGTACCGGCCCTTCAGTTCCACGAACCTGACCATTTCGATATCATGAATACTGATGATTCCACCTGCAATCTTGTGAACAAGCTGCAGAACCTGAAGACCGGAGTCTCCGATTGGAACAATCATCCGACCACAGGCGGCCAGTTGTGCGACCAACGTGTCCGGCATCTTTCCTGCAGCGGCTGTGACCATGATCCGGTCAAAGGGGGCCTGTTCCGACCAGCCGTCACTGCCGTCCCCTGTTTTGTAAAACACGTTGTGATAGCCTAGGGTATTCAGCCTCTCCCTGGCTTTGTCCGTGAAGCTTTGGAACCGTTCAATGGTGTAGACTTCTTTTGAGAATTCGGCAAGGAAAGCCGTCTGGTAACCGGAACCTGTGCCAATCTCCAGCACCCTGCTGCTGCGTTGGGGATCAAGCAGCAGTGTCATTTGGGCAACCAGGGACGGCTGTGAGATACTCTGTCCGTTGCCTATGGGCAGCGGGATATCGCTGTCGGCTGATGACTTGTATTCATTTTCCAGGAACAACGAGCGTTCCAGCCGGTGAAAAAAATCTGTCAATGCCTCTTTATCCAAGCAACCCACCCAATTCTTTCACTGATTCTCAGATGCAGGAACGTCCATCATGCGGAGACCCTCAATCCTACGGCTTCACCGGTATTTTATTGACCACCGGCGGTGGTAATGGTGTCTGGACATAAACCACCGGCGGCTTGATGTTGAGGTTAGGATTAATTGTCGGAACATCGGTCGGCTTCTCGGTTGGCTTGTCTGTGGGTTTCTCAGTTGGATTCTCTTGGGGTTTTGTTGTCGGCTTGGGTGTGGTTTTTGTCGTGGGTTTCTTTGTGGTCCTTGGCGCGGCGACTATCGTATCCCCGCTTTGCATATCCAGACCGTTTTGCCCGTCGGTGACAAGGCCGACCGTGAAATAGATGCCGGGTTTGCGGACGCGCCAGGTGAAGGTGTTTGTATTGCCAAAGCCGCTCTGGTGGACAAGCATGTTATCCATATAGAGGATGAAGTTGTATGACAGAGCGCCGGTGCCGCCTGTGCATTTAGCCGTCCAGGTGACGTCATCATCGATGCCGGTCCTCTTCTTGTTGGCGTCCACGCTCTTGACCGACCAGGCAGGGATGCCGTCCAAAGCGACGCCACCCAGTTCCTGCGCTAGCTCCGGGACGGACCAGGTAACGTCATCAACGATGGTTGTACCCGAGCTGTCCTCCTGTTGCTCTTCCGTGCCGGGGTGCAGCACGCCCAGCATGGAATCCCTTCCCGTCCTATCCGTGTACAGCGGACCCATGACGGGTATCCTGCTGTCATACAGCGTGATGGACGGTCCATCCGCAAGATCTCCCGGCAGCATCAGGACGCCCATGGCGCCGCACAGTTCTTCCAGCAGGGTTTGGAAGCCCTCGGGAGCTTCCCCCTGAAGAACCGATTGTGACAAGTTACCGAACCTTTCATTGGCTTGGGTCAGGAGTTGGGTAAGCTTGCCTTTCTGCTTCTCGTCAGGCGTTGTGATGAGCCCGCTAGCCAGCAGGGCCAGGCCCAGGGGATGCATCATCCCAAGAAGTTTCCTGTAAACGTCGGTGTCCCGCTCTCCCCCCAATACGCCGCCAAGCAGGGCGGCGAGGTTCTGTGAACTGAAAAGCTCAGGGTCTTCCAGCAGGTCACTGCGGGCAAACAGGCCGGCAAGGGCACCGAACCAGCTTTGCCATTGATAACGTTCAAGGTCATCAAACAGGCTTCTCCAATCCGGCAGGTCAAGGGGATAGAAGGTGACTGCCCTGATTCTGCTGTAAGGGCCGTTGTAGATGATGTACATATGGGTGCCCGGCACATTGTAATGATCATAGGCACGAACCTTGAACCAATATGTCTTGGGGCCTTCCGGAATGCCATATGCCACGGCAAAGTCGATATTAGCGCGGGTGGAGTATGTTCTCATTGCTGAAGCCACTGGAACAAAACCGGGGCCCCCTTCTTCTTGTCCAAATAGTGTAAAGTAATTGGCGCCTTCTGCCGGCACACAACTCACAAGAATTTGTACGGATGGCGAGTAGTCACCTCTGTCACATTCAAGACCGACTATTACCGGCGTGCCAATATCCCTACTTTCAGAAGCATATCGAATTTCCGAACCGTACTCCGTTCCATCTACAATGGCGCCGACTCTGTAAACATAGTCAAATCCTTCTGCCACATCAGTATCCATATAGTAGTAGGCTGTTCCGGGCAGCGATGTGATCTGTTCGCCGCTGCGGTAGACGCGTATGCCTGCTGCCAGAGGAATCGGGTTCCAGGATAAACGGATCCGCATTGTACTGTCAGAATCAGTGTAGGTTTGAAGATTGAGGCCGGCAGGGTAGTAGTCAGCAAGGGCCGGCCGCGGCACCAAGGCTGCGAGGATGACCACGCCAAGCAGCAGGGCCAGGCCTCTTCTTCTCATTGTTTTCATGGAGATCCTCCTTTTCGTCGCTGCCAATTGCCCTCCAAATCAGGCTGTGCTGACGGGAGGGACAACTGCGCCTTCATATCATACTGAAGCATGTTGTTACGGTCGGTTGAATCGTGGCGGCATTTGTTCAACAAGCGGGATGTGAAGCGTTGTATGGGTGCTTTGTCATCCATCATGAGTATTGAAGGATGCTTGGTATGACAAGGTCCCGTGTGGCAAATCATCATAAGTTTTCAACCATATTATAGGCAAAGATAAGGTTTATGTCAATATTTCAACCACATCCGACAATATGCGCAGTACTATTGGCAGTGATGCACGATGGCGCCATCCTCCGTCCGGGGTGGTGCTGTTTCCCCGTTATGGTGGCTCAAATGCGCTGTGTAGGTGGTTCTGACACAGCGTGACTTATACTTCACTTTGCTTTAGTTCGTGCAGCACAGGACTCACCAGTGGAATAGTCAATAAAAAGGCGCATGCGTCGGCCACCGGCTGAACAATTTGAAGCCCAAGGATACCCAACAGCTTCGGCAAAATCAGAATTGCCGGTATGAAAAAGATACCTTGACGCGCCATGGACAATAACGATGCCCGAAACGCGCTTCCAATGTTCTGCAGCATCATGTTGCTGGAAAACAGCAGGGACATCAGCGGGAAAACATAACAATGATAGCGCAGTACACTCGAACCAAAGCGGATTACCTCCGCGTCTTGTGAGAACAGCGAGATGATGCCTGGTGCAAAGATAATGCCTGCAGCTGAAGTGAGAAGCATCCAGATCAGCATAACCTGAAGGGTGAAAAAATATCCTTTTCTCACGCGTCCAAAGAGCTTTGCTCCGTAGCTAAAACCGCAGACCGGTTGAAATCCCTGGCCAAATCCGATAATTGCGGATGCCGCGAACATCATCATCCGAGTCACGATGGTCATGCCGGCAACGGCCCAATCCCCATAGGTTCCGGCTGCGGCATTGAGCATCATCGAAGCAATGCTGCCCAAGCCCTGCCTCCAGAGGGACGGCAAGCCGCCGCGCATTATTTCTGCGTACTGTGCCGGTTTAAAAGAGAAATTACGCAGCCTTGGAACAATGTTGCCGCCTCTCGTGGTAGCCGCCAGCAGGATCCAAAGGCTGACAAACTGACTGATTGATGTCGCAAGCGCGGCGCCGGACACACCCATATTCAATGTAAAGATAAATAAAGGATCCAGCGCAATGTTCAGCAGCGCGCCAAAGCCAATTCCAATCATGGCAAAAAACGCGCTTCCCTGAAGCCTGAGTTGGTTATTGAGCACAAGGGACGCCATCAGCCAGGGCGCGCCGGGCAGAATAAAATGTACGTACTCTACCGCATAAGGCAGAATGGTCGGAGTAGAGCCCAGCAGGCTCATTAGCGATGAATTGAACACCAGTCCCAATACTGTTAATAGGATTCCCGCCAGGAATGAGCTGTAAAAACCGGAAGCCGACATTTTTTCTGCAGCTGCGCGATCTTGCATGCCAAGGCTTCGTGACATCGAGTTTCCGGAACCCTGACCGAAGGTGAAACCAATACCTTGTATGATAGCCATCAGCGGAAACACAATGCCGATGGCGCCTGTGGCGCTGGTATTGTTCATCTGCCCCACAAAATAGGTATCCGCCATGTTGTACAACGAAGTCACAAGCATTGACATGATTGTAGGGACGGCCATACGGACTATGAGTTCCTTAACGGGAGCCTGGGTCATTTTTATGAATTTATCATCCGGTGTTGTGTTGTTCCTCATCATAATCCTGCCGTTTTTCCTGACTTTCCATAGCCATGATGGATTGCTCGTGATAAGCAAGTATAGTGGGAAACTGCATTTTTCACAATCAATAAAATGGATGCCTCTAAACATACTCCAGCAGTAGCGGACTTTGGAAGTCATTCCTTCCCGGGCCCCATGAACGCATACCCCACTGCAAATGTCCGGTTTGAGGGTTTCTATACCTTTCATTTTCTAATATTCCGTCCCTATCAAGTGTCCATTTCCGTGTTTTCAGAATCTTCATCGACATTCAGCGATGGCTTGCATGATGCAGAGATTTTTGCTATCATAACAGTAATGAACACGTTTTCATTCACCAAGACCATTATAGCAAAGCAGATGGTCTTGCTTGGCATTCAATTTGATGCTGCTGAAGCGCTCAATGAGCACATGCGCTGGAACGTCGATCGAGGACGCGAAGTGCTCACAGGCAGGTCAGTACATGACGTCTGTCATGTCTGGTAAACATGATATTGGAATAATAAGGGATAAATATCAGGGAGGTGCCGTTATGAAGAACCCAATTGATTTCAAAGGCTTCATCCAGGTTGCGATCATTGTAGAGGATATTGAGAGCGCTGTGAAGGAGTGGGCAGAGCTCTTTGGCGTACCGGTTCCGGAGATCCGTGTTGATGTCCCGTCGCATAATCCCAACCTGACATACCGCGGAGCCCCAGCCTACTATGGGCTAAAGCTGGCAGTCATCGAAGCGGGCAACTTCGTGATAGAGCTGCATGAGCCAGACAAAAACCCAAGTACTTTCCGTGAGTTCCTTGATAAGCACGGCCAGGGGGTGCATCACCTGGGATTCTGCGTAGGCCAAAGGCGGGACGCGGTAGTGGACGAATTGTCAGAGCGCGGATATGACATGCGAACGATTGGCTATTATCCCGGAAGCAGTTGGACCATTATTGACAGTGAGGACAAGCTGGGCGTCAATCTTAACATCAAACCGAAGGCTTAGGAGGGAACATGAGCGCCAGGAAGCTGATCAGCATATTGGAAGTATTCGACCTCAGAATCGGGAAACGCAGAACGATTCGGGAATTCAATACACATATCGAAGCCCCCAACTGGTTTCCGGACGGGAAGAGGCTTCTCTATAATTCAGACGGCAGGATTTATTCATATGATCTGGCTTCGGGTGAGAGTACGCTCATCCACACAGGCCAGTGCATCCATTGCAACAACGACCATGTGCTGTCCCGCGATGGGAAGTTACTCGCCATAAGCTCCGGAACAAAGGAAGAGCCTCAATCCAGGATATGGATCCTGCAATCAAGTGGAGGTGAGCCGGACCTGGTCACGCAGAATGCTCCCAGCTACCTGCACGGCCTGTCTCCGGACGGCACAACGCTTGCCTACTGCGCACAGCGAAATGGCAACTATGACGTATATACGATCAGACTTGATGAGAAAGCGCACGAAATGCGTCTTACCGATGCACCCGGCCTTGATGATGGGCCGGAATACTCGCCCAACGGCAAGTATATCTGGTTCAACTCCGTTCGCACCGGCCTCATGCAGATCTGGCGCATGCGTGCCAATGGTGACGAGCAGACGCAGATGACTTTTGATACAGACCGAAACAGCTGGTTCCCCCACATTTCTCCCGATGGGAAAAAGGTCGTTTTCATATCATACAAAAAGGGCGATGTCGATCCGGGTGATCATCCGGCAAACAAGAACGTGGAAATCCACTTGATGGACGCAGACGGCGGGAGCGCGATCCCGCTGGTTTCCTTCTTTGGCGGGCAAGGCTCGCTGAATGTAAACTCATGGGACCCGGCGAGTAACCAATTTGCGTTCGTCAGCTACCGGTTGATGTAGCTTTGGGCGTCATGCCTGATTGTCGGCAAATGAATATCTTCTCGGATAACCGCAAAATTCAATGAATAGCCAGACTCCTGTCAATGATATCATGGTGCTGGACGGTGTTTTTGTCGGGCTTATATCCTCACCTATGCAATATGAAACTGCAGGGGAGCGGGATGGATGAACGAGGTACTCCAAACGATTCATGAGCGAAAATCAATTCGCGCGTTTGAAAATCGCCGGATCACGGCAGGGGATAAGGAGAAGATTCTTCTGGCGGCAATGGCTGCCCCAACTGCCGGTAATCAGCAGCTTTACACAATCATAGACATCACCGACCAGTCGCTGCTGGAAAAGCTGGCCACTAGCTGTGACAACCAGCCTTTCATTGCGACAGCTCCGGCAGCGCTGATTTTCTGTGCTGACCAGCAGAAGTGGTTTGATGCATATCAGGCAGGCGGATGCTCACCGCGTTTGCCCGGTCCAGGCGACCTGGTACTTGCCGTTGCTGATGCCTGCATCGCAGCCCAAAACGCTGTCATCGCGGCTCAAAGCTTGGGCATCGGTTCCTGTTATGTTGGTGACATTATGGAGCGCTGTGAGGAGCACCGCGAAATGCTTCACCTGCCGGATTATGTGTTCCCCGCTGTCATGCTGGTGTTTGGCTATCCAACCCCACAGCAAATAGCGCGTCCTAAGCAGGCGCGTTGTGCCCTGAAGCACATCATTCACGAAAATCAGTATCGCCGCATGAACAATGAGGAACTGAGCGATATGCTGCAGCAGGACTGGAAGGACCGAGAATTTGGTTCCTGGATACAGGCCTTTTGCCAGCGCAAGTATAATTCAGATTTCTCTGTCGAGATGAGCAGATCTGTGCGAAAGTATCTTGAGGCGTTTGGCATGAAGTGAATGGTTCAGACTGACTTCTTCCATACCTCATCAATGTAGGCGGGCTTTGGCCTAATTCTATGTTCTTCTTTCCTTGCGTCCCAGGCCCTTAAGCGCAGGAAACCCAGCATGTCCATCCCGTCTATCTCCTGCATCCTCCAACCCGCTTTAATCAGAGTATTGTATATTGTAGGTTGCGTAAATGTAGTCCGGCAACGTTAGCGATTCACTGCTGTTTCCTTCATCGGCAGATCCGCTTCCTCCGTCACCGGCTTGGTAGGAAAACTGTCCAGCACCTCGGTTGTCTGTGTCTGCACTGCCATGATAGCCAGGGCGATGTCATGCATCAGCCGGTCTGCTGGATAGTGGTCATAGACATCGTCGGGTGAGAACTGGTTCGCAAACAGAATACAGAACCACTTAACCATTGTGTCCAAGGCTTCCGGAATCGTCAGCTTTTCTCCTGATACATCCTGACCATCCACTGCGGCTTTCGAGAGTTGAACCAGTTTCCCGTACATTTTTGATGCGGGCTCCATTTCCCGCAGTGCGCGGCCGGATATGAAATCAACGCTGTATTTTTTGTCCCCCAGGATACAGGTAACCATATGAATGCACCTCAAAACACAGCCGCTGCCTAGCGTTCAAGCAAAGCAGCGGTTGTTCTTTCAATTTTGTTAGGGAGTCACAGTGAAGGTCGGCTCGTAGACTGTCGCAAGGAAGGTCAGGCCCATGGCAGCGGTAAAGCCGTTCTCGCCTTCGTCAGCCACTGCTTGGTACAATCCGTCCTTGGTCCGCTTGATGGCGGTCCATTCAACCTCGCCGTTCTGGCGGTTGATGGTTCCGCCCTCTTTGGTCGCGTAACTTTCCGTGACCGGCTTTGCCCTCACCTTATACAGCCAGATGTAGCGGTACTTCTGGTTGGATTTCTCGGACATGAAGCCCACCGCAAAGTAGGGGGGCTTGTCAGCTGCAGCCCGGACCAGTACACCATTGTCATCAATCCGGTTGCCAAACACCATCTCCTGGATCTGCAGTGGAATGTCTGCCATCTTGGTCTTGAAAGACAGTTCGGGATCCGGGTAGAGCACATCGAATTCAATGTCATCCGCGTACTGAATCTCTGGATCCGTGTTCTCCGGGGTAATGGATGCTTCGATCGCGCCTGCGACGAGTTGCAGGGCACCATAGGTGACAGCAGCATCAGTATCCGCTGTCAGCGGTGCGATGACCATGTTTTTTAGACCCACTGTGCTGGACACGACGGGTGAGGCAGTTGCTGGCATATTTGTAACTCCTTTATTTGTTGAATATTTCGTCCCTGAGGACGCGCTTCATTTCCTCAAAAGCCTCTGGCGCCTTCACGTCAAAGGCAGGCCGGACAAAGGGATGTGCGGGCGCTGGCGCCGGCCCGCCATGCCCGTGGAGTAGGTAAGCAGCGCCTTATTCTCTTACAAGAATAGGTTTCCGCGATACCCCTCCCCGAACCGTACTTACATCT
>CAZPBJ010000072.1:0-13655 GCA_964584685.1 uncultured Christensenella sp. | reverse complement strand
TATCCTGAACCCAATCACACTATCGATGTGTCCGCAAATTCGGTACCAGACCAATGCCTTGATAAATCAAGGAAAATCGAGATTCTGGAGAATTGGTGGTGGCGGGATGACTGATGCCTTTTCTGATAGACGCGCGTCGTCAGAGCGATAACGCGCTTTGGATGCTCTGACCTCTTTGCTGCCGCTTTGGAGATGTGACTATTTCATGTAATCAAAAAATGGCCAGTTTTTGCTAGCTATTGCTTCGGAGCTCTAAGTTTCCAGTACTAGTAATCTCTATCGGAGTCCAATTTTAGGCAATGGTTTCCTAGTGAAGATTTCAGTGCCCTGACCATATCATTGATAACAAGAAGCTCTGTGTTTGTGCACTTTCGCAGAATCAGATTGATTTCTTCTGCAATAAGCGTACCGGTATTGACTTCATATAGAAGGCTCAGAATTGAAATATCCAGAACAATCGAGATATTTTCAAGCAAATCGAGACCGATATGCCTTTCCGCAAGCTCTATCTGCCCTATGTAATTTACGGAGACATCAAGTAATTCTGCCAGCCTGGCCTGTGACATTCCTTTGCTTTTCCTGCAGTCCCTAATCCTCTTCCCCAACAATGGATAGTCCATGTCAATCCACCCCATTTACTCATTTATTTGATATAGGCCGCACCAATAGCATGAGCTGGGCATGATCATAAACAAGCCAATTTGACTGCTGACGATGTGAATATTTCCAAAATCCACACTGAGAGTGTGAAAAATCACGCTCTCAGTTGGTTTTCATATGCTCAGCGGCAGCGTACAATTTTCGCATCATTATCCTGAGGGGATGAAAGATATGAATTCCTCGTCCAAGGCAGATGAAAAGGCTAGAATCCGCGATAAATACAGAGACTCGTCTTCCGAAGGCATCGAGGTCATTCCCGCTATTGGAGAGATCGATTTTTACTCAGATGTCCGCAGCAAACGTGTCGCTGTCTATGCCCGGGTGTCGACAGACGACTCCCGGCAGACATCGTCGTTTGAGCTTCAGCAGAGTCACTATGAAGATATCGTCCGCAGGCATCCCGGATGGGAACTTGTAGAAATCTACGCTGATGAGGGCATTTCTGGTACTTCATTGAAAAACCGTGATGCCTTTATGAGAATGATCAACGACTGCGAAGTCGGATTAGTTGATCTCATTGTTACAAAGAGCGTCTCACGGTTTGCCCGCAATGTGTACGACTGTATCGGCTATGTAAGGAAATTGGCTGCGCTTAAGCCGCCTGTCGGCGTTTTCTTCGAAACCGAGAACCTCTATACGCTCAACAACAATAGCGAAATGAGCCTGTCCTTCATCGCGACGCTTGCGCAGGAAGAGTCCCATGCAAAAAGCAACTCGATGAATCTTTCCTATGAGATGCGTTTCCGCCGCGGCCTATTCCTTACCCCCGCGTTGCTTGGCTATGACCAGGATGAGAATGGTCAACTATTGATCAACGAAGAAGAGGCCGCCACTGTCCGGCTCGTGTTCTTCATGTACCTGTATGGATATGGACCATCCCAAATTGCCGAAACACTCAACCAGTTGGGTCGCACTACAAAGCGCGGCAACCAGAAGTGGAGCGCAGCCACAGTTCAGGGAATATTGACCAATGAAAGGCATTGCGGGGATATCCTTGCCAGGAAAACCTGGACGCCAAACTATCTTGATCACAAATCAAAGAAAAACGCAGGTAACAGAAACCAATACCGGATGAACGATCATCATGAACCGATTATCTCCCGGAATGACTTCGTGGCAGTTCAACATATGATTGCAAATGCCCGATCCGGTTACCGCGGCACCTTGCCTTCCCTTCATGTGATTGAGGAAGGCGCCCTCAGGGGATATGTTATTGTAAATTTGACCTGGGCAGGTTTTCAAAAACAAGACTATTTGGATGCTTCCCGAAGCGTATTGCCGCAAACGGATCAAACACCCAGCGAAATTTACTACTCCTTACCGAATCAAGGTGAATTTGACTTGAGGGAATATGAACTTGTCCACAAGCAGTTCTTTGGTTCCCAGCTTGATGAGTCCATCACCTTTTCGAAAGGAAGCATTTACTTCTCAACTTCCTGTGTGAACAGCTTTAAAAAGGTAACGCATATCGAGCTGCTGATAAATCCGGATCAGCAGACATTGGTCATTCGTCCATCGAGCAAGGAAAAGAAAAGTGCGCTGCGATGGGTGAAAGCAAAAGGCGATCAGTATTACCCGAAAGCTATTAACAACAAGGTCTTTATGCCCATCCTGTTCGACCTCATGACATGGAATGACCAATATAAGTATCGCGTGAAGAGCATAAAACGGAAGAATCCAAGCGGCGAGATCCTTATTTTTGACCTAAGGGAGCCGGAGATTATCATACCAAATGAATCCAGGCATGACGTTAGCAATCCTGAAACACGCTCAACAAGCAAAATAAAACCATTGACCTCAATATCAAACAGGAGCTTCGTCGCATATCCTGCCACTTGGGCGGAGGGATTTGGCAGCAGCCTTTATGCTGATCATCAACCGCCTGAGCTGCTCAACTTACCCCAGGATGTGATCAGCGACACTCAAAATGACGGAAGGCCTTTTGAGCGGGAGGGTGAAGAAATAATCGATACGACAAGTGATGAAGTGTTGCATGAACAGATCAACAGTTTAATCAACTCAATGAAACAGGAGGTCAATAAGGATGTCGAAACCAATTCGGCTTACCCATTGAAGAAAACAGAAAGTCCCTTCAGGTAAGCATATACAATGGCTACATCGTTTACGGGCTGAAAGAAGACAATCCAGACGAATCAAACGATGAAAGGAAGGATGAAAATGACCACTGATCAGCCGGCGATCATGTTTGATTTTAAGAAGTCCCGCATCCGCATCCACAAGAATACCCTGCACGCCCTGAACAATCCCGCCTATGTTCTTTTGCTCATTAATCCCATCGATCGCCTGATTGCAGTGCAGGCTAACGACGGAACCGACGCCCGGGCCCACAGGGTAGGTATGCGGGCTTCGAAGAACAAATCCTTTGAGATTTACAGTATGGCCTTGCTGGACAAGCTCAGGCTCTGCAGCGAATGGGATGAGAAACAGAGCTACCGAATACTGGGTAATCCTATCCGGGAAAGTGAAGGTGTCACAAGACAAAATAATCCAGCTTGCACAACTTCCCAAAGACGCTATCCACGATATCTGCCAACAGATTGACGCGGCAAGTACTGACTCGCTGCCTTATTCGCAAACCAGGAGGATCATCAATATCCCCAAGCATGAGAAGCAGAAGACGATCAAGGATATGCCGGATTATGATCCTGATGCAGAGGTATCCATTCTCACCCTGACCATCCCTTCCTGGAAGGAAATCATAAACCGCGTCGTTGCTGCATTGAGTGTGCATCCTGTATCGGGCAAGGCCAGGTCAAAACTAAAATGTGAACTGCTTGTATTATCGCAATCACTGGTCGAATTGATGAAAGCGATTTCGGAGGTACAAAATGGATACTGACAATGAAGATTCAGACCTGCAAGCGTATGTGCCAAGGGTGACATTTGAGCAGATTCCCATTAAGAATCTGGTCTCCAATCAGAATTACCAAAGGCACTTATCAAAAGCACATGTTAAACGTGTCGCAGAAAATTTCGACATTTTTCAAATCAATCCCGTGAAAGTGAGCCGCAGGGACGGTGTTAATTATGTATTCAACGGACAGCACACGATTGAGACAGTTGCGCTTGTTTCAGGTTCCAGGAATACGCCTGTATGGTGCATGGTGTACGACGATATGGATTATCAGCAGGAAGCAGATATCTTTGCCAACCAGCTTAAGTACACAAAGGGCCTCAACCCGTATGAGGTTTTTATCGCAAAAATCGAGGCTGGGATTGATCAGCAGCTGATCATCAAAGAACTTGTCGAGTCCTACCATCTGGTTATCTCATCCAGCAAAATGCCCAGCGGAATATGTGCTGTTTCAGCGCTTGAACAGATTTATTTTCAGCACGGTTACCATACTCTCGACCGAACGATTCGCATAGCCATAAACACTTGGGAAGGAGAGGCATACTCCTTGTCAGCCAATATGCTCAAAGGCATTGCGTACCTGATTGTCACCTATGGCGACGACCTGAAGGACGAGCAGTTCTATGAAAAGATAGGCGCATGTTCTGCCAAGGAGATCATCCGGATTGCCAAAGACCGCAACAACGGCAAACTCGGATTTTCTGAAGCTTTGCTGTCAAAGTATAATCAACGCATGAAGGCGCCGTTGAAACAAGAGCTTCTCTACTCATCGAAGAGCACAAGGAAAAACAAGGATGATGAGGCTCATTTGATCGATGTCGATACATGATGATGCGTATGGTATTGGGTACGTTCTATTTAGTTGCTGAAGATTTCTCACAGGTCAATTGTATTGCTCGATACATGCAATTTGATGAGTCCATTTCCTAACAAAAAACAACTTAAGAGAGAGTGATCGTGTTCGTGTTCAAAGTCGTTTGGTAATCACGAATTCTTCATATCGTTCCCGTTTGGAAGTCGCGTTTTCAATATACTTATCAATCTCACTAACGAAATCTTCATACTTAACTAGTGAAACATATGAATCATCTAAAATGTTAAAAACACCGACACATGGGTTCTTTTTATAGTTTCTTTTTACATTGAGCATATTTTTCCTTGCCAAATTCAGATATTCTTTGAGTGCATGTAACTCTGTATCTTTGTTACACACCTCACACCTGTGTGTTGTTCTAGTTATAAGCATGTCTTGAGCTTCCTTAGTATAAACAGCTATGACACCATTTATTCTATTATCTTCTCGATCTTCAAGTGAATAACGAAGCTCATCATAGAGCCAATCATCAATTTCATTTGTCCTATAGTTTCTTCTATTGCGTAACGATTCGCTTGCCGTCTTTGAGGTTAAATACCAGGGCATTACCGCTCTGGGCCACAACACCTGCAAGATAGTCTGCAGGGGCATCCATGCTCCCCAAGGCCGCCTGGGCTGACTCAATCAAGGCAGCCTCCGGTATCTGTTTCGAGCCGCATGCGTCCTTGCCCAGATTGTTGTAGGTTGAGCATATCCACACGGGGCCGCCGGGCCTGGATTTGCGATTGAAGTGCTTTCCACATATAGCGCAGGTGATCAATCCGGTAAACGGGTAGGTGTTCTGCTTTTTACTCTGCTGGCAATGCTTGACAGCCCGTCGAGCCATTTCCTCCTGTACTGTAGCGAACTGTTTGGCTGTAATGATCGCCTCATGCGTTTCAGCGGCATGGTATTTGGGGAACTGGCCTTCATTGGCCATCTTCTTCTTGGTCAGATGGTTTTCGGTGTAGGTCTGTTGGAGAATTAGGTTGCCGGTGTAAGCATAGTTGCACAGTACCCGCTTTACACCATTTCGGCACCATGCATAACCAAAGCGCGTGGCTATTTTCTCCCGGTTCAGCTTTTTCATGATTGCGACAAACCCCAGGCCTTCCATGTAGAGCCGGAAGATGAGCTGCACGATATCGGCCTCGTCTGGCACTTTGATCAGTGTCCCGTCCTTGTAGCGGTAACCTATCATAGTGCAGTTCCAGGGCTTGCCTTCTGTGAAGTTTTTCCTGACGCGCCATTTCTGGTTTTCGCTGACGGACAGGCTCTCCTCCTGCGCATAGGCTGCCAGGATGGTTAGCATGAGTTCGCCATCGCCGCTCATCGTGTGGATGTTCTGTTCCTCGAAATAGACGTCCACGCCGATATCCTTGAGCTCGCGCACTGTGTTTAGCAGGTCAACTGTGTTGCGAGCGAAGCGGGATATCGACTTCGTAATCAAGAGGTTGATCTTTCCCACCCTGCAGTCTCCAAGCATGCGCGTGAACTCGGGCCGGCTGCTCTTAGTTCCTGTTATGCCTTCGTCTGCGTATATACCTGCAAAAGTCCATCCGGGGTGACTGCGGATATAGCCGCTGTAGTGGCTGACCTGAGCCGCCAGGGAGTGCAACATCTCATCCTTTTCCGAAGAAACCCTGGCGTAAGCGGCAACCCGTTTATGAGCGGGTAAAGCCGCATAGGCTGTTTGCTTTCTAACCACCGTCATTTCCATAGCGAGTCCTCCTTTCGCAGTGACATATATCGCTCTGAATGCTGATATTATCAAGTCTTTTCAGCGATAAATGCTGTTCTGCGGCAGCCCGTGTCTGTCCGCTGCATCGGCCTCGATTTTGCGAAATTCACACTCAGTGATGAACCCGTTTTCGAACCATTTCCTGAAGGCTTCAACTGCCAATACATAATGAATGACCGAATGCTCTCTGCTCATGGGCGAACCGCCTTCGATCCGGCGCTGCAGGTTCGAGAGCAGTACTTCCGCTCACGCTTGCCGTAAGTATCGAACTGCTTTCCGCAGGCAAGGCAGGTGAACGAGCGTATGTTCTTTCGGCCTGGCACGACCGGACGCTTGTTCCACCAGGTGATCCGGCATCTATCTGAGCAATACTTCCTGCCGCGATGTCCGGGTGTCTGTGTAATCTGTTTGCTGCAATTCAGGCAATAAGGCATGCCCTTGCTGCTCGAACCAACGACGCTCTCCGCTCTGATGTTCAACTGGTTTCGTCTACAAAAAGACTTCACCGTATTTTCTGGCAATCCCACCGCTTTTGCTATCTTTGAGTAGCTAATTCTATAACCGCGCATCTGGCGTACTTTTTCTTTTTGCATTTTGTTCATGCTTACATCCTCCTTCTGAAGGCTAAAAGGTGCCTCCATCAGGTAGCTCACGGGAAAGGCAAAACCGCACGCCAAAATAAAAAAGTCCTGCAAGAACGGTGGCTACCGCTCCTGCAGGAAAAGCTTGTATTCGCATCGACGCGGCACAACAGGCACGCAAGTATGTGTAGAGAAATCACACTGTAAAAATCATATCGTATCGGGACTGCCTTAACATTGTACAGGGCGCCGAATTTCGGGAACAGCGAAGCTGTGCATTTCGCGCTTTATGCCATGGCTACATCCTGATCTACAGGGGAAAAATACTTGTATCCCGCATCGGCAACGCCCTAAGCATCCAGTACAACCATCACCACGGTGTCGGTCGTATCAGGAGGTACGGGGTCCGGACCAAATGAAGCGAAGCAAATGTCAGGGTAGTTGTTGGTGATCCAATTGCGTGAGATCTCCAGTTCATGTCCGGTTGAGAGCAATCGGATAGCCCTGACTTCCTCCGCTTTGACACCGGGCAGGGGCAAGTAGCCGATGGGATTGTCAAATACATGATAGTAGAGCATGTTCCCATTACGGGTAACGCGGCCGAAGTCCGGCTTCTCAATCCCGGCTATACCGCACCCATAGACACTGTCGCCGTTTTCATGCATCCAGCGCCCGATATCCTCCAGGATTTTGAGTGACTGCCCGGGAATCTCCCCGCGCGCGGTGGGACCAACATTCAACAGCATATTGCCGCCCTTGGAAACGCATTCCACAAGCTTGCGGATGAGCATTGACGCCGGTTTGTAATGTTTATCCGTGCCATGAAAGCCCCAATTGCCGTTCATGGTGATACAGGCTTCCCATGCGACCGGTTCCCCTTTATAGTCCACGATGCCGTATGGCGGGATGATCTGTTCGGGGCTTAAAAAATCGCCGCAGTACTCGCTGGGGGATTGCGTAACAAGCGAACCAAAGCCTTCACCGCTTACTTCCAGGCGATTGTCCATCAAAACGTCGGGCTGATGGCTGCGGATCATGCGTACCAGATCGGCAGCCCGCCAGGCATCACCTCGCAGATTGTCATAGCTGAAGTCAAACCACAGAAGGTCGATGGTCCCATAGTTGGAGACCAACTCCTCAACCTGGGCATGCATATATTGCAGATAGTTCTCGAAGTGGTGCTCTTTCCCCTTGAAGCTTTCATCTCCGCGCATCGGATGATGCCTGTCCCCATAGGCTGGGTAGTCCGGGTGATGCCAATCGATGATGGAGTAGTACAATCCCACGCGCAGACCCTCAGCACGGAAGGCGTCTACAAACTCGCGCACCAGGTCGCGCCCTGCTTTGGTGTTGGTGGCCTTGTAGTCAGTGTACTTGCTGTCAAACAGGCAAAAGCCATCATGATGCTTGGCAGTGAGCACCGCATAGCGCATCCCCGCCTGTTTGGCCGCCCGAGCCCATGCCTTTGGGTCATAGTCCTTGGGATTGAACTCGTCAAAATACTTTTGATAGCCTTCCACCGTGATGTGCTCATAGCTGCGGATCCACTCCCCTCTTGCCGGTATGCTGTAGAGGCCCCAGTGGATGAACATACCAAAGCGGTCATGCTGAAACCACCGGATGCGGTTTTGATAGGCAGCTCGGTCAAACATATTGCTATTCCCCCAATAAAGATAATGCCGCCGCCCGTGTCACCCACGGACGGCGGCCCAATGGGATATGACGGGTTATTTGTACTGTGCGTCGTACGCGGCCTGGTAGTACTCTATCAGCCTGTTCAGGCCCAGGTCATCGGCTTCCTTCAGCCAGTTGTCGTAATTGTCCACGCTGTTGTTGCCGGTCATGAAGGCAGTGACGCCTTCCTTGATGAAGCTGCTCAGCTCTGTGCTCAGAAGCCCCAGTTCCTCTACAGCGGCGGATTCAAACTTCAGGGGGGGGAGGGCTTTTGCTTTATCGGCGAAGGCTTCATACTCTTTAGTCGCTTCAGCCAGCCAGATCTCCAGACCCTCGCCGGATTTCTTGTCAATGTTGGCCAGATCGGTCTGCTCGCCGTTGCGGAACGCAGCATCGCGGTAGGAGATGGTGTACTGCAGTACATTGTTGTTCTGCACGTTCACATCCTGCCAGGGGGTCAGCACCTTGTACAAAGCGGGTTCACCGTTGAGGCCGACGGCGCCGGCATCCGGATCGGTCCAGTTCTCGCCATACACGCCATGGTAGCCGCGGATGGTTGCGTCATATGAGTACATCAGGTCCGCCAGCCGCAGTGCGGCTTCGGGATTCTCACAGGAGGCGGAAATGACATAGCGGTGTCCGCTTACCCCTTCATAGGGGAAGGAGGTCATGTTCCGCTGGCCGTTGGGACCGGTCAGGGGCAACAGATAGTCATACTGTTTGTAGATGTCGCTGCCGGTTTGCGCGAACTGCAGATATCCACCGGCGGAGGAGCCAACCAGGCCGCCCTCGCCCTGGATTTGGTCGGCGGAGGTGTTCTGGGAGAATGAACCCTCATAGAACAAGCCTTCACTGACCAATTTGCTGACAAACGCCAGGCCTGCCTTCATCCCCTGAGCGTCATGGAGACTGGTGACGACCTTGCCGTTGTCCAGATACAGCCCAAAGGCTTCAGCACCTGTGGTGATGGCCTTGCGCAAGTTGAGCGGGTAGTAGGTGAAAGCGTTCATCACAAAGGAATCGGAGTTGGTGTGCCAGCCGTCGTCGTAGTTGGCGATCATGGGCAACTCATCCTTCAGACCGTTGCCATTGGGATCCTTATCGCGGAAGGATGCCAGCACATTGTAAAACTCATCGATTGTTACGGGCTTTTCCAGACCCAGTTTCTCAAGCCACGAAGCGTTGATCCAGAACTTCTGGCGCAGGCCGCAGTGGTAGCAGATATTGACATCGGGCAGGGAATAAATTTCACCGTCCAGCTGGGTAATGCGCTCCCGGGAGCCGGGGAAGGCCTCGAACAATTTCTTGATGTTGTCGCCATGCGTGTCAATCAGGTCATTCAGCGGAAGGAAGAGTTTCTCTTCAGTGCCGTATTTGGTGATGTTGGTATCGGTGATGCCCACGGACAGGAACACATCCGGATAATCGCCGGAAGCTAGAATCAGGCCAAGCTTCTCAGCGGCGCCGTCTTCGGGTATGACTTCAAAGCTCAGGTCGATGTTGGTCTGCTCTTCAAGCCACTTGACATAGGCATTAGTTTCCCAATCCTCGATAGCAGGGTCGCCGATGACCGCGACCTTCAGCTTGACATCACCGAAGTTCGCCGCGACAGGCAGATTGGCATTCTGTGCCAATACACTGCCTAAAGACAACAGCAGGGTCAGGGATAGGAACATACAGGCGAGTTTCTTGAACATCCGGGGTACCTCCTTTGTTTTTCAGTGGCTTTTGCCACATTGATCCCATAGACAGAGGTTGTCAGCCCTTGACTGACCCGATCATCACACCTTTGATAAAGTGCTTCTGTACGAAGGGGTACAAGATGAGCAGCGGAGCTGAACTGACCACGATGATGGCGTATTTGAGCAAGTTTGTCATACCCTGGCGCGTAGCCATATTGCGCAGGTCAGCCACCTGACCGATATCCATGCTGTTCAGGATAAGGATGTTGCGCAGCACGACCTGCAGGGGGTACAGTTCGGGTTTGGACAGGTAAATGAAAGCGTCAAAGTAGCTGTTCCAGTTGCCCACGGCGCAGTACAGCGCCACCACCGCCAGAATTGCGCCTGAAAGTGGCAGCGTAATATACCAAAGCATACCGTACACAGAGCAGCCATCCAGATCAGCGGCTTCATACAGTTCCTCGGGGATGGAATTGGACATGTAGGTACGTGCCAGGATGATGAACCACGGCCAAACGGCATTGGGTAGCACCAGGGGCCAGATGGTGTTGATCATGCCCAAGTCCCGGATCAGCAGGTAAGTGGGGATGAGCCCGCCGGAAAAAAACATCGTAAACAAGACAAGGCCACTGAAAATATTTCGTCCGAAGAAGTCCCTGCGCGACAGTGAAAACCCGCACAGCACCGTCATGATCATCGTCAGCAGCGTGCATACGGAAGTGTAAATAAAGGCATTCCGGTAACCGGTCAGGATGCTGGCATTGCCAAACACCGCCTTGTACGCTTCAACGCCGGGGTTCACAGGCCACAGCCATACGATGCCTTTGATAACCGCGTCGGTGGATGAGAATGACGCGCTGACAACGTAAATCAGCGGATAGGCAACCATAAAGGTGAACAACAGCAGTAAGAGCAGGGAAATCGCGTCAAACACCCTGTCGCCCATACTCTGTCGCAGTTTGCTGCGCACATTTCGATTGGCAATTTTCTGCATACTCATGCCCTCACCACAGTCCCACGTCGCTGACTTTGCGGGCAATGGCATTGGTAAGCAGCAGTATGGCACAGTTGACCACTGAATTGAACAGACCTACGGCGGTGGAGTAGCTGTAGTTTTGGTTGACAAGGCCCATACGGTATACATAAGTGGATATGACTTCCGAGACCGACAGGTTGGTGTTGTTTTGCATCAGGTATATTTTCTCAAAGCCTACCGTCAGGATACTGCCGGTATTCAATATGAAAAGGATGATGATGGTAGGAGCGATGCTGGGCAGGTCTATATGCAGGATGCGTTTTACCTTGCTTGCCCCGTCCACCACCGCCGCGTCATACAGGTCCTGGCTGACGCCGGAGAGCGCGGCCAGATATACCACAGCGCTGTAGCCGGTGGATTGCCACACCCCTGTCCACACATAGATATGCCGGAAGTACTCCTTTTTACCCATGAAGTTTATGGGATCGCCCCCCATGGCCTTTATGGCCTGGTTGATAAACCCGAAAGAGATGTCGGTAAATTGGATGATCATTGAAACCAGCACCACGGTGGAGATGAAGTAGGGCATATAAGTAATCATCTGTACCGTCTTCCTCAGGCGCCTGCTGTGTAGCTCATTGAGTCCGACAGCCAGCAGGATAGGGATGGGAAAACCGGCAAGCAGCGAGTATAGGCTGATGGCCAGTGTATTGGCAATGACGCGCGTTGCGGATGGTGCTGTCAGAAAACGCACAAAATGGCGAAACAGCGGCTGAGTCCAAGGACTTCCCGCGATGCCTGCGCTGACCTTGTAATCCTTGAAAGCTAGGGTCACGCCATACATAGGATAGTACTTGAAAACAAGCAGGATGATGAGTGGAATCAGGATCAGCACATAATAAGGTATGCTGCGCCGGACGCGCCTGCCCATGTGCCCCGGAGGTATGCTGCTAAGTTCCCTGCCATTAACGCTCATGGCTGTTTCCCTTCTGGATCAGCTTTGCTCCTCATGGATCCCTGGTGCCGGCGTATGCCCTGCCTGTTTATATTGGAACGTGCAGGCTTTCAATGCACCCCGGATACCTTTACTCTATACTTGACCGACAGCGCGTGGCAATGATATGATTCCGCAAAAGGATGTGATTTTTTGTCAGGCACAGCACTATCACTGCGCATCGTCCGTGCCGTTGATTATACCGACGATGAGCACTGGAACTACCCGGTCAACCTGTATCCTCACCACACCGCCTACTTTATCCTTGACGGGGACGGCCATGTACGTATCGGGGAGAAAGTCATTGATCTAGAGCCGGGTCACGTCTATCTCCTGCCTGCCAACACGTTGTTTTCCTGTTGGTGCACACGCGCCATTCATAAACTCTATGTGGAGTTCTATTTGGAAACCGCTTCCGGAACGGATGTGTTTTTTGGCCTGAGCGATGTTCTGACACATCCGCATTCGACGCAGCAGACAGAAACGCTGATACGGTGTATGGCCGGCAACAATATGAGGGACCAGCTGCGTTTCGAGGGCAGCTTGATGCTCGCCATTTCAGACCTGATGGACGAGAACGCCCCGCCCACCAGGGGAGACTTGACGCGCCTTGGGCCGATTCTGCAAGCCATAGCGCAGCATTTAACGGCGGACCTGCGCATTGCCGACCTCGCGCGCAGTCATGGTTGGCTGGCTTCCAGCCTGTCCCGGACTTTTGCTAAAACCTATGGGTGCTCACCCAAACAGTACATCGCACGCCTGCTTGTCAACGTGCTTAAGCGGGACCTGTTGCTGACGGATATGAGCTTGAATGAACTCGCCGCGAAATACCATTTCTGCGACGCTTACTATCTTTCAAATTTCTTCAAACGACATATGGGGGTGTCGCCCCAAAGCTACCGCCAAGAGCTGAAAAAGGAATCGGCTTCCCCTCGGCGTTGATTCGCGGAAGACTAAAAACATAAGGTGTAACGTGGTGTATGCCTGAGTGGGATTATCTATACATAAAATCCTGACTTTGGGCAGAATTGTGCATGCTGTATGTATGGCATCAATACTTATCATCAGAACGTAAATTATACATTATACATTGCATGAAATATGCGATCTCTGATCACACAGGCGGCTGCCTTGAGGCTTTTTCTTGGTATCCTATTCGCCTAAGCCTGATCGAAATAGAACCAAATATATGTCAATATACATTATTCTGCAATAGAAACGCATACTCAGACTAGCGTCAATATTTCCTGGAATCACAATAATTAACTTGCTATATCGCCTGTTCAGAGGTAACGTATAGAAGCGTACTAAAGTGTATACTTATACATTATTGTGTGCGCTCGAACGATTTGAACACTGGCGGGAAAGGATCAGGAGGATGCCTTGGGTGTCACAGCACAGCCAAGGGAAGAAAGGGTGAAAGCCATTGAACCAGGAGTCAAAACAGGATATCAAGGCGAAAATACGGCAGCGATACAAAGGCGGCGACGCCGAAAACATGGACGTGATTCTCGCCAGGCCCAAGGATTCGATTTTCGATCGTAGAGGTCGCTGGCGATAAGCGACACTTCCCCGGAAGTGTAGGAGGTGCTGGCAATAAACCAGGTTACCTTGTGGGT
>CAZPBJ010000071.1:0-14317 GCA_964584685.1 uncultured Christensenella sp. | reverse complement strand
TTCAATTTTCAATGTTCATACGCTTCTCCTCGATATATTTTCACGGGAGCGCAGGACCAAAGCGGGCGGATGATGCACGCAGGCGTGCAACGATATTGAGTGTAAAGGTCAAGCGGCAATTGACAGACCTCCGCCCACGCTTTAAAATGCCCGTATGGAGGGTGAATATGAAGAAAGTCCTGATTTTTCAAGGCGGCTGGGAAGGCCATGAGCCTAAGCTTACGAGCCGCCGTTTTGCCGGGCTGATGGAAAAGCATGGGTATCAAACCGATGTATCGGATTCCCTTGAGTGCCTGAGGGACCTCGAAGCGCTGAAGGCGCTTGATCTGATTGTGGCATGCTGGACGATGGATGCCATAGACCCCCAGCTGGTCAAGAACATTGCCGAAGCGGTCGGGGAAGGTGTCGGGCTGGCCGGCTGCCATGGCGGGATGTGCGATGCGTTCCGTCAGGATACGCAGTGGCAGTTCATGACAGGCGGTCAGTGGGTCAGCCATCCCGGTGGGGACGGCATCGATTACACAGTCAATATCTGCAAGGGCTCAAGCGTGATCACTGAGGGCCTGGAGGATTTCCCGGTCTGTTCGGAACACTATTACCTGCATGTCGACCCTGCCATCGAAGTGCTGGCGACAACGCGCTTCCCTCTGGTAAGTTATTACCACATCAGCAATAAACCTGTGGATATGCCTGTTGCCTGGACGAAATTCTGGGGCAGCGGCCGGGTATTCTACACATCCCTGGGACATCATGACGATGTTTTCGACAAGTCCCCCGGCGCGCAGGTCCTGATGGAACGCGGCATGCTCTGGGCTGCCCAGGGAAAGGCATTCGCTGAGGAAAACGGGCTTTCAGCCGACAGGTTCCTTAACACAGGAAAGATGTACTGAGGAGGCATTGCTATGTCAAAGACCGTGAAAGCCGCCATGATCGGCGTTGGATGCATCAGCGGCATTTATCTGGATAACATCACGGGGACGTTCTCCGGTATCGAACTGATTGGCCTGTGCGACCTTGTCCCCCAGCGTGCCGTCGCGGCAAAGGAAAAGTACGGCATCCCTAAAGTTTATGAAACCATGCACGACGCGTTTGCGGACCCGGAAGTGGAGATCATCATCAACCTGACACGGCCCTATGAGCACTTCGGCGTGACTAGCGCAGCGCTGGCGGCTGGAAAGCATGTCTACAGCGAAAAGCCTCTGGCCGCGTCCCTGGAGGAGGGTATCGCCCTTCGCGATCTGGCGCAAAGCAAAGGCCTGATGCTGGCAGGCGCGCCAGACACATTTATGGGCGCGGGCATACAGACCTGCCGCCGGCTGATAGACAGCGGCTTTATCGGGACGCCTGTGGGCAGCGCGGCGTTCATGGTTTGCCGCGGGCATGAAACATGGCATCCCGATCCCGAGTTTTACTACAAGCGCGGCGGCGGCCCGATGATGGACATGGGACCCTATTACCTGACCGCCATGCTCAACCTGATGGGCGGCATCGACAGCGTGATGAGCGCGTCGCGCGTCACTTTCCCCAAGCGCGTGATCTCAAGCCAGCCTTTGGCAGGCACCGCCATAGATGTGGATGTCTCAACCTACATCTCGGGCACTGTCAAGTATACGTCGGGCGCGATAGGCACGATCTTCACCACATTTGATGTCCATTATCCTTCACAGGCGCGCTTTGAGGTCTACGGCTCGGAAGGCACGCTTTTTGTACCGGATCCCAACAACTTCGGCGGCCCGGTGAGGCTATACCGCCCGGAGGAGAAGGAAATCCGCGACATCCCGCTGATGTTTGACTATGCTGCCAATTCCAGGGGGCTTGGCTTGGCAGACATGGCAAAGGCGCTCAAGGACGGCCGGCCTGCCCGCGCGGGCTGCGGTCAGACTTTCCATGTGCTGGAGATCATCGAGGGCTTTGAGGCGAGCAGCCGCACAGGCAAATGGGTAAAAATGGCATCGCGTTACGAAAGAACAGATCCCATGAAACACATGGATGTCAAAGGGGCTTTGGACTGATATGGGGAAAAATATGTCTGTTTCCGTCTCCTATGACCATGACAGCAAGCTGATTTTATCCGGCCTTGAATGCGGCTGCCTCTGCGAACACAAGATGCCTGACCAGGACATCTACGTGGGCAGCGGCCTGCTGGGAAATATCCCCCGGTACATCCGGGCCAGGGGCTTGGGCAGCCATTGCCTGTTGGTGGCAGACAACATCACCTACGGCGTTGCGGGCAGTGCCGTATACGACGCCCTTACCCAAAGCGGCTTCAGCGTCACCTCCTGCATCATCAGAAGGGATCAGGATATGGAGCCTGATGAGCGTGCCTGCGGCGAGGTTCTGCTGTCCATCCAGCCTGAAACGGAGTTCCTCGTCAGCGTAGGCTCAGGCTCCATCACGGACATCACCCGGGTAAACGCCATGCGCACGGGGCTTCCCTTTGTCTGCGTAGGCACGGCGCCCTCCATGGACGGCTATACCTCTGTAGTCGCTCCGCTCCTGCTGCGCGGCGTCAAGATACACCGCGCGGGCGTATGCCCGGATATCATCGTGTGCGACCTGGACGTCTTAAGCACCGCGCCGCTTCCCATGGTGCTGTCGGGCTTTGGAGACGTGCTGGGCAAATACATCGCCAACGTGGACTGGCTGATTGGCAGCATCATCAATGACGAGCCCTACTGCCCATTGTGCGGGGAAATCGTCATGGACGCGGTGAACACGCTGCTGGACAATGTGCAGGAAATCAAGCGAAAGTCAAAGGCAGGCATCAAGTGCCTTATCCAGGCGCTGCTGCTCTCCGGCATCACCATCATGATCATCGGGCATACCCGCGCCGTGGCGTCTGTTGAACACAGCATCGCCCATTACTGGGAAATGATGCAGCTGCTGCATGGCAAGAGGCCGCCCGCGCACGGAACCTCCGTTGGCGTCGCCACACGGCTGGTCTGGCCGATGTACCTGCGTTTCGCCGGGGAAGACCTGTCAAAGCTCGGGCCGGAAACGATCAGCAGGCCAATGCCGAGCAGGGAAGAACGCGTCGCCTGGATGCTGCGCGCGTTTGGGCAGGAGGCGGGCAGCGCCATCATCAGGGATAACCCGACTGACTTCCTCAGCCAAGAAGAGCGGGAGCGGCGCGTCAAACGCGGCCTGGAGAGGATACAGGATATCAGGGACGCTGTCAGCGGCCTGCCGCCGTTTTCTAAAATTGAAGACGCACTGCATACACTCGGCTTTCCGCTGACGGCCGAAGAGATCGGTATCGACAGGGAACTGCTGAACCTGTCCATGCGCTGCGCCAAAGATTACCGCTCACGCTATACCCTGTTCAAACTGATTGACGAATTGGGCCTGCAGGATGTTTATTTCCGGGATTACCCCCTATAGCGTCCGACTGACGTATATTTCGTACAGCCCTCCTGTGAAATACTGCACAGGAGGGCATAAAAGCCCGTCAAAGAAAGAAGCTGTGAACTATGCTGAAGATTGAACACCTCACCAAGAACTATGGGAGCAAGAAGGCCGTCGACGACCTGTCGCTGCACATCAGGCGGGGCGAGATATATGGCTTCATCGGCCACAACGGCGCGGGCAAGACCACGACCATCAAGGCCTGCGCCGGCATTCTCGGCTTTGATGCGGGCAATATAGCCATCGACGGGGTTTCTGTCAGGGATGACCCGCTCAAGTGCAAGAAGATGATCGCCTACATCCCGGATAACCCCGACCTGTACGAGTTTTATACCGGCATCAAGTACCTTAACTTCATTGCCGATGTCTACGGCGTCCCCCGGGAGGAGCGCGAGGGGCAAATCAGCCGCTACGCCGGCCTGTTTGAACTGACGCCGGACCTTGGCCAGCTGATCAGCGCCTACTCCCATGGCATGAAGCAGAAACTCGCCCTCATCAGCGCGCTGATCCATTCCCCCAGGCTGATGATGCTGGACGAGCCCTTTACCGGCCTTGACCCGAAAGCCTCCCACCTGCTCAAGGGGCTGATGCGCGAGATCTGCGACAAGGGCGGCGCCATCTTCTTTTCAACCCATGTGCTGGAAGTGGCGGAGAAGCTTTGCGACAAGGTGGCCATCATCCGCAAAGGCAAGCTGGTCATCTCAGGCAGCATGGATGAGGTCAGGGGCGCGGATTCGCTGGAGGAAGTGTTCCTGGAACTGGAGGAAAAGAATGCTTAAGGCCCTGGTAAAAGCGCGCGCTGCCGCCATGTTCAGCTCCGCGTTCAGGGGAACGGTCGGTAAAAAGAAGCGCGGCCCGCTCATCAAAGCGCTGGCGGTCCTGCTGGCAATTTACGTGATCGGCCAGTTCCTTGTGATGTCGGGCATGATGTTCAACGCCATTTTCACGCCCCTGCACCAAGCGGGCCTTGACTGGCTGTATTTCGCGCTGACGGGCATCATGGCCTTTGGCCTCATCTTTGTGGGCAGCGTGCTGATGACCCAGTCGCAGCTGTTTGAGGCAAAGGACAACGAACTGCTGCTGGCCATGCCCATTCCCCCCGGGCTTATCCTGATGTCGCGCCTGCTGATGCTGCTGGGGATAAACTATATCTTTGAGATACTGGTCGTTGTCCCTGCGGGCGTTGTTTACGCGCTGTATGCCCCGGTGTCGGCTGTGGGCGTGATATACTATGCGATTGCCTTCCTCTTCCTGCCGCTGATGGCGATGGCCCTGTCAAGCTTCTTTGGCTGGCTGCTGGCCCTTGTTTCCGCCAGGATGCGCAGCAAGACGCTGATCGTCACATCCCTGTCGATTGGTTTTCTGCTGCTTTACTTCTATGTATTTTCAAGCCTGAGCCGCTATCTGGGCTATCTGGTTGAAAATGGCGCGGCTATCGGCGAAGCGGTCAGGCGCGCCTTGTTTCCGGCTTATCACCTTGGCAAGGCCATCGCGCAGGAAGACCCCGTGAGCCTGCTGGTGTTCATCCTGCTTTGCGCGGTGCCCTTCCTGCTTGCCTGCATCATCCTCAGCGCCAACTTCACGCGCATCGCCACGGCAAAAGCGGGAGCCTCCAGGGCCGTATACAAAAGCAAGCCGCTCAAGGCGAGCGGGGTCATGACGGCGCTGGTGCGAAAGGAACTCAAACATTTCTTTTCAAGCCCCATGTACATCCTGAACGCTTCCATGGGCGTCATTTTCACCTGTATCCTGCCGCTTGCCCTGCTGTTCAACAGGGACCTGCTTACCACGCTGTTCGCGGAAGAATTCCCGGGCATCGCCGGCCTGACGGGGCCATTTGCCCTGCTGGTCATTTGCGCCATAACGGCAACCAACATTATCTCCGCGCCTTCCGTCTCCCTTGAGGGCAAGAGCCTTTGGATAGCGCAGGCCATCCCGGTCAAAGGCAGCGATATCCTGCTGTCGAAAGCTTTGACGCATATGGCTCTCTGCCTGCCCTCCGTTATTTTCGCCGCTGCCGTGCTCAACTTCATCCTGGATCTTAATCCCATGATGCGGGCGCTGTTCTTCGCTGTGCCCATGGCGCTGACCGTATTTGAAGCATTGTTCGGGGTCGCCGTCAACCTGCGCTTCCCCAAGTTCGACTGGATCAGCGAGATGGCCGCGGTAAAGCAGGGCGTCAGCACCCTGGTGGCCATGTTTGGCGCCTTTGCCGTTGTCGCGCTTTTGGCCCTGCTGTACGGCAAGGTGCTCAGCGGCATCATGACCATGGAGCTTTTCCTCGCCCTGTGCGTCCTGCTGCTGGCCTCCGCGTCGGCCGGTTTGTACCTCTTCCTTAAAACGAAGGGCGGCAGGATGTTTGCCGCGCTCAGCGCCTGAGGTATGTATCCCACAGGGTCAGGGCATAATGATTGAGGCAGGGGCAGCTGGCAGGCTGAAGCAGCCGATAAAGGTCGCCCTGCTCAGCGTCAGCTCCAAATACGTGCATTCCTCGCTCGCCCCCTGGTGCCTGAAAGCGGGGCTGGACGCCTATGCCCTGGCAGCACATGATACGATTATTATTGAAGGGACTGTCAACGAGCCGCCCGCGGCGGTTCTTGCCCGCGTTGCGCAGGCACGGCCGCAGGTGCTTGGCATCTGCTGCGCGATTTGGAACATCACCTGTGTGGCCGGGCTCCTGCCCGGTATCAGGGAAGCCTTGCCGCAGTGCGTGATTGTGCTGGGCGGGCCAGAAGTGAGCTACCGGGCGCAGGACGCGCTGACCAGTTATCCGCAGGCCGATTACCTGATCGCCGGAGAAGGCGAACTGCCCTTCGCACGTCTTCTTGACGCGCTGTGCGGCTTGCGAAGCTATGATGACGTGTCCGGCCTTTGCTTCATGGCGGCGGAAGGCGCGGTCATCCGGAAGCCCCATGTCCACGAGACCATGCAGCCCTCGCCCTACACCGCAGAGTATTTTGCTGCGCTGGGCGGACGCATCGCTTATCTTGAAACCAGCCGGGGCTGCCCCTACGCCTGCGCCTTTTGCCTGTCAGGCAGGGGCGAAGGGCTGCGCAGCGCCCCGCTTGAGCGCGCGTACAAGGAAATACTGCTGCTTGCCAATTCAGGCGCCGGGACCGTAAAACTGGTGGACCGCACCTTTAACGCTGACAGGACCCGCGCGTACGCGATCCTGAGCTTTATCGCTGACCATGCCGGAGCGGATATCCCGCGGGGAGTCACCTTCCATTTTGAGGTCGCGGGCGATCTGCTGGATGACGCTGCGCTCTCCCTGATAGAATCGTCCCCCGCCGGCCTGTTCCAATTTGAGATCGGCCTGCAGTCCATGGATGAGGGCACGCTGCGCAGGGTGCGCCGCAGGACCGACATGGCTTTGCTCACCGCGCAGGTTGGCAGGCTGATCTCCTGCGGGCGCGCGCATGTGCACCTGGATTTGATCGCGGGGCTTCCCGGGGAGGGGCTGGCGGAATTCGCCCGTGGTTTCAACGATGCCTATGCGCTGCGCCCCCATGCCCTGCAGCTGGGCTTTTTGAAGCTGATCCATGGCAGCGCCATGCGCAGTGAGCCGGACATTTATCCCTGCCAATATGACCCGCAGCCGCCCTATCAGGTGCGCGCCACTCCCTGGCTGAGCGAGGAGGATCTGGCCGTTCTCAAGCTGGCGGAGCACGCGCTGGACAAGCTGTACAATTCCGGGCGCTTCTCGGGTACCCTTCACTTTCTGACAAGCCAAGCCGGAATGAAACCCTTTGATGTCTTCCTGATGCTGGGCAAGGCGATCCGTCAGGCGGAGGCGCAGCAGGGCAGCCTGTCCCTGGAGAGCCTGACCACCTGTGTGTTTGACTGCCTGACCACCCAGCTGCAGCAGGGGCTTCTGTTGCGTGACCTGCTGCTGCAAGACCGCATGGCCTCGACCCTCACCACCGTGCTGCCGGCCTGCCTCAAACAACAGGACGCGCGTCGCCCTGCGGTCAAGCGCGCCCTGAAGAGACGCTATCCCCTGCCCAAGGATGTAACCCGCGCCATCGGCTTTCTGTACGCGGGCGAAGAGGACAGGGTGGTATTTTGCGATTATGTCAACAGGAATCCGGTGACCGGACTGTATCCCCTGACGCGGGTGCCGGTTGATTTATTGATATAAAGCGGCGCAAGCCAAGCGCTCCCTGCGCCTCGGCACATTTGATTATTTCAGTGACGCGAAGAATTGATCCGCGTCCTGCCTGAACTGCGCGGCACCGCGGGCATACGCTTCCACAAACTCATCAAGCGGAATGCCGGCGGCATTGCGCGACAAGTTGAGCAGATGACTGCATTCATTGGCATCCATAAAGCGCACAGCCTCCAAAAGATGCTCCTGGTCCTCTTCATCTATGGCCATAAAGCCGTGCTTGTCGGCATGAATCAAATCGCCTGGCCTTACCTTGCAGCCAAACACCTCAAGCTCTATCCCCCATTGGACAGGGGCGGCGTAGGCATGGCCCACGCAGGTGCTGCGGGCCAGCGCTTTGAAGCCGGCGTTGGTCATCTCATCCGTATCGCGCACGCAGCCATCGGTAATGGTGCCGACACAACCCATGGCCTTGTGCATGTTCGCGTTCACCTCACCCCAAAAAGAGCCGATGAAGGGCTTGACCAAATCCTTCACGATGACGATCTTGGGGCCGGGAATCCCGGCCAGATAACGCATATATTCCCTTTGCGCGTCAGGCTGCTCATGTTGATGCCTGGGATTGCCCGGCTCAATCTCCACAGTCACGGCATAGCCGCACATATTGCCCATCTGCGGCATAAAATCATGCGTGGGTTCCAAGTTATAGCGGCCCTGGGTACGCTCCAGTCTTGTCACCTTTTCCCAGCCGTTGTAGATCGCAGGTGTATTCCATCGTTTCAGGTTCAGAATATCGGCATAGCTCAGCATGGCACGCTCCCTTGATCGTCATTGAGGAATGGCATTCCCGACAATCATGATGATATACCGCAATCGTCCTGATTTCAATGAGCATTATTCCGCCTGCGCGCTTGCCGCATCGATCCAGCCGCGGACTAGACCTTCAGCGGTCATGAACTCGGCGAAGAGCCAGCCGCCGTACTCGCAGAACACACTGAGCGCCGTGCCGCCGCTGAGGGTCTCGTCATCAAAAGTATCATATTCTGTCCCCGGCCCCATGCGCGGCGCGGTCTCCGCCGTGAGGGAGGCGGCAAAGCCGGTGAAAGCCCACTGCGGGACATTGCCCGGGCTCTTGAAGGCATTCGTCCTGAAGTAGATCTGCCGCCTGCCCACGCCGGGGTAATTGACATCCACCAGCATCCAGTCGCCTTCGATGAAGACGCCCTTGATTTGGGACATTTTTGCGGTCTTGTAGGTACCGGCCTCGCGGTAATCCTTCCCGGGCCCGCAGTACGCGACTTCCTTCTCGTGCCTGCCCGATACCCTAAGTTCATGCAGCGCCATGCTGTCAAGCGGCCAGGGCTTTGTTTGGGCATTATCAGTTGTTACAGCCGAATCGATCGCCGGTGTTTCGGCCGGCAGCAGCGCCGCTTCGGGTTCAGCCTGCGGTGTTACAGTCGCGGCCGGCTCTGCCTGGGATCCTGGTATCACCGCCGGCAAACCCTGGGCCCAGCCCTGATCGTTGTAGTGCTGCGCCAGCGCGCGCAGGTCGCTTCCGTACTGCGCCGCAAGCTCCGGATTGAGAGCCGCGTAATCCGCAGCCCTGAACTCCGCGCTGCCCGCCTGCCCCTGCGCAACGCCTATCGCGCGGTAATGCAGCGCTGCCTGAGCGTAATCGGCGCCAAAGGCCGCTGCCATATCCGGGTTGTTTGCAAGATACCATTTGGCGTCAAAGGCAGGGGACCCCTTTCTGCCTTCGTGGATGCCGTAATCAAGCCAATGCGTCCGCAGAAGCTCTTCGTCGCCGCCGGACGCCGCCACCAGGTCGGGGTTCATCAGCGCGTAATAGGAGACATTGAAGAATGCGCCCGCATAAGGGTTTTCATCAGCCGTCACCTGATAGCTTGACGTTTCTTCCGGCTGCTGCGTCAAGTCCGTAAGCAGCATGGGGGTTGGCTGGGAACCGGGTGATACGCCGGCCGGGCCGCTGGCAACAGACACGTCTGGCGTTTCTTCGGGCAGTTGCGGCGCTTCTGTGGCCGGAACAGGTGTCGGCGGGGCTTCCGTTGGCACGGCGGTCTGAAGGCCAGGTATCAGCAAGTCATAAGGCATGACGTTTTCATCCGCGTATTGCTGCGCATAACTGCGCTCAATCACCTGCAGCACGAGGTTCCCGCAGCCTTCGAAGGCTTTCTCCCCAATGGTTGTTACGCTGATTGGGATCGACAGGTTTGTCAGGCCCGCGCAATTTCTGAACGCGGCGTATCCGATTCGGGCGACGCTGCCGGGAATCACAAGTTCCTGAAGGCCGGTGCAGTCCTGGAACGCGCTTTGTCCAATGTCGGTCAACCCTTGGGGCAGCTCAACGCGCGCCAGGCCATTGCAGCTATCGAACAAGCCGTCGTCAATTTCCTTCAGGCCTGCCGGCAGCCTGATGTCCGTCAGTTTATGGCAGTAACGCAGCGCGCACTGCCCTATGGTTTCCACACTGTCGGGAAATGAGATTTGCGCCAGGCCGGAACAGCCGTCAAACGCGAAACCGCCGATTGAAACAATGCCAAAGGGTATTTCAAGGTGTGTCAGAAGGCCGCAGTGGGCAAACGCGCCAAGCGCTATTGCCGAGACACCGGGGGGGATGCGCAGCCTGTCATCACTCATTGCGCCGGGGCATTGCAGTATCGTCGTCATCGCCTTGTCAAGCAGCATTCCATCCTGCGAGGCATAGGCCGCGTTATTCGGGCTGACACGGATATCTGTCATGCTGTCGCATCCGACAAAGGCGATCCCTCCTATATCGGTCACGCTTTGGGGGATATCCATCTCCCTGAGGCTCCTGCATCCGTAGAACGCATACCCCCCTATCTTGGTGATCGTTTCGGGCATCTTGAGCTCGGCAAGGCTTTCAGCGCCGTAAAACGCGTACTCACCAATCTCCGTCATGCTTTGGGGGAGCGTGACCCGTATCAGGTTCAAGGCATAGTTGAACGCGTTTGGTCCGATATTGAGCGTTCCCTCGGGGATCGCGTAATCTGAACCGGGTTTGCCGCAGGGATAGCAGACAAGCGTGTTGATTTGGGCTTCAAACAACACGCCGTCAACAGACCGGTAGGACGGATTGTCAGTTGACACGACAAACTCAGCCAGGCTCTGGCAGTAATCAAATGCGCCTTCCCCGATATCCGCAAGACCTGCCGGTATCGAAATGGTTTTAAGATTCAGGCAGCTGCGGAATGCCCGGTCTCCCAGGGTCTCCAGGCTGTCGGGCAATGTGATGTTCGTCAGCTGCTTGCAGCTCCCAAACGCCTTTTCCTCTATGGCGCGGACGCCTTGGGGTATCGTGGCCCCAACAAGCTCCGTATGGTTGTAGAACGCTTCTTTCCCGATGACCGTTACAATGACGCCGTCAAGCAAGGCCGGAACATCCGCCTGCGCCGCAGAGCCCAGGTACTTCGTGATGAGAGCCGTTCCGTCCTGGTTCAGGGTGTACTCGTAGTCGCCGCTTGCCTTGACCGCGCTTTCACCGGCTTGGGCGGCAAGCAAAGGCAAAAGCAATGCCGCGCAAAGAATGATCGCCGCGTATTTCTTCATGATGATCTAACCTCCGTCAATCGTTCATATGTTATCGGCTCATGTTACTTGACATGGATGTTGCCGGTATACACAGATGCCTTGTCCGCGCCATCGCGCACCATGACCAGTACCTTGTACTCGCCCGGCTTCGCGGGCGTGAAGCTGTAAGCGTTTTTTGCGCTGAAAGAACTCTCTGAGCCAATAGCTGCGCTGTTCAGATACACCCGGAACGAATATTCATAACTCCCTGTGCCGCCTGAAGCCTGTGCCTTGACGGAGATGACATCCCCCGTGGCTGCGTAGGCGGGACTCGCCTTGGCGCTGACACCCAGAGGCTTTAGGATGGTCAGCATTGTCACCAGTTGGATTGGTTCCTGGGTAATGGGAGGCACCGCAACGGGCTGCTGTGTGACCGGCTCCGGGGTGATTGGTTCCGGCGTAATCGCAAGTGGCATGACAGGAGGAATCGTAATTGGATCCGGGCGCCGTGTTACCGTTGGCCTGGGTGTCGTAGTCACCACCCGAAGCGGTGTGATGACCGTGATGGGGCTGCTGTCACGCTGGACGCGTGAAATGCCGTCATCCAGGATTACCCGGACTGTGTACATCCCGGGCAGCGAAGGCGTGAAGCGAAAACTGTCATCCGGGCCGAAGTCCCTGCGCATGCCGGGCTCTCCCGGCGCCAGTCCATCCCTGTATACCTGGAAGGCATAGCTGTATATGCCGCTTCCCCCGGCCGTGATTGCCCGCGCCTGTATCAACTCTCCTGTCAGGAACCCGACGCCTGAGACCTGCAGGTCCAGCGTTGGCACAATCCCCGCGGCGATAGTGTCCGAGAAGGCGCTGGCCAGGTTCCTTCCGTCCCAGGCTGCCGCCCTGATAGTATAGAGACCTGCTTCAGCGGGGGTGAAGACGAAGCTGTTTCCCGGTCCAAACGATTGATGGATGCCCAGCGCGCTGCCATTCTTGTATGCCCTGAAAGCGTACAGCGTATCACCGGCCGCGCCGGAGATCAGGGCCGTCGCGGTGACGCTGCCGCCAAGGACGACGCCCAGGGCGCTGAGGGAGACGCTGTCAAGCGAGAGGACCGGGGCGGGTGTGATATTGAAACGGATATCCCGCGCAATGCGGATGTTGCTGTGGCTCATGCTCAGGGAAGCCGCGTACATGCCCGGCGCAGAGAAGGACAGGGTGATGCCGCCTTCCTTTGTCGGCTGCCATGAAGCGGCGCCTTCAAACGCAGCGTCACCGGAAAGTCCGGGCGAGAAATAGTTTGCCCTTGGCTCAGTCCCTTCCGGAAGCAGGGTCGGGCAAGGGATGACGATCTCATCGCCCACAAAGGCATCGTACAGGTCCGCAGCCCCCATCCGCTGGGGAATCGCCGAATCAACGACATGGATGAGGACGGGGACGGAGGCGCTGAAGCCGCCCGAGTCGCACCACAGGGTCCCCGTCACGTCGCCTGTATGGGAAAGGGAGGCGGCGATCAATGAACACTCGTCCGGCGGGCCTGCCAGAGTACGCAGCGTCACGGCATCGCCGCTCACGTCGGTCAGCGACCAGACCGGCTCGCCAAAGTATCCCGAGGGCAGCCGCCAAAGCGCCGCATCCAGGTCATTGAGCAGGCGGACCCGGCCAAGCACGGCATCTTCCGCGCCGCCGGCCAGGTACACCGTCGCCTCAACGACGCTCTTGTCAAGCTGCAGCGGGATTCCCGGCACGGTGCCGCCGGCATCCGAAATGATGAACAGGACGTCGTCAAAGAAAAGGATATTGCCTTCCCGCATGATGACCTTGCCCTGGTAATAACCGGGGGCGCTGAAACACAGGCCGATGGCGTCGAAGCCTTTGCTGACCAGCGACGCGCTGAAGACCGAAGGATTCAGGGCGACCATGAAATCGAAGTCATCCGGTGACAGGGCGGTCCCGGCAGGCAGCAGCCCGGGTCGTGGAACAAGGATCGTTTCTCCCGCTGCAGCCCTGAAGGCATGGGATGCTACAAGCATGGAAGTGGGCACCGACGCGGCGCTGACGTGGAAAAGCGCCGGGATGGACGCGCTGTATTCACCCACAGCGCAGTGGAGGCTGAAAGCGGCGTCGCCCTCGTGGGCCGTCCCGGCCAGGACGACCTCGCAGCCTGTTTCCGTCCGGTTGCCCATAGCAGCCGTCATGGCGTCACCGGCTTCCGGTGTGATGGACCATACGGGATCCGCGAGGGCATACCTGGCGTCCTGCAGTTCGCAGCTGCCCAGGCTGAACCCATCGGTGCTTCCATTGAGGTAAATCGTCTCTTCAATCGCTGCCGGCAGGAGGCGCAGCGGGCTGCCGGGCACAAGCCCAGCAGCGTCGGTGATGATGAACAGAAGGTTTTGCCTGAAGGAGATGTTGCTGGCGTTGTGCATCCAGATGCGCCCGTGGTAGTATCCGGGCAGATCGAAGCGGCAGACGCGCAGGTCATCGGAAGATTCAAGGTGCGTGACGCCGGCTTCGGCCCCTCCGGGGATGATCAGTTCAAACGCGAACGCCTCCGCCGGAAGGTCGGTGGACAGCGGGAGCAAATCAGGCCTGGGAACAGCGATCCGTTCCCCTGCCGCGGCAGTATAGACCTGATCAAGGACAAGCATGGTGCCGGGGACCGAGGCATCGGAAACCTCGATACCAATGGGGACGGCTTTGGCATAATGACCCACACGGCAGGTCAGCGTATAGGAAACGCTCCCGGCGCCGATGATGTCACCGTAACGCAGATTGCATGCCGTATCCGTCTGCTCCGTCAGGTACAGCGTCACCGCGTCGCCGGCTTCGTGGGTGAGTTCCCAGCTGACGCTCCCGTAGGCGGAGACATCGCTCGTCACCTCCACAGGCCAGACAAGGCGCTGATTGTTGTTGCCGTAAAGGTACAGGGTTTGCTCAACGCTTTCAAAGCTGAGCGTGATGGGGCCCGGCGAGGGCGGAATGTAGGTCGGGGGCGCCTCTTCGGCGCCGGCGAACGGCATAGCCGTCAAGCCGGCCAGGAGCAGGCAAAGGCATACGGCAAGAAACCGTTTTGATGCTTTCATGTGCTTCCCTCCTCCTTGAGAAAGGTTCACTATGCGATTTTGTCATTCACATTTGTCGTGCATGCAGTTTGCGGACAAAAAAGGTTTTGATTAGCGAATCGACAACAGATACCGGGTTATTCAATCCATGTCAATTATAGAACGATTGACAGAAATGTCAAGTACTGCGCGCATG
>CAZPBJ010000070.1:0-14686 GCA_964584685.1 uncultured Christensenella sp. | reverse complement strand
TGCCGCGCTCGCCGCAGCCGACGTAGACGATGATATCGGCGTCGGCCCACTTGGCCAGCTGGTGCTGCACCACCGTCTTGCCCGATCCAAAGGGGCCGGGCACGGCGGCTGTACCGCCCGAAGCGATGGGGAAAAGCATATCGATGACGCGCTGGCCCGTCACCATGGGCATATCGGGGTTAAGCTTCTGCGAATAGGGGCGGCCGCGGCGCACGGGCCACTTTTGCATCAGGGTGAGCGCGTGCTCTTCTCCCTTGTCGTCCTTCAACGTGCACACGGTGTCGGTCACCTTGAAATCGCCCGGCTTAATGGCTATAACAACGCCCGACAATCCCGGCGGCACCATGACGCGGTGCTCCACTACGCTGCTTTCCTGCACGGTGCCGATGATATCGCCGGCAGCGGCCTTGTCCCCCACGGCAAGCTTGGGCACGAAGGGCCACAGGCGCTCACGGTCCAGGGCCGGCACCTCCACGCCGCGGGTGATACGGTCGCCCACCAGCTCGCGGATGCGGGTCAGGGGGCGCTGGATGCCGTCAAAAATGGACTCGATGAGGCCGGGCCCCAGCTCTACGGACAGGGGCGCGCCGGTGGACACGACAGGCTCGCCCGCGCCCAGGCCGGAGGTCTCTTCATACACCTGTATGGATGCGCGGTCGCCGCGCAGTTCAATGATCTCCCCGACCAGGCGGCTGCCGGCCACGCGCACCACGTCATACATGCGCGCGTCGGCCATGCCCTCCGCCACGATCAGCGAGCCCGCGACCTTGATTATCGTCCCCTGCGCCATGATCTACTCCTCTTTCCTGCTGTTGTCGGCCAATATATCCGAGCCGATGGCCTTGATAACATTCAAATGCACCTGCAGTTCGCCATAGCCGTCCGTACCGCCGGTGCCGGGCACCGGGATGATGGACAGCTGCTGATCGTTTGCGTAGCGCCCGATCATCTCCGGCGCCAGCCTGGCCGCGGCTTCCGTGATGAAGATCACGCGGACGCCATCCTTTGCCAGCAGGTGGATGGCGGCGTTCACCTCTTCTGCAGATGAAGCGGGCAATGCGCGCACGCCGATGGCCTGAAAGGCCAGCACCGCGTCCTTTTCGCCCACCGCGCCCAGCAGGACCTTATCCGCCATAGCCCGCACGCAGCCTTTCCTCGATCGCTTCCTGTGAAAATCCGTTGCGCTTGCCCGTCATGATCAGGCGCACCGCGGCGGTTTCCTGCTCCACATCCATAAGGTAGCTGACCACCGCGTCCGGGCTGTCGATGCTCAGCCGGCTGCCGTCAAAGGGTTTGCGCAGCAATTGCTCAAGCAGGCGCTCCAGTACCGGGATCTGCGCGCTGTCGTCCAGCGCGGCGCGCGCCAGGTCGCTGACCTTCCTGCCGTAGGGAATGTGGTAAAGCGCCGTCAGCAGCTCGGGCTTGACTTGATGGGTGATGAGCGTGGCGGCGTCGATGCTGCCGCCCTTCACCAGCACCTCTTCAAAGCTGAGGCTGGCGGCCATGCGCCGCAGGCGGATGAAGGAGAGCAGGTTGACAAAGTCAGCCTTCATCCTCAGCCAGGCCTTGGCCGCGGGTGAGCGGCTGCCTGCCAGCGCCTGATGCATCATCAGGAACATCGCCTGGTCCAGCCGCACATCGATGGCCATGGGGTCGGCCTGGGCGGCGGCCTGTTTTTCCAGCGCCTTCATGGCCTGCGCCAGGGGGGCGGGCAGGGATGAATAGCGGTTGTCCGCCACCGCGTGGCGCAGGGCTTCCGGGTCCAGCGTGCCCGATGACGAAATGCCCTCGGGCTCTATGCCCAGGATGCGCGCCTTGAAATATGTCTTGAGATTGTGCGCGTCATAGCGCAGCATGAAGGCATCACTGAGGCCTGGATCGGGGCTGAGCTTTTTGACGATCTCGCCGGCGGCCCGCGCGCGCGAGGCGGCGGCCTTGTCCCAATCCGCCCGGCTGTCCTGCACATAGCCCGCCTCCAGCAGGACCTTGCCGGCCTGCTCATAGTCCGGCGCGCTCAGCAGGCGCTGCATCTGGTTGGCCGTCAGAAAGTGCCGCCTGAGCATTTTCAGCCTGGCGACAGCGTATAGCGTACTACTCTGGGGCATGGCGGCCTCCTTTTATCAGCTTAGGTCCGCGCAAAGCAGCGCCGCGGCCTCCGGCTCCAGCTTCTCCCGCCGCTCCTGCAGCAGCGTTTCCACGGTGCAGAAGGTCTGGGTGCCAAGGCTTTGCAGCACCAGGCCGCAGACGCCTTCATGCCGGTGTCCCGCGTCGCGCAACTGACCGGGCTTGCCGGCCTTGATCAGCAGGCGGTTGGCTTCCTCCAGGAAAGCCGGGCCGTAAAAGCCTGAGTTGATGCTGCCGCAGGCCACCTGCTCGTCGCCCTGGGCAGACTGCAGGAGCTGGTCCAGCATCAGTTGGCGCATTTGCTCATCGGGCAGCGCGCGCAGCAGCGCCAGCGCGGCGTCAAAGCCCTCGTCAAGCAAACCGCGCTTGACGCGCAGCAGGCCCTTGCGGCTTTCCAGCGCGTGCAGGCGCTTGAGGTTCTCCTCCAGCTTGTCGCCTTCCGCCTTCGCGTCCCTGACGGCCTGCGCCTGAAGCTGCTCTATCTGCGCGTCGGCGCTGGCCTGCAGGTCATCGACGCGGGCGCGCGCTTCGCTGAAAAAACCTTCGGCGATGCGGCGCGCGTTCTCTTCTATTTTGGCGCTGAGGGGGCTTACATCCATCGCTGTATCCCTTAGACCTTGATGGCCATGACCATCAGGAAGGAGGCCAGCAGGGACAGTACGGCGTAGGTCTCGACCATGACGGTCATGGTGATGGCCTTGCCGCTCATTTCGGGATGCTCACCGGTCATCAGCATGCCGGCGGAGGCCACATTGGCCTGGTAGATGGCGGAAAACAGGCCGACCACGCCAACGGGAAGCGCGGCCATGATGAAGGCGAGGCCCGTCTCAAGGCCGACGGGCAGCATGTTGCCGCCCAGCACGCCGATTCTGATCAGGATGATGACAGCGACCAGGAAGCCGTAGATGCCCTGCGTACCGGGCAGCAGCTGCAGCACCAGCAGCTTGGAGTTGATTTCGGGGTTTTCCGTGGAAACGCCCGCGTTGGTCTGGCCGGCCATGCCCACGCCCTTGGCCGAGCCGATGCCCGCCAGCGTCACCGACAGGGCTGCGCCCAGCAGGGCAAGAACCTGTCCCAATGAGAGTGCCATAGATGATTCCTCCTCAAAAACATTACTTCCCTATCGTGACCCCGAGCGCTCAGGCGTCGGAGATGCGAACATAGCGGGGTGTTTGCTCCAGTGGCTTGAAAGGCTTGCCGCCTTCCTCGTAGAACTTGCCGAAAAACTCGATGTACTGCAGGCGGCAGCTGTGCACATAGGCGCCCAGGATATTGATGCCGGCGTTGAAGGTGTGCGCGGCCACAAAGATGACGGACCCGATGATCCATCCGATTGGCCCGCCGGCAAAGATCATGCCCACCAGCTGGTTGATGACCAGGCCGATGACGCCGGTGGCCAGGCCCATGCCAAACAGGCGCACGTAGCTGAGCAGGTCCGAAACCCAGCTGGTGATGCCGTACAGGGACCCCAGGCCGGACAATACGCGCTTGAAGGGATTCTTGGTTTTGTTGCGCCCGGCGAACAGCAGGATGATCACAACGCCCGCCAGCGCCAGGTACTGACCGATCTTTGCCAGGCTCGGCACAGCCAGCATCCCGATGCCGGCCAGCACCATCAGCCAGCTGAGCTGGTCGTAGACAATGTCCAGGTATTCTCGGCGCCTGATGTGCAGGTATGCCGCCATGCCCAGGCCGACCAGCAGGTGCACGGCGCCCAGGGCGATGCACAGGATCATCACTTCCATCGGGCGGTTGATGGGGTCCATGATGGGGTTGGCCATGGGCGCGAAGCCAAACCAGGTGTTGTAGATGAAGCCCCAGAAGATGGTGAAGAGGCCGCCGATGCCGATGACCCAGAAGAGCTTTCTGGCGGCCTTTCCGGGCTTCATCACCTTGATGAGCAGGGGAACCAGCAGCGCCATCATGATGCCGTAGCCGGCGTCGGATACCATCATGCCCAGGAAACAGGCGAAAAACGGCATCATCACCGCGCTGGGGTCAAGGCCGAAGGCGCCGGGGATGGCAAAGCCGGTAACGACGGATTCAAAGGGCGAGACCACGGCGTTGTTGTGCAGCAGCACAGGCGGCTCGTCGCCCGGCTCAGGCACTGATACCTGAACCGCGGCGTCCGGGAAATCCCTGCCCAGCACGACCAGCACCTTAGATTCAAGGGGTTCTGGCAGCCAGCCGCGCAGGAGGAAACTTTCCTTTGTGTGGAGCAGCCTGTCGCCCGCGCCGATGCGCGCGCGGTCGGCGGCCACGGCGTCATGGTAGATCTTTAAATCGGGCAGGGCGCTGACAAGGCCGGCCATGCGTGCGTCGGCCTCCTTGCGGGAGGCGACGACCGCCGCCAGGTCCCGCTGCAGGGCGTCGTGCTGCGCCTTGAATGTGCCTTCGCCCTGCGTAAAGTTGGCGGCGACAAAGCCGGCCTGCTTGAGTTCTTCGGCAAAATCATCGGCGACCGAGGCGTGCGCGATGGCCCAGATATAGGAAGTGTCACCCGCTGCGCCCACATTCTCGACGCTGACAGGCTTGCCTGCCCAGGCGTCCAGCAGGGGCCGCAGGGCCGCTGTGGGCACGGTGCCGGCCAACTGTCTGGTGACGGGCGTATCGCGCATCGCGTCGGGGGATATGTCCAGCGGCAGCCAGGGCTTCAGCTGCTCAAGCTGCGTCATGATGCGGGTTTCCTGCCCGCGCAGTTCGCCCATCCGGCGCTCCAGCGCCTCGGCCTCTTCCACCACGGCCTGCCGGGCGGCCGCGACGTCACTACCGGGCAGCATCTGCCCGGGCTGGGCAGCAGGCTTGGGGCTGAACATGGAGGGCTTCTTGGGATCGTACTTGCCTATCCTGGTGATCGCCCAGCGCAGGCGGACCAGGTCCTGATCGGCCTGGGAGGCGGTTTTCCCTGCTTCCTGCGGGCGCACAAGGCCGGCCAGCTGCTCTTTGGGCATATCAAAATCCGTCACCTGCACGCAGCCCAGGCGCTGAAGGGTTTCCAGCAGCCTTGCCTTATCCTGCAGCGGCGCCGCCAGCAGGAGGCGCTTCATTTTAACGATGGGCATCTGCCAGCACCTTATCGGCGATCATTTGCGCGGCTTTGGGCAGCAGCTTGCGCGCCTGTTCCAGCTGCGCAAGGCGCGCGGCCTGCTGCGCCCGGCCCTGGGAAGCCAGGACAGCCTCAACTTCCTGCCGGCGGTCGGCGATCAGGCGGTTGAAGGTCTCCCTGTTGACGCGCTCGCTCTCGCGCAGCCGCTCGCCGCTGCTCTTTTGCGCCAGGTCGATCATCTCACGCGCGCTTTTCTGCGCGTCGTTGGTGATCTCCTCAGCCTTCCGCTCCGCCAGATGAATGGCCTGCAGTACTTCCAGCGCCATGCCGTCACCGCCTTTATCCCGTCAATGGTGCCCCCCGGCACCCCGATTTTTACATGCGAAAATAGTAAAAGACCAAAGAGTACTTTACCTATCCCCGGATAAATTGTCAAGGAGTTTTGAGGCTGACGAATCGGGCTGCGTGTAAGCAGACGCCGCAGTTATCCCTTATTTGATGAAGCGGACCTTTTTGTAGAGTTCTTCCAGCGCCTTATCCTTCTTCTGGTTGAAGACGACCTTGTTCTGCTCAAAGAGGTTGCTGCCCTGGGTATCGATGGAGACGATCAGGGGGCCAAACTCCTTGACCCGGCAGTACCAGAGCGCTTCGGGCATGCCCAGGTCAAGCCATTCGACCTTTTCAATCTCCTCGACCTCGACCGCCGCGATGACGGCGTTGCCGGCCGGGAAGACGCAGTGGATGGCGCCGTTCCCGCGGCAGCCCTCCTCGGTCTTTTTGCCCATGCCGCCCTTGCCGACGATGACGCGCACGCCGGTCTGCTCAATGAATTCCTTTTCGAACTTCTCCATGCGCATGCTGGTGGTGGGCCCGACGGAAATCATCTCGTACTTGTCGGGCCGGTCCTTGATCTCCCGGGTGATGGGGCCGGCGTGCAGGATGGCGCCGTCGCGCACGTTGACGGGCAGCTCGCGGCCATACTCGATGAGCCTGCGGTGGGCCACGTCACGGCAGGTGACGATGTGCCCCGTCAGGTAGATCACGTCGCCGATGCGGATATCCTTCAGGTCTTCCGCGGAAACGGGCGTTGTCAGTACCTTTTTCATAGCCGGACCCCCTTGTGCGTCAAAAGCTCATAGCTCAGGTCGGGGCGGATGAGGATCGTGCCGCGGCGATGGGACCAGCAGCCCAGGTTGACCGCCACCGAGATGACCGAGGGATGGCGCGCCGAGTTCTCGATGTTGACGCCCATCACGCTCTTGCTGCCCGACAGGCCCTGGGGGCCCAGACCGATGGCATCGATGGCTTCAACCAAATCGTCCTCCAGTTGGGCGGCCTTGGGATTCCCGTTGTGGCTGCCAACGGGGCGCATCAGGGCCAGCTTGGACATGAAGGCGGCCGAGTCGATGGTGGCCCCGATGCCAACGCCCACCAGCAGGGGCGGGCACGCGTTGGGGCCGTAGGTGGTCATGATGTCCAGTACGAATTTGACCACGCCCTCATAGCCTTCCCCGGGCATCAGGGTCTTCCCCTGGCCTGGGAGGGAGCAGCCGCCGCCGGCCATATAGATGTGGAGCTTGAGCTCATCATTGTTGGGTACGACGTCCCAGTACAGCCAGGGGGAGCGGCAGCCGGTGTTGGTCCCCGTGTTGTACTCGTCAAAGGTTTCCACCGCGTTGCGGCGCAGCGGTGCTTCGATGCTGGCGCGGTTCACGGCGTCCTTGAGGACGTCCGCCAGTTCATTGATGTAGGGAAAGCCGGTGCCCGCCTGCACGAACATCTGGATCTGCCCGGTGTCCTGGCAGGAAGGGCGGTCGAGCTTGGCGGCCAGCTTCTGGTTCTCGTCCATGGTCTCATAGATCATTTTGGCCATGGGCATGGTCTCTTCCGCTGCCAATTGCCTGAGCTTGACGCTCACGTCGTCGGGCAGGACTTTGCCGATCAGGCCGGTGAACCTGCTGACGATCTGTGTCAGCTGTTCAGCTCCCCCAGGGGTTTTTTCATCTGTATGTTGACGCATTCATTTCTCTCCTATGAAGCAGGATCCTTTTATGCCACTATACCATATCCGGCATTTTTTCGCGATGTCCGGACCCATCACACCTTCCAGTATTACGATACAGCGCTTGACGCCTGCCTGGCCGTACAGTCGGGCAAAGCCGATGCCGCTGCCTATGACGAACCCATCCTGAAAAACATAGCCGCCAAGAACCCCGGGCTTGCCGTCTTGCCCGATATGATCACGACAAACGACTATGGCTTTGCCGTCCGCCTGGGCAATCAGGAGCTGAAGGACGCCATTGACAAGCTTGTCGCGGAATTAAGGAACAACGGGAAGTATGAAGCGATGCTGACCCGCTGGCTGCCCGAAGAAGGCGCACCGGGTGACATGCCCGACATCGCTTTGACCGGTGACAAGGGCGTCCTGAAGTTTGGCACGGCGGCGGTGACGGAACCCTTCTCCTTCCCGGACGCAAACCAAGGGGTGGTCGGGTTTGACATTGAGCTGGCGACGCTGATCGCGCATGAGAGGGCAAAGGAAGTTTTGTTCTCAGAACCTTACTATACCGGTGGCATCGCGGCCCTTGTAAGGGAATAGCGCAAGAAATCCGAAAAGTAAACAAACCTTAAAGAGAAACCGCTGCCGGCCGGATCAGCCGCTTGATTAACGGGTCGGCTTCTTTAATCTGTCATTAGAGTGTCCAAAGGAATTGAACCAGGCACGCTGATCGAAGGACAGCTTGTCCGCCGGCTTGCATGCATGCGCTGCGATGCCGACCGGCAGGATGCAAACGAGGTCATACTCGTCGGGCACAAGCAGTATCCGCGCGATTTGGCGCCCAATGTCGTCTTCATCAGTAACGTGTCCCTCTATCCAGCAGCTTTGATATCCAAAGTCAACGATCGCCAAAGGCATATTCTCAATGACGGCTGAGTAATCCTGCACCGAAAAGCACTTGCTGCCATGGGGGCCTGATCCCGTATGGAGCTGATGAAAACCATTATTTTGCGCTGTATCTTCCCAACATATTCTCCCGGTGATATGATTGCGGCAGTATACAGCACCGTTTATGTACCGACACGACTGACCGATCACTGATTGAAATGAGTTATGATATGACAGCTTCCTCCCATTGGCTGCGCAAGCCGTGAAAGCGGAGAGGGAAGGCTTTGGGCGGCAAGACCCTGTCAGCGGACCTGTGACGATTGGAGGAAAAGGCCATGAAAAGCCGCTCCCTGATACAAAAATGGCTGCCCTTGTTTCTGCTGCTCATTTTTGCCGTCCCATCCATCCTGGTCCTGTTCCCGATGAGGGCCCTGCCCATAACAGCGCCGGACGGCCAATTCTCCGCCGCGCGCGCCCTGCGGCACCTGGATGTCATCGCGGCAAAACCGCATCCGGAGGGCTCCCCGGCGCAGGCGGCTGTCCGGGATTACCTCCTTCAGACCCTGCGCGGCCTGGGTCTGGCGCCTGAAACGCAGAAAGTGTACGGGGCTGAGAACGTCATCGCGCGAATTGCGGGCAGCGATCCCGCCGGCGCCGCGCTGTTCCTGGCGCATTATGACTCTTCCAAAAACAGTCCCGGGGCCGCCGACAACGGCAGCGGCGCGGCCGTCCTGCTTGAAACAGCCCGGGCGCTGAGCGCGGGACCTCCGCCTGCCAATGATATCATTCTCCTGTTTGATGACGGGGAGGAACTGCCCGACGCCTTTACGGGGTCAAAGGCCTTTGTGCGTGAACATCCCCTGATGGACAGGGTCAAGGTGGCCGTCAGCATCGATACCGCCTCAAGCGGACCTATATCCATCTGCGAGACAGGCAGGGAGAACGGCTGGATCGTCCGCGTGCTCGCAGGCATCTATACCAACGGCGCCTGGACTTCCTTCAGCGGGGGAGGCGGGTATGACAGCACGCCGTTTCGAAATGCCGGCGTGATGATCCTGGCGCTGGAGGACAACTATCCTTTCAAGGAAAAGCATACGATGCAGGATACGCCCCCGGTGGTCAGCCCCGGCAGCATCCAGCAGCTGGGCGACACGGCGCTGGCGCTGGCCAAAAAGCTGGGAGGCATCGACCTGAGCGATCCGCGGGGTGAAGACCGGACATTCTTCCCCATCCCCTTCACGGCGCTGGCGCATTATCCAGTCGCCTGGACGCGACCGCTGTTTATCCTGGCCTGTGTCCTGCTGGTGCTTCTGCTCTTCTTCTCCTTCAGGAACAAGGTCATTGCCCTGGGCGGTCTTTTGCTTGCGCTGGGGGCGATCCTTGTCTGCGCCGGCATCTGCGGCGTGCTGATCGCGCTGCTGAAGCCGCTGCTGCCGGGCATATTCGGCTGGAGTACGGCCCTGTGGCCCGACTGGCCTGAAGTCATCCCGCCCGGCAGCGGATACGCCTTTGCCGCCTTCGCGCTGCTTGCCGCGGGTATCGCGTACCTTGCGTACCGGCTGTGCCGGCGGCGCTGCTCGCCGGCGGAATTCTCCATCGCGGGATTGCTGCCCTTTTATCTTAGTTCCGGCGCGTTAAGCTTCCTGATGCCCATGACAGCCTATCCCTTCCTCTGGCCTGCCCTGATCGGGTCCTCCGCATGGCTTGTGTGCGTCCTGATCCGCGGCAAAAGGCCCTGTCCCCCTGCCATACCGGCAAGCATCGCCGCCCTGCCGCTGATGGTGCTGCTGCTGCCGCTGGTTCCCGGCATAGTGATGGCCGACGGCATGAAGAGCCTGGAAATCCTCGGCGCGGTGCTCACGCTCATCCTGTTCATGGTATTTCCTGCGGTGGACGGGGTGATATACCGGAAAAGCGGAAGGAAAGGTGTAAAGCCTGACTGATATATTTGGTTATTTACTGTTGATTATCGTAAATAATCTGTGATCTCCCTTTCCGGCACTGTGTATGCCGTACCATACCGGTTCAGGATCCAAAGTTGAACAGAATGACTAACAAAGGCAATAGAGCACGCTTCTCCAGTGTGCCGGATACTGTTTGCTGTCTATGGCAGTTGTCGCAAATTTTACGACAACTGAATCTGAAGCGAGAACACGCGGGATGAGTCCGGGTATCCCTTCCATAACGCGACAGATTTCATACCCCTGCCAAACTGATGCCAGCCGGGTGGCTGATCTGCCCTGCGTCCCTTCGATTAACTGGATTTGGCGCCAAGACTACCCGGCACTGCCCTCATCCTGCCCGGACCAGAAGTCCCCAAGACTGACGGCAAGTGCCTGACAGATCCTGATTAGGGTATCAACGCCGGGATTCCCGCATCTGCCATTGAGGATACGATACAGGGCGGATGAAGACAAGCCGCTTTTGTCCGACAGCTCACGCAGGGAAATGCCCCTGTTGCTGCACAGACCGCGGATACGCTGCGCGATGTAGAGGGATGTACCGCTGCAGTCCATGGCTATATCTGCGGCTCGGTGGTCATGACGACGCTGTTCCAGTGATCCGTATACAGCGTGGCTTTCCCGGACAGGGTAACGCTTGTGGCGCCAAACTGCTTTTCTTCCTGTAGGTATTGGATGAGCTGGTCGATGGCGATAGTATGGTTGTCTTTCAAGTTGATTTCCTCCATTTACTTCGATGGCTGCATTATACTGGCATTGGAAGTGCGATGTGTACGATATATCGCTGATTGATATATTGCATTTTCCACGATTTTCAAAATTATTTAATCTCTGATAGCAAATCAGGAAGATAAAATTCCACTTTCGCGTCTGGATCACTTCGTAGATACTTCCTAATTAAGCTTTCTCGATTTCCTATTGGTCTTTTTCCTTTTAGCATGTTCATCTCCGCACCGTAAAGAAAAGCCAATGAATCAATTATATAAGTAATTGGATATCCTACGTCTTTGTTTATTCCAAATAGTAGTTTTTGCGGTTCGCTCTCAGATAGTTCAAGCAGTTTTTGTGCCGACCGTTGTGTTATTTGATACTTGCGAGCCGCAAGAAGGGCGCTTCGTTTAATGTATTTGTTCACTTCATTGAATGTGCCTTTCGTCAGGACGGTAAATGGACTACTCCATACTGAAGGGTATTGCATTATCAAGCATCCTTTATCTCTTGCTGTCAACCTCTTGCATATAAGACTCTATAACGGGAGCGAAATACTTCTCCTCGCCTTCCTTGCGTGCCTGCCTTACCTCTTCAAGCGTGCCATATGATCCCAAACTGATCTGCCGATACTGGAATTTTAAATAGGCCCGATAGCGGCCATTAGGACGCAGCTCCACACCGCGCACGCCGGTTGTTGAGTTATGGTTGGGCTTGTTGCTTGTGATGGTACAGATGACGGTGCCTTGATACAGCATTGCATTTCTGGCTGCTTGCCCTATCTGCTGCACAGTGATCATATCGCGGCGGGAACGCTCATTTGACAAGCAACCGCAGGAGCGCGTTACGCCCTCCCTAAGGTGACCGGCTGCAACACGTTTTTCACCGCCGCAGTCGCAGCGGCAAAGCCAGCGGCCGTCCACCCTGGATACAGCTACCAGCCGGCCGAATCGTTGGCCGCTCAGGTCAAGCAATCGTCCCATAACCGCATCCTTCTCTGCACCTGAAATATGATTGATGACATCGTAACCAATCAATCACGGTATGTCAAACTATTCGCTGATCATCGCCGTCAGGTACAATCAGCAAGGCTTCCAGTGCCTGCCATTCTTCCGGGTGAATACGCGCCGAGCCCCTGAGCTTTTTGTTCAAAGCGCTGTAACTTATGTGCATCAACCGCGCCGCTTCCCTGCGTGATATGCCCCGCATCACAAGTCCTGCCGCAAGACGCGACAATTCAACAGTATCCCCCATTAACACCTCCGATATAGGAACTCATGTGCCTATATTCGCGCAGTATAGGGAAACCTGTCGGCGCTGTCAACGCCGTTTGGAATTAGAGAAAACATGTGAGATAACAAATAACCATTTTTATGAGTTTTTTAATAGTAATAACGCGACCGCTCAGATAAGCGCATCTATCTTCTTCACCGAAATTTGAGTTAACAATAACAAGAATTGGCACTGAAGTAAACAAGTCATTCAAATATGGATGAATATTTCGGAAAAATTCACTCATATTTGTAATCGTCTGAAACTTTGCTGCGATCATAGAATTAATACATCAAACTATGCAAGTAACGCAGCACCATACACAGCGATTGGAGATGGCTTCCCAGTAATACAGGATAATATACGGTAATTTCCGGTAATCGGGTTTACCTTAAATTCACAGCCCGAATTGCTATATATTTCAACGTTTCCGGGGCATTTAGCCCCTGAATTTGGATTTAAGGTATTTACGGTAGTACTCCCGGCGTTTGCGTGAAGACAGCCAATCCGATTGATTCCCAAATTATAAATGATTGTGAATTAATAACCATATATTTTTATGGTGTATTCCCTCTTTCACTCCCGTCCGCTGAATACGCGCGAACAGCTACCTTAATTACCGTAAATCTGTGTGTTTCCGGTGTTGATCCAAACTGCCGTTAGTTCCTTTTACGCTTGGTATTCCGATATTTTAAGCGAGAATTGAACACTCATCAAAGGAATGCCTGCCGACAAGCTTCAAGGGTTTGCATTGGCTTGACTGCAGTGAGAACGGAACGAGATCTCAGCAAACCCGCACAATCCTCGAATTTTTCCTCTCAGCCTCTTGCGAAATTGGCACAATTATTGTATATTATTTGTGCCGTTTAATGGGGGGTGAAGCTATGGCACTCAGGGAAGAGATAAGGGAACGAATCATGAATGCCCCATGGGGAACAGTGTTCACAGCAAAGGATTTCCTGGAACTGGGGCCCTATGAATCTGTCCGGAAGATATTGCCGTGGATGGCCAAAGACGCAGAAATCCGCAGAATCATCCAGGGGATATATGACCGCCCCTACTATAGCGAACTATTACGGGAGACACGGGCGCCGGATATCGCGCAGGTTGCCAGGGCCCTGGCAAGAAGCTTCAACTGGACCATCGCGCCAAGCGGAGCGACCGCCCTTAACCTTCTGGGCCTGACAACACAGGTTCCCGCACACTACGAATACATCAGCGATGGCCCTTACAGGAAGTATGATATCGATGGCATCACCCTGTCCTTTGCGCATCGCAACAACAGAAGCATCAGCAGCCTGTCTCCCAAAACAGCGCTCGTCATTGAAGCGCTGAAGTTTTTGGGCAAAGATCACGTTGATGACGCTGTTATCCGGGCACTCTCCCCGGTGCTTAGCAGTGAAGAGATGTCCAAAGCGCTCATTGAAGCGAAGCAAACCAGCCAATGGATTTATGATGTCTTGAGAAAGGTGACCGCAATACATGCAAATAAGGATAATTGACCGGGAAGACCGCCGCAGCCTGATATTGAATACTGCCCAAGCATTGAAACTTTCTCCTGCTATAGTTGAAAAAGATTTATGGGTAACATTGGCATTGGATTACCTCTTCCACCGATGTCCCTATGCACATGCCTTTGTGTTCAAAGGCGGCACCAGCCTCTCCAAAGCATATGGCCTGATCTCCCGGTTTTCTGAGGACCTTGACCTCATTTTGGATTGGCGCATTCTGGGCTATGCGCGCAATGAACCATGGACCTTCCGCAGCAATACAAAACAAGACCTTTTTAATAAGCAGGCAAACGCAAGAGCATCCACCTTCATTGCCGGAGAGCTGAAGGATAAGGTCGACGCAGACCTAAAAGCTGAATGGGGCACAGAGACCAGAGTCGAGGCAGATACGCAAGACCTGCAAACACTTCTCGTCCACTATCCGCGTCTATATGATCAGGATGGTCTGCTTCAGGTGATTCGTCTTGAGATTGGCCCCCTGGCGGCATGGACGCCATTTCAACATGCAGGAATCCGTGCGTTTACAGATGAAACCTATGGCGGGCTCATTGATGGCGCGACGACAACAGTGTCAACCGTAAGTCCTGAGCGTACATTTTGGGAGAAAGCAACCATTTTGCATCACGAGGCAAATCGTCCGGCAGAGCTTGTCATTCCCGATCGGTACTCAAGGCACTACTATGATCTGTATCGGATGATCCAATCGCCTGTTCGACAGAAGGCACTTGAGAATATTGACCTCCTCAAACAGGTGGTAACCTTCAAAAAGAAATTCTATCCTCGCAGTTGGGCATTGTATGATGATGCCACGCCAAACAGCCTTAAGCTGATTCCGCCGGAGATCAGATGGGAGCAATTGGCTCAAGATTACCACCGGATGCAGTCGATGCTTTTCGGATCGATTCCTTCTTTTGAAGACATTATGAATGGATTGGGTCAGTTTGAGCGTGACCTCCATATGCGATCAACCATATAGACTGTGGAGCGTCGAGGGAAGGTACTTCGACGATTCCACAATGACGCGAAATAGGGTTTCTGCAGGTTTCCGCATTTGCGGCCCGTTAGTAACCTATGGCATGAATTGTCAGCATTATCAACGCTTTCCGAGCCATCTTGCGCACAAAACAGGGTTATTGACATTATCGCAGGTCATACCGGTGTATTCGTAAACATACTC
>CAZPBJ010000069.1:3853-14698 GCA_964584685.1 uncultured Christensenella sp. | reverse complement strand
GTTCATAGGGCACGTCCACTTCCGCCAGCAGCACATTCATGTGCCCCGGCATGCGTCCGGCCACCGGATGGATGGCATAGCGGACCCGCTTTCCCTTGCCCGCCAGCCTGTCCTGCAGCGCCTTGACCTCTTCCTGCGCCTGGGAAAGCGCCATGCCGTATCCCGGGATGATGATGACAGACTTCGCCTCCGCCACCCATGCAGGAAGATCCTCAGGGCCCGCCGCCTTGGGCGTCGGTTCTGAATCTTGCGTATCTGTCTGCCCCGCGGGATTCTCCGCAGCAGGCTGAACCGCCGGAGCGGGTTGGGATGCGCCAGTCCGGGCAAAGAGCACGTTTCCCAGGCTCCGGTTCATAGAGCGGCACATGATCTGGGTCAGCAGCAGGCCGGAAGCGCCGACGATGCCGCCGACCGCCACCAGCAGGATGTCCCCCAGCGCCATGCCGGCGATGGCCGCCGCGACGCCGGAGGTGGAGTTGAGCAGGCTGATCGTGATGGGCATATCTGCGCCGCCCACCCGGATGGCGAACAGGCAGCCGAAAGCCAGGGCCGTTATCAGCAGCGCCAGGCTGACGATCATCTGTCCGCTGCCGGCAAGCGGCAGCGCGATGACCAGCGCCAGGATAAGCAGGGCGGCCCCCGTGGTCATGGCCTGGTGGCCGGCCAGCACCACGGGTTTCTGCGGCATGAGGCCCTGCAGCTTGGCCGCCGCGACCATGGAGCCGGAAAAGGTCGCCGCGCCGACCGCCAGCGCGATGCCGGAGGTGGCCAGTTCAAAGCTGTTCAGGCCCTGGCCGGCTGAGACGGTCAGGATGGCGGCCAGCGCGGATGCCAGGCCGCCCAGGCCGTTGAGCAGGCCCACCATCTGGGGCATCTGGATCATCCTGACCCTGACAGTCATGACAACGCTCAGCAGGGTGCCGATCAGCAGGCCCAGGATGATGTACACCAGGCTGCCGGCCAGGTCTGTACGGATAAGGGTGATGACGATGGCCGCCAGCATGCAAAGCGCACTGACCCGGTTGCCGCGCGCGGCGGTTTCCACCCTGCTCATCAGCCGGATGCCCAGAAGGACGCCAAGGCTCAGCAGGGAGGTGAGGACGTAGTAGAGGAGGTCGCTCATACTTTCCCCTCCCCGCTTTCCCTGTTGCCCTTGAACATGCGCAGCATCCTGTCCGTCACACCGAAACCGGCGACCACGTTGACGGCCGCCGCGACGATGCCAAGCGTGCCCAGCAGCTTCCCCATCGCGCTCCCCGGCAGGGCGGTCACCGCGATCATGCCCAGCAGGGTGACGCCGGAGAGCGCGTTCATCCCGCTCATCAGCGGCGTATGCAGCAGGCTGGGCACGGCGCTGATCAGTTTATAGCCCAGCAGGGTGGCAGCGATGAATACAAGGACCAGGATGATTTCCCCGCTCATAGGCCCATGGCCTCCCTGGCGCCCTGATGGACCACCTTGCCGTCCCTGGTGGTGAGGATGCCGCGCACGATCTCATCCCCCATATCCAGCGCGATGGAGCCGCTTTTTGCCAGGTAGCTGACCAGGTTGTACATGTTCATCGCGAACATGCTGGTGGAGCTTTCCGGCAGCAGGCCAGGGATGTTCTTGATGCCGACCAGGTGGACGTTGTGTTTGGTCAGGATGTCGCCCGGCGGGGTCAGGGCACAGTTGCCGCCCTGGTCAATGGAGATGTCCACGATGACGGCGCCCGGCTTCATGGACCTGACCATATCCTCCGTGACCAGCACCGGGGCCAGTTTGCCCGGTACCAGCGCTGAGAGGAAGACCAGGTCCATCTCCGGCAGCCGTTCCCCCAGCGCGGCGCGCTCGATGTCCAAAAGGTCGCCGCTGAGGGATTTGGCATAGCCGCCTTCCCCGACCGCCGCGTCTTCGGGCACCTTCAGGTCGATGACCTGCGCGCCCAGGCTCTGCGCCTGCTCCCGCGCGGCGGGGCGGATGTCCGCGGCGAAGACCCGAGCGCCCAGGCGCTTCGCCGTCGCCAGCGCCTGCAGCCCGCCCACGCCGGTGCCGACCACCAGGGCGGAAATGGGTTTAATCATCCCGACGGCGGAAAAGATCTGCGGCACAAAGCGAGGCAGCAGGTTGGCCCCCATGATGATGCCCTTGTACCCCGCGCAGGTGGACATGCTGGTCAGGGCGTCCATCCCCTGCGCCCTGGAGATGCGCGGCACGCCGTCCAGCGTGAGCGAAGTGATCCCCCGCTCCGCCATGTGCCTGACCATCCCGTGGTTGGACGGGGCGGCCGGGTGGATAAAGGTGATCAAGACCTGGCCGGGGCGCATCATGTCCACCTCGTGCCTGCCTGTCTGCGTGTTCATCTGCGGTTCCTTGACCTTGAGGATCAGTTCCGCCCTGTCATACACCGTCTGGGCGTCCGGCACCATCTGGGCGCCCGCGGCGGCGTACTGAGTGTCATGAAAGAAAGCGCCCTCCCCCGCCCCGGCCTCCACCAAAACCTTATGGCCCAGGCTGATGTATTTGGCGCAGGTCTCCGGCGTCGCGGCGACGCGGTTCTCATCGTGCATGATTTCCTTCGGGATGCCAATGATCATATCCAATTCCCCCTATGCCTTGTTGCTGAGATGATTATACAGTCAGTACATCGAAAATACAAGGATGTATAAAAATTCCGTGGTTTATTTTTTTCGTCGGGCGCGCCTTGACTTCCTGCCGTGATATCGTATGATGGGTCGGGCCAGAGCGTTGGCCCGGAGGGACTATGCCGAAAAAGGCACCGCACCACTTTCAGATTGAGCTCGTTTTCGCCGGCGTACACTCATCCTACTGGATGTCAATGTGCGTCTTTTCGGGCTTCATGGCGGTTTACCTGACCCATTACGGCTTCGCGGACACGCAGATCGGGCTGACCGCGTCGGCCGTTTCCTTGATCACCATCCTGTTCCAGCTGTTCGTGTCCTCCTATTCCGACGCGAACATGCACGTCCCCATCAAGCGCATCATCGCCATCGTCTATTTCATTATGCTGGGCCTGGTGTCCGTGCTGGCGCTGATCCCCATGCCGGTCATCCTCATGATGGGGGTGTACAGCCTGACCGGCGGTTTCGCCAACAGCCTGCCGGGCTTGTTCAACGCGCAGGTCATCCAATTCATCAACGCGGGCATTCCCGTAAACTTCGGCTGGCCGCGCGGCATCAGCTCCATCGCCTACGCCCTGACCGCCTTCCTGGTCGGCCAGCTGATGGAAAGCTATTCCCCCACCATCCTCATGCCCATCTGCATGGTGTTCATCGTACTGGCGGTCCTGATGATCCTCCTGATGCCCAGGCCGGAGGCGGAAACCGGCGATGAGGCCGTCCCGGGACTCGCCCAGGCGCCGCAGAGGACCTCCCTACGACAGCTGCTTTCCGCCAGCCCCGTCCTGCAGGTCTTTCTGCTCTCCGCCATCTTCATGAGCGCCGGGCAGAGCAACGTCTTCCTCTTCCTGACCAGGGTCATCGAGGCGAACGGCGGCAACAAGGCCGACCTGGGCCTGGCGATGTTCATCCAGGCCGGCATCGAGATGCCCGCCATGTTCCTGACCCCCTGGCTGCTGCGCAGGTTCCGCGCCCGCGCCATCCTGGTGGTCTCGGTCAGCGCCTACCTGCTTAAGTTCACCATCATCTATTTTTCGACATCCCTGGCCGGTATCTACACCGCCATGGCGGTCAGCGTGCTCTGTTTCGGCCTGTACGGGATGACCTCGGTCTTCTTTGTCAACGACATCGTTCGCTACAACGAAAAGGTTCGCGCGCAGACCCTGGTGACCGCCAGCGGCGCCCTGGCGGCCATCGCCAACAACCTGACCGCCGGCTGGATCGTTGAAACCTATGGTATCGCGCGGCTGAACCTGGTCTGCATGCTGCTGCAGGTGGTCGCAGCCTCCCTGATGTTCCTGTGCGCCTGGATGCAGACGCGCGCGGAAAAATTCCCCGCCGCCAAGTCGGCGCTGCTCTGACCAGTCAGTTGGATGCCTGCAGCACCATCCCTATCCTCATGCTTCGTGACGCATTCCCGGCCATCAACAAAATTTATTGGAAATGGCCTGATGGCGCTTGACAGAACCCCGGCGGTGTGGTAATTTTCCACTTGCCCCTTGCGGGAATGGCGGAATTGGCAGACGCGCTAGATTCAGGTTCTAGTGAGCAATACGCTCTTGCAGGTTCAAGTCCTGTTTCCCGCACCACATTGAGACGTCTCGTTTGAGATGTCTCTTTCATTTGGGCTTCGATTCCATATCAAGGGCCTTCGCCACACTTCCGCTGACCAAACGCATTATGCTCTCCTGGGATGCGCCAAAGCTGAGCAGGTTGATGCTCCCATACCAAACAATCCGTTCGTCTATGATTGCAAATTTTTGATGGATGTCACGCCGGAATCTTATGGTTACGTCCATCTTGGCCAGTGCCTGGATGGCAATTTCTGCTGACTGTCTGCTTTGGGATTGAAAGATTCAACCGGTCGGGTGTAAATGGTCACAGAAACCTCGCGGTTTTGTGCAGCCGTCAAAGCGCTTTCCAAACAACAAATCCGCCGCAGGGCAGCATAGGGGCTGACAATGATAACGCTTGAGCGAGCTTGTGTAAGCGTTCTTTCCAGCATATGGAACACTCCGGCTTGCGCAGGTTGTCATCATTGCACGTATATCGTTCCGCCAACTTGTTTCGTCAAAGTCAATGACAAGAAGCCTGCAAGTGTCATCAGGAAGCAGAGGATATATGCCCAAAATACCCTTGCCGGACAGATGCTCAGATACTGCGACTTTGTCGTATGGAAAATATTCAGCGTTCGCACATTCAGCACACTTGATCTTTGGTTTGCCGCATACTCCTGGCATCCATTCGTTCTTGCAGTTGGGACTGTATCCGATTTTTCCGTTTTTGCTACGCCATTGGCGTGCATACACATCCTTTCGCCCGAAAAGTATGACATAAACAAGGAAGCACGGTCACCAAGCGGGCTATGCCTGGTCACAATATGTGTGTCTGCGTTCAAGTTTGCTATAGCAACAGCATCTTCGTCCGGTGGCTGTTGAAATGGTTCTTCCTGACGATGTTCAATTTCCTCTTCGAATTGAATGCCATGCTCCAGAAGCAATTGTCTGAAACGGGCGTTTTCCGCAAGAAGTTGCTCATACCGAGTCCGAAGATGATGATCGTTTTCAGGAATACCAAAGTCCTTTTCACTCATGACTTTGCCTCGCACGATTATGTGTTTCGCGAATCGTTCAGACATTATTGCCTAAAATGTTAACACTGCCAAACTTCCGCATCAACATGATTTCAGTTTTCCGTAGCTCGGGCTGAAACAACGCCGGCAGGTCAGCGGCCACGAGCACGCCCGGCGACGGCCGGACACCCTTCAGGGCGCACGCCGTCAGGCAGATGAACAATTCCCTGTCTTCGCGTCCATCAGCGATTTGCCTCAGTTCTGTTCATACCCGGAGCGAACCCGACCTGCCGGTCGCAAACCGCCAGCGCAGCAGGCCGATGGGTCACGATGATCACGGTCTTGTCCGTCATAGCGCGAAGATTGGACAGCAGCTTCGCCTCCGTGGCTTCGTCCAGGGCGCTTGTCGCCTCGTCCAGCAGCAGGACCGGCCTGTCCGCAAGGATGGCCCGCGCAATCGCGATACGCTGCATCTGGCCTTCCGAAAGCCCCGCGCCTCTTTCGCCCAGGACCGCATCAAGCCCTAGCTCCGTCTCAAGTACAAAACCGTCCGCGCACGCGATCCGCAGCGCTTCGCGGAGCCTGCCCCCATCCGCCATCTCCTCCGCTTCGCTAAAGGAAAGGACCTCGCGTATGGTTCCGCACATGAGTTGATTTCCCTGCGGGACATAGGCAAACAAGCCCCTGAGTTTTGGGGTAAGCGGCTCCTCCCCATCGCCGGTCCGAAGATAGACTTCCCCGCTGTCCAGGGGGTACAGGCGCAGCAGCAGCTTCAGGACGGTGCTCTTTCCGCAGCCGGACGGCCCCGTGAGCGCGACGTATTCCCCCTTGCCGACCTCCAGGCTGAAGCAGTCGAGCACTTCCAACATGTCGCTCTCCGCCCGCGAAGGGTATTGGAAGCTGGCATTCCGGAGACCGACAGCCCTGAAACGTTCCCCGTAGAAATCGCGGATCTCACCCGGGGACAGATGCCCGTCCGGGCAGTCCTCCCCATATGCCTCGGCCTCCATGAGCCTCTCGGCGCTGGCCAGCATGGCGTAGAACTTCGGCAGGTACCCGGAAATGTTCGCAAAAGGGCTCTGTACCTGGCCAATCAACTGCAATACCGCAACCAGGGTGCCATAGCTCAAGGTGCCGCTGAGGATGCCCAGGCCGCACCATACGGCGCCGAACACATAGGTCCCGTACATGATGAACGCAAACCCCGCGTTGCTGATGCCGGAAAAGATTGCCCGGCGCATCCTGGCCGCCATGTGCCCGTCCATCCAAACCTTCGCGTCCCGCGCGGCCTGGCCTTCCTTCGCGTAACTGCGCAGGATGAGCATACTCCCCAGGCGCTCCGTGAGGAACACCCTCAGTTTCCCATCCGTTTCCTGGACATGCCGGTGCAGGCGCTTGAGGGCTTTCCTGAAACCCGCGCTGAACAGCAGCAGCAGGACTCCAAAAGGTAAAAGGAAAGCAACCAGGCCAGGCGCCAGGGCCAGGATCAACCCGAGCGCGCCCAGCAATTTCACCAGCATGCCGAACAGACCTGGCAGGATGGCCGCGACACCCTCTGATACGACGGCCGTGTCCGACGTCAGTCGGTTGAGCCATTCGCCGGAATGTGTCCGCGTGACGGCCGCGAATTCCTTCGTGAACAGGCAGTGGAACAGCCTGCCTTTCAGCCGGTTTTCAAGCGTCGCTTTGATGCGTTCGTCCAGGATCCGATCCAATGCGCGCAATGCCACCTGGAAAACGACGATACCGCCAAGGAAGGCGGCGAAATACCAAAAGGCCTGCTCTTCCCTTCCAGTCGCCGCGTTGATCAGGCTTCGCAGGCACCAGGTCATCAGCAGGCCCATGCCGCTCATCAAGCCCTGAACAGCCAGCAGCAGGAGAATGCCGGACTTCTGCCTGCCCGCAAGCCTGGCGATCCAGGCGAGGCTTGTCCGGTTACTCCCCTTTTCCATGGCAAGCCAGCTTTCTCCGGATCCGTCCAAGCGCCTGGCGGAACAGCAGGGCCGGCGCCCAGAGGGGATACAGCATGCGCCTGAAATGGACAGAACGCCGCATCTTCCCGTCCTGGACGGAAATCTCCTTCCCGTCCCGGACGACCGCGGACAGCACGCCGATGATCTGCGTATCCGTCACGCCGTATTCCCGCCGCCACTGGTGATCCCCGCGGATAACGTAGTCATCCCGGCGCACCTTCACAATGCGGTGGAGGACATATTTCCCTCCGCGCCTGTACAGCACCGCGTCATGTTTCTTCAGCCGCCCTTCCGGACGCCTGGTGATCACCATCAGGTCCCGGCGCTGGCGCAGCAACGGCATCATGGACGTGCCGACGTTGGGATAGATCAGTTTGCCGCGCGTTTCCAGCTCCTGTTCATAGCTGGACTCAATCATCAATGGCGTCTATGCTCCGCAGCTGCGCGATAACGGTCTGTACGTCCCGCACCAGTACGTCCCTGGGCGCGTCGTATTTCGCCTCCATCGCGTCCACGATCCTCTCCGGCGTCGTTTCCTCCTTCAGGCAGTCCACGATAGAAGCCGCCGTCCGGTTGCTGCGGACAAGCCCGGAAAAGCGGGCTTTGCCAACGGCGACTATGATCTGTTCGCCGTCTGTTTCATGGGTGATAAACCCTTCCTTCAGTTTCATCCTGAGCCTCCTTTCAGGATCCCTTCATACGCCGTCAATGCGGCAGCCGCCTGGGTGTCGCAGCGCAGGGAATACAGGCGTACGGTTTTCAACAGCCTGTCCAGCAGGGCCAGCGTTTTCCCCGCGGCAACCGGGTCCTGCGGTTTGTAAACCTGCCGGAACAACAGCGGATAGGCGTCCCGCGAAGGGATCTCATCAACGCGGTTCGCTTCGGCGCGATTCAGGAAGCAGACGACCTCCATCGGCACCGTCATGTTGCTGCTGAGGCGGTGCTTCCCGTCCCAGGGCGAGCCGCAGAGATACGCTCCGCTGCTTGTCATCCTGATGAATGGCTTGTCATCGTTCACCATCGTGACACGCTCACCGAAGCGTTCCCGCCACAGCCGCGCGTGCGTGCTCTTGCCCACGCCGCTCCTTGCCGTGAAGATGACGCCCCTGCCGTCCAGCGCCAGCGCCGACCCGTGGACCAGCATCACGCCGTGCTCGGGCATCTGTTCAGCGACCTTGCGCAGGACCGCCAGCGTCTCCAGGTAGCCGGGGGTGAACATGCGCGGGGAAACGCCGTCCCGCTCATCCTGACGCAGGGATTTCCGCCGCTCAAACGCGATGTCTTCCGGCATGACCGATACGGCGAAATCCGGCTCCCCGTCGGCCAGGTAAGCATCGCAAAGCCTGAAGGTTTCCTCATGCTGCGTCGAGATCCCAACGGTCACGCCGGCGAGTCGTACGCTAAAAGTTTTCACTTCAACATGCATGTGGAGAACTCTTCATAAGAGCATCCGGGCTTTCCTGAATGGAGGCATCATTGGACAACGAACAATAGATACGCTGCAAGCAAACCGATACCCGTTTCAGAAATTCACTCTGGGGAGTTCAAACACTCCCGCTCCGCCTCCATCGGGAACGGCTGTAATTGTTGTGTCCGGGACAGGCGATATGCTTGGCAACGGGGTATTCTCAGGCGTCTCCAACGTGGGGGCAGGCAACGCAGTTACCGGGACAGGCGATTCGGTTGGAAATGGAGGAGTGGGGGTCGGTATCACCGTAGATGTAATGGGCTTTGCAGACGGGGCCGCGCCGGCAGTCTGCAGTGCCATTCCCGGGGCAGGCGCAGGCGTGGTCAAGACTTCATTAACTGGAATTTCATCACCCGCGGCAGGCAATAAAGCCGGGCTCACGGTTACGGTCGGGCTTACCCTGTCTTCCGCTCGCGGTTTCGGCGTATTCAGTGCTGAGCTTGACACAGCGGGCGTTGGTTCATTCCTGTCCACGGTCCAGGAAAACCGTGAATCCCAGCTTCCGGCGCCAAAAAGAGCGGCCAGGAACATAAAGATGGATATGATCCAGCAGATGATGTGTTCCATGAGTGCCGCCTACATCCCCGGCCATGGATTGTCTTCAGAATATTCCGGCCATATATCGTCTCCCGTATCTATAAGGCTGGTAACAATGACATCTTCGTCTCCAAAACGGACAATTTCCATCCGCGGAGTAATATAAATCTCCCGGGCGTCCTTCCATTTGTTTGCCATTTCAGTATTCCTCCGTGATTTATTGATCCGCGTAGGCTTTCGCCGATTTTCCGTAATTGTACATCGTCCTGACAAGCAGGCGCAGACTGACCGTATCATCATCGCATTTGCTTAAAACATAGGAACGTACGCTGTAGGTTGCCCAATGGAGCGGGCCCTGGCTGTCCAAAAGCTCCATCCTGTACACTTCGTCGTAACCCGTCGCAAGGATGGGGGGCGATCTGAAATAATAGGCTCCCACAGTCTCATCATACGTCAGGTTGCTAACGTCATCTTCGCGAACAAGGACTTGATTTTCATCGATGACACGGTACAATTTCACACTCTTGCCCGCCGGGTCCCCTACAGTGAGGCCGAAATTGAGATAGTTGACGTTGCCCAGCAGCATTCCCGCCCTGGTAAACCTGCCGGTTTCATTTGATTGACCTGGTAGAAAATCAGTTTGGTTTGGAGGGACAAATGTTGTAGGCTCGTCCCAATCAAGACTATTAGCCAAATCGCCCGTGTTGTAATCCTTGTACTGCTGCGCCGCTGCGCCATACGCCAGCATGTCGGACAGCAAGTCGACAAGCGGACTGTTTCCGCTCTGTTCATTATACAAAGCATCGCAATAACCGCGGATGCTTGTGCCGCTTTTTAGTGATAGCTCAGCATCTTCCCCTCCCCATGCCACTGTCAGCTGAGCATCGACAAAATCTGCCATGAAATGCGGCGAGATACCGGTGTAAGAAAACCTATATGTTCCGTTTTCGGGGTCAGATACTGCTCCATCGACAGTCTTTGTTGTGCTGCTGCTACTGTTTTTGTGCCTTGTGAAGAGCATTTTTGCATCAGCAAACGCTTCGTCCAGCGTCACATAGTAGTTCATGGTCAAATCAGAGCCCACTGTGACGCTCCAGCTGTCAAACCTGGCCATCGCCACAGTAAAAATCTTGTTTCCATCCGTGTCATCCGCGCTTACTACCGCATAGCCGTTCTCTGCCAGCACCTCTCCATTAAAACGTATCCCATAAGGTACGATGAACGTCAAATTCACACCCGCCGCAACGCTTTCATCGCAGTCCTGAAGCAGGATGATCTCGTCTCCTGACTGCGTCGCGGCAAACGCTGCCGCCAGGCTGCCGAATTGATCCAAACCTATTGCTGCGACCGGGTTTTCAGTTACTGTCACAATACATACCGCTATGGCTTCACATCCGTAATGGGCAGTTGCGGTAATGGACGCAGTGCCAGAGGATATGGCCGTCACGGAGCCGGATTGGTCAACCACCGCGATCGTTTCATCACTGCTTGCCCAGACGAGAGTGACAAACGCTTCATCAGGATCAACATCCGGCTCAAACCGAAACGTTTCACCGACAGCGAGATTCAGGGACACCTGCATTGAGACAGCGGGATACAAAACCGAATATGATCCAACGTATTTACCACTGGTAATGTAGTTATGCGCAAAACTGCCGTTATAAACATAGAGCGAAA
>CAZPBJ010000069.1:0-3843 GCA_964584685.1 uncultured Christensenella sp. | reverse complement strand
CCGCCGCATCCAGTGAAAGCATTTTCCCCGATGTTTTGGACGCCCGGGGTGAGCGTGATGCTGCTTAGACTGCTGCAGCCAGCGAAAGCCTCGCTGCCGATTTGAGAAACGCTGAAGGGAATGAAAGCCTGCCGAAGCTGTGTGCAATAGTAAAAGCTTTGATCACCAATCGTCTGAACCCCCTTTTGGATAGTCAATGTGCCATCAAGGCCCAGGCAAGCAAAAAAAGCAAAATTTCCAATATCTAAAACACTCGCCGGGATAGTCAGATTACCAGTAAAGCCGCATTCATAAAACGCGCCCGAACCAATGCTCCGGACACTGCTGCCAATCGTCAGGGTTCCACCAAAATCTGTGCATCCGCTAAACGCATTGTCGCCAACACTGGTCACGCTGTCTGGAATAGCCAGATCTCCCGTAAACCCGGAACAAGCGCCAAACGCGTTAACGCCGATACTCGTTACACCGTTTCCGATCGTCAGTGTCCCGTCGAAACCGGCACAGCCGAAAAACGCGCCCGCTCCGATACTGACTACATTGTCCGGAATCAACAGGCTGCCAAGCATGTTTGCACACCCATAGAACGCATTGGGTCCAATGCTGGTAATCCCATCCGGCAGAGTCAGGCCCGTCAGGTTGGTCTTGCCCGAAAAAGCGCTTTCGCCAATCCCGGTCACCGGATAGCCGTCCAATATGGACGGAATGACCATCGCTCTGTCAATTGCCCCCATATACCCTGTGATGGTCGCATTTCCATCCGTATCAATCAAATAATCAAGTGGTTTGACAGTAATTGAACAGGAATCCTCGATAAAGCTTCCATCATTGGCAGCAGCAGTGATGATACAGCTCCCCTCACCAACGGGCCTGATATGGCCGTCAACGACTGACGCGACAGCCTGATCGCTGCTGCTCCATACAATCGTCCTATCCGTCGCGTTCACCGGCAGCACTTCCGCGGACAATACAGGGGTATAGCCGAGGGTAATCGTCATCGCTTCATTGTCGAGCACAACGCTTTGTACAGGAATAAAGACGGTGACAATGCAGGCCGCCTTTGTGCCCCCGCTGTCCGGAATTTCAGCGCTGATTGAGGCTGTGCCTGCGCCCACCGCGGTGACAAGGCCATTGCTGTCAACGGCTGCGACTTCCGGATGGCTGCTCGACCATAAAAGCGAATCTGCCAGTTCAGGGGGCTTGACCACAGGAGTCAATTGTCCGTCATCACCAATGGCGAGCCTCATTGATTCCTGCATGGAGATACTTGGAGCAGGTACAACGCCAATCAGCTCATAGGGAATTGAATTGTCGATTGCGTATTGTAAAGCCCTGCTGTTTTCTGTCACAAAAAGCTTAAATCCTGTGCCGTATCCGGTAAAGGCATCAAATCCAATTTCTTCAACACTCTTTGGTACGTATGCCTGCTGAAGTTTTGTACAATAAAAGAAACTCATCGAGCCGATGATTGTCCGCAGTCCGCTTTCTATCGTCAGAATGCCGTTGAGACCCTGGCATCCATAGAAGGCGCTATCTCCGATGCTCAATACGCTTTTAGGTATCAGCAAGTCCCCGGTAAAGCCGCATTCGCTGAACGCGCTTGCACCTATGTTTGAAACGCTATTTCCGATTGTCAGGCTCCCGGTAAAACCGCAGCCACTGAATGCGTTTGCGCCAATGCTGGTCACGCTGTCCGGGATGACCAGGCTGCCGGTTAAGTTAGCGCAGGCATTGAAAGCGCCATCACCGATGGTGAGGATACTTTCAGGCAGGTTCAGACCCGTCACGCTGGCATTGCCGGCAAAAGCATCGGCACCAATCGCAGTTACAGGATAGCCGTCAATTTTTGCAGGAACTGAAACGATACCGCCTTCGCCGGCATACCCTGTGACTGTAACCTTACAATCAGTGATACTGAAGAGAAAATTGTCACTTGTCGTTCCTGTAACTGTTTCCATGACCGTAATAAAACATGAGCCTACAGCTCCGCCTCCGTCAGCAGCCGTCGCAGTAATGGTGGCCGTGTCAAAGGAAATTGCAGTCACAAGACCGGAAGAAACATGCACGGTTACCACGTTTTCGTTGTCACTGGACCAAATGACTGATTGATCTGTGGCTTCAGCAGGTAAAACAGTTGCGGTCAGGCTTTTCGTCATTCCGGGTACAAGCTCGACGGTATCAGGTGAAACAGAGATACTTTCGACCGGAATTATCCCGCTGCTATCCATCATAGCCATCAATGACGCGAATCTGTCCGTAACGATCATGGTGCCATTCTCGACCTGCGCTTCAGGGATCAGCATCGATGCCAGAAAGGTTGAAAGAGAGACCTCCTCATCCTCCTCAGATCCTTCGGCTAAAGGCAGTTCATCCGCCGCAAGGGGCGTTTCCGTTTCTGCCGGTTCCACGCTTACTGTGGGTTCATCTGTTGACTCGGATACCGGAACATCCGTCTGATCGGTTGCCGGTTCTTCCTTCAGCGCATGGTCAGGCTCCGCAGTCAGTTGTTCTGTCGGTTCCGGAATTGTACCGGTCTTCAATTGAACTGCGGGAGTGATATTCGTTTCCCCAGAGGGTTCCAGTGTTGTCTCTATGGGTTCATCGCTTGCTTCATTATCAGATATTGCTCTATCGAAGTTCTCATTGGTTTCCGATACTGTTACCTGTGTTGCATCGGTTTCCGGTTCCACAGGGAACGCATTATTTGGTTCCTCTGATGAATCAAGCGCCAGATCAGAAGCCTGTGCACCAACTTCATTATACTCAGGTCCCGCGGAAGGCTCTTCTATTGGTTCCGCTGTGGGATCGGTAATCTCCTCTTCCATCTGCGGCAGGCTCATTACACAGTCCAGCAGGGGCAGCGGGTGATCCTTGTACAGAGCGTAATCGCCGCCCAGGAAGATGCTGTTTTCCAAGGCTGCGCTTTCAGATGCAGTGAAAGGAGTCAGAGTCCGCGCTCGGACAGCGCCCTCCCGCAGTCCCGCCGCCGAGAGGAAATGGATTATCAGCCAGTCTTTCCCCGATTCCTCGGCGCTGATGACATCCCTATCAGACACATAAACAATGTCCTCCCGCGAAAGTTCTGTGATGTCAACACCATACAGGTCGCCGATCCCGTTAACAAGTACGTTGTCTTGATTGACTGAGGCGTATCCTCTGGCAAATAGCGGTTCAGCCGAAGACTCCGGAACAGGTTCTGGTGTTGGTTCAAGCGCTGAATCAACTATCGGTTCAGGCATTGGTTCTGGTAATGGGACAGGGGAGAGCATAGCCGTTGGCTCGGACGTCGGTTCAGTTATCAATTCTGTGATTTGTTCGGGTGTTGGCTCAGGCATAGGTATAAGAGCCGGTAAGGACACCGGTTCAGGCGTCGGATTTTGCGCGGACACCGGCATCGACTCAGATTCTGATACCATTGTCGGCTCAGTTGCAGGTACATCTGTCGGCATGGGGGCCGGTTCAGTTTTCAACACCTCTGTGGGAGCATCCATCAATTTATCAGCAGGTTTTTGTTCCATTTTAAAAACATGCTCTGAATCGGAGACCTGCACTGTACCCAACCGTTGTGACTCAGACGTTTCTTGAGCAGAGGCATTTGAATATGATCTCAACAACCCAAAGACCATCATGAAACATAAAACCCAGGCAAGAATCCTTCTCATGTACATGGGTTGCAGTCCTCAATTCATTACAAATTGGAGCATTGATTTTGGACAAAAAAATAACAAGACAAATGACCAACCTTGAATGCGGTCATATTATAGCAAAAGTAAGATAAGCTAGTCAATGCTACGGCGTACCTTACATAAAATGAGCGCGAAAAAGGAGTCGTGCCTCAGATAGATT
>CAZPBJ010000068.1:0-15389 GCA_964584685.1 uncultured Christensenella sp. | reverse complement strand
CTGAAACGGATATGCCTTTGGGATCTTTCTTATATTTCTTCGACAAGGAGACCGAAGAGGCCATCCTGACCCGCTAAGTTCAGCAGATTCACTGTTGTTTGCGACGCCGCTTGAAAGAGCGGCGTCGTTTTTGCGCTTCCTTGACGAAGATATGACCCCGGATTGATGCATATTCTTAAATGTTTTGAAACATTATGGCTGCCAATAGAATCTATGTTCGTGTGGACAAGAATTGGGGACAAAGGCAGACAGGGCTTGTGGATAAAGTTGGACGAATTGACGGGAATCTCCCCTTTATGAGGTCCGCAAGGGTGAAATTGAACGTGATAATTGAATATCTGTGGATAAGACTGTGGATAGTGTGGATATCCCCGACATTTTGCCTCCTGTATTTAATGCAGCCCGATATACCGCATATTCAGATTACCGGACACTCCAAAGGTAACAGGCAGGGGAAAGAGGATGCATAATCAATGCATATGAATGATAAAATATGCAATAAGAGGATGAATATGCAATTTCCCGCATGTGGATAATCATTCGGCTGATGCTGTGAACCAAACTGTCTGCCGTCTCCTTGAAAAGCATGGGCCTATCGGATATACTGGACACAACGCTGAGAAGAGGAAGGTACAAGAGCATCAGGTCACTGTGCGGCAAGCGCCGCGGCGCGCCGCTTCAAAAATCAATTCCCTGCTTGATTTTCGGCGGCAGGACAAAACGCCCTTGCCTTGGGTTGAACCGATGCCCATGACCATTCTTGCAGTGGGCAGGATCGCGTCTCCACTAAAGGAAGCGGCCCAGGTATATGCGTCACGTCTGGCGCGCTACGATAAAACGCTCCTGATTGAACTGCCGGACCTAAGGGAACCAAGCGCGCTCAGCCCAGCCTTGATAGAACAGATGAAGCAGAAGGAAGGCGCGGCAATACTGGAACGCTTGAAACCGGGGGACCATGTGATCGCCTTGTGCATTGAGGCAGACCGGGTTTCAAGCGAAGCTTTCGCACTGAATCTGGCTTCACTTAGGCTGAGCGCAAAACCGCTTGTCTTTGTAATCGGCGGTTCTCATGGCTTGAGCCGTGCGGTGCTTGAGCGAGCCGATGAAAAGCTGTCCTTGTCCGGGCTGACGATGCCCCATCAGCTGGCCCGTGTGGTGCTGCTTGAGCAGCTTTACCGCGCCTGCAAAATACTGGCGCATGAAAGGTACCACAAGTAATGCATCTGACGCAGCTCAGGCTCCACAACTTCCGCAGTTACCAGCAGGTTACGCTGCTGCCCCCGGACGGGGTCACTATACTGGTTGGGGAAAATGGCGCGGGAAAGACAAATCTGCTGGAAGCCATCCATCTGTGCTGCCTGGGACGCAGCCACAGGACAAGTACGGATCAGGACATGATCAGGCTTGGACAGGAAACCTGCGGCGTACATGCCAAGGTGCAGCGGCAAAATGGCGTTGACGAGGTAGGCGTACGGCTATTCCAGCAGCAAAGGCAAAAAAAGCTCATCTATGTCAACGGAAAGACCGTTTCCCGCATAGGTGAACTGATGGGGCATATGACCTGCGTAATGTTTTCGCCTGAAGATGTTGATATCATCAAGGGTGGGCCGCAGGGGCGCAGGGGCTTTTTGGATATGCTCCTGTCGCAGTGCCTGCCTGCCTATTTCTACGCGCTGCAGCATTACAACAATATTCTCAAGCAGCGCAATGCCCTGCTGCGCGCAATAGCCAAGGATGGCGCCGATCCGGCGCAGATGCCTGCCTGGGACGAGCAGCTTGCCTTGGCCTGCGCGCCTTTGGTGCGTGCCAGACAGCAGGCAGTGGCACGCCTTGACGAGTTGTCGCAGGCACACTATGCCTACATCAGCGGCAAAGAGGAGGAGCGTCTGCAGATTCGCTACCGCGGCAACCTGCAGGACAGCTTGACACCAGGGGAGGACCTGAAAGCCATGCTGAGCAACAGTTTGCTCGATGACCTGCGTCGCCTGACAACCGGCTGCGGCCCGCATCGTGACGAGCTGCTGATCAATCTCAATGACCGCGAGATAAAGGCCTTTGGCTCCCAGGGGCAGGTCAGGACCGCGGTGCTGGCCATGCGGCTGGCAGAGATAGATATCCTCACAAAAGCGCAGGGTGACGCGCCGCTGCTGCTGCTTGACGATGTGCTCAGCGAGCTTGACGCAGGCCGGCGCAGCCGGCTGATCATGCATTTGCAGCGTGTGCAGACACTGATCACCTGTACGGATCTGGCTGACGTGGAGCGCGTGCGCACGGCCTGCGTCCTGCGCGTGAAAGACGGCAGGATCAGCCAGGAAAGCGTGACCTAATACAAGGGGCTGAGCCTGACGGCTTCCCGCCAGGCTTTTTGAAATTCCGGCGTGGTTTGAAAGCGCAGGTCACGGTTCTTGAGCAGCGCACGGGCCGCGACCTCAAACAGATGGGGAGAAGCTTCCCAGCCCTCGCTTTTATGATTTATCCAGTCGCCAAACAGGCGGTGGGCAAGGGCGCCCATGGCGTATACGGTTGTCGTCTCATCCAGCGCCGCGCCTTTCTGATAGGCTTCCGGCGCCAGATAGAAGGGGGAGCCCGGCTGGCGGCCGCGAAGGTTCACCGCCGGCATCAACAAATAGTCATCGATGTGGGCAAGCATCAGCCCTGCGCTCTGCGGCAGGTAGATGAGATGCGAATCCTGCAGGCCGCACGCGACCAAACCATGCGATTCGGCCGCTACGTGCAGGTCTGTCAGGGCGTCCATCATCTTCAGCCGATCCATCAAAGGCGCGGCCCGCATACGCAGGGCATTTTCCTTGAGCGGAGCAAGCGGCAGGCCGTCGATCCAGTCAAACAGGCAGGCAAAACCGCTGCCGTAATCACGCGCGCCGCGAAAGGCGGCCAGCGCGGGATGGCGCAGTGTCTCGTACCGGGTTGCGGCCATGCGCAGGCGCTGTACAGTCAGATCCGATGATTCCATGGATTTCAGCGTTGGCGCGCCGGCGTATTTCAGGAAATGGAGCTGATGATTGTGTTCCATTTGAAAACAGAGCAAGCCGGAGTTGAGCTGGTCAAATACACGAAGCACGCGGCCATAGCTTTCCACAAAGCCCAGGTCATGAAAGGCCCGCAGCTGAACAGGCAAACCCTGCACAGTCAGGGTGATCACGTTTCGTCCTCCCTGGTGACCAGGTGGATCCACTTGTCTCCTCTCAGGCGCAGGTAGGCGATGATCCATTTGAAGCTTTGGTCTATGCGCGAGGCAAAGTAAATCCAGTGGAGAGGCCAATGCAGCACGAAGGCTGACAGTGCGGTCAGCGGCAGGACGATCAGCCAGCCGCAGATCATGTCCACCAGCATGACAAAACGATTGTCCCCCGCGCCGCGGTTGATGCCCACAAAGCAGGAGGCATGGTAGGATGTGCCGACCAGCGTCGGGGCGGAAATGGCAATCATCAGGATCGTCACCGCCGCTGTCTCGGGCTCCATTGCGTAAAGGGCGGTAAATGGCCCGCGCAGAAGAAATACGATCAAAGCCATCAACAGCCCTATGTAGAAAAACATGACCTGTATTGTTTTTGAATACTGGTGGACCAGGACATTGTCTTTGCTTCCAACGGCTTTGCCCACCAATACCGCCGCGCCGCCGGCCAAAGCGGAAGTAAACATGGTGCCCAGCCGCATCATCATATCGGTGACAGCGCTCGCGTTGATCATTACCCGGCCAAGCTGGCCAATGACGACCATCTTGAGCACGCCCACCAGCGCCCATTGTGCGTCCACCAAGCCCACAGGCAGGCTGTACTTGCCAAAGTCAACCCATGCCCAGCGGCGGTGCGCCAGCAGATCACGCGGCATTATCGGCAGCGCCCCTTGCACGCGGAACAAGTAGTACACGACAAGGCCCATTTCAATCAGCCTTGCCAGCACGGTAGCGATGGCTGCGCCCTGTACGCCCATGGCTGGGAAGCCGAGCTTGCCAAAGATGAACACGTAGTTGAGGCCGATATTGGCAATCAGTGAGCACAGTGCGGCATACAGCGTCACCCGCACCACCTCCACACCCCTGAGAATGCCGATAACAGCGGCGCTGACGGCAAAAGGCAGGTAACTCAAGCAGACGATGGGCAGGTATATGCGCGCAAGGGCGGTCACTTCCAGTTCTTTGGCGCTGATGACAAGCCGCAGGATACCGCTCGGGAACAGGAAAATCAACAGGATAAAAAACAGCGCGATGCCCAGGCACGCAGCCATGGCAGTGGCGCAGATGGGTTTGATGCGCTTGATATCCTTCTTGCCCCAGTACTGGGAGATCAGCACTACCGCGCCGCTGGCAAAGCCGGACATGGCAACGTTGGCAAAAGCGGTGATGCTGTTGGATTGGGATACAGCCGCCAGGTTGTAGCCCATATCATCCAGGCGCGTCACCATCACATTGTCAGCCATGACAACCAGCAGGGACAACAGGGACTGGATCGCCGTGGGAAAGGAAAGACGCAGGATGCTCCGGTAGAAGGTCCTGTCCTTGATCATGCGCTTACCTCATTCTGTCTTCACTTGATGGCATTATAGCAAAGCCCTGGAGCAGGGTCAACGAACGAAAGGCATTTAAAACCCCGCGCTGCCGACGCGAGCGCGGGGTCGTGCGAAGGCGATCCTTCATCAGCCGGGAGCATAGGGCAGCACCGCGACGATCTTGTCCTCGATATAGACGAGGTAATACAGGTTATTGCCGTTTGACAGGTAATTGTTGATGAACTCCTGCGCTGTACTGGCGCGCACAGGGTTATTCAGAGTGCCGAAGTAGAACAGGCACGAGGGGTCGCAGTCATAGGTGTACATGTAAACCGTATCATTGATGAAGGTGGTGATATTGCTGTTGGGCGTATAGGTGAGCGTCACCAGATCAGCGGAGATGGTGGCCACATTGTCCTTTATCGTGATGTTTGAGATATATCCCGCGGACACGCGCGTGCGCCGTTCGCTGGGGCGCCGCTGCAAGAAGACCGTATAGGTGGTCTGCCCGGTCATCTGCTGCGCGCCGTCGTAAGCCGATACAGTGATGAGCACTTCCTGCGGCTCGTTTGTCATTTGGATGATCTGGGATTTCTGCCCGCTTTGCACTACCTGCCCGTTGACTGTGACGATCGCGGCCGGGGAGGCAGTTACGGGTGTGAAAGTGATCCGGGAAACCCAGGAGGCCACTGTCAGCAGGTAGGTTGTCTCATAGGGGTCAAAGGCCGCGGGCAGCATGATGCCTGTATTGGGCGCGTTGTGGATGAGGCTCACCAGGCGCTCAGGAGCGATGGCGGGCGACGCCTGCGCGGGGGAAAGAGGGGCGACAGACAAAACCAACATCAGAACCAAAGTGAGTGAGAGTGTTTTTCGCATAGGACCATACCTCCTTTTCTTCATCGATACAACGACGTGGGGAATGCGTTTCATGCCTCAGGTGCGCACAAATGTATCATAGAGGGCACGGATGGCGGCGGAAAGCTGATCTTCCTCAATGCCGACGATGATGGAGATCTCGCTGGGCAGCTGGCTGATGGTCTTGATGTTGATGCCCTGCTCAACAAGCGAGGTGAACAGGCGCGCCGCGATGCCAAGCTGGCGGTGCATGCCCGTGCCCACCGTAGCCACCATTGCCAGGTGCTCCTGAACGCTGATCGTGTCCGGATCCGCGACTTCCATGATGCGCTCCAGGAGCGCATCTTGTTTGGGCTTGAAGTTTTCTGTCAGCACCACCACGCACATGCCGTCGATGCCGGTGGGAAGGTGTTCAAAATTGACGCCGAATTCTTCAAAGACCTGCAGCACTTTTCGGCCGAAGCCCAGCTCGCTGTTCATGCTGTCCTTTTCAAGCGAAACAAGACTGTAGCCCTTCTGGCCGGCTATGCCGGTCACCTTTGGCTTTTTGACCGCACTGGCCGCGCTGTAGTGGATCATGGTACCCGGGTGCAGGGGATCAAAGGTGTTGCGCAGGGAGGTGGGGATACCCGCCCGGCGAACAGGGAAGACAGCGTCTTCGTGCAGCACCGATGCCCCCATGTAACTCAGTTCCCTCAGCTCGCGGTAGGTCATGTGGGCGATGAAGCTCGCGTCGGGCACGACGCGGGGGTCTGCTGAACGAAAACCGGTCACGTCTGTCCAGTTCTCGTAGAGGTCCGCGTTGATGGCGCAGGCTGTCAGCGCGCCTGTGACATCGCTGCCGCCGCGAGAAAAAGTGCGTATCTCTCCATCGGGTCCGCAGCCGTAAAAACCAGGGACAATTGCCTTTGCATGGGGGGCCAGCGCTTGCCCCAGCAGGGTATTGGTACGTTCGTAATCCGTTGATCCGTCCGCGGCAAAGCGGACCCCCGCGGCTGCGTCGACAAACGGCCACTGCATATATGCAGCAAAGAGCCTGGCGCAAAGGTACTCGCCCCGGCTGGCCGCATAATCGCGCGATGCGCCGCCCTCAATGGCCTGTCGTTCTTCGTCAAGCCAGGTTTCCAGGCCGCTTTGGATATTCAGCGTGCGTGCGATGGCACGGTATCGTTCGGCGATCCGTTCATAAACGGGCGCAATGCTTTCACCCGCTTTTTGCAGGTCATGGCAGCGGTAGAGGAGGTCGGTCACCTTGTCGTCACCGGCCGATCGTTTGCCCGGCGCGCTCAGGACAAGGCAGCTTCTTTGGCGATCCATCTGCACAATGGTTCGCACCTGCTGCCAGGCAGCGGCATCCGCCAGGGAGGTACCGCCGAATTTGGCTACTATCATAGGCTTCGCCTCCTCGGGTTGATTGGACACATCCTACATTGGCAGTGCTTGCCTTGTCAATCCTGACGCCGCCTAATTCAGGTTGCTGTCGGGTCGTTCGTCGTACCTGCCCTGAAAGTACCGGTTGTATACGGTGTTCGCTTCCATGCTGACCCCCTCTGCCCATGCCAGTTCCTCAATGGTGACCATCAGGAAGCCGTTGTCGGTCAAATATTCCGTCATGCCGGGGATCGCGGTATTCAGGATCTCACCTGTATCATGCATCAGGATGACATCCCCGTGCTGTGCGTAGTCCTTCACGGTATAGATGATGCCGCTTTTGCTTTTTCCTTTATAGTCATAGGTATCAACGCTCCACTGGATGATCGGCAGGCCGATATTCTGTGCTGCCCAGGGTGGCCAGGTCCCTCCCGGCGCGCGGAAATACTTGACGGGTTCACCGGTGAAGGAAAGCAAAAAAGCGTTTGTGCTGCTGATTTCCTTTTGCATTCCCTTGGGGCTTATGGTATAGCCGCTCCAGTGGTTCCAGGAGTGGCTGGCAATGAGGTGGTTGCTGTCAAATTCCCTGCGCAGGATGTCCCGGTTCTCTTCCAGGAGTTTACCGACGACAAAATAGTTGACCCGCGCTCCCCCCTTGCGGAAATTGTTGAGCGAATAAACGGAGTTGTAGTAGCGCGGCCCGTCGTCACAGGTAAGCGCGACCATCTTCCAGTGGCGGTTATCCGTCTGGCGGGCGGCTTCAGCCGTCATCATTCCCGCCAGTTCAGGATAGAAGAATCGGACGTGGATCAAGCCCGGCTGCTTCAGGGAAAGCGCCTTGGCAGCGAAGTGCAGTGTCAGTTCCGCGCCGCCCAGGCTGAACTCGGCCTGCCTGAGCATATCGGGTGAACTGAGGTGCGCGATGGCTTCGTCACTGCGCTCTTCTGAGGGAAAGACATTTTGAAGATGCTCACGGACGCGGGCTGACATCAGTTCCCACGCCGCGCTGTCAGCCGGAAACAGATCCGCCATTCCGATGCGATGGCCGGTTTCCAGATCGTATACCCTGGCGGTAAATTCAATGCCGACCTGTGATTTCTTCCTGCCGGTGCGTGCTATGATGAGCGTGCTGAGCCAGCTTCTGCCGGTTTTCAAATAACTTGTTTCAATGTCAAGCCTGCTGTATTTGCGGGCGCTGTGGTTTTCATCCGGCTCCATCAAGGGGACCAGCAAAGCGTCAAACGCGTCTACCGCAGCCTCCAGGTCCCTGTTCACATCCGCGTTGGCGGTACGCAGATACTCCTTGTAGATGTATTTTGCATCCTGCCCTTCAAAACGCTCCGTTGTCCTGACATCTACCTCGAAAATCGGAGGCAGGGCAGTGAGCTTTTGTGTATCAGCAAGCGCTGGGCAGACGGAGATCAGCAGGGAGAGCAGGACAATAGGCAGGCGTCTTTTCATGACAATAACCTCACTGAGCTTTCATTGGGTTTCAGGATAACACATGCGCCCCGGTCAGGCAACACGGGGCTGCAGCGCATGACGGCGGAGGCTGAGCACGCGGGTTCATCGGCTGAACTTTTCTTGACAAACCGGGGTATAATTTTTATACTCTGACTCGGGTGCGGTCGCGCTTGGTCATAATAATATCGCATAAAGTGGACGGAGGCCGAATTGAAGCATTATTTGGAACCTGTCGAGCAGGTTTTTGCGCAGGTTGTCAGCGGCGCTGGAGGCCTAAGTGCCGGCGAGGCACAGCGCAGGCTGCAGCAGAATGGCAAGAATAAACTGGTGGAGGCCAGAAAGGCCACCACGCTTGAGCGTTTCCTTCAGGAGCTTAAGGATCCCATGCTGATCATCCTGATGGCTGCCGCCCTCATATCGGGCGTGACATCGGTGATTGGCGGCGAACCGCTGACTGAAGCGCTCATCATCATGATCGTCGTGCTGCTTAACGCCGTGCTGGGCGTCTATCAGGAAAGCAAGGCAGAGAAGGCGATCGAAGCCCTGCAGGAGATGTCCGCCGCCAACTCCAATGTGCTGCGCGACGGACATGTCACACAGGTCCGTTCCGAAGACCTTGTTGTCGGGGATGTTGTGCTGCTTGAAGCGGGAACGGCGGTGCCTGCCGATTGCAGGCTGATGGAGTCCGCTTCCGTGCAGATTGAGGAAGCGGCCCTGACAGGCGAATCCCTGCCTGTTCAAAAGGAAACTGCGGCGCTGGAACTGTCAGGCGATCAAAAGGACATATCACTGGGTGACCGCATAAATATGGCCTATATGGGCAGCACGGTTGTCTATGGCCGGGGCCGCGCTGTGGTGGTCGCATGCGGCATGGATACGCAAATGGGCAAGATCGCCGATGCGATTTCCAAGACCGTGGATCAGGAAACACCGCTGCAGATCAAGCTCAACCAGCTTTCAAAGACGCTCAGCTACATGGTGCTGGCTATTTGCCTGTTTATCTTCATCTTCAGTATCGTTCGCAACGGCGACTTTGGCCTGGACGCCATCATGGAGACTTTCCTGGTGGCGGTCAGCCTGGCCGTTGCCGCCATTCCCGAAGGCTTGGCTACGGTTGTCACCATCGTGCTGTCCATTGGCGTGACCAACATGTCCAAGCGCAACGCTGTTATCAGGCAGCTGACCGCGGTTGAAACCTTGGGCAGCACTCAAATCATCTGTTCTGACAAGACCGGCACCCTGACGCAAAACAAAATGACTGTCGTACAGCAGGACAGCAAGGATGAAAGGCTTCTGGCCAAGGCTATGGCGCTTTGCTCAGACTCCCAGTGGGAAAACGAAGCCGCAGTGGGAGAGCCGACGGAGAACGCGTTGGTTGCCTATGCCGCCAAACTGGGAATGCCAAAGCCAATGCTTGAGCAGCAAACTCCCCGCGCAGGGGAGGCCCCCTTTGACTCCATGCGCAAACTGATGAGCACCATTCACCGGGTCAAGGACGGCTTTGTACAGTATACAAAAGGCGCGCCTGACGAACTGCTCAAATGCTGCAATCAATACTGGACAGGTCAGCAGGCAGTGCCGATGACCCCCGCGCTGCAGCAGGAAGTTTTGAAGCAAAACAAGCTGATGGCAGGTCAGGCGCTTCGCGTGATGGCAGGGGCGTTTAAAAGTTTGGATGATTTGCCAAAGGACATGAACCCAAAGAACCTGGAGAAGGATCTATGCTTCATCGGCCTGGTTGGCATGGTGGACCCTGTCAGGCCCGAAGTGATCCCGGCTATTCAGGAGTGCAGGCTGGCAGGCATCAGGCCCATCATGATCACAGGGGACCACAGGGATACGGCCGCCGCCATTGCCAGGCAGCTTGGGATGATTGAATCGGCGGATGAAGCCATCACCGGGGCACAGCTGGATGATATCAGCGATGAACAGCTAGCGGAGGATATCGGCAAATATTCCGTATATGCCCGTGTGCAGCCCGAGCACAAGGTGCGCATCGTGACCGCCTGGCAGGCGCAGGGGAAAGTGGCGGCCATGACAGGCGACGGCGTCAACGATGCGCCTTCCATCAAGAAAGCCGACATAGGCATCGGCATGGGCATCACAGGCACGGATGTCACCAAGAACGTGGCAGATATGGTGCTGGCTGATGACAACTTCGCCACCATCGTCTCCGCGGTCAAAGAGGGCCGCAGAATCTACGACAACATCCGCAAGGCCATCCAATTCCTTATCTCGTCTAATTTGAGCGAGGTCATATCCATCTTCACCGCCACGCTGATCGGCTTTATTATCCTCAAACCGGTGCATATCCTTTGGATCAACCTGATCACGGACACATTCCCCGCCCTGGCGCTCAGCTTTGAGGCGCCCGACAAGAATGTCATGAGGCGAAGTCCGCGTCCCAAGAATGAGGGGATATTTGCGGGAGGATTGGGGGTTGACGCCGCCTATCAAGGGCTTATGGTCTCGGTCCTCACGCTGTTTTCTTTCCTGCTGGGACATTTTATCGAATCGGGCAGGTGGGAGTTTGTCAACTCTGCCGATGGCATGACGATGGCCTTTTTAACGATGAGCCTGGCTGAAGTCTTTCATAGTTTCAATATGCGTTCCCAGCGCGGAAGCGTATTCAATATTAAAAGCCATAACCTGTATTTGTACGGCGCCGCCGCCTTCTCCCTCCTGCTGACAGTGGCGGTCATCTATGTTCCCTTCCTGCGCGATGCCTTCGGATTTGAACACATCAGCCTGGCTGAATACGCGGCGGCGCTGGGGCTTGCCGTCTCGGTGATCCCGCTTGTCGAGGGTGTCAAGTTCTTCCAAAGGAAGTTCAGCAAGAGGTAAATTCATTTATTTGTAGAGCGCCAGGTACTCTTCCAGCGCTAGGTTGTTTTCCCGCATGAAGACTGCGTGCGGCTCACCTACATAACGCACATGCCAGGGTTCGGGCAGATAGCCGGTGATGTCCTCCTTGTTGGCGGTGTAACGCATGATGAAGCCATATTCCCAGCAATGCTCTTCCAGCCATAGTGCCTGCTGCGTGTCGCCAAAAAAGCGATTGGGCACTGTCAGATCAAAGGCAAGGCCGGTATGATGTTCGCTGGTTCCCGGGCGCGCGACTGTCTTTTCAGCCGCTGTCTGCGCGCCTTGTGCGCTCATTTGCTCCTGCGTGATGTAGGTCTGCACTTGCTCATCAAAGAGCTCCTGCTGACGGGCAACAGTGCGGAAACCTTCGCTGACCTGCCAGTCCCCGAGGCCGGACGCGACCGCAGCCTGCAGCATTTTGACCAGCGCGTCCACAGCCGGTTTTGAAGCACGCACATTTGGATCCTTCAGGATGACCAAATCCAGCGGCACAACATCCTTCAGGTAAACCAGGGTTTGCGGTACGAAGGAAGCGTCCAAAGCCTGCTTACGGTTGACCAGCAGCGGCAGATTGTCCCCGGAGGCAGGAAGCGCCGGCCTGGGTGTAACAGTCAAAGCGCGCGCGCTTTGAGAGTAAAGCAGTTCAAGTGTCTGCGCACCCGCCATACCGTCGGGTTCCAATTGATGCTGCAATTGAAACAGCACCAGGCTTGCTTTTGTGCCGTCGCCAAAGTGGCCGTCGACCTCACCCGTATAGAAGCCCAATTCCTTGAGTTTCTCCTGCAGCATGGAAACCTCGGGCCCAATGGAACCATTGCGAAGCAAGGCCTCTGTCGGCCTGGCATAAAGCGCGGGGGGAGCCAAAGTCGCAGCGGGCGTGACAGCCGCTTCGGCTGCGTAAATGCGATTGGTATTGCTGCCTTTCAAATAAAGGGCGGCGATGGCGATGAGCATGACGGCTGCGATCGCCAGCGTGATCCATAAACCTGTCAGTCTTTTGCCGGTCTGTCCCATAGTATCCTCCCCGAGTGCTGCGACAAGTATACGGTTAGGGCATTATCGTGTCAACTTGCGGCTGCCCGGGGCTCATGGTAATATGTGTTTCTATGGATAAGGAGGCTTTGCAATGCGCAAAAAGGCCGTTGTCTTTGACCTGGACGGTACGCTGATCAACTCCCTGCCCGATATCGCCGCCGCCATGAACAAGGTGCTGGCGGCCAATGGCCTGCCCGTGCATGAGGAGCGCGCCTATTGCCTTTTTACAGGTGACGGCGCCATGAACCTTACCCTGCGCGCTCTGGGAGACCGCGGGGATATGGCGGAGAAGATCCTTTCTGAATATGCCCTGGAATATGGCGCAAACAGCCGGGTCAATACAGCCCCTTATCCGGGCATTACAAAACTGCTGCACTTGCTTTGCGAAAAAGGCTTGCGTCTGTGCGTGCTGAGCAACAAGGACGAGCAGGACGCGCAGCAGGTGATCGCGCACTACTTTTCCGGACAGGCGTTTGATATTGTCCGGGGGCGGCGGGAGGGAGTGCCCCTGAAGCCGGATCCCACCGCGCTGCTCCAAATCGCCGGGCAGCTTCATCTGTCGCCAAAGGATTTCTGGTATGTCGGCGATACCCAAACCGATATGCTTTGCGCCAAAAACGCAGGGATGGAAAGCATTGCAGTTACCTGGGGTTTTCAGACACGTGACGAGATAGCGGGAGCCAATCCGGCGCATTATGCACACAGTACGGAGGAATTGCTGGAGCTTCTGACATCATAAGTCAATACTTGTCCATTTTGCTGAAATATTTGTAGTCTTTCAGCGCATACCTGAGGTTCTCGTTCAAGTAGACAGAGCGCAGGATGCGCCACCCCGCCATGGGTTGTGGATGCGCGAAGCGCATCTGGTAGGTAAATGATATTTTCTGTTCAAACATCGTATATTTGCTTGCCACCCTGGATCGCAGCTGGTCGATAAAACCCTGGGGCAATGTCAAAGGGGCAGCGTAGTTGACGGAATAGAGCACATACTCTTCATCAATGAGGAAGACATCATATACTTTGCCGCGGTCAAGATGGATAGCCGCTGCCAGGCCGTGCTCCAGGCCGTCAGGATAAGCGGCGGCATACGGCGGCGCGATTCCCAGAAAGAAAAAGCGTTCGTCATCCCCGGCATGGGAGAGGATCTGCTGCTTGCTCAGCGTTGCGCTGAAGAGGCTGCTTTCGCTGCCTTCGAGTATATCGCTTGTTACCTGCGCCTGGGGCAAAAGCTGTTTCAGAAGTTTGACTGTTTGTGTGTACAGTTCCTTGCCAAGAAGTTCCCTGTCGGCGAAGAAGGGATCGGTTTCCTCCTTCACATATGAAAAAGTGTCGGGGCTCAGTTTGCCGCCAAGGCCGGCAGGATTGGTAAAGGCATAGAGAAGGTTCTCGTATTTTTCCTGAACAGTGGCGGATGGCGGTTTGCCGCTTGCCATATGGCTTTGAATGATTGCCTCGTATGTGAGCAGATCGGTCACTTGCGGCAGATCCTGACGAAACCTGCTGCCGGTCAAATAAGCATCAAAATTATCCCTGGACGAGAAGATTTCCGGATGGGCGGCAACGGTCTTGCTGAAGTTGCTGCCGCTTGCCAGGTCGAGCGCGCAGGTATGGAGGCTGTCGTAGTGCGAAACAAAGTTTTCTGTGCGGCCTTTCACCTGGAAGGGGCGTTTATAGTTGCTGTAATAGCGCTGGATCGCATTTGCTATCAAGGTATGGATATGACCGCGATCCATGCCTGTCTGATAAAGGTCCAAATAGATGTCCAATAGGTTATCGCCGTTTTGCCTGATGTCTGCCATCAATTCCGCGTCATAAAACCTGAGCGCGACGCGTACCATCTCATCGTCTTTTATGTTTTCCAACTGAGCCGCCAGATGCCCGCTGATACCTGGCTTGTCTATGCCGGGTACAAGGGGCTGCTTTTTATAGCATGCGGGATCGTCGTAAGTTTGGCTTATGACAGCCTTATCCAAAGTTCCCGGGAAGCGCAGTATCTTGATCCACAAACTGCCCTCTCTGACCGCGAATACAAGGAGTATCGTCAGCAGGATGCTGGCAACGGCCATACGCACCTGGTGCCCAAGCCGATAGTACTGTTCCAGGGCGAAGCCAACATCGCTCCAAACTTCACGCTTGTCCTGCATTTTTCTTACAAGAAGGTTGTAATTGCGGGCGTGCCCGGTGTTCAGCAGTTGATCTGCCTGGGCAATCGCCTGACTGAATGCGCTTTGGGATGCTCCAAGTACTTTCATGGCTTCATCTGCCGCCATGCCTTCCGACCTGGTCAAGGCCCATGCGGCACGGGACAATTTGTTGAGCTTTGCGAAATCGGCAGGCAAAAAGTCAAATTGCCGGGCATCATAAATACCGCCTTGTTTGGCGTGGCGAAAAAGGTATCCCAGCACATCGGTTTTTCGCTGAGGATTTGATAATGCGCGTTTTCCGGCACGTACAAAGGTTTCACAGCTCTTTGCGCAGGCTTGCTTTTTGTCCAGCGTGCAGGCCAGTGCAAGCGCAAGCGCGTGCTCTCGCAGCTGAAAGTAGATCTCCTGGGTGAGGGACAGTGCTTTCTTGGCCTTTTCATTTGTTTTCATACTGTGCCTCCTTAGCACTTGACAGACCTATATGCCCGCGTAGATTGCGCATCCTCTTTATGCTATTATATCACACACAAAGGGGGTATGCGCGTGCGCGGGCGAAAAGATCTGGCTGATTATCAACCTTCCAAGACAGCAAAAGGTGGTTATGAATACATGGGGGAATACTATGTTCCCGTCTTGCGGGGCAGGCATTTGCTGCTGCATAAACTGAAGCTTTGCTTGCTGTCAGTTGTGCAGGCGCTGTGCGTCTACGCCATGGGCCGCGCCAATACACCGGCATTTAGGCAGATCTATGTCATACTGCCCTTTCTGGCGCTGGTGTTCTTCACCGGGCGGGGCATGGTCAGCGCGTTTTCGTTTTTTACCTGGCGGGATATCATGACAAAACGTCAGTACAAGGCAAGCGAGATGCCTTTTGCGCAAAGTCAGCATCTCCTCCCTTTCCTGTGCGCCGGGCTCGTCCTGTCTGAGACAGCCTTTCTCCTCTTTGGCGGCGCATTGACTGAGGAGTGGTTTGTTCTCCTAATGGCTTTTCTTCTTGCGGGGCTCAGCCTGTTTGCGAAACATATATTGTCGCGCGGGGCTTGCGTCAAGCAGGCACAAGGGGAAGGGGAATTTACGCAGACGCGCTTGAAAGAAGTTACTATTCAGCCCTGGTGAATAACTCGGAGAATATTTTCATAAAGGGCGTTC
>CAZPBJ010000067.1:0-15731 GCA_964584685.1 uncultured Christensenella sp. | reverse complement strand
TGTTCAAGAGGGTGCGAACCCTTTTTCAGCTTCTTTTTTATCGGATTCAAGAAGCTTTGGACCGATGGTTTTCGGTCAAAGATCCGCTGTTTGTGAGCCTTTGTGCTTGATTTGGTGGTTATTCAGCAGACACTAATTATTTCTTTATCAGGGGGGATATTCGGGACAGTGAAGCTGTGCGGAGGGTTTTCAGTCTTTACGATATCGATGCCGTGTTCAACTTCGCGGCAGAGAGCCATGTGGATTGCAGAATCGTCGAACCTGAAGCTTTTTTGACTACCAACGTCAACGGCACGCAGGTGCTGCTCAATGCGGCTAAGGATCACTGGAAGCTCGAACCCGAAAACAAGCACAGCCGGATGAATAAACCTGGAGTCAGATTCGTTCAGGTATCCACCGACGAGGTGTACGGCGCCCTTGGCAAGGAAGGGAATTTGTGGAATCGGCACCCCTCCTGCCAAACAACCCCTATTCCGCGACCAAGGCCAGCGCGGATCTCATTGTGCGGGCCTATCATGAGACATTCGATTTGCCGATTAATATTACCCGCTGCTCCAACAACTACGGCCCTTACCAGTTTCCCGAAACACTTATCCCGCTGATGATCAACAACTGCCTGATGGACAGGCCATTGCCCTTATATGGGGACGGGATGCAGATACGGGACTGGCTGCATGTGGAAGACCATTGCGAAGCCATCGACACGGTACTGGAAAATGGAAAGGATGGTGAGATTTATAATATCGGTGGTAACAACGGGCGAACGAATATCGACATCGTCAGGCTTATCATCAGAACTTTGGGAAAGAGCGAGACGCTGATTACGTTTGTCAAAGACCGGCCAGGACACGACCGCCGTTACGCCATCGACAACACAAAAATTACTTCGCAGCTGGGCTGGGGCCCGAGACATGGTTTTGATCAGGGAATGATGGAGACGATAGGGTGGTATCTGGGTCACCGGGACTGGGTTGACCGAATTGTGAACGGGGAGTATGAAGAATACTATCAACGTTTCTATCTTGATGAAGGGCAGGTATGATCATTGGATGCGACGCGATTTTTAAGAGGTTGTGAGTAATGTGACTTTAGGCACAATGCAGCCGCTTTTTTCATACCTTGGCAGTTTCTCCCTGATCAGGACTAGTGACCAATGGATTTTACTTGATTCTGTTCAGAACAAAAAGCGCGATTGGGTGATAAAAGTAAGAATTGTTCATATTACACGAATAATTGGGAGGCTAAATAATGAAAAAGCGGATTTACTTAAGGCGATTTGAGTATGATGATATTGGGTTCATTAATGGAATTGTATCTGAAACAAACATCTTCAGTTTGACAGGAGCAAACTCAATATATTCTTCAAAAACACAGAACCAGAAATTCCTTGAAAATGCAATCGACAATGCCGAGCCGTTATATTTGGTAATCTGCTTAAGTGACGAAGACTTGCCAATTGGATATCTCAGTCTTCGTGATTTTGACCGCATTAACCGAAAAGTCCATTGGAGCGGAATAATGATCAGCAATAAACATTCAGGGCATGGCTACGCAACGGAAGCCGGATCGCTAATTATTAATTACGTGTTTAATGAACTGAATATGCACAAAATATATGGCCGCGTTATGGAAAACAACATCCCATCACTTCGTATGTGTGAAAAGCTTGGTTTTACGCAAGAAGGGACTCTTAGAGATGAAGTGTATAAATATGGTAAATACCACAATGTGATAATTATAGGTTTGCTTGATTCTGAATGGAAAGACAGAGAATCCAATGATTGATGTCATCTGATCTTCACTCCCTGCCTTTGCAGAAAATTGCGTCAAAAGCAGCTGGCATTGTTTTCGTAAGGTTCTCTTCTACTTCAGCAATGAGAAAAAACCTTAGAAAGATCAATGACTTGTATCCAGTTGTGGTATATTAGGAGAGTACAATGAAAGAAATCGGCGGCTACATAGAACTTGATACCTATACCGGCAGTGAATATCATCCACCCCAAAATGGGCTTAACTGCGGCCGGAATGCCTTGGCCTATCTCTTCGAATCCAGGAAAATCAGAAAACTGTATATCCCTTATTATCTTTGCGGTTCAGTCAGCCAGGTGTGTGAACGGCATGACGTTCCGTATGAATATTATCATATTGACCTCTCATTTCAGCCATTGTTCGAAGCTAATCTAAAAGAGGATGAGTACCTTTACATTGTCAATTATTACGGGCAGATCAGCAATCAACAGATGCTGGAATGGCAAAAGGAATATTTTCGCATCATTGTTGACAACGCTCAGGCTTTCTTTCAGATGCCTGTCCAAGGTATTGATACAATCTACTCATGCAGGAAGTTTTTGGGCGTACCTGACGGGGCATACCTATACACAGATTCCATACTCAATCGGGAGCTGGAGGTTGATATATCCTATGATAGGATGCGTTTTCTTCTGGGTAGATATGAAAGAAACGCTGCTGATTTTTATCTCGATTACGTAAATAATAATCAATTCTTTGAGAGAGAAACAATTAAGAAAATGTCCAGGTTGACTCATAATCTGTTAAGGGCAATTGACTATAATCAAGTAAAAGTAAGAAGGTCGGATAATTTCGCCTTACTTCATGAAATTTTTGTACATACTAACGAATTACGTTTATCCACGCCAGAAGGAGCATTTATGTACCCCCTCCTATTACACAAAGGTTTTGGGATCAGGAAAATATTACAGGAGAGAAAAATATATATACCTCTTCTCTGGCCTGATGTCATGAACAGAAATGATATCAGTATTGGTGAAAAGCATATGGCTGAAGACATTTTACCAATTCCATGCGATCAACGATATAATGAACACGATATAATTTACATTTCAGAGGAGATAAGAAAATGTATATCTTAAGGGAACTACAACAAGGTGATGTATCAACAATAAATCAATGGCGGCATGATAGCAAACAGATTCAAAAACTTGGCACGCCATTTCGATACATAAACCAGAAGTGGATTAGAAATGGTATTCGTTGGTGCCCTTGGTCATCTCGCTTACCTTGCATCTTAGCCCGCAGGAAGTCTCTGCGGCGCTTGACAAGGCTTCCGGGGAAGCGAACGAGTATACCGGCAGCAATGGTTTTGTCGGCGTCTGGGCGTTGAAGGGGCTCTGGAAGCAATTGGGAATGGAAAAGCGTCAGGAACCATCACGCGAGCCTGGATCGGCTGATGTTCTCCATGGTGACCAACCGCGCGATGGCACCGTCGAGCAAGCTGGCGATGGAGGACTTGGTATCGTATGACGTCCACATACAGGGTCTGCTATACGTCAGCAGTGATCAGCTGTACTGGGCTCACCATGAACACTCTGCGCGCGCCTTTAAGCGCCTCGCCTGCATGTGTAATAATTCAGTCAAGCCAAAGAAGGGACGTTCCTGCCGAAAAACGGTCTTTACAAACTCACCAACCGGAGCAAAAACTGTGGGCAGACCATGATCAACTTACTCGATAACCAGGCAGCCTGACATAGGTATCGGAGTCCAATGTTGAGAACTAATTTTTACAGCAACCTTCGGAGGTTTCTACAATGAAAACAATAGCCGATATTGATATATTTTATTGTCCCTTGTATGGCAAGCTATACGAGGATATCAATAAAGCAAAGTATAATGTATTTGAATTCGAATGCGATGAAGGTCATATATTATACCCTTATCTAAAAAGGCCTGTGCCATATCTGCTTGACGGGATTCAATACTATGATATCATGACGCCCTATGGCTATGGCGGGCCATTAATTGACGCGGAAGCGCCTGGAATGCGAAGTGTTCTTCTTAAAAACTTCGAAATAGCTTTAAATGAGCACTGCTGGAATGAAAGGATTGTTGCAGAATTCGTCCGATTTCATCCAATATTGAAAAATGCGGAGGCCTTTTCCGGCTTATATCGATTGTTCAATGCTCGACAGGCGCTTGCTACAGATTTGAGGAACTCTAGTGACCCTGTATTGACAGAATTTGACAAGTCAGCAAGAAAATATGCGCGGAAAGCAAGAAAAATGGGTGGTGAAGTTGATTTCAGCCTGTCACCCAGTTATGAAGATGTAGGGATGTTTATTCAGTTTTACTATGAAAATCTGGACCGTGTGAAATCGAACAAAGATTACTATTTCAATGAGGATTTTTTTCATAATCTGGTGAATAACTTGAAAGGCCAGGTTATTCTTTCAAAGATGATATACTCTGGCCATGTAGTTAGAATGGGCATTGATCTTTTGTCGACAAATACGGTATTTGGTCATCTAGAGGGCACTAATGAAGAAGGGCTGAAAGTTTGTTCGAATTACTTGTATTTTGAGGAAATGGTCAGATGGGCAAAAAAAAGAAACTTCCAATATTTTTATTATGGTTGTGGATTATCTGCAGCTGAAGATGACGGAGTCTTTTTATTCAAAAAGCAATTTGCTGGAAACACTCGATTTTTTTATTATCAAGGTGCGCGGATATCAAATCATTCCATTTATAACAGGTTATGCCAAATTTCAGGAATAAGAACAAGCAACTTCTTTCCGGAATATCGCGGATGAAAACTGTGTAGGTGATGTTAGGATTCATTATATTAAACCGGAAACAAACACTATCATATATTTGGTTTCATAGTATAATGGGTTTATAGAAAGAGTAGATTTACGGAAAGTCAACAATGACGAAATGTTCACGATCAGGAAGCGGGTAGTGCGTTTGAAGCAGATAAAGTTTTCCAGGGAAAGGATAGCATAAATGACCGGAGTGAACCAAAGCGCTGTCAGCCGCATATGGTCCATGTATGAAAGAGGTGGAACGGAAGCGCTTCGACCACAAAGGAGTGGCAGGAAAACCGGACCTTTATGCTCTTGAGCGACAAACAGCAGCAGGAACTGAAGCGCAGCATCATCGACAAGACGCCGGATCAGTATAAGATGGGCTTCATGTTATGGACCCGGGAAGCCATCAGCCAACTGGCCAAACTGAAGTATGGCGTAACAATGCCATTGCGCAGCGTGACGGATTACATGAAGAGGTGGGGGTTCACCTGCCAGCGGCCGACGAAGAAGGCGTATTTTGTTGACAATGTGAAGGCAGACCGATTCATGAAGGAAGACTATTCTTCCATCGCGAAGCGTGCGATGGAAGAGGATGCGGAGATCTACTGGGGAGACGAGACGGGGATCGACAATCAGCAGAACCGTCAGAGGGGATTCGCTCCCAAAGGACAGCCGCCGGTGCTCAAGGTGAAGGCCCGCCCGGAATGAGTCAACATGATGGCGGCAATCAACAACTTAGGGAAGGTCAGGTTCATGTTCCATGAGGATAACATCTTTCTTTTTGAGGCTGACCGGGCCAGCCAGACGAATCGAGGAACGGATGCTGATGATCCCTTTTTTTCGCAAGACCCTGGATGCGCTGAAGACAGCAAGGCAAAAGCAGCTGCGCCGAGTTGCCGAGACAGGAGGCCTAGAAGAAAAAACCTTGGCTTACCGTGTGGAAGGCAGAAAGTTTCTTCATATATTCCCGGTCATAGGATCGTACTTCAACGGCAATATTATCAGAATGATATGTGAGGATCGTCGCTTCGATGCGCAAGAGCACCTGTTTGTCTTGTGCAACCAGTCGGAGTACGAATCCTACAGGAAGCGCTACCCCGTGTTATTCTGGGATATGTTCAATGACCCCACATTGTCGGAACTACTCCCTTTGATATCCGTCTGCGGCCATTTCATCCTGCACGCCAACAACCTGATCGCATCCCAACTGGAGCGCATCCCTCATGCATACATGAAGAAGGCGGCCTGGTGCATATGGGGCCATGACCTGTATCTTTGTCATATTCAGCCGCACAGGCAGTTCGAGACCGCATCGGCCTATGATTTGGACAACTACATGAAAAGGCGCACGGACGAATGGTTGCGCAAACGGAACAAGAACAGAGAATTTGGGGCAATATGCTATTGCCAACCATGTGACAGGGCTGTGATCCGCGAATTCTATGGAACCGGTATGCCCTCCTTTCTTGTATGTTATGCTATAGACGATGTGGCGGCGATCAACAGGGAATTTATCAGCCGGCACAAAATACAGGGCGCCCGTTGAGCCAGTCCGGATCATGATTGGCCATAGTGCATATCGGGAAGACTACCATTACGATGTACTGGATATGCTCGCAAGATTTTCCGAAGAAAACATTATCATTTCCCTTGTTCTGGCTTACGGCGATCCCCCAGCGTATGCGGATGATGTGGAAAAATACGCCGTCAGCCTGTTCGGCGCTGACAAGGTTGAGGTACGGCGCAAGATCGTTCCGTTCTCGGAATACCTGGATTTCGTCGCCAGCGTCGATATCTGGATCCATGGGGCGAGATTCCAGACCGGAATGGGAACCCTGTATTTGTTGCTGATGATGGGTAAGAAGGTTTTCTTGCGGAATGATACTTCGGTCGGTAAATGGCTCAGGCAGCTGAACGTCGGGTTTTACGACGTCAATGACATCCCGGTCATGAGCTATCGACAACTCATCGAACCGGTCAGCGATCCGGAAGACTCATGGAAAAAGCTTGCGATAATTGATGAATACTTGAAAGATCCAGGCGCTATCTGGCAAGAAGCGCTCAGGAAGATCGGGAATCTGCAGTAGAGGGGTCGTGAAGGATGATGCTTACGGTAAACCAATCGTATATTTTCCACAAATCGGATATTTCACATTGATCAAACTGTTCCTCAGCTCATATCTAAAAACGACCGGTTAATACTGCAAAATAAAAAGCAAACGTCTCAAGCTTGCTCTGTCGGCAGAGCTTACTGTTAAATAAGTATTTCAGCTTCTTTGGGAATGAATGCGCGTCAATAAATGCATTCAACTCATCCAGCATATTCTCTTGCGATAATTTCTCTTTATTCATATCGACAAAGTACTCTATTTGCTTTCGATATCTTGACCCATCGCCGCTCTTCGTCCTTTTGCTGCTAGTAAAAAGCTGACCGATATAACCAACACCTGAACCCAGTTGATTCGCATTATGTTGGCGGTAATAGGCAAACGAATCATTGCTGAATATTACTTTGCCATATAAAACAGCCATATTTGTTATCCAGGAATCATATACATATATCCTTGAAGTATCTATATTGCCCTTTACAAGTTCCAATAGCGAATTGTTCATTACCTGGGTGTGCCCCGGGCAAATATTCTGTATTATCGTATTGTATGTTGAGAACTCCCTGAGCTTTCTTCTTGTTTTCCCATAAGGTTTTAAGTCATCACCAACCAAGTATGACGTTGACGCAAACAAAAGCGGGGAATTGTTATTTTCTTTATCCAGACGTTCACAGGCTGCCTGTATCTTATTTGGCAGCCATACATCATCCTGATCACTCAACGCGTAGTATGTGTAGCCGTATGCACTGTTTATCAAGCTGAAGAAACTCGCGTTATACCCTGTTCTTTCGCCCCTTATCAGTTCGATCCTGTCGGGATACTCAAGCTGCATTTCATCCACTATTTGACATGTATTATCAGTTGAGCCATCATCACGTATCCTTAAGTCAATTTGATACTCTGTTTCCTGATCCATAATACTTTGAATTTGTTCTCTTATGTGTTTTTGCCCATTATAAGAGGACAGCAGTACCAACACACGTTTATTCATGATAATGGTCCCGATACCTCCTCATTATGATCCCTCAGTTTCTTTGATACTTTCAAGGAAGCCAATTAACTGATATGGTTTTGTATAGCTCATAGTTCCTGCGCAGCCAGCCAGTTTGCCAGATCCACTTCCTCAGCCACTATACTGCTTTCAAAGCAGGCAGCCAGCGCGGCAGCAGTAAATACGCACCCGGAAAGCCCCCGGCATACGCGCGATGACAGATCCGCGTCCATGGCATCGGTATAGCATTGCGCGTCCGATACGCGGCCGTCTTTCAGGGAGAGCAGCAGTTCAACCTGCCCCCAGGTGAATCGAGTGGACAGGGTGATGTCAAAGCGCGGCGTGCGGCCATAGGTCCAATCCCAGGATTGGTACTTTTCGCGCAGCATGTTCACCTGGCTGAGGTCAAGCGCGTCATCCCACGCAAGCGATTCAGTCGGTCCGTATTCCTTGGCAAAGGCGTCCCTGACGGCTTCTTTCAACAGATCAATGGTGATGGTCGGCGCGTAATCCTTCAAGTTCCCCACGCGGGCACACACGCTTTCTACGCCTTTTGCCTTCAGTTTCTCGGGGGATGGGGCAAGGTAGCGTCCCAACATGGCCATATCCACGTCCATCAGGATGGTGCCGTGGTGCAGGGCGGCGTCCTGCGTGATGCGAAACGCGTTGCCCGAGAATTTCGCGCCGCTTTGCTTGAGCACGATATCGTTGCGTCCGGAGCTGAGGGTTTCTATTCCAAAATCCGCAACGGCGCCTCGGATCACCGAGAGTTGGCGCTGCACATCATAAATATCCTTTGGCATGACAAAGGAGAAGTTGAGGTTGCCCAGGTCATGAAATACGGCGCCCCCGCCTGTGGAACGGCGCACCAGGCGGCCGCCTTCCTGTGTCAGCAGGGCTGTGCGGCACTCCTTCCAGGCATTTTGGCTGCAGCCGATGACGACGGTATGCGCGTTTTGCCAAAGGAAAAGGGAAGGCTCTGCCGCCCGGTTGAGCAGGAGAGCCTCCTCTATGGCGAGATTCTGGGTCGGATCATATACATGGCTTTCGAAATACCGGTTCATGCGCGCGCTATACTCCCTGCTTATTCTCCCTGATTTGCTCCACTAGGGTGAAGTTGCGCGTGCTGACATGGCCTTTCAGCGGGAGCATACGCTCGTGCACGGCGTCAACCAGCCACTGGGGCTGCGGGAAGAAGGCGTCTTCCATTTCATGGGCCGGGGTGATCCAGTTCCTGGCGCCAACGACGACGGGCGGCGCATCCAAATCGTCAAAGGCAAGTTCTGTAATGGTGGAAGCCATGTGCCGCATGAAACTGTTGCGCTCGCAGGCGTCACCGGTAATGATGATGCGACCGGTCTTCTTGACGGATGCCAGCACCTTTGTGTAGTCAAAGGGCACGATGCTGCGCGCGTCGATGACTTCGGCTGACAAGTCGTACTTCTCTTTGAGCATATCGGCTGCCTCAAGCGCCCTGTAGAGGACCGCGCCGATAGACAGGATGGTCACATCGCTGCCGGCGCGCTTGATGTCCGGGTCGCCAATCGTTATTTCATATTCGCTTTCCGGCACGCCGCCTTCATGGAACTGTTCGCTCACATCGTAGATGCGCTGGCTTTCCAGGAAGACAACAGGGTCGGTGCCGTTTAACGCCGACTGCATCAGACCCTTGGCATCATAGGGCGTGGCCGGGAAAACCACTTTCAAGCCCGGCACATGGGCCACCATGGCTGACCAATCCTGGGAATGCTGGGCGCCGTATTTGCTGCCGATGCTCAGCCTGAGGATAACGGGCATCTTGAGCATGCCGGCGCTCATGGCCTGCCACTTGCTCAGTTGGTTGAAGACTTCGTCACCCGCGCGGCCGAGGAAATCGCAATACATCAGCTCCGCCACCACGCGGCCGCCCGACATCGCATAGCCAACCGCGGCGCCCACAATGCCTGCTTCCGCGATGGGCGTGTTGAACAGGCGGTGATAGGGGATAGCCTCGGTCATGCCGCGGTAGACAGCAAAGGCCCCGCCCCAGTCGCGCACATCCTCGCCAAAGGCGACGAGCGTCGGATCTTCATAGAACTTGTTGATGATCGGCTCCGCGATGCCGTCGCGCAGCTGGTAAACGCGGTTCTTGCTGACAGGCTTGCCCTGCGCGTCAAAACCAAAGCGTTCTTTCTTGGCCAGCTGCTGGACGCGCGGGCATTCCTCCCGCGGCAGCAGCACATCGGGTCTGCGGCTCTCATCAAAGGAACGGACATACCCATTTGAGAACATCAGGTTGCCAACATAGTCGGGATCGTCTGTCAGCAGCGGGATGTGGGGGGAAACCGCGTCATCGATGGCTAGCTTCAGGTTGCGCGCCATGTCTTCACGCACCTTTGTCCACAGGGTATCCAGCTCATCCTGCAGGGCAACACCGGCTTCCACGATTTGCCGGCCAAAGGCCTGGATGCTATCCTCCGCCTCCCAGGCGGCGATCTCTTCCTTGGAACGGTAAGAGCTGGAGTCGGACGGCGAGTGGCCGCTGACGCGGTAAGTCACCAGATCCAGCAGCACCGGCCCGTCCTTTTTGGCTAGGGGCAGCTTGCGCCGGTAGGCGTCAATCACGGCCAGCGGATTGTAGCCATCCACCCGCTCGGCGTGCAGGGCACTTGGGGATACGCCTGCCGCGATGCGCGCGATCATGCCCATGCCCATAGTTTCGCCTGCTGTCTGCCCGCCCATGCCGTAGAAATTATCATTGATATTGAACAGGATAGGCGTGCTGCCGCCATGCTCGCCCCACAAGGTGCGCACCTGGTCCATGGTGGACATCATGAGGCCTTCCCAGACCGGACCGCAGGACATGGAGCCGTCCCCAATATTGCATACGACGACGCCCGGCTTCTTGTTGCTGAGCTTATAAAGGGCTGCGCCGGGGGATATGGATCCGCTGCCGCCGACGATGGCGTTGTTGGGATAAATGCCAAAGGGCGTGAAGAAGGCGTGCATGGAGCCGCCAAGGCCTTTGTTAAAGCCGTTTTCACGCGCGAAGGTTTCGCACATCATACCGTACAGCAGGAAGTTGACGCCGTTTTCCTTGACGCTCTTATTATTGTCGCGCACAACTTTCAGCGTCTTGCCGCCAAAGAAACCTTCCATGATGCCCGACAGCTGTTTGTCGTCCAGGATCTCGATGCTGCGCAGGCCTTTAGCCAGGATTTCGCCGTGGCTGCGGTGGCTGCCGAAGGTATAGTCATCCAGCGTCAGCATATAGGCCGCGCCAACGTAGGCGGCCTCCTGCCCAATGCCCAGGTGCGCGGGGCCCGGATGGTTGTAGGCGATGCCTGCGTACTCGCCTTTGGTTTTGATGAGGTTGAGCATGGTCTCAAACTCGCGGATATAGCACATGTCCCGATAGATCGTCAGGAATTCGTGCTTGGAATAGTTGTTCTTCTCATCCTTCACGCTTGACTGGTATACATTGACCGGGATCTCGGGGAAGCTCAGCTTGCCTTTGGCGCGCACTTTCTTGGGGGATACTTCCAGCTGTTTACTCATCTTTTCAAACCTCACTCATACTGAAAGACCGCTTCACGGATGATCTCACACACGGTGGGATGCGGGAAGACGATCTTCTTGATTTCATCCAGGCTAAGCCCCAACTCAACATAGGTGCCCGCGGCGATGATAAACTCTGAAGCGTAATTGCACAAGGCCTGCAGGCCCAATATCTGCCGGGTCTTTTCGTTGACCACCAGCTTGAGCATGCCGTTGCCGCCCTCGTTCTCCGCGACATAGCGGCCCGAAAAGCGCATGGACAGCGAAACAGTCTTGCAGGGCAGCCCTTTTGCCTTGGCGCTGGCTTCGGTTTCGCCAACCGAGGCCAGTTCGGGATTGGTATAGAGCACAGAGGGGATGGCGTCGTAACGCATGGTGTCCCGCTTGCCCAGCATGCGGTTCACAGCCACCTCGGCTTCCCTGTAGGCCGTATGCGCCAGCATGCTCATGCCGTTGACATCGCCCGCGGCATATACGTCCGGCTGGCTGGTCAGCATATGGCTGTCCGTGACAACGGCGCCGCGGTCGGTCAATACGCCGATGCTTTCAAGGCCGATATCCCGGGTATTTGGCCTGCGCCCGATGGACAGCAGGACCTTGTCCGCCCGCGCGGTTTGGTTTTGCCCGTTCTTCTCGTAGCGCACACTGTCCTTTTCAAGGGCTGTCACCTTCGCGTTTAGTTCAAAGGCGATACCGCGCTTTTCAAAATCCGCCTGAAGCAGTTTGATCAGGTCCCGGTCATTCTCGCCCGCGATATGGTCCAGCATCTCGATGACAGTCACCTGCGATCCGATGGAACAAAAATAGCTGGCCGTCTCCAGGCCGATGATACCCCCGCCAATCACGCACAGGCGCTCAGGTTTCTCCTTCAAGTCCAGGATCTCTCTGTTGGTGAGCACGAACCCGCTTTCCATCCCTTCCTTTAGACCCGGAATGGGGGGTATGGCAGGTGAGGAACCGGTGGCGATCAGCAAGCGCTTGCCGGCGAACGTTTCACTTGAACCGCTTACCTTGTAGCCATCTGGTCCTTTGCCGCTAATGCGGGCATGCTCATTCAGCACCGTCACGCCGCTTGATTTCAGGCTCGATTTGACACCCGAAACCACGATCTTGACAACTTTGTCCTTGCGCTTGATGACAGCCGCGTGGTCGATGGTGAGATTTTCAGCCTTGACGCCGTATTTTTCTCCATGCCTCGCATTGTCAAGGATTTTCGCACTGTACAGCAGGGTCTTGGTGGGGATGCAGCCCTCGTTGAGGCAAACGCCGCCAACTGTGCGCTCTTCAAACAGCAGCACGGACAGGCCCGCATGCCCCGCGCGCTCGGCGGCCAGATATCCCGCCGGCCCGCCGCCCAGGATGATCAGGTCATATATCATGGTCTCTTCTCCATTTCAGCTTACCAATAATGTGCCGATGTTTTCAAGCGCGGTTACCAGGTCCTTCAGGAAGCGGGAGGCAGGCGCCCCGTCCACCGCGCGGTGGTCATAGGTCAGGGACAGCCCCATGGCGGGATAGGCTGTGATATGGCTGCCTGCCGAGCGCACGCGCTCGATGACGCAGTTCACGCCCAGGATGCCTACCTGCGGCGGGTTGATGATGGGGGTAAATATCTCTATTCCCAGGGCGCCCAGGTTGCTGACAGTGAAAGTGCCTTCTGTCAGCAGGTCGGGATTGATGCTGCCGCTTTGCGCCAGTTTGGCCGTTTCCTTGGCCTCCCTCGATATCTGCCTCAGGCTCTTCAAATCCGCGTCAAACAGGGTGGGAACCAGCAGCCCGCGGGGCGTATCGACCGCGATCCCCAGGTTGACATGCTCATACTGACGGATGCGGTCACCCAGGAAGTGCGCGTTCATCTCAGGGTGCTTTGCCAATGTACGCGAAGCCGCGAACAGAATCAGGTCGTTGATGGTGATGCTGCCCAGCCCCAGTTCTTCCGGCGCTTTCTTGAACTGCTCGCGCAGGGCGAGCAGATTCGTGGCGTCAAATGAGGAGTGGTGGGTCAGCTGAGCCATCTGGCTGATGCTTTCCTGCATGGTCTTTGCGATGACGCGGCGGATATTGGACAGTTTGACCTCAGAGAAAGCGCGCTGCCCCGTGGGTTCGGATGGCATAGAGGGTTGAGGCAACGCAATGGCTTGTTTCTCTGATTGGGCTCTTTCTTTTACTGATGCGGATGCCGACGCGCGCGCAGCGAATATATCCCGCTCGATGACACGTCCCTGAGGGCCTGTTGGCACCGCGAACGCCACATCTACGCCCAGACGGCCGGCTGTGGCGCGCGCGCGGGGAGATACGCCCGCAGCCTGAATGGATTCATTCCGCTGCGGGATGACCGGATCGGGCTGCTCAGGAGCCTGTGATACGGCAGGCTGCGTATCAATATCAGTGGCTGTTCCCTGATCGGATGTCAGCCCGGTCAATGCGGAAATATCCTCACCGTCTTTTCCGATGACAGCGACTGTCGTCAACACCGGCACATCATCGTCTTCATTGAAAAACACAGCCAACAGCTTTCCGTTTTCCTTGGCCTGTTCCTCAAAAGCGGCTTTGTCTGTCTCATAGGTAAAAAGGACATCGCCTGCCTTGACTTCGTCGCCGACTTTCTTGTTCCATTGCGTGATGATGCAGCTTTCCACCGACTGCCCTTGACGGGGCAGTATGACGGGGTATGCCATGGGGATTTGCCTCCTTTATATCCTTTGGGCCATGTATCGCGGCAATGTATTAACCAATCGGGTTTGCCCTCTCCAGCAGCAGCTTTTCCGCTTTGCCGCACCAAAGTCCGTTGTTCGCCTTCACGATTTGGTCCAATTCGCTGAACAGTGGGTCAGACTTGCCTTTTTCGGCGAAATCATCGATAGCGGTCAGGGGCAGGCTGATGTGGGTGTAGATGAGTTTCTTGGCGCCGGGGATATGCGGGAGGTTCATGGTGGTTTCCGCCACGCAGTCAAGTCCGCCGACATGGGTGACCATGGCCGCGGGGTTCAGCTTGCCCTGCGTCATCATCAGGATGGCTTCGCGCATGTCCTCCGTGTTGCCATGGGAAGTCGCCACAACATGGGTGCGCCGGTAATGAACATTGTAGAAATTCATCATCGCGGCGAACTTGGGGTCGGAGGGCCCGGCAAAGAAGTTGAGGCAGCCGTCCACAGCCAATATGGCGTCAGCCTGTTCAACGACCGGGCGAACGGGCGCGAAGCAAAAGACATCGTCATAGCCCTTGCCGCCGGCAAGTTCCTTCAGGGTTGCTATCGGATCTTCAAGGCTGCGGGTATTGACATAGTGCAGGTCGATGCCCAGTTCTTTGGCGTGGCTGCGGGTATAGATGGACTCAGCCCGCTTCAGCCTCGCGTCATCGATATCCGTGACAACCAGGAGCCCGGGCCTGCGATCGCAGTGCAGGGCGTAGTCAAGCGCCGCAAGGCCCATGGGGCCCACCCCGGCAAGCAGCGCCAGCGCGCCGCCTTCAACGATCCCCATGTCGTGCACATACTCGCCGTCGCGCGTATGGTACATGGCATGGAAGCTGGCGATGACGCAGCTCATGGGCTCTGTCAGGGCGCCTAGGAAATAGGTGTCGGAATGGTAGGGGATGAGGCAGTCCATTTTGAGGGTCTCGATGGGGATGCTGACATAGGTGGCGTCGCCGCCGCACTCGCGGTAGGAATAACCCGGCGCTTCCAGCGATCCTTTGAAGGAGTGGGCCGGCTGAATGACAAAGCCGTCGCCGGGCTTGAACTGATGCGCCCAATTCTTGCCAACCGCTGCAACACGGCCGCAAAACTCATGCCCAATGATAATAGGGTTGGTAGCGACATCGTTTGGAACGCGGACGTGATCCGCACCCTGCGAGGTCGCCTTGTAGCTGCTCATGCAGATGCTGTCGGCGACTACCTCGCAAATGACGCTGTCGTCCCCCAGAGGGGACAGTTCAAATTCCTCCAGCCTCAGGTCATTTTTGCCGTAAAGGCGAACCGCTTTGGTCTTCATGCCATGCTTCCTCCATTCTCATGCTCGATCAGGTGCCAGGTGCTTTTGATCAGGTCGCTGAACCGGTCTTCCTTCATTTTCTCGATGACAAAGCTCTGCCGCGGGGAGTTGATATCCTCGCCGCTGATCTGCATCATGCCATGCCTGTCGCATAATGCCCGAAGCCGCTCAAGCTGAGCGTCGGTATTGCGCGTAGGCATATAGGTGACCGCCTTCACGCCGTAATCGCAAAGGGTTTGAAAGAGCAGCTCCAGGTTGTCGTCCTCAAACTTCTGCGCCTTCTTGTCACCCGTCACGGACTGCGTCACATCCCCCAGGTACGGATAAGCCAGGATGCCGCCGGTGGTTTTGCAAAAATCGATGAAGTCCGCAAACCCGGGGCACTCGTCCGATGCGTCGATGTAGACCTTTGGGATAAAATCCTTCTTGAGCACGCCGATGCGGTCATACTCCTCAAGCATGGTCAGGTTGGGATTCTCCCGTTTTGCCAGCGCCTGCATCAGGTGGCGCTCGGTGACCGAGCCGCCGTCGTGCGCCTGG
>CAZPBJ010000066.1:0-15778 GCA_964584685.1 uncultured Christensenella sp. | reverse complement strand
CGCGGGAGATAGCCGCGGTATGGAAGGCCTTGCCAAAGACCTCCTCGCTCTTGCCGTCGCCGTAGATGTCGGCGTGGTCATAGAAGTTCACGCCGCAGTCGTGGGCGCCGGCAATCAGCTCCGCGACTTCCTTGGCCTTCATGTCCGAAATGCGCATGCAGCCGACGGCGATTTCGGAGATCTTCAGTTCCGGGGCAGGTGTAAGGTAACGCATGGTGTCCCCCCTCTTTTCTTCTTTGTTATTTGTTCTCATCCTGACCGCGCTGTGTTTCGGTAAGCATCAGGAAAGTAAGCCCCTGACCGTATGCCGTTGGCATGATGGAGATGTTGTGGTAGTGCTTAATGTCAACAGACATTAGAAAAGTTGTAGCACAGGTCCAAGGATCACTCATGATACCACAACCCCACAAGCGCGCCCAGTATGATGTTCGTCATCAGGTCTGTCTATGCTTTCTGCCGCAAACCGGATGAATCAATTCCCAAGCTGGGCCGGTTTCAGCAAGTATAGCGCAAATTGGCTTGCTGAGCAAGTGTGAGAGTGCATAATTTATGTATTAATACACGTTTTTCATGCAAGCAGCCTGATACATATACTGGGTAATATATAAACTATTCAATCAACATTTTCTCTAAATACCGCAATGATCCCTCTTGACAGGATGTTATAAATATGTATTATATTGCATGATTATGTTTTATGGAGGATGTTATGGAAGGGCTCAAAAAAATCGTATTGGCATACTCGGGCGGTCTTGACACATCGATTATCATCCCCTGGCTGAAGGAAAACTACAAAGACTGCGAGGTTATCGCTGTCTGCGGCAACGTTGGCCAAGGTAATGAGACAGACGGTCTTGAAGAGAAGGCACTGATGACCGGCGCTTCCAAACTGTATATCGAGGACCTGACGGACATTTATGCCAATGATTTTATCCTGCCCACGCTCAAGGCAGGGGCAGTCTACGAGGAATATCTGCTGGGTACGAGCACTGCAAGGCCCTGCATCGCGCAGCGGCTTGTGGAAATCGCGCTCAAGGAAGAGGCGGACGCCATCTGCCACGGCTGTACCGGCAAGGGCAATGACCAGGTGCGCTTTGAGCTGGCCATCAAGCACTACGCCCCTGACATGAAGGTGATCGCGCCCTGGCGCGAGTGGGACATCGTCAGCCGCGAAGAGGAGATCGACTACGCCCAGCAGCATGGAATCCCGCTTAAAATCACCCGTGAAACCAACTACTCCAAGGATAAAAACCTCTGGCACCTCAGCCATGAGGGCATGGACCTTGAGAATCCTGCTAACGAACCCACTTATGAAAAGAAGGGCTTTCTGGAGATGTGCCTCTCGCCGATGGACGCGCCCGACAAGCCTGCATACGTCAGCGTTGATTTTGTTCAAGGCGTGCCGGTGGCGGTCGACGGCATCGCGATGAGCGTCAAGGACATTATTTGTCTCTTGAACGATGTAGGCGGGAAAAACGGGATCGGCATCCAGGACATCGTGGAAAACCGTTTGGTTGGCATGAAGAGCCGAGGCATATATGAAACGCCCGGCGGCAGCATCCTGTACAAGGCCCACAGCCTGCTTGAGTCCATCTGCCTGGATAAGATGACTGCCCACAAAAAGGCGGAACTGGCCCTGACATTTGCCGAACTTGTTTACAACGGCCAGTGGTTCACTCCGCTGCGCGAGGCAATCTCCGCCTTTGTGGACAAAACCCAGGAAAACGTTACCGGCACTGTGCGCCTAAAACTCTATAAGGGCAACATCATCCCGGCCGGGATGGAAAGCCCCTGCTCACTTTATTCGGAAGCCATGGCCACTTTTGGTGAAAGCGACTACAAACAGTCGGACGCAGCCGGCTTTATCAACCTCTACGGCCTGCCCATCAAGGTACAGGCGCAGCTGAAAAAGCGGTGCGGCAAAGCCTGAATGCGCGGCGGCACCGCGCTCTAAACAGTCAATTGGATGCCCTTTTCAATGGCGCTGGGGATGAGTGTCTATGGCACGTACGCCAAGACGATAATATACTGTTCAATGCCCGCGCGTTGATATTTACCTGGATGAATTGTATATTCTTGCAGAGTATCTCACAGTCAGTTTTCACAAAGGAATTGTAATATCCCATCACTTTCTCTTGACGATCGCTTGATTTCCTTGAAATTTTTAGTCATAACCGGTATATCCGCAATTGTTTTCACCCACAAATCGGCGCACAAAAAAGTGAGAGATTTGCATCTTTACCCATTGACAATGATTAATTATGCATATATACTGTGCTTATTCCCGCTGAAGCGGGCCTAAACCAAGAAATGGGAGGAAACCAATCATGAAGAAAATGCTAACCGCCGCCCTGTGCCTGCTGATGGTCCTCGGCCTGGCCACCGGGGCCCTGGCCCAGACCGCGACCCCCACGCTTGATGCCATCAAGGCCAAGGGCAAAATTGTCATGATGACCAACGCCACTTTCCCACCTTTTGAGTACATCAAGGATACGGCGATTGCCGGCATCGACATTGACTTGTCCCAGCTGGTCGCCGACAAACTGGGTGTTCAGCTGGAGGTCGTTGACATGGACTTCGGCCTGCTTATCGAGGCCCTCAAGGGCGGCAAGGGTGATTTTGTGGCCGCCGGCATGACCGTCACCGCGGAGCGCCAGGAGCAGATAGATTTCTCCACGGTCTATTTCATCAGCGGCTTGCTGGTGATTGTCCCACAAGACAGTCCTATCAAGGTGCTGGCGGATCTGGAGGGCAAGAAGATTGCCGTGCAGGAATCCACCACCGGCGATATCTGGGCCTCTGAAAACATCAAGGACGCCAGCCTGCAGCAGTTCAAGAGTGCGGTGGAAGCAGTCAACTCCGTACAGAACGGAAAAGCCGATGCCTGCGTGATGGACAAACTGCCCGCCCAGAGTATGGTCAAAAACAGCGAAGGCAAGCTGACGCTGCTGGAAGAAATAGCCGCCGCGGAAAACAACGCAATGGGTATCGCCAAGGGCAAGGAAGACCTGGTGACCTTCATTAATGAAGTGCTCCAGGAAGCCATCGACAGCGGCGTCCTGCAGGCCTCCATTGACAAGCACATGGTGGAAGGCGCAGGTGACTAAGCCGGCTCCGTCCCCCGCAAGAAGGCCCGGCCGGACTCCGATGAAGAGCCGGCCGGCCTTTCACGCCTTTCCTGCCGCGGCAATCGCACTGATTACGGAGACTTGACATGAGCGGATTTGAAAAACTAATTCAGGACCTGCAAGGTGCACTGCTGCGCGAAAACCGGTGGAAACTATATGCGGAAGGTCTAAAGAACACCCTCCTAATCGCTGCAGCCGCCTGCCTGATTGGTATCCTCATCGGACTTGTGGTGTCCATCATCAAGCACGTCGCCGCCACAAAGGCATCACGCCTGTGGAAGGGCGCTGCGGCGGTGTGCAACGCTTACACCACAATCATCCGGGGGACACCCATCATCGTGCAGCTGCTCATCCTTTATAACCTTTCCTATTTTACCGAGGGCCTTAACGCCTGCATCATCGGCTTTGGCATCAACTCCGGCGCCTATGTGTCCGAGATCTTCCGCAGCGGGCTCAACTCCATCGACATAGGCCAGCAGGAAGCAGGGCGTTCGCTGGGCATTGGCCAGTGGAAGACCATGAAGCTTATCGTGCTGCCCCAGGCTGTGAAGAATACCTTACCAGCGCTGTTCAACGAGTTCATCGCCTTGCTCAAGGAGACCTCGGTCGCGGGCTATATCGCCGTGCGCGACCTGACCAAGGTGGCCGACGGCATCCGCGGCCGCACATTCAACTCCATGCCGCTGTATCTGGCCGCGGCCCTTTACCTCATCATGGTCGCCGGTCTGGCGGCCGTGCAGAAGAGATTGGAAAAGAGGTTGTCGCGCAGTGATCGAGGTTAAAAATCTGCAAAAAAACTTTGGGCCGCTCAAGGTGCTCAATGGAATTACCCAAAGCATCACACAAGGTGAGAAGGTGGCTATCATCGGCCCCTCGGGCTCAGGCAAAAGCACCTTCCTTCGCTGCCTGAACCTATTGGAAAAGCCCACCGGGGGCGAAATCTGGTTTGAGGGATTGAACATCGCAGCCAAGGGCTGCGATATTGACAAGGTGCGCCAAAAGATGGGCATGGTTTTTCAACACTTCAACCTCTTCCCCCACCTGAGCATCCTGGACAACATCACCCTGGCCCCAATCAACCTGAAACTGCAGACCCCGCAGCAGGCACGCGAGAAGGCTCGCGCGCTCCTTGAACGCATCGGCCTGACCGACAAGGCGGACACCTACCCCGCCATGCTGTCCGGCGGGCAGAAACAGCGCGTGGCAATCATCCGCGCGCTGGCGATGAACCCCAAGGTAATGCTCTTTGACGAACCCACCTCTTCGCTTGACCCCGAAATGGTGGGCGAGGTGCTGGATGTCATCCGCGAAGTAGCCCTGGAGGGTATGACAATGGTCATCGTCACTCACGAGATGGGCTTCGCCCGCGAGGTGGCAAACCGCGTGATGTTCATGGACGAAGGTCTCATTGTGGAGCAAAACACCCCCAGCCAGCTGTTTGGCAGCCCGCAAAACGAAAGGCTGCGAAACTTCCTTTCCAAGATCCTGAAGGCTTAACCCAAATGAAGGGCCCTTAAGCAGCCTTGCTTCAGGGCCCTTTTTGTTTGCGCAAGGATATTGACATGATAGCGGCCGGAATGCCCCTGCGCTCCTCTTTTCTTCGTTGTGCTTTGAAATATATTCCTTCTATACCACAGATATGGCGCAAAGTGCCGACTTCAAATATAAACAGCGGCCACTCGGGGCGGCCGCCGCTTGGTTGGCGATTCTCAAATGTCCAAGATTGCCTGTTTGACAGCCGCCAGGCTGTCGGATGCCAATGCGACGCTTGAGCCAAGTCCCAGGCACAGGCTGAGCGCCAGTATGCCGCACAGTGTCTTTTTCAGAAGATTTGTCATGGTCATGCCCTCCTCGAATGTTGGAATGCCGCAAGGATAGCACCCCCACAAATGTATGTCAATACTCTTTTATGTAAATTATGCATTTATTTTTTCCGAGGTACCACAGAAGTACAATCTTGCATTTGAGCATATACTTTACATCAAGAGGCTGTCATGCTATACTCGCGCCTGTACCGGATTATGTGTATTCATGCAGGAGGGCCCTATGCCATCGCTCAGCAGCCGTGTTGCCACCTTTACGGATTCCGTTATCCGACGCATGACCCGCATCAGCGATGCCTATGGGGCCATCAACCTTTCGCAGGGTTTTCCGGACTTTCCCCCGCCGCAGGAACTGCTGCAGGCGCTGGCGCAAGTCGCCTATACGGGCCCGCACCAATATGCCGTGACCTTTGGCGCTGAGGATTTCAGGCAGGCGCTGGTGGAAAAGCAGAAGGTTTTCTCCGGCATCGACTATGACCCGCAAAGCGAGGTCGTGGTCACCTGCGGAGGAACCGAAGCTATGATCTGCGCGATGATGACCGTGTGCAACCCGGGTGACAAGGTCATCGTATTTTCCCCCTTCTATGAAAATTACGGGGCCGACGCCATCCTCTGCGGGGCATCGCCGATATTCGTGCCGCTGGTGGCGCCTGATTTCCATATCGACAGGGAAGCGCTGGAGGCGGCTTTCAGTCAGAAGCCCAAGGCCATCATCATCTGCAACCCCTCAAACCCCTGCGGCAAGGTCTTTACACGCGAAGAGCTGACTTACATCGGCGGCCTTGTCAGGCAGCACGACGCCTTTGCCATCACGGATGAAGTATATGAACACATCGTCTACGCCCCCCACGTGCATACGCACATGGCTGCGCTGCCCGGCATGCGGGATTACACCCTGTGCTGCAGTTCCTTGTCCAAGACCTATTCCATCACAGGCTGGCGCATCGGTTATGTGCTGGGGCCGGCCCATGTCATTGACGGCGCGCGCAAGGTGCATGATTTCCTGACCATCGGCGCCGCCGCCCCGCTGCAGGCGGCAGTGCTGCCGGGCCTGCGCTTCAACCGGGACTATTACCTGGGCCTGCAGGCGCTCTACACCCAGAAGCGGGACTGCCTGATCAAGGGCCTGGACGCGATAGGCTTGAAGCACAACGATCCCCAGGGCGCCTATTTTGTGCTGATTGACGTCACGGACATCCTGGCGCAGCCGCGATTTGCCGGTTTTGACGATTATTCCCTGTGCGAATGGATGATCAAGAACCTGGGTGTAGCGGCAGTGCCGGGCTCCAGCTTCTTCCGCACGGGGGGAGACCAATACATCCGCCTGCATTTCGCCCGCGAACAGCGCACGCTGCTGGAAGCGCTTGAGCGGCTGAAGGGCCTGCGGCCGTGAGCGAAACGCAAAGACGCGTGGACCTGCCAGGCTATACGATAGGGAAGGATGCCTATCAGGCGCTTGCGGCGCAGGCACTGCCCCAGGGCAGGCGCCTGCTGCTCATCGGCGGGCGCAAGGCGCTTCAGGCCGGGCAAACGAAGCTTGTGCAGGCGCTGGCGGGCAAAGAACTTACGCTGGCGGGAAGCCTGCATTACGGGGCCGACTGCACTTTCAAGGCGGCGCAGACCCTGGCGCAGGCGGCCCATCAGCTTGGGGCCGACGTGATCTGCGGCATGGGCGGCGGCCGGGCGCTTGATTCAGCCAAGGCGGCCGGCGAATTGGCGGGGCTGCCCGTATTCACGCTGCCCACCATCGCCGCCACCTGCGCCGCGGTGACAAAACTAAGCGTGCTGTATGATGAGGCAGGCGCCTTTGAGCGTTTTCTCTTTCTAAACCGGGCGCCCCTGCACTGCTTCATCGACTCCGATATACTCGCCCGTGCGCCGCAAATGTACCTGCGCGCGGGCATAGGCGACAGCCTGGCCAAGCATGTGGAGACGCCGTTTGCGGCGCGCGGCGCTTTGACAGACCACGCCGACGCGCTGGGGATCTCGATCGCCCAAGGGCTTTTCGACCAGCTTTCAGCCCATGGCCCGCAGGCGATGGCTGAAGCGCGCTCAGGTCTTGCCGGCCCATCGCTGGAAATGGTCAGCCTGTGCAGCATCGTCAGCACCGGCTATGTGTCGCTGCTGGTCAAGGAGCGCTTCAACGGCGCGCTGGCGCATTCCCTGTACTACGCGCTGGCGCATTTGCCCCAAATGAAAAACCTGCTGCACGGCGATGTGGTGGCCTGGGGCGCGCTGGCGCAGCTGGTGATGGACGGTCAGACGGAAAAAGCGCTGGCGCTGCGGCAGCTGCTGACCGCATTAAAAGTGCCCGTCAGCTTGAAGCAGATGGGCATCGATCTGAATGACGCTGACTTTGGGAAGGCGCTGTCTGAGGTGCTTATGCAGCCGGATATGCAGTTCTTGCCCTATGTAGTAACGGAGCCCATGATATGGGAGGCCCTGCGCGAACTTGAAGCGCGGGATGAGGAGGACTTGAAGGGTGTTTAGCAATATGCTGCCCAACCTGAGCAAGGTGATGAGCCGCTACGGCACGCTGTTCGGCCAGGGGCTGTACTTCACGCTGCTGCTGAGTTTGTTCGCGGTGTTGGGCGGAACGCTGCTTGGATCGGTATTGGCCCTGATGCGGCGCTCCAAAGTCGCCGTCGTGCGCGGGATCGCCACGGGCTATGTGGAGGTCGTGCGCGGCACACCCCTGCTGCTTCAGCTTTACTTCTTCTATTTCATGCTGCCCGAGCTGCTGCCGATGCTGGAACTGTCGAAGTTCGCCTGCATCGTGACAGCCCTGATATTCAACTCGGCCGGCTATGTATGCGAGATCGTCAGGGCTGGCATCCAGGCGGTCGACTCCGGCCAGGCCGAAGCCGCCAGGACCCTGGGCCTGAACAGCAGCCAGACCATGCTGCGCATCATCATGCCCCAGGCCGTCAAGAACATCCTGCCGGCCCTGGCCAACGAATTCGTCACCGTCATCAAGGAGACCTCGCTTGCCTCCACTTTCTTTGTGGGTGACCTGATGACGCAGTACAACGTCATCCGCGGCAACATGTTCCTGGTCATTGAGCCGCTGATCATCGTTGGCGTCATCTATTTCATCGTGACATTCACCCTGTCCAAAGGCATAGCGAAACTTGAAAGGAGAATGAAGGAAAGTGATTGAAACAGTTGGCCTCATGAAGGATTTCGGCCATCTCAAGGTGCTGCGCGGCATCAACGAGAAGGTCGTCAAGGGCGAAGTGATCTCCATCATCGGACCTTCGGGCTCGGGTAAATCCACCTTTCTGCGCTGCCTCAACCTGCTTGAGATGCCCACGTCGGGCCATGTGCTCTTCCACGGGGTAGACTTGACAAGCAAGGGCGTGGATGTCGACAAGCACCGCCAGCGCATGGGCATGGTTTTTCAGCACTTCAACATCTTTCCCCACCTGAGCGTGAAGGAAAACATCACCCTGGCGCCCGTGATGCTCAAGAAACGCGGCAAACAGGAAATGGATAATTATGCACTGGAACTGCTTAACCGCGTCGGCCTGTACGACAAGCGCGACGAGCATCCCCGGCGCCTGTCGGGCGGGCAAAAACAGCGCCTTGCCATTGTGCGGGCCCTGGCGATGGATCCTGAAGTCATGCTGTTTGACGAACCGACCAGCGCGCTGGACCCCGAGATGGTGGGCGAGGTGCTGGCCGTCATCAAGCAGCTGGTAGCAGGCGGCATGACCAGCATCATTGTGACGCACGAGATGGGATTTGCCCGCGAAGTGTCCAGCCGCGTCCTGTTCATGGACGAAGGCCTGATCGCCGAGCAAGGCAGCCCGGCCGAAATATTCGACCATCCCAGGGGTGAGAGGACAAGGGAATTCCTAAGCAAGGTGCTGTACTGACTATGGAATCAGCGCGTGTTCCATCAAGGCGTCATACTGCGCCTGCGTCAGGTCGCAGCCATAGAACAGCTTGTAGTAAACGGTGATCTCTTCCTTCAGGTCATAATCGGCAGCCTGCGGATAGAGAAGATTCTGCAGCCAGATCATGCCAAGATACCGCTGCACCGAGGCCGGAAAGCCCATCCAGTTGTAGGGTCCGTATGGCGCCTCAACATATCGGCCCTTCCCAATAGCATTCAGGCTCTGCCAAAGTGGGTCGTAAGCTACCTTCAGGTATACACTGCCCGGGGCAAACACGATGAAATCCGGGTTCCACAGGTAGAGCTGCTCCATGTCCACTTCGTTACCGGTGCCCTTGGAAGTCGGATTCTCAATAACAGCAGCATTATCCGCCACCAGGTCGATCATCTCGGCGTGATAGCTGCCGCTTGCGATCACATTGAGCCCGGCATCGCCAAGGCAGTATAGCATCCTGACCTTCTTGTCCGCCACCAGCCCCGCAATCCTTTCAGCCCTCTGGTAAGCGCTGTCACAGTATGCCGCCAGCTCCTCCGCCTTTTCCTGCGTGTCCAGCAGCAAACCCAGCTGGCGATAAGCCTGCCCCGCGTCTTTCAGGTTCATGCTGATGTGCACACAGGGGATGCCAAGCTGCGCCTGCAGGGCGTCCATATCCTCCTTGATGGAGAGCTTGGGCTCGCCCACATCGATGATCACCTGCGGATCAAGTCTGGCCAGCTCCTCCAGGTTCAGTTCCCCCCGTGTGCCGTACAACTGACCGATAACGGGCAACCGGGTGATTTGCCCAAGGTATTGCTCATCCTGCTTGTCAATGGGCCCGGCCAGGCCGACAAAACGCTCCGGGACCAGGGACATTAGCACCATCTGGGCCAAGGGACCGGAAGGCGCGATGCGTTGGATGCGCGCCGGCAGGGCCACGCTGCGCCCGGTGGAGTCAACAAAGGTCTTGGTCTCTCCGGCAAGTGTGACAGCGGGCGCCATTAGGGCCGACAACAGGAGAATGGACAGGAACAGGCACAGGTTCTTCTTCATAGCGATTGATCTCCTCATATCATATTTCTGTAGGAACACAGATGCGGACGTGGTCATCAAGCATGCTTTCTACCCGGGTATGTATGCCATACATCGCTTCGATCAGCGCTGAGGTGAACACCTCCTGCGGACTGCCCTGCATCAGTATCCGCCCGTCTTTCATGGCCAGGATAGTATCCGAATAGAGATAGGACTGATTGGGGTTGTGCGTTGCCTGCAGGATGGCATAGCCTCTGTCCGCCAGGGCGCGCACCTGGCGCATCACTCGGATCTGGTTGCCGTAGTCAAGGCTGGCTGTCGGCTCATCCATGATCAGCAGGCGTGCGTCCTGTGCAATAGCGCGGGCGATCAGTACCAGCTGCTGCTCACCTCCAGAGAGACACATATAGTCGCGCCGGGCAAAATCCGCGATGCCAATCAACTCCATGGCGGCCATGGCGGATGCCGTCTCGCGCCTGCCCGGCGACGACAAGGGCGATACCCTGGCAGATGTGCCCATCAGCACCATATCCAGCACTGTATAGTTGAAAGCCGGATAGTGTACCTGCGGAATATAGGCAATACTTCGGGCCATCTGCCCCAATGCGGTTTCCTTTGTGCTTTTTCCGTTTAGAAGGATCTCGCCGCGCCAGCCGTTCAGCAAGCCCAGCACGCACTTGAACAGCGTACTTTTTCCCGCGCCGTTGGGGCCCAGCAGCGATACCACGCTGCCTTCTTCCAGTGAGAAGCTGAGGCCCTTCAGCACAGGCGACTGCCTATATGCAAAATGCAGGTCCCGCACCTCCAGCATCATGAACGAGCGTCCCCCCTGAGAATCAAATAGAGGAAGAACGGCGCGCCGATAAATGCAGTCAGGATGCCGATAGGTATCTCCGTCTGCAAGAGATTGCGCGAGATGTCATCAACCAGCAGCAGGAACAGAGCGCCCAGCAGCATCGAGGCCGGCATCAGGCGGCGGTAGTCACTGCCCAGCAGCATCCGGGAAAAGTGGGGTATCACAAGGCCTACCCAGGCGATAGTGCCGCTCACGGCGACCGCCGAGGAGGTGATCAGCGTGGCGCACAGGATGACGATCAGCCTCAGATGGCCTGCATTGACACCCATGGTGCGCGCCTCGTCATCGCCCAAAGTCAGGATGTTGAAACGCCAGCGCAGCAGCAGCAGCGGAAGCAGCCCTGCCGTCATCGGCAAGATGGCGAGGCTGAAATCAGACATCCTGGCGCCCGACAGGCTGCCCATCAGCCAATAGGTGATAGCCGGCAGCTGGCTGTTGGGATCAGCCACCAATTTGATGAAGGAAGTGCCCGCAGAGAACAGCGAGGACACCATGATGCCCGAGAGGATCAAGCCCAGCAAGCGCTTTCCCCGCGCCTTGCTGTTGATGAGCGAGACAAGCGCCACTGTCAGCAGACTGAATAGGAAGGCGCTGAGCGTGATGAACCGGGCAGGAGCATTCAGCAGAATTGCCAGCGCCGCGCCAAAGGCCGCGCCGGCAGAGGCACCCAGGATATCGGGCGATGCCATGGGGTTTTGGAAGATGCCCTGATAGGACGCGCCGGCAGCAGACAGACAGCAGCCTACCATACAGGCGATCAAAATGCGGGGCAAACGTATATTGAACAGCACCGTCTCCATTCTCAGTTCCCAGAATGGTTCGACGCGGATGATTTTTGACAGCAGGATCCCCAGCAGTTCACGCGGGGAAATAGGGAAGCGCCCCCAGGCAAACGATAAAATGATCCCCGCAAGCAGCGCAAACCCCGCAAGCGGCAGCGCCCATCCCTGCCGACCAGTTTGTGCAGGAAGTTGACGCTGAATGCTCATCTGCGCAAAAACCTCTTTCCACTCATGAAAGCGCATAAGCAGAAAGAAGTCATATCGACAGCTTGCGCGCTCTCCTTTTCAATCAGGAAGGTTTGGACGTTTTCATCCAAGCCCTTTGACGGTTTCCCGTCCGGCGGACAAACCATGGTGAAGCCTTTAGGCTTGCCCGCACGGAGAACTGGTAACTATTTAAATGTTGGCGACCTGCGTGTCTCGCAAAGCGCAAAGTAATCTTATCACGAACCTGCAGCCCGGTCAACCGTCAGCTTTTACCGACGGCAAAGCTGAGCAAGCTGTCCACCAGCAAAAAACTTTCATCGGCATTATCCCGTGTGATCTCAATGACCAGCACATCCCGCCGTGCCATGATGGCACGCAGAAATGGCGAGTCTTTTTTCTTCAGGACACCCAGAACGGGCTTTCCCCCGTCCAGGAGTGACAGCACTTGCCTTTGGAATCCCGGGGCATCGTTTTCCATCGTGCCTATTTCGTCCATCAGGATAAGGTCGGCTTGCTCCGATTTGTTCAGTATATCAACGCCTGTTGTTTCAAAAATCCTTGGAAAGGCAGTCCGCTGCCCTGCCACGTACCGGATACCCACCATGTTTTCTGCACTGCACAATGCGTGCGCCTGATGGGCAGGCACAATATGGACGGGCCTCCCTCCTCCTTCAGCCGGGGGATTTAGGGTAATCGTCCTGAAGCCGCGGATCTGCCACTGCGGATGCATGGCAGCCACGCGGTTGATCAGGCTGCTCTTGCCTACCTGTATCTCCCCGCTTAAGAATATATGCCGGGCATGGCGCATATCGCTCTCCTCCCAAGATGATTCCATGGGGCATTTTAGCATGAACGGATATATGCCGCCACCTTTACAAGCACGGAAGCTACTGCTACAATGTGCAGGAATAAACGAAGGGGATGGGAAACGTGTTCAACATCGGTTTCGCGGAACTCATCCTGATTCTTCTGGTCGCGTTCCTGATCGTTGGACCCAAGGATCTGCCCAAGGTAGCGCGCGCGCTGGGCCGCTTTGTAAGGTATCTCAAGGCCATGTGGGCGGAGTTCATAGAGGAGACGGATATGTCGGGCACCATCGATGAACTCAAGGGTGTCAGGGATGATATCCAAAAGACTGTCCGGGAAGTTGATCCCGGCGCGGACCTCAAAAAAACACAAAATGACCTGGACAAGACCATGAACGAGATCAAGCAGGCGGTGAAGATCAAAAAACCGCCGGTCGATCGATAAGGGAGGCAAACACATGAGAATCGGCGTTACGGAGATCATCCTGATCCTGGTATTGGCCCTGGTGCTTTTTGGCGGCAAGAAACTTGCCGGCGTAGGCAAGGCCCTTGGACAGAGCATCCGAGAGTTTAAAAAGGAAGTAAGTCCTGACGACAAGAAGGCGGACGTTGAAGCGGAATCCGACAAAGATAAAGAGGCCTGAGCCAGGCATTGGTGAAGAAAAAGAAGGCCGCCAGGACAGGCGAGACCAATGAGGGAAAAAAGCTGAAGATAGGCGAGCATCTGCTCGCTGTGCGCAGGATGGTCGTCGTGATAGCTGCCGCTATTTTTGTATGCTTCTTTGCGGTCTTTTATCTGCTGTCCCAAACTCTGGTGGATTTTATCCTGCAGCCTGTGACCCAGCGCGGCATCGCGGTAATCGCTACCAGGGTATCCGAATCCCTGATGATGCGGGTAAGAACCTGCATGGTTGCCTCTATCGTCATCTGCATGCCGGTGATCATCTGGCAAATTTGGCAGTTCGCGGGACCAGCGCTATATCCCAACGAAAAGAAACTGGTCAGGGCGCTTTTCCTGCTGATGGTCTGCATGTTTGTCATTGGCGTTGTCTTTGCCTATCTGACGGTCTTCCCCATGGCCATTGATCTGTTTCAGGAGGCCAGTGAAGGCGTGGCAACGCCGATGTGGTCAGTGGAAGGCTATTTCAACTTTGTGCTTTCATTCGTACTGCCCTTCGGCCTGATGTTTGAATTGCCGGTCATCATCTACATCCTGGCGCGCAAAGGCAAGGTAACAAGCACGATATTATCAAAAAACCGCAAGTATTTCATCCTGGGCGCGGCAATAGTCGCAGCCATCCTGACGCCGCCTGACGTAATCTCGCAGATCCTGCTGCTGCTTCCTCTTCTGCTGCTGTACGAGATCAGCGTGCTCATCGCCAGAAATGTGCATGCTGAAAAAAAAGAGCCCCTGGCAGCGCAGGGTCAGTGAGGCAAGCCGCTCCTGCTAATGCAGCACATCAGGCGCAAAGCGCCATACGGCGCCGGACAATTCAGGTCCGGCGCTTTGAATTTTAGCAGCAATGGCAATGCCAAGGCGCGCAGCGTAGTCACAGCACAGGTCGCTGGGATACTTCTTGGAGAACAGCACGGGAATGCCCAGGACTGCGGCCTTGGCCAGGATCTCCAGCGAGATCCGCCCTGTCGCTCCCATGGCGCATTGCGTAAAATCCCACTTCAGACGCGCCGCTGCGCCGATAACCTTGTCTGCTGCGTTATGCCGGCCGATGTCTTCCCGTACGATTTCACCCTTGGGGCCGTACAGCATGATACGGTGCGTGCCAAAGAAGCTTTCTTTACCCGTCAGGCGGTCTTCACATTGACGCAGCGTTTCCAAAGCGATACTAAGGGAGCTTTCAAGCGGCGCAAGCAGGTTGAGGCGCTCATCGATATGCTGCCGCAAAGCGGGCCTGCCTGCTGCCAGTACGATCAGCTTCTTGTCGGACAGAGTGATTTCCAAAATCTGCCGATAGGACGCGACCATACCGGTACTCAGCAGGTACCCTGCCGCCAGGTCGTCCAGCGCGTCAGGCGTGCACAGGAAAGGCGGCTGCGCTTCACCGTTGAGCGACCAGTGCACAACGCGCTCCAGCATTATCCCATTGGCGGGCAAGCTATCCTCCGTTATGGCCATAGCTTTGATTCCACTTCGCTGGCTTCCAGCAGGGAACGCGCGTAGCCTTCCTTCAGATATTTCCGCGAAAAGAAAGCCTTTTCACCATTTGAGGCCTGCACGACGCCAATATCGCTGAAATCCTCCCTGAGCTGCATGCGGGCAGCTGCGCCTTCTACCTCATCAAGGGTGAAGCGGAAGGGATAGCCGGTCATTTTGGAAAACTCCGTAGGCCGGGGATACAGCTTGCAGTCTGAGCGCGTTACGCTTGCAATGGTTTTCAGGATATCCTTGTCCTCGATCAAGGCATCCAGCTGAGCATACTCCCTTGTCATAATGGCGCTGTCATAGTAGTACCTGTCCCTCACGCCGGCTTCCACATCAGCGCTGCGCAGAGCGTCGTGCGGTTTGCCATGGTCGATGCCGGCAAGCAGCGTCCCCAGGCTCTCCTCGCTCACAGCTTGAGGACGGTGTTTCCTCAGCCATTTCACCCCCGCCACCTTATTGGACGCGGTTCGGTCATATAGCAGCCCGGCAAGTGCCGCGGCGGCTTCGTCCATCATCAGGGCCTGCTCATCCCTTGGCTCAACCGGTGCGCTGTCCCGTTCCTGATCGTCCATATTGCTTCCTCCCACTCAATATCATGATCCGCCGGCTGCAGGCCGGTTCATGCGTAACGTGAAGGGCTCGGCAAAAAGCCGAGCCCCCGCTGTCTCTTCAAACCATCCGATTACAGCAGATTGACGGCTGCAAGATCGTCGGCAACATCTTTGAGGCCGAACTTTTCCAGTGTATCGCGGGTCGGCGCTCCGTCCTTGTCCCAGCCAAAGGTCTCGTAGAACATCGTTAAGGCCAGCTGCCAGTCTTCCCTCTCCATCTTGACAGTTCCCTCGGTGAATACGGGAACATCAGGCTCGGTGGTGTAGGCATATTCGGGGATCACATCATGCAAATTGCGCATGTCGCGGCTGCCGATTGTCTTGACTGTCATTGCACGGTGCAGCTGGATGACGCGCTCGGCGGCGAAGTCGAGCTCTTCCATCGTCGTTTCTATGCCTGTCACGGCGCTCATGTACTTGGCTTCCATGCCCAGATCGCCTCTGTAGCCGCGCTCCTTGCGGGGGCTGAAGGTCATCGGCCATACCCAGTTGCACAG
>CAZPBJ010000065.1:0-16531 GCA_964584685.1 uncultured Christensenella sp. | reverse complement strand
TGCGCTGAAAGGCTTGTCCCACAGGTTGAGCAATCCTGGGCAGGCTTTCAATGCCTGACCGCGATACGTTTCAAATTGCTCATCTCCCTTTCTGTGCACCCAGGCCGCATGCAGCCGATTGAGTTCTGACACCTGATGACCCATCACTTCATTGACAAGCTCCTTCATGGACAGCGCTTCCAAATCAAGTTGCGCTTCATTCTCTGTGAGAAAAGCCCACTGCTCTAGAGGGAGCGGGTTGCGCATCATGTCCAGCATCGCCTCGGTCATTCCGCATTCATCGCACAAATACAAGTCCGCGTGCCGGCTCAGCGCGTTGTGCGTAAGCGGCGCCTTGATCGTGTTCCATCCGCAGCGCGGGCACAACATCTTCTCGCTGGCATCCTGCCTTTCTTTCAAATCAAGCAGCCTACGGTCTATCTCAGCTTTCTTCATGCTGTACCTCCAGGGAGGCGCTTTCTTTGCGACTGCGCCGGATCTCAGCATATTTGTCCCGGTGCTTCTGCGCTTCAACATCAGAACGGAAAGCGCTGTGGCCTTTCAGGTGTTTCAGGAGAACCTCCCGCAGCTCCTTGGCTTCCTTGCCGCCGAAACCCAGGCGCACCAGCCAGCTGCGCATGTAGTACTTCTCATTCTCAGGCTGCTGGTGTTCAGGGGTTACCCTCGTTGCAGCCTTTGAGGCGGCAATGATGCGGGCAGTTAGTTGGGTATAGGTAGCGATGATCTCAGGCGAATCGCTCATAGGGTAGCTGAGTGTGACACAATCATTCGCAAAATCTATGCCGCCAATGTGTCCCTGCGCTTTCAAATCATCCAGCAACGCTTTGAAATCAGCCAGGCTATCAGGCAAGCCTTCATTCAAACGCTCAATGGCTGTATCATCAATGCGGACGGTTACTGCTTTGACAGCCTTACCCAGCAGATACTGTTTGCTGTATAGCATCAGGATCAAGTTGTGCATCGCCTTGATCGTGAGATCGTTGGCAGGCACGCTTATGGTCAACAGAGCAGGCTCCGGCTCCAGCCAGCCCTTTATAACCAGAAAGGCTCTGAGGTCTTCGACATCCAGATCATCCGGCAGGTTAAGCAGACCTTCCCGATCAACCGTCACCGGGCCGATTCTATAGGAGAAAGTTGGTGGGCCGCTAAAATGGGATTCCTGTCCCAGATGCTCTGAAATCGCCTTGACCAGCGTCCGGCGGTCAGGTGCCGTGGTTTGAATAACCATGTCGATACCTCCTCGTTTTTGGTATGACATTAGTCACTCGGGAAGGGATGAAAGTCAAGCATTTATATAGCTTTTTGTGCATCTTCACAGTTCCCATGGCATCCAGGCACGCCAGAAATGACCATAACTGGAAACGCTGTTATAATCTACATCCATCAACTTCAGTGAGGAGATGATGCCTGCCGGCGTCAGATCATAATGCTTTCGAATCCAGTTGAGAATGTAACTGCGCGGTACAAGACTGGTGCCAAAGCAGTCAACAGAAAGTGACACCGGCTCCGCGACCCCAATCGCATAGGCCAGCTGTACTTCGCAGCGCTTGGCAAAACCGGCGCGGAGAATGTCCTTGGCTATCTTGCGCGCCATATACGCGCCGGATCGATCCACCTTAGTGGGATCCTTCCCAGAAAAGGCGCCGCCGCCATGCCGGCAGGCACCTCCGTAAGTGTCGGCGATAATCTTCCGGCCCGTCACGCCGGTGTCCGCAAATGAGGAGCCGATGACGAATCGTCCTGTTGGGTTCACCAATATATTGAAATCGGTGTTCATGTCATACGCCTTGGCTGTGGCGAACATCACGGGGATCACCTGGCGACGGACATCCTGGAGGCTCACATCTGGCTGGTGCTGTGTGCTGATCAGGAAGGTATCGATGTGCTTGCGCCTGTAATCAAAGGTTACCTGGCTCTTGGCGTCTGGTAATAGGGTACTGTAACGTATATCTCTCAACCGCTTCAGTGCGCTCGTTGCCAGAACAAAGGGAATTGGCAGCATCTCCCGCGTTTCATTGGTGGCGTAGCCGAACATCATGCCCTGGTCGCCCGCACCTTTATGGTCGACGCCTCGTGCAATATCCGGGCTCTGCTTTGAAATCAATGCGTTGATTTTGTAGTCCTCAATGCTCTGAAGCCCAATACCACCTAACACGCACCTCACCAGATCTATAAAAACAGGTGTGTGTTGGGAAGTGATTTCCCCGGCAAGGGTGATATCAAAGTCCTTGATCAGGCACTCCACAGCTACCCGACTGTTCCGGTCGTGGCGTAGGCAGTCAGTTACGATAGCGTCTGAAATTTGGTCACAGATCTTGTCTGGATGCCCGTGGGATACTTGCTCACTGGTGAAGAGCATAAACATCCTCCTTTCAGGAAATGAAAAAGGAGCAGGTTTTCGCCTGCTCCCATCATTCTTGCTGAGTTTATAGTATCACACCGGATAGGGTGACAAATAGTGTCATTTAGTGACAAGTTTATGCTTGCACGTAAATTTTACGTGTACCCTGGCGAATAATGTGCTCCGCGACCTTTAGCGCCTCGCCGTGCAGGCGGTGCAGGGATCGGAGTTCATAACCCAACTCCAGACTGATCATCTCCCAGGTGCGGCAGCAGAGATATCGCTGTTCCATGACCAGTTGGAACACTGGATTCTTGATCTCCCGAATAATCTGCATGTACTCGCGCTTCATGTTGATGAAGTGGTCAATCTCATCATCGATCTCTGTTTCCAGGTCAATGATATTGCAGATGACATCCTCCAAGCGATGGACATTCCGGGAACTTCCACGGGGCATGTCGCTTAAGGTTGTGGAGGCCTTGGTCGCCAGGCTCCTGAGCGATGACAAGTGGTCCAACTTGCTATTGATGTGCTTGTTCAGGGTTAGTGCCTGCTCAAAGTATTCCTTGGTCGTCATTGTGTATCCTCCATTGCTTGTGTTTCAGATTGCAGCCGATGCAACAGGCACTTTCCATTGAGATCTGTCAGAACCCGAAACCAATCTGAGAGGAAAAACTCTTCTATCTTTGCCTTCTGATCTTGATATCGCGGGTCATCCGGCATTTTCATGAGCCGGTTATTGGTGTGCCGGTAATCTTCCACAGCTTTGAGAATAATGGCCTCTGCCAAATCTCCCCAGCCATCTCTTGGTAAGTACATCCTTACATCTCCTACGGGCAACTATCGCCCAGATTTGCTTTCACCGCCTCAATCAGCGCGGCCTGTGTTTTATCCTTAATCTTCAGGGCTTTCATGATCTGCTCGTCAATCGTGCCCTGGGTGATGATGTGATGAATAACGACTGTCTCCTCCTGCCCCTGCCGCCAGAGCCTGGCATTTGTCTGCTGGTAGAGTTCCAACGACCAGGTAAGCCCAAACCAGATGAGGGTAGAGCCGCCAGCCTGCAGGTTCAATCCGTGTCCGGCAGATGCGGGGTGTATCAGGCCGACTGGGATTGAGCTGGCATTCCATTTAGCGATGTCTTCATTTCCCTTGATCTCACAAACCTTGAAGCGTTTCCTGATCCTTTCAAGGTCGTGCCGGAACCAGTAGGCCACTAGCACCGGCTTGCCGTTCGCCCCTTCGATCAGGTCTTCCAGCGCGTCCAGCTTCCTGTCATGGATGAGGACTACTTCTTTGTTTTCTCCGTAGACAGCCCCGTTGGCCATCTGGCACAGTTTGCCGGAGAGCGCGGCGGCGTTGACCGCGTCGATATCCTGGCCCTCCAATGTAACTACAAGGTCAGACTTCAACTGTGTGTATACCTGTTGTTCCTCTTCGGATAGGGTGACGCATACTTCATTCATGAAGCATTCCGGCATGGTGAGGTAGTCAGTGCATTTCATGCTGATGGTGATGTCCGAGATCCGCTTGTATATCTCATCCTCTGCGCCGGGTCTGGGCTTGTAGGAGAAAACCTGCATGCCATTACGCTTGTCTGGTTGGAAGAACTCGTCACGGTAGTGGGTGATGAACCTCCCCAGGCGTTTGCCCATGTCCATCAGGCGGTACTCCGCCCACAGGTCCATCAGGCCATTGCTGGAGGGTGTGCCGGTCAGCCCGACTATCCGTTTCACTAGTGGGCGCACCTTCATCAGGCTTCTGAATCGCTTTGCCTGGTAAGATTTGAAGGAAGATAGTTCATCGATGACCACCATGTCGTAATCAAAGGGGAGGCCGCTTTCCTCAATCAACCACTGCACGTTCTCCCGGTTGATGATGTGGATGCTGACTCGTTGCATCAAGGCAGCTTTACGCTCGGCTTCAGTCCCAGCCGCCACGCTGTAGGTCAGGCCGTGCAGGTGGTCCCACTTCCTGATCTCCGCGGGCCAAGTTGATGTGCATACTCGTAAAGGTGCAATGACCAGGACTTTACTGATCTCAAAACTGTCCAGGCACAAGTCATAGATGGCGGTCAGGGTGATAACGCTCTTACCCAAACCCATGGACAGGAGAATGGCCGAGATAGGCTGTGTAAGAATGAAGTCCGTTGCGTATGTCTGGTACTCATGAGGCACGTATTTCATCCAGTACACCTCCTATCTGGTCAGGGTGGTCAATGCAGTACACCGAAAACCCTAGCGCCTCCAGCTGTCTTTTTCGCTTTACTTGCAAAGGTCGCAGGTGCATCCCAGGGGCTTTCACTTCCACGAAGGCTAGGCGTCCGCCGGAAAGAAGGACAAGGCGGTCGGGCACTCCAGACATTCCTGGGCTAACGAATTTCAGTGCAATACCTCCCATCGCTTTGACTATCACGGTGAGTCTGTGTTCTGTAGTCTTCTCGCTCAAAGCCTTTGTCCTCCAATTGGCGGGTCAACGATGTCAAAGGCGACATGGACTGCGGACAGAAAGTTCGTGATGGTTTTGCCTTTATAGCGCCACACACGGTTACCATTGCAAAGGACTCCGAATCCGCCATTTTTGAATTTACTTGGCATTATCCTAAGCCAATGATTTTTGTAACTCAAAGTGTAGTTGCCATTATCCCGCCATCGCCACTCACGCTTCAGATAGTTGCTCTTGCGCTTAGCGCGGTTTTTTACGGCACGATCGCGCTCTTTTGCCGCCAGTATGTTGCCCTCCATGATTCCGGCACAGACACATCCCATGCCGACATTTTCGAAGTAATCCCTGTGGTGCATGACGTGGACATAACGGACTTGGCTGCAATCGCAAAGCTCGCAGGTGAAAAGGTCGACACTGTACGCTTCATCTTCCTCGTCTTCGACGACATCGTACATGTATAGACACTCCCATTCTGAAACAGGCGCACCCCACTCTTTCAGCCGCTTCATGCAGCGGGCTTTGTATGCTTCGCTGTAGTGCTCAGTCAACATTCCAATTGAGTCCTTTCTTCATATTTGTTCCAGGCACACCATTTTGCCCCTAACGCGCGAATACGCGATTTTTGCTTGTATACCAGTGGTTATTTGTGTTTTTAATAATTGGTAGTATTCGTTGGAACACAGGAACAGAAAGCCTGGATATGGTGTGCCTGTCAGGAGATCTGAACTGTTCCATGGGATGTTCCATTGCATCAGGATTGGCACAGATTTCATCCTTGGAACATGTTCCAAGAACCAAATGTTCCAAAGTTCACTCCTTGGAACAGCCCTTTGGAACAAACAGCCACTGAGGTCCATACAATGGGATGCGGCTCTTTGTATCGCTGCGCGTCCAGCCTTCGATGCGAGCCAGAATGGCCGTGATCTCATTTGAGTCTGCGCGCCGCATATTGGCTCTCTCTTTGCCGAAGCATTCACACCAGATTTCCATTGTGCTCACGGATTCACGCTTCTGTGTCCCTTTGCGGCCGCCGCCTCCAAACTCATCACCGTTGAGATAATTTCTGCGCTCGTACAGATCCATATCATTCCAGTCTGCCGGCAGAAGTGCATCCAGGTAATCCCGCACCAAGCCTTCGCGTTCATCGGATTCCAACGCTTCACGCTGTTCCTCCTTGGCGAGTTTCTCCATGGATGGGTCCAGATAGATTTTTTCTCCCTGCTTGGTGTACACAATAGCCTCTGCCCATATCTGCTGTATTTCCTCGGTAGCCAACTCCCATGAATTCCTGCGTCCTCCTCCAGGCGTCTTGACCGGCCAGAATCTGCGGTTGCCTGTAGTATCCCGAAGGTAACCGGATTCCGCGTTGGTGGTGCCAAAGAAGACACACTGACGCAGATGCGGCGTGGCACGCCTACCAAACGATGCGCGGTATACATCGTTCTGCCTGGAAAGGAAGGATCGGAGGGTTTCCACCTCAGCCTTGCGCAGGCCCGCTAGCTCGCCAATCTCCAGGATCCAGTATCCCTGTAGTTTTTCAGCGGCAGTCTTGTCCTTGGTGTCACCCAGGTTCAGGCTGTCAGAGAACCACTCGCCTGCCAGCTGGGAAATAAGGGTGCTTTTCCCAACGCCCTGCGGACCGTTGAGTACCAGCATAGAGTCGTACTTACAGCCGGGGTTCAGCACACGGTTTACCGCAGCACATAGCGTTTTTCGCGTAACCACCCGGACATAGGGGTTATCCTTGGCTCCTAGAAAATCAATCAAGAGTGTCTCCACCCTCGGTATACCATCCCATGGCGGGAGCGCGTTCAGGTATTCCCGAATCGGATGGTAGGACCGATCGTCAGCGACCTTGGTAATCGCAATCTCATAGTTGCGAGCTGAAAATGTGCCATAATGAGAATCCACATAGCTGATCAGCTGCGCATCATCCGCATCACGCCAGAATTTGGCCGGATGCCTCCAAGGCACGTTGCCCTTGATCTCCAGGCCATCAGCCAGTTGGTTGAACACAAGGGCTTTCAGTTCAGGGTCGTTGGCAAGGATGAGTGTAATATTTCGCAGGGAGTTCATGAGCAAACCGCCCTTTTCGCGCTGCAGCCCCTTTGACCAATCCTCGCCCTCAGCAAAGTCCTGGGCTGCAGTTTCCTTGCGTTCTGCAAGCAGCAATCTGCTGACTTTGTCGTTAGCAGAAGCAAATGCGCACATCGCGCTAAATGCTGCCTTTTCCTCAAGGTCGGGAAATTTGTGAATACGCACTAGGTCAAAAGCGTTGAGCAGTTTCTCGCATGCCGGATCGGAAGCATGGTGGGAGTACGCATATTTTCCGTCGTAGAGGACAACGCCGGCGGTGGAGTCCGCGGGGGTATAGTCGTACCGCCCATCGATCGCCGAAGGTGCGTAGACATCCTGGAGAAACGTATTGATCGCGTCTTCGATCGGGTATGCCCGGCAGAAGGCGCCCACGATGCCGGACTTCGTGAGAGGGTCCTGCTGCTGTTTCAGGCTATGATGCATCACCTCTGATTGCCTGGAGGATGTTGGCCATTGTGTGACGTCCCGCCAATCGGTATACATTGACAGGAAAATGTCGGGATTGAGGGGTTCACCATCGTTCTGAACGAACACAAACTCCCCATTACTTGGGCAGGAGGCCCAGAACATGAGCCGGTTAGCCTGATAGGTGGTGTCGTCAAACGCGTCGATGCCGATAAGTTTTGCGATCATCCGGGTGAGCGCTGGATATTCGTCCGGACTAACCTCGCGGCTGAACTGGATAATGAGGCGATAGCGGTGCGCCTCAGACGTATGGCTGTGGGTGGAGTAGATGAAGTACCTGACTCCAGAGAGGACAGAATTGGTTTGCGCGATGAATGCTGCAGGGTCTTTGATATGGTCCGCGTCGAGAGCGCCAAGGGTGCGGCTGATGACATTACCGCTCTTGCGAATGCCGTCCTTGAGCCAGCCGCCTACGAAACCGCCGACATCCTTGAGCGCGTCGCGTCTGGGCTTAGACATCTTTGGATACTCCTGAACCGTCTCGGACGTCCGGATCGGGATTTGGTTACGGCTGACGAGATAATCCCATGTCAGTTCTTTGTTCTTGAACTTGCTGTCAGTCTTTCTGTCGCATACCGCAACCTTAATTGTCTGAGCGTTCATCACAGGACCTCCTTACAGTCTTCGGTGAAGCTCCGGATGATCTGGCCTTTCCTTTTCGCCCTGCCGATCTCAATTGCCATGCCTTTGGAGATGAAGTCGCCAAACACCCACAGTTCCGCGCATTTGGACAGCAGCACAAGGCTCATGAACAGCGCCAGTTTCCTTTCAACCTCGTCCTGCATAAACTGGGGGAAAAGCAAGTGCGGTGCCAGAGGGATGCAGCCGCTGTCCACAGCGAAACGGCAGTAACGCCGCGCGTTTTCCTTGTTGGCCTCAGCATCCCCGGAGTAGGGCGAGCAGATATACACCAGGGGCATGAATCTCCCTTTGCGTATCTCAGCTTCGATATTCATGAGCGCCTCATAAGCTGTCGGGTCGGGGTAGCCTTCCGAGTTAAGCCTTTCCGTCACTGTCTTGCCCGTCTCCCTTCCCTTGATTTTCCGTGGTTCCCGAATCGAACATGAAGAAACCGTCCTTTCCGAAGGCTGGGATTTTACTGCCTTCATCCTTAAGCCGCGGGAAGGGACGGAATCGGACGGTCTATTTTGAAAACTTTCTATTCTTTTTTATAGTAGTCGCATATGAAGCCGTCAGCGCGCAGCAGCAAGCCCGTTGCCCAGGCAGGCGTCTGGCCCATGATGGCGTATATGTCCTCCAGTGATGTACTTTCCGAGGCCTCAATGACGACCTCATCATGAACGTGCATGACGATCTGATAGCCTGCGGCGTCCAGCCTGAGCATCGACTCAGCGAGGATGTCGCGCGCTGTTGCCTGAACGATATTCTCCACGAATTTGGGGCCATAGCTTTCAATGCGATCCCATTTCTTAATGCTGGTTGTCCCCTCATAGGTTACTGATTCGCCACCAAAACGGTTCGCTTCAATACGGGGTTTGACATAGGCCAAACTCCTGCCGGATGGGAGAATAATGAAAAGGAAGCCGCTCTGATAATGGAAACGGATGCCGTGTGTCTCTGTTGGAATGTGCTCTGTCACACAGGTCTTGACTGCCCTATCCACATCCCACCACAGCTGGACAATATTTGGATTAGCCGCTCGCCACGCCTCGACAAGCGGCTTGAGTTCTTCTTCCTTCAAGCCCATCTCAATGGCACCCATGGCCTTAAGTGCACCAACCGAACCCCCGTAACCATTGGCCAATTCTGATATCTTCCCTTTCTGCCGCAAATGCCCATTTATGCCGTGCTTTTCAACTGGCACGCCAAACATCTGGCTGGCGCTTGCGCAGTAGATGTCCTCGTCTCGTTCAAATACCTTCAAACGCCACTCCTCCCCAGCAAGCCAGGCAATAACGCGCGCTTCAATGGCTGAAAAGTCAGCTACGAAGAATCGGTTACCCGGTTCGGGAATGAATGCCGTGCGAATGAGCTCAGAGAGAACGATAGGGACTGAGTCAAACAGCATGTCAATAGAATTAAAGCAACCTGCCCGGACCAGCTGTCTTGCCGTGTCAATATCGGCTAGTCTCGTCGATGGAAGATTCTGCACTTGCACCAATCTTCCGGCATATCGCCCCGTGCGATTGGCGCCGTAGAACTGAATGAGTCCCCTGGCACGATGGTCCCGGCACACCGCATTCTCCATGGCGGTGTACTTCTTGACGCTGCTCTTCGCCAATTCCTGCCGGAGTGACAGCGCCAGTTCCACGGTGCCCTCTGCCTTATCGAGCATCTCCAGCACAGACGCTTTCGACAGCGAGTCTGTCTCCACTCCCTGCTCACCAAGCCAGGCCTTCATCTGGGCGGTAGAATTGGGGTTCTCCAGCCTGGTCACTTCCTTTGCCAATTGCATATGTGCATGCCGGTTCTGCTCATCACATTGGATGGCATTTCGAACCAGCGGCATATCCAGCATGATGCCGCGGTCATTGATCTGTTGGTCCAGCCGGTAATGCCGCCACTCGCTTTCCGGTACCGGGTATTTTGCCAGCTTCTGTTGAATGGCCATTTCCGTTTCAACATCCCGGAGGTTATAGGCTTTGAACCGTTCCCACTTATCGGAATCATCCTTTGGGAAGTGTCGGAACGAAGTGCCATCCCGAAGCTTGCCTGGCATGCAGAAATGGCGGATGAGGTCCCTGCCTTCTCTAAGTTTCTGCTTTTCCAATCCCAATACAGTGCCTACGCCTTCCAGGGAGAGTGGTAATCCCAACGTGGCCGCCCAGACCATTGTGCAGCGCCAGGAAGATGAGTCCAGATACTCGCCTGTTGGTAAGCCGAGATAGCGCGACATGCACACCCTCTCAAAAACCGAGTTGTGAGCCCATTTGATGACCGATGGGTCTGTCAGCGCAGCGCGGACATCATCAGGCAGCGTTTCCCCGCAAGCGAAATCGACAACCTTTACTGGGCTGTCATCCGCTGAGTAACCGAATAGGAGAACCTCAAAGTCCTCGCACTCGGAATATCGGTACAATCCAGATTTGCTGAGACTTACACTGCTGAATGTTTCAATATCGATGGATAGTGTCTTCATAGCACCCTTCAAAGAAGGAAAGGGTGGCAGAGAGTTTCCGCCACCCAATCCCACATCGGCCGTCAGGCCAGGAAATCGTCGTCGTCAACGGTGACGAAGTCGTCAGCCGCGCTGGTCTTCCCGCCCAGGGGTTCACCGTCGCGAACCTTCTGGATGTTGCCCAACCCGCAGGCGACGCCGCGGTTACCGTTCGTATTGAACGCGTAGAAGTTGACGCTCACCCTGGCATAGGCGCCGGAGTAGACTTCAGAGCGGCTGATGATAGGGTTGCGGGCTTTATCCACGATTTCCGGCGCGGTGTTGGAGGTGGCGTTTACGAAGAAGCATCCGGCATATGCCGGGTCGTCCGGGCGATCTACATCCCCGTCGCGCAGGGGCAGTTTGAGTGCGGCCTTGGCGGGAACTTTCCCGCCGAACTTGCCGCGACCTTCCTCAATGGCTGCGTCGATCGCTTTATTAATGGCGCCGACGGTTGCGCCGTCGGACTTGGAGACGATCAGGCTGACGCTATACTTGGGCGTTCCGCCGTTGATCGACTTGGGTTCATGTACGTTGGCGTAGGAGAGCCTGACGACGCCGGTGACCACTTTGGTCGGGTTGATCCTTTTTTCTGTGTTTGCCATGTTAGGTTTCCTCCTCAAAATCATGTTTTGCAGACGTTTTGATTGCCGGACGCTTGTCGGTTATCGGGACGAGCGTCGGTTTTCCCGGCGGCTTTTCGATAAGCCCGCCCAGGACTTCCTGGAATCTGGTCTTGCCCATCAGGGTTTCCATCTCTGTCAGGGGAATAAGGCTCTGCCGGTAGATGACGGGGTAGCCCGCCGCCACAGCGGCCTGTGCGATGGCTTCTTCGCTGGCATACTTTCTCAGTGAACGGCCTTCGACCAGCTTGAAGCCCTGCCATTCCTTGCCGTGGCTTATCGACGCTTCAAGTGCGTATCCTTTGATGTCGTTTGCCCAGGCGGTGAGTTCGTCAAGGCAGCTGAGGACCTCCTCAATTTCGCTGTCCGTGAGCAGCGGAGCCGGCTTGAATTCGAACCGCGTGAGCTTAAGTTTTTCCTCCGCCCTGGCCCGGCATCTGATGGCCGCGCGGCAGAACTGGCACCATTCGCCGCTATGGTATTCACCATCTCCGTTGAACGCGGCTTTGGCTGCCGGCTTGAGGTCGCCCTCCGCCCACTGGTAAAGCGATTCCTTGAACACTGTGTAGGTGCTGACGTTTTCGCGCCTGGGCTGGAAGATGGTCATGGATACTTCGCCGATGTCGTAGATGCCGTCGATAAGGTCGAGTGCGCCAAGGGCGTACAGCTTCATCTGCGGGTTGTTCGCGGCGGATACCAGGACGCCCTGGCCGTACTTGAGGTCGATAATGTGGAGCAGCCTGTCGGCGATGATGACGCAGTCGCCGGTGCCGAATCCTTCCGGGACATATCGAGAGAAGTCCAGTTTTTGCTCGATGAGGATGATCGGGTCGCTGCAACTTTGTTTTACTTCTGCGACCTGCTCCATCACGAAGATCGCGTAGTCGTCGGTATGGCCTTCCATTTCAGCGCAATCGTAGGGAGATACGGGCCTTTGGGTATCCATCCCCAGGGCAAGGCGCAGCTTGTGTTCCGCCAGGGCATGGGCGGCGGTGCCTTCTTCGGCGGCCTTGCCGCCCTGGTCCTCAAACTCCAGTTCCAGCCTTGCCGACGGGGTGCAGTTGATCCACCTGTGTGCTCCGGACGCGGAGAGGATAGCGTGTCCGCTCATATCAGTTCCTCGGCGTCCTTCAGTAAAGCCGCGTAGTTCGCCGGTTCGATCTGGCTGAGTTTCGCCGCGCCGTGCTTCTCCAGAAGCGAGCGGACCTGCGCTCCGAGTCCTGCCTGGCTCTTATCAGCCAGAACGGCGCGAACCTGTTCCAGGGTTACGGGCTTTGCTTGAGGTTTTACTTCCTCGGCAAGAGATGACTCCTGTTGTGTTTGCCCAGCAGGTTCGTTGCCCGCCAGGGCCTCTGCGGCCGCCTGGATGCTATCGGCAAGGGAGCGCATTCCTTCGACCACATCAAGTAGCAGCTTCATTTTGCTCACTGTTTTCACCTCCTTCCTCAACGATTGACATCGACCTCACGCTGTTTCCCGGGACGATGACCATCAGCCGTCGCTCTTTGCCAAACAGATATCGCATGATCCTGTCCCGCACTTTGACATGTCGGCAGCTGACGATCCCGCCGTCTCCCGGTTCTTTGGACATGCTGATCCTGAGCGTGTGCTTCATTCCGGCCCTTCCTTTCCGAAGGCTGCTTTCCCGCGCCTTCTGCTTTAAGCCATGGCGCAGGAAGGATTCGGACGGTCTAGGACAAATGTTTTTTGAGCTTTTCTTTCGCCCTGCTGACGGCGTGGCGGATCGCCGATTCATCCTTGCCCTCCTGTCTGGCGAGTTCCGAGAATGACCAACCCTCCAGGCAGCACTTCCTGATGAGGTACTCCTGGCGCTGCGACAGATGTGACATGGCGTCGCGGATAACCTCAGACTCAATGAGGTTTTCAATCAGATCGCACTTGTCGCTGAAGTACCGGGCGTCTTCATAGCTGAAAGTTTCAAGCGACGTATGCCGGCGAGTTTCCCTGCGGTCGCTTCGCTTCTCTGTTTCGACTGATTCCAGGTAGAAGGTTCCGACTTCATCCGTGACCTCAAGCTCCAGGGTTCTCCCGTCCGCATCTTTGTAATTGATTTTCATGTTTCGGCTCCTTTGGTTTTCAAAATTTGGATTTGAAATCCGCGGAGCCGCCCTTATCCGGAGACAAAAGAAACGGCAGAGTGAACACCTTTTCGGGTGTCCCGCACTGCCGTCTAGCGGTCTCGCGGATTTCGGGGTTAGTTGCTTATGCTGTTATCGTTTGGTTAGGCTGTAGTAATTGACGACTTCCGGTTTTCCGTTCGGTTTGTACCTGATCAAGGTTGTGCAGTCTTTGACTTTGATTTCTATGCTGCCGGTTGTCTCGTCCAAAAAACACACGATCTTGCCGGCGCTGTTCCTGATGGCGGTCATCTCTTTGCCCCCTTTCTCTGTTACTTCTGGAATTAGATAAAAATGGGCCGGAGTAAGAAGAACATTTCTGTTCTTGCTTTACTCCGGCCCAGTGGTGGCTCAAACGGCCCCGGCGGCTCAGTCAGTAAAACGCTTTGCTGCCCAATTACAGCTTAGTTCTCGATCGGAGAAGCTCGCTCGCGCTGGCCTGTCTCCAGATCGGCGGTGTAACATCGCCCGCACTTGGGGCATACCACCGAGATGCTTCCCTTCGCATCCTTCGAACCTATAACCGCTCCCCGCTCACACCAGGGGCAGGGGATCTTCCTCTCAAGTTTCCTCTTTGTCACCTTATCAACTCCTTTAGGCAAGTAATAACAAAACAGTTACGGAACCCTGGAAAAAAATTACCAGCAGTGTTCCTTGATCCTCCTCTTTTCCCAGGAGAGTTCGATTTTTTCCCATCGGCGTTCTTCCTTTGTCATCCTTACCTTTTTTGGTTCAGGAAGGAGCTGGAGCCAGGGATCGGGTTTCCTGATCTGAAGATCCGGCAGGCGTTCGAAGCCAAGCGCCTCGAGCCGTATCTTCGCCACAGTCATTGACACCTTGAAAGCACTTGCTAGCCTGGTGATCAGCTGCCGGTAAGCGCTTCTCTCGGATGACCGTGCCAGCACATGCTGGAAATAGTCTTCCTGGTAGCCTTTCTCCTCCAGCACACGATCCACGCGCTTTTCGGGCATGAGCAGTGCGCTGGCCAGATAGTTCGCCTGCCACTCGATCCTTTCTTCATCGGTCCATGCTTTCTTCTCCTGAGTGAAAGCTTTGTCCTCGTCTTTTTGGAGGGAATAGGCGACAGCCACGCCTGAGCCGCTTGCTGCCTTGCACTGGAAGTATCCTTTGTGAAGCAAATGGTGGGCGCACTCGTGCATCAGGGTGAAGCGCGGTTTACCCGGATCCAGGTGGGAATCTTCAAATGTCTTGCTCAGCAGGATCGTATCCGAGCCAAGTTCCAGCCAGTCCATGCCATTTTTCTCCGGACGGTATACCGGAATCCTTGTACCTTTTGCGAAAGAAGACAAGCCCAGGATGCAGCCGTCGTTTGACAGCCATTCAAACCTGACAGTCTTACCAAGATAATGCGCCGCAAACTTCCAGGCTGAGAAACCGGGGGTTTCCTTTCCATCGTACCGGCTGAATGACTGTGTGTGCTGATCGGCAATGTACTCAAGCTCATACTTTGAAAGGAGTGGGACTCCGCTGCCATCTGACACGCTCATCGCCCAGCCTCAGGTTTCGCATCAAACTGTCTGATGAAGCTAAGCCACTGCTCCATGCTGGCCTTTGAGTCCCTCGCTCTTCGGAGCGCAACCCGAACATATGGGTTGTCATTGATATAGTCCGGCAGATCGGCGGCAACGATCCCGCGTGTCTTGCCTGCCAGGTCATACAGCAGCAGACGCTCCGCAGTAGTCAGTTCAAGGATTTCTGCTATCCTGTCCTGGACGTCCCGCTCTGGCGCTTTCCGGTCGCCCGACTCAAAGTAGCTATAATACGCCGTGCTGATCTTGAGCCGATTTGCCATGTCCTTGATGGTGAAGTCCGCTTCCTTTCGCTTTATAGCCAGGAAGTCACCAAATGTGCCTCGGAATTCCCTTTGCATCGTTTCCATTCCTTTCTTCAGCCTAAAGCGAACATTTGTTCGTATTTGGTAAACGCAGAATAACATGGCCAAAGAATGATGTCAATCACTTTTTTGTGGAAGCCTGGTAAAAGTTTTGTGCAGATGAAACTTCATTCTACTGGTACATCATCCCGGGCATGGCCACCAGGTCATGTGGATCCGACTTCTCCGTCAGGGTGTGCCGTGCAAGTGCCAGGGGGATGACGCTGTTTTTGCCAAATCGGCCGCGGAGTATATCGACTGTATCATCAACGGTCTGGCGCTTTTCATGTCGAACCGCGTCGTTGAAGAAGTCCCACTGCAAAGGTTTCTTCTGGGACGCCAGGTTGATCCCTCTCACAGTAAGTGCGCGGACGGGCTTCTCCCATTGGTAGTTCCCGTGTAGAAGCCGGCGCGCCTCCAGCGCAATCTCAAACGGGCTCTGGGTTGGGAGCCGCAGCTGAGTCTGGCATTGGCGATAATCCAGGTCATTGTCCTTGACTGACAGCTGAACACCGCCGGCTGATAAGCCGTGGACCCTGAGTCTGTGGCCGATATCCTGGCTGAGGGCGAGAAGGACCAGCCAGGCTTCTTCTTCTGTCTGGACGTCCGCGTTGCAGGTGATGCCGTGGCCGACGGATTTTACCTGGGATTCGTATTCCTTGTGCATCACCCTTGAGTTATCAAGTCCAGAGGCAAAGCCCCAGAGTGCCAAACCATTGACGCCAAGCCATTGCTTCATGAGACTGGGATCCAGCTTTGCGATATCGCCGATCGTGTAGACGCCGTATTTCGCCAGTTTCTTTGCAGTAGACCATCCAACATAGATCATCTCAGACGCGGCAAGCGGCCAGACCTTGTCCCGGAAGTTGTCCTCCGTGACCACCGTGATGGCGTCAGGCTTCTTCATGTCGCTGCCCAACTTGGCGAAGATCTTGTTGAACGACACACCGATGCTCACGGTCAGCCCCAGTTCCTCCTTGATGCTTTGCCTTATCTCCTCCGCGATTTCTTCGCCAGTGCCCATACAGGCGCTGCCGGTCACGTCCAACCAGCACTCATCCATTCCGAACGGCTCGACTTGGTCGGTGTACCTGCCGTAGATTGCGCGGACAAGCTGCGATACTTTGAGGTACTGCTCATACTGCGGCGGCACCATGATGAGCCCCGGGCACTTCTGTCGGGCTTCCCAGTTAACCATGCCCGTCTTGATGCCGGCTTTCTTGGCTAGTTCGGACTTAGCAAGCACGATGCCATGTCGCTCCTCGGTGCTGCCGCACACCGCCACGGCCTTCCCCCGGAGGCTTGGATCCAGCATGATCTCTACGCTGGCGTAGAAGGCATTCAGGTCGCTATGCAGAATTGCCCGCGTCACTTTTCTACCTCCTTTTTCAGAAACTTCACATTTTCCTG
>CAZPBJ010000064.1:0-17020 GCA_964584685.1 uncultured Christensenella sp. | reverse complement strand
ATATGGCACTTGGTATCACGCCGCCCAAATAGATATATTTTTGCGGGATTTTAGGCTTGAAATAGCATCTTTTTTAGCGATTGATCAATTCAATCATGACGGACAGGTATGGGTTGACAAACTACATAAAGCAGTTCCTAGCGTGCCAAAGGATATTTCGACATTCAAATTCACAGCAAATTCAACCACTCATCGCTATTTCACACATAAGGGATGGGATTTTGATTACCTGACAAACTTTACTGAAGACCCCGCACATTGGCCCATACGAAAGCGAATTTTACAATCAACGGTAAATAAGGTGTTCAGCTTTGGCTTATTGTCCGGCTCATGGTTCGGCTTTGATAATTTCGATGAGAGGTGCAACAGCCTAAGCGCGCTGATATATTATGTGCACATAATCGGAGATCATATCTATGATGAATCGTTTAAAAACACTACTCAGGTACCGTTGTATGTCCCCAATAATGCAAATAATCCAGGCACAATTCCGGAAGTAATCAAGCATTGCAAAATACTATTTGGAACTACACCAGGGAGCAAGAATGTATACAGAGATTTTGATTCTCAACTAAAACTGATTCTTGATAGAGTAAAGCCACTAATAAACTCACAAGGCGGAATTGATAGCCAAGAGGAGTTTGTAGTATATCACAAGTGCGCAGAAGATCTTATGAAAGTCTTAACAGACAATGTTCCTGTATTGCTAAAGAATGAGGATTTTTTCTTGAAAGTCTTTTACCCAAGCCGCGTCTTTAAATGACAAAGAATTAAAGGCATCAAGTATTTGCTCTTCGATGACTCCACGATGATGCAGCAAGAAGGTTTCCAGGATTTTCACAGGTTTCGCATTGATCATCTGTCGACAATCTATGTCATTAATTATAAGTGTTATCACCGTATCCCGAGCCTTCATGCGCCTAAAACAGGCTGATTGACATTTTCGCAGGGCAAACAGGCGTATTCGCAATGATCCTCTTTGGGGGAAGGCTGCCAAGGCGCCGTCTCAGCGCCCCATCAACTCGATTTCCTCCCCATTGGGTCCATCGAAGAACGCCAGCGTCACGGCCGGCGCAGGCTTGATCTCCCGCTTGAGGGCATACCCATTGGCCGCCAGCTTTTTCTTGGCCGCAGCCAGATCATCCACATCAAAGCCGATGCTGAAACCGGCATAGCTTACCGCGGCATCGGAGGCAATCAGCTCCAGATTCACGTCTCCCAAAGTTCCCAGAAAAGCAATTTCCCTGCCCGGCCCCATCGATAGCCTGCGAAGCACCGGCATGCCCAGCAGCTCATGGTAAAACAGAAGCGACTTTTCCATATCCTTGACATACAGGGTGGTCAACGCGAACTTCATCGTCATTTTGCGCTCCTTCCAGCATTAGGATCTGTGCGAAGGGTGTGGGGGCAAACGCATCGCCCAGACAAGCGGATACATGTCGCCCACAGTATAGCGACAAAACCGACGCGCAACAAGCGATGCAAGCGTCAGCAAAACATGGGAAGGATATGTTTTTCTCTTCATGGGCCATGCCGTACACAGGCCACGCTTCCCATCCCTGTTCTTTCCCGCGCATATCCGTACAAGCGGCCAAAGCATGCAAAAAACCCCGAAAACCCCTATTTGGCCCTTGCCGGGTCCGCGAGGCCTTGATAAATATAGGAATATGGGCGGGGGGTTATCTGCAAAGCCGCTGCAAATAACCTGCGGAAACCTCCGATAACCCCCCGCCCTGCCGCTCAGTCCGCGTCCAACTGCTGCTGAATGCTGACGGCCAGCTTGCGCATCCCCTCCCGCTTGGCCTCATCGGCCTGCGTGTACACCTCAAGCCCCTGGCTGATGATACGGCGCACCTCCTGCTCGTCTTCCCTGTGCTTGGCGCTGGGCTCCTGCAGGCCTGTCAGGGCGGGGTGCAGCTCGTACATCGGCTTCCTGGGCCTGCCCCCTATCGAATTGACTGCGGGCTGCTGTGCCTTGAGCCGGATGCAGCCCCACCTCTCCAGTTCGTCAAACACGGCTTCCACCTGTTCGGCCCGCTCAAAGGCCTTTTGTCCCCGCATCCTGTAGCGCACCGTTGACGCGGAGAACTCATCCGCCCCCAGCTTGACCAGCAGCTTCAGCGCGGCGTCGGCTTCGGCCGACAGGTCCTCAAAACCGCACAGTTGCAGCATATGGCTCAGGAAGTAGCGGGCGATGTCGATGGCGCCCTGCATGTCCTCCGCACGGATATGGTAGCAGGCGAAGGCCGGATCGTCCCCGTCGGACGGCTGCCGGCTTTCGGGTTCGTCATCCGCCAGCAGCCGCAGCAGGCCGGCGATGCGGGCGGTATTTCCCCGCAGCTTGCCGCCAAAGCCGCCCGCCAGGTCGTGCAGGTCCCGGCCGGGGCACAGGCGCTGCTCGATCTCCTCACCCCAGATGTCAAACAGGGCCGCGGCGCCGCTGTTAAAGCGCAGCAGCATCTGGTCCTGGCGGTCAAGCAGGCGGTGCAGCTTCTCTTCCCAGGCGCGCGTTGCCGCCGTATCGGCCGGCGTGCCCTGCAGCTTGCGGCTGCCAAGCGCCGTGCGCGGGCTGGCCACCAGGAAGCGGCTGACCATCCCGCACTCAATCATCGCGCTGCTTGACAGGAAGCTTTGCACCACGCCCGGCTGCGCCGCCAGGCACAGCGATACCGCGGTGCGCCTGATCTGCAGGGTGCCCCGGCCAACGCGCTCCTGGTACATGGGTTCGCCCGAATAGCCGTGCAGCATCACATCCACATTGGCGGACTGCTGGGCCGAGTAGCGGCCGCACAGGTTCATCAGCATGCCGCCCTCGGCGGAGATCAGCGCCGCGCGCCCATCGTTGCGCGCCATGAACATGGCCATCGCCTCCGTGGTGGCGTCTGAGATGATCAGCTCAAAGGGCTGCACCTCCTCAATGGCGTCCACGTCACGCAGCGCGGCGTCGATGCCGCCGCTGTCGCCCTGGGCGATGGCGCGCTTGAGGGCAAGCTCCGCCGCTTCCCTGCGGCTGGCGCTGCGGCTGATCAGCGGCTTGCGGCGTTTGTTCTCCTGCATCTGATAGCGGTGGATGGGGGCAAACAGCATCTCCAGCGTGGCCGATTTGCGCTCGGAGGGACTGGCGGAGGCCAGGATGAACAGCTGCAGGGGCTCCCTGTAGCCCGGCCAGGGCTCCACCTGGGCCCTGCCCACCACCGCGGTGGACAAGGCGCCCAACAGGAAGCAGGCCGGCAGGTCCACCGGCACCTGGACGCAGTTGGCCACCGCGCGCGCCATCGTGCTGCCCAGCGGCGGCAGCGCGTCCAGCGGGAAAGATTTGGGCGCCCTGCTGCCGCTCAGCTTCGGCCAGGGCTTGGAGTCCATGATTATTTGATCGGTATTCAATAGTTGCCTCCTTTTTTGTATGTGTCCCTGTTGTCCCGCACGGCCTTGTCGATGGTGATGGCGCCGTAGGTGCTGCCGCTTTGCGGCCTGTCCCACTTGTCCGCGCGCATCAGGCCCGAGGCGCGGAACATCCTGTCCATCCTCGCCTTGTCGCAGCCCGTCCAGAAGGCCAGGTTGCCGCAAAGCGCCAGGTCCGCCTCGCTGTGTGAGGGGTAGCCCTGCGTATTGCCGTGGTACAGCGCGTCGAACTGGAAGCCGCCCCTGGCACTGATGGCCTTGTTAAGCAGCTGCAGATCGCCAAAGGCGTCCACCGCCGCGGCGTCATGCGCCTTTTCCGCGGCAGCCTGATGAACCGGGGCGGTATCGCGCGCCGGAGCTGCCGCGCAGTCTGAGCTGCCCGCCCCGAAGCTGCTCGCCAGCCTGGTCATAAGACCGGTCATTTGTGTGTTCGCCTGCTCCGGCACCTGTTCCCGGCGCATGTACATGTCCAGCACCTGCTGCAGCTCCGCGGCGCGCGTCCTGAGCGTCCTGTCCGAGTCGGGCACCATGCTGCCCGTCACCGTGACATACTTGCTGGTGGCCCCCGCCACGTAAATCTCCAACCCCAGCTTCATGTTGTTGATGTAGTAGGCGGCCTTGTCATAGCTGAAGCCCGGCGCCTTGAACAATATGCGCAGGCCCTTGCCCGAGGGGCTGTATTCCGTATAGCTGTCCATGATCGCCATCACGTACATTCCCACTTGGGCGAATGTTCCGTCCTCCTTGACGCAATGGTCGATGTCGATGGCGCAGATCTCCCCGAATATCCCTACGCCCAGCCCGTCATAGCCATTGTGCTGTGCTGCCAGCGCCGTCTCAAGCGGCGCGAAGGTGCCGGGGTCGTTTGACTGCGCCATGCGCCCGGTGCGCGGGTCGTAGGGCACCTTGGTGCGCTTGTCGCCGCGCTGTTCGTAGCGCCACAGGCAGAAGAGCCCCTTCTCCTTAAGCTCCTGGGGGAATTTCGATACGTCTGTCATTTGGTTCACCTCCCTTCAATTCCGTTTATTTTCCTGTTTCCGATTGTCTCCGCCTGTCTGGTCCCGATTGCCATAATGTTCCCGAGATAGTGTTTTCACCTCCTTTCGCTTTGGCGCTCCGGACCCGCACACACGTTCCCATCGGCGCCTGCATTGACCTTACCACAAAATGTCACTGACATTCACTGACATCTTTTTGAGCAAAAAAAGGCCCCGTTTTCTCATACGGGGCAAGGGTTTTGCTTTAGTTTAGAGAATCTTCGTTCATATATCTGTGGATAATTAAGGAGTTATCCACAAGGGCGGAGGGGGGGTTATTTGCATTAATTGCAGTTATTTGCAGGGCGTCTGCAAATAACCCTGAGCCCAAAAAGTGAGTGTTATCAAGGCTTCCCGGGCCTTTAACATGCCCAAAACGGGTTATTGGCATTTTTTGCATGGTTTGCTGCCTTTCGGATATAAATGCTCCCGGGCACAGATTCCAAAAGACATAAGATATGTGATAATAATAACTTACTTATATCATTTATGGTTTTAATACACAGCCCGGGGGATCGGGCCGCTTCGCGTTGTGTGTGAAGCCGTTCATCCGTACAAGCGCACAAAGTATGCAAAAAACTCCGAAAACCCCTTTTTGGCCCTTTGAGAGCTCGAAAAGCCTTGATATATATAGGAATTTGGGCATGGGGTTTGTTGCAGGGGCCGTGCAAATAACTGCAAATAACCGCCAATAACCCGGCGGTGGAGAGTGCTGAGTGCAGAGTGCTGAGGGACGAGTGCTGAGTGCTGAGTGCTGAGTGCTGAGTGCTGCGTTAAGACCGGAGCGTCACGGGACGGTACATTGACGGCTGCTTCTTCGTGAAACTTTGCGAGTAAGGCAGCACCATACACAGCAATGAAAGAGCGCTTTGGTAGGTTTCCGGTAATTTCTGGTACATTCCGGTACACGCCGTACCAGAAACCTCTGAACGATATTGCTATATATATCAACGCATCCCGAGCCTTTTCCCATCCCGGGGAGGTTATTGGCATTTCTGGTACGGTATCGTGCGTTTGCGTGAAAATGGCCTCTTCACAGGATATGTGGAAAGAAATAAGTTGTGAAATAATAATCATATGTATATCCATTTGTTGTTGATGGTTTTCATTGATACACAGCGGATGGACGTGCGTTGACGCAAATACGCGCCGTACCGGAAATGTACCGGAATTACCAATAATCCCCCCGAGCGTCATGGGACGGCTCAGTGACGATATATAAATCAGGGATCCGATCTGTGTGTGGGGTGGTGTCGGGGTCTTTACAGTCTACCATAAGAGATTGAAATCCTGAGTGAACATAAAGGCGCCCACACACACCGACACACAATCATTTCTTCAGGATCAATTATTGGCAGGCAAAGCCGGGTATTTTCTATACAGCTTAAAGAGCAGGAGGTGACAAGATGAACACAAAAAACTACGAGCGTGCCTTCCGGATGCCCTTCGCCACCGTTTATCCGCTGTACGTCACGAAGGTGGAGAACAAAGGCCGTACCAGCGCGGAGCTGGACACGGTGCTGGGCTGGCTGACCGGCTACAGCGCCGAAGGCCTGAAGTCGCAGATTGACCGGGGCGCCGACCTGCGGGCATTCTTTGATGAGGCGCCCCTGATGAGTCCCCATGCCGGGGACATCAAGGGCCTCATCTGCGGCATTCGGGTGGAAGACATCGAGGATCCGCTGATGCAGAAAATACGCCGGATGGACAAGGTAGTCGATGAGCTGGCAAAGGGCAGGGCGCTGGAAAAGATCCTGCGGTCATGAACTTGCGGATGGCGGCAGCCACACCCATTGGTAAAACGGCAAGCGCGCTGCCGCCCGGCCGATAATGACGTGATCCCGCCCTTGATCAGGCGAATTCGCGCTTTTGTATCGTCTGGATGGCCACGCAGCGCGGGCCGCCCTGCACGGTAAAGGCGGGGGAAAGCAGGTAAGTCAATATCTCCGCGGAGGGGAAGGCGCGGGCGACCATCTCGCGGGCGGTGGCCAGCAGGTCTTCCGCCACCGAGTGGGAGATGGATATCTGCCAGCTGTGGTAAACGCCCAGGCGCTGCAGTTCCTCCACGATCGTCTGGATGGCCCGCCTGAAGGAGCGCTGGATGGAAAACCGGGTCAGCTGTTTGCTGTCTTCCGTCAGGGTCATCACGGGCGCCAGCTTGATGAGCTTGCCGATGCGCGCGACAATGGGCGACAGCCTTCCGCCCCGCCTGAGGTAGTCAAAATCCTGGGGGATAAGGAAGGACTTGCTGGTGGCGACCAGCTTCTCCATCTGGGCGACAATATCCTTGACCGCCTTGCCCGCCCTGGCCAGTTCGATGGCTTTGCTTACCATATAGCGGTGCGGGCCGCACAGGGTGCGGCTGTTGAACACCGTGATGCGCTCAGGGGCCTGCGCCATGCCGGCCGCGGACAGGGCTGTCTGGTAGGTGCCCGACAGGCCGTCGGCGATGGTGATGTTGAGGATGTCATCCTGAGGGTACTTGTTGTACAGCTCCAGCACTTCCCCGATGGCCGGCTGCGAGGAGGCGGGGATATGCCCCTGATTGATGAGGTCGATGAAGGCCTCCGTGCCTATCTCTTCATACTCACGGTAGGTTTTGCCGTTGATGGTCACGCTGAGCATGGAGACGTCCATCCCCAGCGCTTCTCCTTGTTTGACCGAGTGAAGCGTGGAGGAATCCGTAATGATGCGTACCATGATATTCAACTCCCTTGCTGATTGCCGCCTGCGCGGCAGGTGAACGGACGGTCGGATCTGTTCTGCGGAAATCGGCTTTCCCCGGCGACAACATACCATGGGGATACCCGCGCGTCAATGGCTATCGCATGGCGGCAGGCGAAAGCGAAACGCTTGACAGGCTTTGGCCCCGGCATTATACTCAGGCTGCTGTGAAATAAGTTCATGGCAGGGGTGCTGGCCCAGGCCGGCTGAGAGCGGGATCTTCCCGAAACCCTTATACCTGATCCGGATAATGCCGGCGTAGGAAAGCATGTTTGCATCACAGCCGTTTTGCTTTCCGCAAAGCGGTTTTTCTACTGCCGGGCGAATATGAGGAGGAGAACAAATGCCCTTGACAACCAGACGGATGGTGGAAAGCGCCATCCTGATCGCCATCGGGACGGTGCTGTCCGTCCTGTCCTTTCAAGGTCCCTGGGCGCTGGGCGGCAGCATCACCATCTGCTCCATGCTGCCGCTTGTATTCATCGCCTGGCGCCACGGCGGCAAGTGGGGGGTGTTTTCTGCCTTCATCTACGCCCTGCTGCAGATGATGCTTGGCTTCAAGAACGTGGGCTACGGCCGCAATATCCTGGAGATGGTCCTTATCGCGCTGCTTGACTACATCCTGGCGTTCTCGGTGATCGGCCTGTCGGGCGCGTTCACCAAGCGCTTTGCCAAGAGCCGCACGGCCCTCATGGCGGGCATCGCGGTGACATTCTCCGCGCGTTTCCTGTTTCATTTCATCTCCGGCTGGCTCATCTGGGAAGCCCTGTGGCCCAACGAGCTGGCCTGGTCATCCCCGCTGTGGAGCCTGGCCTACAACGGATCCTACATGCTGCCAGAAACCCTTATCACCCTGCTTGTCGCCTGGATATCCTACACGCCCCTGAAAAGGTACTGGCTGGGGGAGGACCTGGGCAAGCCGGGCAAACTGTCCGGGCACTAAGAGAAAACCCGCCGGCTGCGAATGCCGGCGGGTGCTTTGTTAATCGCTTATATGCTGGGCGTCAGCCCTTGGGGCCTGCCTGGACGACCGCGTCGGGCATATTGGTGTACTTGGCGAAGTTCTTGCGGAAAAGCTCGGCAAGGTTCTTGGCGACCTTATGGTACTCGGCCTTATCCTGCCACATTTTCTCCGGCACCAGCACCTCATCGGGCACGCCGGGGCAGCTGGTGGGCACCTGCAGGTTCAAAATCGGATCCAGCACGAATTCGCCCTTCTCCAGCTCGCCGTTGAGGCAGGCGGTGATCATCGCGCGGGTGAGGGGCAGCTTCATGCGGTTGCCGCCCTTGCCGTAGCTGCCGCCGGCCCAGCCGGTATTGACCAGGTAGACGTTGGCGCCGAAGGTATCGATGCGCTTGCCCAGCAGCTCGGCGTAGCGGGCGGCCGGCAGGGGAAGGAAGGGGGCGCCAAAGCAGGTGCTGAAGGTTGCCTGCGGCTCATTGACGCCGCGCTCCGTGCCGGCCAGCCTGGCCGTGTAGCCGCTGACATAGTGGTACATGGCGGCCTCGCGGTTCAGCTTGGAGACGGGGGGCAATACGCCAAAGGCGTCCGCCGCCAGGAAAATGACGGTCTTGGGGTGGCTGCCCACGCCGGGGATCTGGGTGTTGTCGATGAAATCAACCGGATAACCCACGCGGGTGTTTTCGGTCAGGCTGTCGTCGTTGAAATCAAATTCGCGCGTCTCCGGGTCCATGACGATATTCTCGGCCAGCGCCCCGAAGCGGATGGCCCGGTAAATGTCGGGCTCATTGACGGGGCTCAGGTTGATGCACTTGGCGTAGCAGCCGCCCTCGATGTTGAAGATGCCCTGCTCGCTCCAGCCGTGCTCGTCGTCCCCGATCAGCTTGCGCAGGGGATCGGCGGACAGGGTGGTCTTGCCGGTGCCCGACAGGCCAAAGAACAGCGCGCTGTCCCCGTCCTTGCCGATGTTGGCCGAGCAGTGCATGCTGAACACGTCCTGCTTGGGCAAAATGTAGTTCATCACGCTGAAAACGCTCTTCTTGATCTCGCCGGCGTACCCGCTGCCCGCGACGACGACTAGTTTGCGCTCAAAGGAGACGATGATGGCGGCTTCGCTGCGCACGCCGTCGATTTCGGGGATGCAGTGGAAGCCGGGGGCCGCCACGATGGTGAAGTCGGGCGCGTAGCCCTGCAGCTCTTCCTCTGTCGGGCGCAGCAGCATCTGATGGATGAAGAGGTTCTGGGAAGCAAGCTCGTTGATGACGCGGAAGGACTTGCGGTAGGCGGGATCGGCGCCGGCAAAGCCGTCAAAGACGAAAAGCTCGCGGTTTTGCAGGTAGGCGGTCACCTTCTTGTAGATGGCGTCAAACTTTTCCGGGGACAGCGGCACGTTTACCTTGCCCCAGGCGATCTCATCGTGGATGCTTGGCTCGTCTACGATGAAGCGGTCTTCGGGGCTGCGGCCGGTGTACTTGCCCGTCTTGACGACCAGGGCGCCTGTAAGGCTCAAGGTGCCCTCGCCGCGCCTGAGCGCGTGCTCCACCAGCTGCGCGGGATTGAGGTTATAGTACAGGTGGCTGGTCTGGATGATACCAAGGGCTTCCAACTTGAGGTCCGGCATAGTGCATCCTCCTATATTCTCCCGAACTGACGGGATACAGCATATTTAGCGGGCATGGCGTATGTACCAACTTAACCCACATACGCCACATTCTACATCCTTCCCTCTATTCCTGCAAGAAAAAATTAACAATGGGAGGATTTCAGGTGGCACCTGTGCTATACTCAGTGGCAAAAGGGGAGGTGGCGCTGTGGAAAGTTATCTGGGTCACCGGCAGCGCCTGCGCGACCGCTTCGCCAGGGCGGGCTTTGACGGCTTTGCCGCCCATGAGGCGCTGGAACTGCTGCTGACCTACGCCATCCCCAGGCGCGATACCAAACCCCTGGCCTACGCCCTGATCGACCGCTTCGGCTCCCTGCAGGGGGTGCTGGCCGCCGCCGAAGCCGACTTGTGCGCGGTGCCGGGCATCGGGCCAAGCGCCGCCACCCTGATTGGCATGATGCTGCCGCTGATGCGGCTGTATCAGCTTGGCGAGACAAGCGAAGCCCCCGTCCTGGCGGCCGGTGAGGCCCTGAGCTCTTACTGCAGGGCGCTGATGCTGGGCGAGCGCTATGAGCGCCTCTGGCTGCTGGCGCTTGATCCCGCGGGGAAGCTGCTGCTCAAGACGCTCATTTCCTCGGGCGATGAGGGGGAGACCGCGGTCTATCCGCGCCTGATTGTTGCGGCCTTGCTGCGCTGCGGCGCTGCGGGGGCGGTGCTGTGCCACAACCATCCGGGCACGGACGCGGCGCCATCGCAGGCGGACAGGGACATGACGCGCGCGCTGCAAGCGCTGCTGGTTCCCCTGGGCATCCGGCTGCTGGACCATGTTATTGTGGCTGACCGGTCAGTTTTCAGTTTCCGCGGCGGCGGGCTCATGTAATCCGATGATAAAGGCAGGTATAGTGCTGTGACAAGAAGACGGCGGAGGGGTCCCATCATGTATCTGGTGCGTTTGAGTCTGTTCCTGGCTTTCCTGTTCATGATTGTATATGCGGGTCTGCTTGGCTATCAGCTGTGGCAGGAATACAGCATCCCCGCGCCGCGCCCCGCCCAGGCGATGATCGTGCTGGGCGCGCAGGTCGACCCGGACGGTTCGCCGTCCAGGCAGCTGCAGTTCAGGCTGGAGGCGGCGCTTGGCGTATACCAGAAAACGCCCATGCCCATCATTGTCTGCGGCGCAAAGGGCGAAAACGAACCGGCCAGCGAAGCATCGGTGATGCGCAATTGGCTGGTGGACAAGGGCGTCAACCCCGCGCATATCCTGCTTGACGAAAGCAGCTTCAACACGCGGGAGAATATCCGCGGAGCGCAGAGCCTGCTGCCCGCGGGCACCAAGGACGTGCTGATCATCACCAGCGGCTATCACCTGCCCCGTGCGATGGCCATCGCCAGGGACCTGGGCATGGACCCCAGCGGCATCGGCAGCCCCATCCTGCCCGAATTCTGGATAAAAAACCACGCCCGCGAGACGCTGGCGTGGGGCAAATACTTCCTCAACAAATGGCTGCCCTTCATACCCACCGAATAGGCTGGAACCGGCAGGGCAGCCTGACCTCCTAAATGTTCAGCATCTCCTGCGCCAGGCACTGCGTCAAAAGCGGCAGGCGCCTGTCCCTGTCGCCCAGCACCCACATGAGCTTGGTGACGGCGGCCTCGGTCGTCATGTCGTGCGCGCCGTAAATGCAGCTCTGCAGCACATGGCGCCCTACTTCATACAGCGAGAAATCGGCTTTCTCGTAAAGGCACTGCGTGGTCACCAGCGTCAGTATCTTATTGCGCGACAACGCTTCCAGGCTTTCCAGCAGGTTGCGGCGGATGTAGTGCAGGCCGCCCAGGCCAAAGGCCTCAAGCACCAGGCCCTGATAGCCCGCGCGGATGATATGCTCGAATATCTCAGGATCCGTGCCAGGCATCAGCTTGAGCAGATAGACCCGCGGGTCGATTTGCGCGTCCTCCGCGGTGGGCACGGATACCTTCGACCTGCCGCAGACGCTGATTGATGTCTGCATGTGCAGCCCGTCGGCGTCAAATGTGCCAACCGCCGGGGCGTTGATGGAATCAAAGGCGTCGAAGCTCAGCGTGCGCAGCTTCACCGCGCGGGTGCCGTAGATCACCTTGTGGTGAAAGGCGACATAGACGCCCGGCGCCGCCTGAGCCGCCACCGTGAAGGCTTCGCCCAGGTTGCCCGGCGCGTCCGACAGCGGGTGCTGCAGCGGCAGCTGGGAGCCGGTGAACACCACCGGGATATTGAGCCCCTGCAGCATGAAGCTCAGGGCGCTTGCCGAATAGGCCATCGTGTCCGTGCCGTGCGTGATGACGATGCCGTCCACATTCCCCGCCGTCTCGCGCACGGCGGCGGCAAGGAGCAGCCACTCCTCCGGCTGGATGTTGCTTGAGTCAAGCGAGAAAACATCCTTTGCCGTGATATCCGCGCCGGCTGTCAGGGTAGGGCACAGGCGCAGGATGTCCAGCGCGTGGATCGCCGGCGCCAGCCCCTTTTCGGATTGCAGGCTGGCGATGGTGCCGCCTGTGGCAAGCAGCGCGATTCTGGGCAGCATGGCGTTCTCCTTTGTCCCTTTGTATGGATATGAAGATAGCACGGATGCCTTTGCCTGTCAAAGAAAATCGGGGCTTCGGGGACTGTGGGCGCGCGCGGCGCCCGGCTTGACACAGGGCTTTAAAAGCGTCAAAATGAACGCAGGCGGAGCTTGATCCGCCGCACGTCCACAGACAGGCCGAGGCGCTTCAGCCGGGAAGAGAGCATCGCATGAGAAAAACCAAGATCGTCTGCACCCTGGGCCCCTCCTCCAATACATACGAGACCATCAAAGCCCTGGTGCAGGGCGGGATGAATGTGGCGCGGTTCAACTTTTCGCACGGCACGCACGAAAGCCATCTTGAGGTTTTCAAGATCGTCAGCCGGGTGCGCAACGAGATGGGCGTCAGCCTTGCCACCATACTGGACACCAAGGGCCCGGAGATCCGCCTGCGCACTTTCGCAAACGGGCCCGTGTTCCTCAAGGAGGGCGACGCCTTCACCCTGACCACCCGCGAGGTGGAAGGGGACCAAAGCATCGTCTCCATCAGCTACAAGGAGCTGCCCCACGACCTGGGCGGCAATACCCGCATCCTGATAGATGACGGCCTGGTGGAACTCAGGGTGGAGGGCAAAAACGATACGGACATCTTCACGCGCGTCGTTTCCTCCGGCGAGATCTCCAACCGCAAGGGCGTCAACGTGCCAGGGGTGCATTTCTCCATGCCCTACATCAGCCAGCAGGACAAGAGCGATATCCTCTTTGGCATCCGCACGGGCTTTGACTATGTGGCCGCCTCCTTTGTCAGGACGCGCGGGGACGTGGACGAGCTGCGGGCGCTGCTTGACCATAACGGCGGCAAGCACGTGCGCATCATCTCCAAGATCGAAAACGCGCACGGCGTCGCGCATATCAATGAGATCATCGAAGCATCCGACGCCGTCATGATCGCCCGGGGAGACATGGGGGTGGAGATCGCCTTTGAGGAGATCCCCATCCTGCAAAAACGCATCATCCGCGCGGCGACGATGGCGGGGCGCCAGGTGATCACCGCCACCCAGATGCTGGAAAGCATGGTGAAAAATCCGCGGCCCACCCGCGCCGAGATCACGGACGTGGCCAACGCCATCTACGACGGCACCAGCGCCACGATGCTGTCGGGCGAAACGGCCGGCGGCGCGCATCCGGTGGAAGCGGTGCAGACAATGGCCCGCATCGTGGAACGCGCCGAATCAGACATCAACTACGGCAAGCGTTTCTATGAGCGCTCCACGCTGGAGGCGACCCTGTCGGTGACCGACGCCATTTCCCACGCCACCTGCCTGATCGCCTACAGCATGCACGCCGCGGCCATCATCACCGTCACCAAGTCGGGCACCACGGCAAAGATGATCAGCCGCTTCCGGCCCGAAATGCCCATCATCGCCTGTACGCCCGAAGCGTCCACCTACAGGCAGCTCAGCCTCAGCTGGGGCGTCACCCCCGTGACCATAGGCGAGGAGCAGGTGACCGACGTGCTGTTTGACCAGGCGGTCAACGCCTCGCTGCGCACTGGGCTGATCAAGCAGGGGGACCTGGTCGTTTTGACCGCGGGCGTCCCGCTGGCGGTGAGCGGCACCACCAACCTGATCAAGGTCGTCCACGTAGGGGAATAGGGCTTCGGGGCGTTGGCAAATTCCCGAACAATAAAAACACAATTTATTTCTTCGTTCGTATTGACAGAGACGATACAGCGTGTTATATTCCTCAAGGTTCCAGTACGGCGAGGTAAAACAGCTGTCCGGGATACGCAGCGAGTCACGCGCCGTCCGCTTTCCGGGGCGGCTTTTTTTTAAAGCCGCGCATCCGCCCGAGTGGGCGCGAAAACGAAAGGAGAACATCATGGCAGAACGGGAAAAAGTATTGGGTTATCTACCGGATGAACGACCGTCGACAGGCAAACTCCTCCTGTACGCCCTCCAGCAGGTCATCGTCATGTTCCCGGCCACCGTGACGGTCGCGCTCATCACAGGCTTCCAGGTCTCTACCACCATCTTCGCCAGCGGCCTGGCCACCCTCTGCTTCATCCTGATCACCGGGCGCAAGATCCCCATGTACTACGGCAGCTCGTTTGCCTACCTGACAGCCATCGCCTCCATGGTGGCCGCGCAGGGCACGGTGGACCAGATCGCCGCCTGGAAACTGACCGGCATCCTGCCGCCCGAACTGATCAGCTACGCGCAGTTTGGCATCATCTTCTCCGGCCTCATCTCCATCGCAGCCGGCCTGTTTGTCAGGTGGGGCGGCATGGGCAAGGTGGAAAAGATACTGCCTGCCAGCGTAACGGGGCCGGTCGCCATGATCATCGGCCTGACCCTGGCCGGCAACGCCATGAAGGACGCCGCGCCGCAGGCGGGCCAGAGCCAGATCGTATGGATCATCTCGCTGGTCACCCTGCTGTCCACCGTCGTCTACAGCCGCAAGCTCAAAGGCTTCCTGGGCCAGCTTCCGCTGCTGCTGGGCGCCCTGACGGGCTGCGCGGTGGCGCTGCTGTTCCTGGCCTTTGGCCAGGGCGACTTCTTCCGCCAGATCTCACAGGCGTCGCTTGACGCCAGCACCTGGAAGCTGGGCGACGGCAGCATCTTCGCCCTGCCCGCCTTCACCTTCCCCAGGGTCAGCTGGGCTGCGGTCGCGGCCATCATGCCCATCGCCATCGCCACCATACCCGAGTCCACCGCGCACATCTACCAGCTGGATATCTATGTCGATGACCTGGCCCGCAAAAAGGGCAAGGGCAAGTACGGCATCGACAGGATGCTGGACCGCAACCTGATCGGCGACGGTATCTGCGACATGGTCTCCGGCGTCGTTGGCGGCCCCGCCGGCACCAACTACGGCGAGAACATCTCCACCATGGCCATCACCAGGGTTTTCTCAGTGCCTGTCATGATGGCGGCCGCGGTCATCGCCATGCTGATCAGCTGCTTCACGCCCCTCATCAAGATCATCTACGGCATCCCGGTGGCGGTCATCGGCGGCCTTGAGGTCTACCTGTTTGGCGCCATCGCCGCGCAGGGCATCGCGATCCTCATCGACAAGAAGACCTCGATGTTCGACTCCAAGAACATCGCCGTCATCGCTTCCATCATGACCATCGGCCTGGGCGTCAACTACGCCTTTGGCGGCAACATCAACTTCTTTGGCCTCCAGGTGCCCGCTGTCGCAGGCGCCGCGATCTTCGGCATCATCCTCAACTTCATCCTCGGCCTGGGCGACAAGAAGCATCCGGCAGCGGAAGAAGCGGCCTGACCCCACGCTCTAAAACACCAATAAACCCCGCAGCATGTGCTGCGGGGTTTTTGATCGGAGCCTATTTCGTGCTTGCCAAGGAATGCATGCCTGTGGTATTATTATCTTTGTGACAACGGGCGGTCCTCTGCGGGTGTGCTGCACCGCGCACGAACGCTTACGATGGAAGGAGGAAATCCCATGAGTGAATTGATTCGTTCTTTAGAGGCGGCCCAGATGCGTACCGACCGCCCCGACTTCAATGTCGGCGACACCGTCCGCGTTTTCGTGAAAGTCGTCGAGGGCGCCCGTGAGCGCCTGCAGGCCTTCGAAGGCACCGTCATCGCCAAGCGCAACGGTTCCAGCCGCGAGACCTTTACCATGCGCCGCATGAGCTACGGCATCGGCGTTGAGCGTACCTTCCCCCTGCATTCCCCGCGCGTAGACAGCATCGAAGTTGTGCGCAAGGGCAAAGTGCGCCGCGCGAAGCTCTATTACCTGCGCAAGCTGCAAGGCAAGGCCGCCAAGATCAAGGACGGCACCGTGCGCAACTGATATCGGCAGGCAAAACCCCAGACGCGATCCCCCGGGCAACCGGGGGTTCTTTTTATGCCTTCAGCTCAACAGCCACATTTCCACCGGCAGCCCGGGACCTTCCCTGAGCATCGCGGGTTTGGGATTGACCAGCACGGGGTGGCCTGTCAGGCGCATCACGGGCAGGTCGGCCGCGCTGTCGCCGTAGGCCCAGCTGTCTGCCCAATCGATGGCCATGCCCTGGGTGAAGCTTTGCAGGCGCTTGACCTTCTCGTGATGCCGGGTGGTCACCGAGACTTTCCCATGCGAATCGGTCGGGGAGGCAAGTACCTCATCCACAGGCAGCAGACCCTTCAGGTGATCCATGTAGCAGGCGGGCGACGCCGACAGCAGCAGCACCAGATCGCCCTGTTGGCGGTGCTTTTTCATCCGCTCGATGCCCAGTTGATAGATGCGGGGCAGCAGCTTGTCTTTGCAAAAAGCGGCGTTGAACGCTTCCTGCTCCGCCTTGTCCATGCGGCCCAGGAAGGCAAGGGCGTTGGACTTGCCCTGCTCGTTTGTTATCCGCCTGGTCAGTGTCCGGAATACATTGATCAATTGGCCGGGCAGTCTGAAAGGGGAAAGGTGTCCTTTTGACACGGCATACAGGATGTAGCGCGCGATGCTGTCGCCCTTGATGAGCGTGCCGTCAAAATCAAACACCGCCAGCCTCCGCATCGCCTGCCCGCCTCCCGTCCTGTCCTTTGTGTGTCCGGCCGGTGTCATTGTAGCAGATGTTATCAGGTCCTGCTACCAAAAGCCGAAAGAAGCCCCGGCATATTGCCGGAGCTTCCTTTGATCAGCTGAGGGATTAAGCCGCGTCGACCTTCGCCATGTGGCGGATGAGCGCGACGCCTTTGCAGGAATAACCCCACTCGTTGTCATGCCAGGCGGCCAGCTTGACGAACTTTTCGGG
>CAZPBJ010000063.1:0-17253 GCA_964584685.1 uncultured Christensenella sp. | reverse complement strand
CAAATTGTGGTGGAGCATAGCGGATTCGAACCGCTGACCTCTACAATGCGAATGTAGCGCGCTACCAGCTGTGCTAATGCCCCGTGGTGATTTTTGCCCGCTTGGGCAGGTGGTTTGGGGCTTGGTTGGGGCGAAAGTACGCTTACCTCGTCCTACCAACTGTGCTAATGCCCCGTGGTGGTTTTTGCCCCTTTGGGCAGGTGGTTTGGGTGCTGGTTGGGGGCGAAAGTACGCTTACCTCGTCCTACCAACTGTGCTATAGCCCCAAGCGCTTGTGCATTGTAGCATTCCTCACGCAGGATTTCAAGGGGAATTTTTTTCGGACGGAAGTGGAACAGAAGTGGGGAGAAGCAGTAAACTTCATGCTTACTTAATACCATTAAAAGGTCAACATGTTCAATTCTGACAAATTCATTCGGCTGTGGACATTTATTTCAAAAGCATGTTTTGCTATGATACAGTCAGCAAAAGCAAAGAGGTGTGGGCATGAAGGATGCACCGGGTTATTCAAGCGCATGGCTGCCTTATTTGCCGATGGATATCCCCGCCGGGTCGACGCCCGCGCAGATTGCCCGTATTGAAATGGCAGGCGGCCTTGCCGGCCTTGGGTTGGCATACCCCTTTGAGATCTTGCCCGAGGGCAAAGGGGAAGCCTATCACCTGGGAATGGACGCGGGCGTCATCACCATCCGCGGCGGCGAGCCGGGCGTGCTTTACGGCGTCTATGAGGCGCTCAGTCTGCTGGCGCGGGGACAGGCGATCCAAAGCGGGCGGAGGAGCCCCTTTTACCCCCTGCGCATGCTCAACCACTGGGACAACCCGGATGGCTCGGTGGAACGGGGCTACGGCGGGCGTTCCCTGTTTTTTGATCGGGGGCAGATCAGCCATGACCCGGTACGCATCCACCGCTACGCGAGGATGCTTGCCAGCGTTGGCATCAACGGGGTGTGTCTGAACAATGTCAATGTCATCCCGCCTGCTGACGCGTTGCTGGATGAGGATACGCTGCCGCGTCTTGCCGGGCTGGCTGATATCCTGCGCCGGTATGGCATCCGCCTGGTCATCGCCGTGGATTTCAGCATGCCCGCGCGCTTTGGGCCCGGCACCGCCGACCCGCTGGACGAAAGCGTGCAGGCCTGGTGGGCACGCCGTGCAGAGCTTGCCTATGCCCTGATACCCGACCTGCTTGGCTTTTTGGTCAAGGCGGATTCCGAGAACAGGCCCGGCCCGGAAACCTACGGACGAAACCACGCGGACGGCGCCAACATGCTGGCCCGCGGGCTCAAGCCACATGGCGGCAGGGTGTTCTGGCGATGCTTTGTCTACAATTGCCGGCAGGACTGGCGTGACGCCGGGGCGGACAGGCCAAAGGCGGCATACGACTGTTTCATGCCGCTGGACGGGTGCTTTGATGACAATGTCATCCTCCAGATCAAAAACGGGCCCTATGACTTTCAGGTGCGCGAGCCGGCATCCACCCTGCTGTTCTCTCTGCGGCGCACCAATAAGGCGCTGGAGGTCCAGCTGGCCCAGGAATACACAGGCCAGCAGATCGACCTTTTTTACATGGCGCCCGGGTGGCGGGACCTGTTTGAGGCGCTTCCCCCCGGCAACGCAGATATGATCTGCGCCGTATCCAACCTGGGGGATGACGCCAACTGGACCGGACATGACCTGGCATTGGCCAACCTGTATGCCTTTGGCCGCATGGCCTGGGCGGGCCGCAGCGATCCGGAAGCATTGGCGCTTGAATGGGCTCAGCTGACTTTCCCGGACGCGGCGACGGAGATCAGCAGGATTTTACTCAGCTCCGCGGATGTATATGAGCGCTACACATCGCCCCTGGGACTGGGGTGGATGGTCAACGTGAATACTCACTACGGGCCAAGCCCCGAAGGCTACGAGTTCTCACGCTGGGGCACCTATCACAAAGCCAATCATGATGCCATCGGCATAGACCGTTCAACTTGCGGCACAGGCTTTTCCCGGCAGTATCCGCCGGCGCTTGCCGCCGTGTACGATGACCCAGACCTCTGCCCGGAAAAGCTGCTGCTGTTTTTCCACAGGATGCGTTATGACCATATCATGCCCGATGGGCGAACGCTGCTGCAGCGCATCTATGATGACCATTTTGACGGAGCGCGGGACGCGCGCAAGCTGCGGGACGCGTGGCTGTCGCTGGCAGGGAAAGTGCCGGAGGATGTCTTTGACAGGGTGCGCGGCAGGTTTGACCTGCAAGTCCATAATGCAAATGAGTGGCGGGATGTGATCAACACCTGGTTTTTCCGTAAAACCGGCATTCCGGACGCGCAGGGCAGGAAAATCTATCCATAAGAGATATTCATGCACAAAGGGGCGCATTGCCTTGACTTTCGGGGATCTGGATGATGAAGGCGCGGGTACGCAGCGGGGAGGGCTTGACACTGTCATCAGCTTTGCATAAAGGTTTTACAGCCGCAGAAATCATGCCCGGCGTCTTTCATATCGGCGACCCGCTCGACGTACATGCCACGCTTCTGACAGGAAGCCGCAGTGCTCTGCTGTTTGACGCGGGATACGGCCTTAGCAACCTATATGACTATGTTCAAGGGTTGACAAAGCTTCCGGTCACGCTGCTGCTGAGCCATGGGCACCATGACCACGCGCTGGGCGCCATGCACTTTCCAAAGGCGCTGATGCTGGCTGAGGATATGCCGGTTGTGCGGATTTACACGTCACAGTATATGCGGGAGTGCGTGGCAAGAAACGCGGCGCTGACGCAGGAGGCAAGCCTCGAATATCTGAAAATGCCGATGCCGCCGATTCAGGCGCCGGAGGAGGATGTTTTCGAGCTTGGCGAACTATCGGCGCGCTTGCTGCGCCTGCCGGGGCACACGCCCGGATCAGCCGCGCTGTATATTCCCCAGCGCAAGCTGCTCTTGACGGGTGACAATTGGAACCCCCACACCTGGCTGTTCTTTCCCGAAGCGCTGCCGGTTGATGCCTACGCGGCGATGATGCATACCTTGCTTGGCATACCGTTCCTGTGGGCATTGACGCCGCACTTTGGACGCCTGATCCCTCGCAGCCGGATGGAGCGCTATATCCTGGGTTTGAACCGGGAGGCGTTTTCAGGCGCCCTGCCTGTTGTCATCCCCGGTTATGAAAACATCCCGACAAAAGAGACGTTTCCCGCGCCGGATTTCAAGCTGGTGTTCCGCGCCTAACGCGCGAAGGTCTTGGCCTTGGAAGGGGAGTAACCCTTGAACTGCCGAAACACCTTGCTGAAATGGAATATGTCCGAAAATCCGAAGCGCTCGGCGGCCTGCGTGACGGTGATGTGTTCCTCGTTGAGCGCGTCTTCGGCCATGTTCACGCGGATGCTGGTGATGAAGTGGCTGAGCGTCATGCCAGTGTGCCGATGGATAAGCTTGTTGAGGTAACCTGGATGCAGCTCGACCGCGTCGCCCAGCTCCCTGGCGCTGATACTCTCGTGGATGTGTTCCGTCACGTAGTTGGCAGCCTTGTGCACCCTGGGATCACCCCCGGTACCCCGGACGAAGCCTGAGATGAGGAGCACGCGGCAGAGAATCTCCTGCAGGAGCGCCGATGTCCGCATCCGGCAGGTTTGCTCCTTCAGCGCCCAGACCTGCTTGGTTTTCATCAGCAGATACTCGAGCTTCGCATCGGTCCCCAGATGGCTAATCAGCGGCAATGGCAATTGGGCGGGCTTGAATTGGGCGTCAAACAGGCTGAGGTTAAAGGCGAACAGCCGCAGCGGATCATCAGCGTCGGTCCGCGCCTCACGCCAGACACCCGGCGGGATGCACAGGAAATCGCCGCCTGAAACCGGGTACCGTACACCATCGAGGCAATACTCGCCTTTGCCGCCCTGCACGTAGGTCAGGTCATAAAAGTCGATCAGCTGCGTCTTGATAACCCAACCAGGTGTGCATATACGGTGGACATAATACTGGACAGCGGGGTAGTAGAGATATTCGGCCATCTTTGGCACCTCCCGTGCGGTTGGGGTACAAGCAAAGGCATTGCCTGCACGCTTTATCAATTGTTGGTGAGCATACCATCATGCAGGCCGGATGTCCAGCGCAGATGCCGTTTTCGAGGCGCTCTGGCGATTGACATTCCGGGGCCTGCTGTTCATAATGGCTGGGAAGAAGAGATCGGATACTGCCCTGCGACCCTTTGGAGATTTTGGAGGAAAACGATGCGCAAGCCTGATTTTGAGCACAACACCCTGAGGATATTAAATGGGCAAAAGCCGGAGCGCGCGACGCTCTTTGAGATATTCCTGAACACCGAATTTTACGAGCGCCTGGCTGGGCGAAAGGCAAAAGACGCAACCCGCCTGGAACAGCTTAAGCTGGTTGTGGACGCGATGGCTAATGCCGGCTATGACTACGCAACCGCGCACGCCTCGGATTTCACGTTCACGCGCGTCAAACAGGAACAGCTGCGGACCATTTCCCTCAACGACAGGCCGCCGATTACGGATTGGCAGAGCTTTGAAACCTATGACTGGGGCGATCCCGGGCAATACGATACATCGGCGCTGGAGAAGATCGGGGGATACCTGCCCGAGGGCATGAAGCTGATGGTGATGGGTCCCGGCGGTGTGCTGGAAAACATGATCGCCCTGACGGGCTATGACAACCTGTGCCTGATGCTGTATGACGATCCGCAGTTTGTCCGCGCCGTGGCCGACAAGGTGGGGGAAACGCTGGTGAAGTACTATCAGGGCATCGTCGGCTGCGACAGCGTGGGCTTCCTGTGCTCCAATGACGACTGGGGATTCAGCACGCAGACCTTCCTGTCGCCCGAGGATATGCGCAGCTACATTTTCCCATGGCACCGGCGCATCGCGCAGGTCGCTCACGATGCCGCCAAGCCCTGCATCCTGCATTCCTGCGGGTATTTCGAACAGGTTATTGAGGATGTGATCACATTGATGCGTTATGACGGCCGCCACTCCTACGAGGACAAGATCTGTCCTGTGGAGGAGGCGTATGAGCTGCTGGCCGGCCGTATTGCCGTCATGGGCGGCATTGACATGGATTTCATGACGCGCAAATCACCGCGGGAGATCTATGACCGCGCCACCGCGATGCTGCAAAGGAGCAGCGAGCGCGGGGGGTATTTTCTGGGAACCGGCAACAGCGTGCCCGAAACCATCCCCTTTGACAACTACCTGGCCCTGACGCAGGCGGCATTTGACTTTGGGAAGGCATAAACTTGATGGCTGACCTGGATACCGCTCAATTCTGGCGGGACGACGCGAAGGCGCACGAGAACAACTGCTTCAATGAAGCGCCGCAGATCGCCCTTGGCATCCGCATGAGCGACGAATGCGTGTTCAGCGAGCTGGGGGAGGAGGGCACGCCCTGGATGCCCATCCCGCGGCAGCGGCGCATCGAGCTTAACCGGCGGTACAATGACAAAGCGGAGAAACTTGTTGGCCTGCGGCTCCTGCAGGAGGATTTCCCACCCGAAGACGCCGCCTTCTCTGAGGTCAGGCGCATCGGTGAGGTTTTTGGCGGCAGCTATGTCTATCATAACCAGACGGAGTGGCTGACCCAAAGCGTCCATTCGCTCCCTGAACTTGAGAAGCTGCTGGACCGTGTGGAAAAGATGGATCTTCGCACGTTCATGCTGCCGGAAAACTGGGAGCCGGAAAAGAAGCGCATCCATGAAAACTATGGCTTCAGGCCTTCCCTTGTGCGCCACATCCGCGGCCCGGTCACCCTTGCCTGCTCTATTATGGGTACGGAAGATTTTCTTTTTCTGATCATGGATGAGCCCGACATTGCCCGACGGTTTTCAAACGCGATCACTTCTGTGACCCTGGGTATGGCCCGGATCATGGATGAAGAAGCCGGAACAAACAGCGGGGAAACGCCCGGCTTCAGCTTTGCCGATGACAACTGCTGCCTGCTGACGCCTGGGATGTATGAGATGTTCGGGTTCCCGGTGCTGCAAAAGGTCTTTTCACACTATTCGCCGTTGAAAGGCGACAAGCGCTATCAGCACTCCGACAGTGCCATGGGGCACCTTCTGCCCATCCTTGGCAGGCTTGATCTCAATGGGGTGAACTTCGGCCCCACTGTTTTAATCCCCGAAATCAGGCGGTATCTGCCAAATGCGCGCATCGACGGCTGTATCTCCCCCATGACGTTCATGCGCAATGACAGGGAAGGGCTGGAGCGGGAAGTCCGGCGTGACTGCGCGGACGCGTTGAAGTATAATGGCGTGAAAATCTCAACGGCGGGCAGCATCAACAACGGCAGTTCACTCGAGAGCATGCGCCTGGTGATGCGCCTTATCCAACAATACGGGCGCAGGCAGAATTAAAAAAATCTACGGATGAAATGGAGAATGTGATGAGTATACTGCAGGAGATTTCCCAAAACCTACAGGCGGGCAGGGCGAAGATCGTGAAGGAACTGGTGCAAAAGGCACTGGATGAAGGCGTTGCCGTCCAGGATATCCTTGAAAGCGGCCTGCTTCACGGCATGGGCATCGTTGGGGAGAAATTCAGGCTTAACCAGGTCTTTGTACCCGAAGTGCTGGTCGCGGCGCGGGCGATGAACTGGGGTGTTGAATTGCTCAAACCCTTCTTTGCCGCTTCAGGCGTCAGGAGCAGGGGACGGGTCTGTATCGGCACCGTGCAGGGGGACCTGCATGACATTGGTAAGAACCTGGTCAAGATGATGCTGGAGGGCAAGGGTTTTGAGGTCATTGACCTGGGGACGGACGTGGCGCCGGAGACCTTTGTCAGCGCCGCCGTTGAGCAGGACTGCCGTATCATCTGCATGAGCGCGCTGCTGACCACGACCATGACCGGCATGGCGGCTGTCGCTGAGGCGGCAACTGCGGCCGGGATCAGGGACAAGGTCAGGATCATGGTAGGCGGCGCGCCCGTCACGGAGGCTTTCCGGCTTGAAATCGGCGCGGACGCTTACGCGTCGGATGCCGCCAGCGCCGCGAATATGGCGGTGCAGCTGATAGGGGAGATGGTGTGACCGGCAGGGAGCTGCTGCTTAAGGCGCTTGCCTTTGAGGAAACACCGCGTCCGCCGTGGGTTCCTTTTGCCGGTGTGCACGCGGGGAGCCTGACAGGCGCGGATGCCGCGCAGGTACTTCAGGATGAGGCTAAGCTCCTTGAAGCGCTGCTGGCAGTAAATGCCCTGTACCGCCCTGACGGACAGCCGGTGTTGTTTGACTTGCAGCTGGAGGCTGAGATCCTGGGCTGCGGCCTGAAATGGAGCAAGAACAGCCCGCCGGCAGTCTCCTCCCACCCTTTGAGCGCAGCGGCCGGGATCCCCAGGCTGTCCGCGCTGCCGACGCCGCAGGACGGCCGGCTTCCGCTTGCCTTGAGCGTGATGCGGCGGCTCAAGGAGTCCGTTGGCAGTCACACGGCGCTGTTTGGCTTGGTATGCGGGCCTTTTACCCTGGCATCCCATCTGCGCGGCAACGATATTTTTCTGGACATGTATGACGATCCGGACTATATCGAAGAACTTCTTTCCTTTTGTGCTGCTTGCGCGATCAAAATCGCCGGGTACTACCTGGAAGCCGGGATGGATGTCATCGCGGCGGTCGATCCGCTGGTTTCCCAGATATCCCATGATCACTTCAGGCAATTCCTGTTTCAGCCCTACAGCGATTTCTTTGACTTTGTCCGCAAGGCCGGCGGCAGGTCCGCCTTTTTTGTATGCGGGGACGCTTCACGCAATATTGAGGCCATGTGCCTGACAAAGCCCGACGCGGTCTTCGTGGACGAAAATGTGGACATTGCGGCGGCAAAACAGCTCACTGACCGCCATGGTATCGCCATGGGCGGCAACCTGCCGCTGACGACAGTGATGCTGCACGGCACGCAGCAGGACAACATGAAAGCTGTCATCGATCTGATGGATGGCGTGCATTCGCGCAGGGGGCTCATCATAGCGCCCGGCTGTGACATGCCCTTCGCCGTGCCGCCCGAAAACGTGATCGGCGCAGCGCAGGCGGTCCGTGAAAGCGAAAAAGTGCGGGAGATGCTTCGCCACTACGTCGCGGCGGCTGAAGATGTCCCGGTCAATCTGCCGGACTATCGGGTTCTCGCGCGGCCTTTGGTGGAAGTGTTCACACTGGACTCGGATACCTGCGCTGCCTGTACCTACATGCTGGGCGCGGCGAAACTGGCCGGGGAGCGTTTCAACGGCGCTTTTGACCTGGTGGAGTACCGGTACACTGAAAAGGAAAATATCGCCCGATGCAGGAAGATGGGCGTGGCAAAGCTCCCCAGCATCTACATCAATGGCGCGCTGTGCTTTTCCTCTATCATCCCCTCGGGCGAGCAGCTGGACAAGGCCATACGGGACGCTTTTGCACAGATGAACCCAAAGCCCCCGGAAGGCAGGTAAGACGTGGCCGAGCTGATCCTCATCACCGGGTTCCTTGGCTCGGGGAAAACGACGCTGCTCAAGCGGCTCATCCTGGAAGGCGCGTGGGGTAAACTGCGCGTGATCGTCAATGAGTTTGGCAGGGCGGCGGTGGATGGCGCGCTGATCAAGGCCCTGGGGGCCGCTGTGGATGAAATAACTGACGGATCCATTTTCTGTGCCTGCCGGATCAGTGAGTTTGAGGACGCATTGAACGCCGCGGTGCGGGACGGCGCTGATACGATTCTGGTGGAGGCCTCGGGCTTCTCGGACCCTGTGTCCATCCATGCCATTATCGGCGGCATGCCGGGCATCACCTATCGCGGCTGCCTGGGCGTGGCTGACGCCGTCAGCCTGTCCAGGGTGGCTGTGACGAGCAGGGTATGCCGCAGGCAGCTTGGCGTCAGCGGCCTTATTCTGCTCAACAAGGCCGATATCGCCGGCCCCGCCCAACTGGAGTTGGCAAGGCGGCTGCTTTCATCCCTGTGTCCTTTTACATCGGTGCGGGAGACAACTTTCGCGGATTTTCCCCCTGAATGGCTGAATGAACTCAAACCCCGAAGCGGAGAAACCATCCAGCCCCATGCCCGGGACATGACCCTGCAGAAAGCCTTCATCCGAATCAGTCCTGGCATGGACAGCAGAAGTTTACTCTTCTTCATCCGCCTTTTTGCCGAAAACACACTGCGTGTCAAAGGCATCGTGCGCCTGAAAGACGGCGTGTTCATCGCTGACTGCGTGGGGCCTATTGTGGAGGTCATCCCTTATCCGGGGCAGGCGGAAGACGCGGCGGACGGCCTCAGCGTCCTGGCCGGGGAGGGCATGCCGCTGCGTGAAAGCCTTGATTACGCGGCGGCGATGTACGCCTCCCACATATTGGAGATTTGCTGAATGAACGGGGAGAGTTTGCTGAGAATCGTCCTGGAAACAGGCGCCGACAAGGCCGCTGTGCTGAATGTCGGGCGGGACCTTGTTTTTGATCCCATGTTCCGCGGCCTGTGCGAGCGCAACAGCTGCGGCAATTACGCAATGTGCCATATGTGTCCGCCGCTGGTAGGCGATATCGACAGCCTGATCCGAGAGGCCAAGTCCTACAGGGAAGCGGTCCTCTACCAGACGGTCTGGCAGCTGGAGGATTCCTTTGATATCGAAGGGATGCTGGAAGGCGGAAAACGCAACAACCTCTGCGCCGCACAGGTCAGGGACGCCTTGCCGGAAAGCGGCATGCTTCATCTGTCGTCGGGCGGCTGCCGGGTCTGCCCGCGCTGCGCCGCCCGGGACAAGCAGCCCTGCCTCTATCCTGACAAAGCGATGGCCTCCCTGGAGGCTTATGGCATAGATGTGTACAAGACCGCAAAAAAAGCTGGCCTGCCCTATAACAACGGCCCCAATACCGTTACCTACTTTGGCATGGTCCTCTTTGGGGAGGGCAGCGATGCCTGAGCTGAAGGTCTTCTTTGGGAGTGGGGAGCGATCGATAACCTTCTCGGGCGAGCCCTTCCTGACGGATCTGCTTCATGAAAACGGTTATCAGGTGCATACGCCCTGCGGCGGCAAGGGTATCTGCGGCCGCTGCGCGGTTCGCGCGGTCGGAGCGCTTCGACCCGCGCCCAAAGAGGGCCGCTGCCTTGCGTGCCAAACACGGGTCACAGGCGGCGCGCAGGTGTGGCTCAGTGAATCCGCTGAACTGGGGAACATCGCGCTGGCCGGAACGCTTCCGACCTTTGTTCCGGATCCCCTGCCGGGACATTACGGGCTGGCTGTGGATATCGGGACAACGACCATTGCGCTGCAACTGCTGGATCTGCATAGCGGCGTCCTCCTGGCCGGCGCGGCGGGCACAAATCCCCAGAGGCGGATAGCCCACGACGTTATTGGCCGCGTCGGCGCCGCGATGTCGGGGAAGGGCAGCGAACTGCAGTGCCTTGTATGCGGGGCCATTGACAGCTTGAAGGAGGAAGCGTGCCTGAAGGCCGGTATTTCTCCGGCTCAAATTGACCGGTGTGTCATTGCCGGCAACACGACCATGCTCTATCTCTATACCGGGCGAGATCCTTCCTGCCTGTCCCGCGCGCCATTTATGGCCGATCATCTCTTCGGGGAGTGGCTTGAGGAAGGCAGCGTTTACCTGCCGCCCTGCATCGGCGCTTTCCTGGGTGCGGACCTGATGTGCGCGCTGCTGTCAAGCGAAATGTGCACATTCAATGAAACCGTATTGCTGGCTGATATCGGCACAAACGGGGAGATCGCGCTGTGGCATGAGGGCAAGCTGCATTGCTGCGCCACCGCTGCCGGCCCTGCCTTTGAGGGAGGCGGCATCAGCTGCGGGTCAGGCAGCGTGCCTGGCGCCGTTGATACTGTCTGGGCGGACAAAGGCAAGCTGTGTTTTACAACCATCGCGGACGCTCCGCCTTGCGGCATTTGCGGGTCAGGCTTGATTGACGCAGCCGCGGCGCTGTTGGAAACCGGACGGCTGGAGGAGTCCGGTGCGTTAAGCGGGGATGAGGCTGAGATCGCGCCGGGGATAATGCTCACGCAAAGCGACATCCGCCGGCTTCAGCTGGCAAAAGGCGCGGTATCCGCGGGTATAGAGACGCTGTGCGATAATGTCGGCATTCTGCCCCGTGGCATCGGTCGATTTTTTATTGCCGGAGGGTTTGGAAGCCGTCTGAACGCGCGAAACGGAGCCCGCATCGGCCTGTTCCCCGGCGCATTGGCAGATAAAACCATATCGCTTGGCAATGCCTCGCTGGCAGGCGCCATGATGCTGCTTTTAAACCGGGCTTACTTCCCTGAAATCCGCAGGATAGCCGATATGACGCGTGTCCTTACGCTCAGCGGCAGCGTGAAGTTTGCCGAAAGCTTTGTGGAAGGGATGATATTCGAATCACGCTGATGCCATCAAGGGACAAAGCCGGGATCCACAGTGCCCTGCGGCAGGAAGCCGCGCATCAGCTGCCCGTTCACATACACTTCCACATAGTCCCAGGCACGCTGAGCGCCGTAAAAACGGCTCAGCCAGGTGAGCGGCGTGCCCTGGGGCAGCTGTGCTATGGGTGTCAGCGCCATGACAGGGTCTTCGGTCAGCTGGGTTTGTTTTAGGGTGTTGGCCGGCGCCGCGTCGAAGCTTAGCTGCGGCAGGTCCGGCTTGTCCTTGAAATCTTGCGGCGAAGCAAAGCCAACGCGCACGCCGCCGTTGTTGACCTGATACATCACCATCAGCCAGCCGCTTTCCCAGCCGGCAGCGTACATGCGGCCATTGGTGCTGGCAATGGCTTTGCCATTCGCCCCGCGGCGGTAATGCGTACCGGGTCCGTCATAGATTTTCAGCTTCTGGCTTGGCGTGAAGTAGACCTCCCGAAAACCGCTGAGAAGGCTGTTGACACGATCATCAAACACAGGCGGCAGCGGCTTGCCATTCGGGTTTGTAGTGCCCGCCGCTTTCATTTCCGCGCGCACCTGTTTGATGAGCTCATAGTTTTTCCATTCAATGAAGTCAAGCGCGTCACCGTCGCCCGGGTAAGCGGGATCTTCCCTGTACCAGGTTTGGCATTCAAAGTAGTTGTCGTACTTTTCCCCGGGGATGAAGGGACGCCCGTAGCGCGCGAACAGCTCGTTGAAAACATAGCCAAGCGCGTCGTATTGCCATGCCCATACTTCTTCATAGCTCAGCCGCCGCTTGTCTGAATCCGGGAACAGGTAGAAGTTTGAAGCCCCGGCCATTACCGGCAGGGCCAGCAATACGCCCGCTGCCAGCAGGCACAGCCACCGCTTTGCCATGGATACCCCTCCTTGCCCAATGCGTGCCGTCATGCGCAGTAAATCATCAGGGCGTCACGCAAAAACACGGCGCCGCCATCAACGATGTCATCATAATACTTTTTGAAGCGTGGATCATCCACATAGGTCCGCGCCAGGCCGAGATGCGCTTCCTTTGAATAACTTCCCCAGTAGAACATCAGCCACTGTTTGTGCATGGCGCAGGTTTCCTGCGCCAGCAGGCTTGAGGGGTCGCCCTGCAAACAAGCTTTCTTCATGGTTTCGTTGATCTGCTGGGACAATTCCTGAGATTTCCTGAACTGCTCGGGTGTCAGGCCTTTCAGTTTGGCATTGCTTGCGTCAATGGCCTCATCGCCGTACTTTTCGCGAATTTCCCTGCCGTACAGGTTTTCATTGTCATCTATCATTTTCTGTCTGACATCTTTGAGCTTATCTTTATGTTCATGTAATATTCCCTTCGCCGTTACGGTTATTGATGCGCTGTTTCTGACGTGATTATATCATGTCAAGCGCACAGCGTACAGCGCTATGTGGATTCAGGTAAACTCATACAGCACCTTTGACAAATTGACAAGCGCACTCCGCTTCATTAAACTCATCTTGGGCAGCGATCCTGCCCGCGCACCGATCACCGACTGTTTGAAAGCGGGTAAGTTGCTTGAGTATTTATGATTTTATCGCGCTGCTGGGTGGCTTGGCGATGTTTCTTTTCGGTATGCACATCATGGGAGAGTCTCTGGAAAAGCGGGCCGGATCAAGGCTGAAGCCTATCCTGGAGCATCTGACCAGCCATCCCTTCAAGGCAGTATTGCTGGGCGCCGCAGTGACGGGGGTCATCCAGTCGTCCTCCGCCACGACGGTCATGGTGGTTGGCTTTGTCAACTCGGGCATCATGCAGCTCAGGCAGGCCATCGGCGTGGTGATGGGGGCCAATATCGGCACCACGGTCACAGCCTGGCTTCTTTCGCTTATTGGTATTCAAAGCAGCAATATTTGGCTGACGCTGCTGAAGCCCTCGTCATTCTCACCTCTGCTGGCATTTGTTGGCATCATCATGCTGCTGACCGGCAAGCGCCACAAGGACACGGCCGGCATCCTGCTGGGCTTTGCCGTGCTGATGTTTGGCATGGAGCAGATGTCGGGCGCGGTCAAGGGCCTCTCACAGGACCCCGGCTTCGTCGGTCTGCTGACAATGTTCAAAAACCCGCTCATCGGCGTACTGACAGGCACGGTGGTGACAGCGATCATCCAGAGCTCGTCGGCCTCGGTCGGTATTTTGCAGGCGATTTCACTCACAGGCAGCCTCAGCTATGGGGCGGCCCTTCCCATCATCATGGGCCAAAACATCGGCACCTGTATCACCGCCATCATTTCCTCGGTTGGCGCCAACCGTAACGCCAAGCGGGTGGCGGCCGTCCATCTCAGCTTCAATATCATCGGGACGCTTGCATTTCTCAGTTTGTTTTACCTTCTGAACGCTTTTTTGCACTTCAGTTTCCTGGATCAGACTATCAACGCCTTTGGCATCGCGGTAATCCATTCCTTGTTCAACCTGGGGACGACCGCTTTGCTTTATCCCTTCATCGCTTCGCTGGAACGCCTTTCAAGAAAGCTGATTCCCCAAGACAAACGGGGCGAGCTGTTTGTGATGCTGGATGACCGCCTGCTCAACACGCCCGCCATCGCCATCGCCCAGTGCCGCAAGCAGACCATGGAAATGGCTACCCAATCCATGGATGTCCTGCTGAAGGCGGACAGCCTGCTGGACCACTTTAACCGTAAAATCTTTGAACTGGTCAACGAAGGGGAGAGCCGCATCGACCAGTATGAGGACAAACTGGGCAGTTACCTGGTCAAAATCAGCGCGCAGGCCCTGTCCGCGGCGGAGAGCCATGAGGCTTTCAAACTGCTGCATATCATCGGCGATTTGGAACGCATCAGCGACCATGCCGTAAACCTGGGTGAGGCGGCGGACGAAATGAACGGCAAAGGGCTTAGCTTCTCACCTGACGCGCAGCGTGACATGGCTGTCATGCGAAGGGCTGTGCGGGATGTCCTGAGTTTGACGGTCGATGCCCTGCATGGCAACAGCATTGAACTGGCCCAGCGCGTTGAACCGTTAGAAGAAGTGGTGGACACGCTGCGTGATGAGATCAAGGCCGGGCATATCAGGCGCCTCCAAACAGGCGCCTGCACGCTGGAGATGGGTTTTGTGCTGTCGGATGTGCTCAACAACCTGGAGAGGGTTTCCGACCACTGCTCCAATCTCGCGGCCGGCCTGATAGAGATAGAGCGCGGCGGCAACGTGGACGCGCACGCGTATATGAAAGCATTGCGTGACGGCGAATCGGGCCGTCACTTCCAAACTTTGTATGAAGAATACCTGAAACAGTATCCCATCGCCAGCCCGGAGGAATAGGGCATATATCCCTTTGGCATTCTTTGCTGCAAGGACTGACGGGATTAACCTTACCTTGATCGGCTCAAAGAATACATAAAAAAGACCTTGAATTGTCCTCTCTGTCTGACCCCGCGGTTGACAAACCGCCAGCCCTTGATTATGATTTCACAATAATGCGAACGAAAGAAGGGCAACGCCTGTGCAATGTACGGAAATACTGCCAATCCATGCATCGGGCCGTCTCTCCTTATAACGTGTCGGTTCAGCCGTGCTTTGCGGCAGGAGGGTGAAAATGAGCAGAGTATACAACTTCAACGCAGGCCCGGCGTTCATGCCCGAATCGGTTTTGCGCGAAGCGGCGGAGGAGATGCCGGATTATAAGGGCAGCGGTATGTCCGTGATGGAGATGAGCCATCGTTCCAAAGCCTACGAGGAGATCATATTTGGCGCGGAGCGCGATATCAGGGAGCTTGCCGGCATCCCCGACGACTATGCGGTGCTTTTTTTACAGGGCGGCGCTTCAGCACAATTTGCCATGGTGCCCATGAACCTGACGCGAAGCGGCAAAGCCGATTATCTGATCACCGGGGCATGGGCAAAGAAAGCGGCGGAAGAAGCGGGCAAGTATACCGATGTGCGCGTCGCCGCCACCGGTGAAGCCGACCATTTCACCCGCATCCCCGATTTGGCGGATCTCAGCTTCAGGCGGGACGCGGATTATGTGCATATCTGCGAGAATAATACGATATTTGGCACCAGGTACAATGAGCTGCCGCAAACAGGGGAGATCCCAATGGTGGCGGACCAGTCCAGCTGCGTTTTTTCCCAGCCCCTTGACATCAGCCGCTACGGCCTGATCTATGCCGGCGCGCAAAAGAACATTGGACCGGCAGGCCTGACATTGGTCATCATCCGCAAGGACCTGATCCGCGAGGATGTCAGGCCTGACACGCCCACCATGCTGCGCTACAAGACCCACCAGGATGAACGCTCGCTGTACAACACGCCGCCCTGCTATGCGATTTATATGTGCGGCAAAGTCATCCGCTGGCTTAAAAACAACGGCGGTTTAGCCGCGGCCAGGGAGCGCAACGAGCGCAAGGCACGCCTTCTGTACGATTACCTGGACCACAGCGCGTTGTTCCACGGCACCGTGAGCCCGCAGAGCCGCTCGCTGATGAACGTGACCTTCGTGACCGGCGACGCTGCCCTTGACGCGGCCTTTGTCAAAGGCGCCGAAGCGGCCGGGCTTGTTGGCCTGAAAGGCCATCGCTCGGTTGGCGGCATGCGTGCCAGCCTCTATAACGCCATGCCATACGAGGGGGTCGAGGCGCTGGTCAGTCATATGCGGGAATTTGAGAGGGCAAAAGCATGCTGAAACAGCGCAATGTGGCCTGCCTGAATGATATATCGCCCAAGGGCCTGGCTGAGTTTGGGCCAAACTACAGCATTGTCAAGGACAGGGCTGACAGCGACTGCTGGCTTGTTCGCTCCGCCAACCTGTTGGATGCCCAGCTGCCTGCGCGCTTGCGCACGATCGCCAGGGCAGGCGCCGGTGTCAACAACATCCCCCTGGACCGCTGCACCGGGCAGGGCATCGTGGTGTTCAATACACCAGGCGCCAACGCCAACGCCGTGGCAGAGCTGGTGGTCGCGGGTATGCTGATGGCATCCCGTGATATCCTGGGCGGCGCCAATTGGGTGCGCAGCCAGGGGGCGGACGCGCAGCTGTCCGACAAGGTGGAAAAGGGCAAGAAGGCTTTCGCCGGGATGGAGATCCGCGGCAAGCGTCTGGGGGTCATCGGCCTTGGCGCGGTGGGGCACCTGGTCGCCAATGCCGCGGTCAGCCTGGGGATGGAAGTCTATGGTTACGATCCCTACATCTCCATCGAGTTCGCGCTGAAGCTCTCCCGCTCTGTCCATTTGGCTGCGCAATTGGGCGAACTGCTGGAGGCCTGCGACTATATCTCCATCCATGTGCCGCTGCAGGATTCGACCCGCGACTTTATCGGGGAAGCCCAGATCCAGCGGATGCGCGACGGCGTGGTGCTGCTGAACTTTTCCCGCGACCTGCTGATGGATGAGGCTGCCGTGGGCGCGGCGCTTTCCGGCGGCAAGGTGCGCCGCTATGTGACTGATTTCGCAAATCAGCAGGTGCTTGGCTTTCCCAATACCATCATCCTGCCGCACCTGGGCGCTGCGACGGAGGAGGCGGAAGAGAACTGCGCGGTGATGGCGGTGCGCCAGGCGCAGGATTACCTCAACAACGGCAACATCGTCAATTCCGTCAATTTCCCCGCGATCTCGCTGGGCAAGGCGCAGCTGCCAACCCGCGTGATCGTGCTGCACCACAATATGCCGGGAATCCTGAGCAAGATCACCACCCTGTTTGGCGAGGCGGGCATCAACATCGAGCAGATGGTTTCCGCCAGCCGCGGCAGCGCAGGCTGCGCCATGTTCGACGCCGTCGTGAAAGTACCGCGCGAATTTGCCATGGGGCTGTCCTCCAAGCCGGGCATCTTCAAGGTGCGCGTCATCCACCAAAATGGCGACTGACAGGGGATCAGCCGCGTCAACGCTTCCGGGATACTGCTATGGCCTGCCTTTCCTGCTGGAAACACCGGACGTGGCATCGGCGGTCGCGCTGTGCGCG
>CAZPBJ010000062.1:0-17376 GCA_964584685.1 uncultured Christensenella sp. | reverse complement strand
GCAGCACGTCGAGGTCGTATGTGATGCCAAGGTCGCCGCGCACCTTGTTCTTTTACATGTCGTCGGCGTTGATGGCGATGATGATCTCAGCCTGGTCCCTGAGGTTGAGCAGCATGGATATCTTGGAGTCAGGGCGGAAACCCGGCAGGACACGGGCGGCATGGTGATCGTCAAACAGCTTGCCGCCCAGCTCAAGGTACAGCTTGCCGCCGAACTGGTCGATGCGCTCCCTGATATACTGTGATTGGAGTGTCGTGTAAAGGTCATGATCAAATCCAATGCTCATGCTGCCTCCAAATTGAAAGCGATGAGGGGTTTTCCCGCATCGCCAGGATCGTAACACTGTGACGTATTGTACTATCCGCTCATTTCAAACGCAAGGCATTCCCTTACAAATCGTCCACCAGGGCGCTGGATTTGGCGTAGGCGGTGCTGCGGGCCTCAAAGAAATCGGTCTTAATCATGTTGGCGTTGGCATATTGGCTGACCCACTTCATGGTGTCGGGCTCAAACTCATGCCCCTCATAGATGGGGTCAAGGTCCAGGCCGCGCGCGCGCAGGTTGCCCAGATATTGAACGTAATCCGTCACCATCTGCCCTGTCAGGCCCTGGATTTCCTCACCGATGACATACTGACCCCAGGCGATTTCCTGCTCACAGCCTTCCCTGATCATGCCGCGGTACATCTGCTTGAGCTCCGTGGTGAAAAGCTCCGGCGCCTCCTTTTGCAGTTCCTGCACGATATTGCGGAACAGCCATAGGTGCGTGTTCTCGTCGCGGTTGATGTACCTGATCTCCTGCACGCTGCCGGGCATCCGGTTGTTTCGGCCAAGGTTGTAGAAAAACATGAAACCGGAGTAGAAATAGATGCCTTCCAGGATATAGTTGGCGATGATGACCCGCATGAAGTTGACCAGGGTCTCCTCCTGCTGGAAACTGTTGTACTGATCCCCGATAAAAGTGTTGCGCCTGAGCAGACGCTCGTCGTCCTTCCACTGGAAAAGCACGGCATCGCGTTCCTGCGGCTCGCAGATGGTGTCCAGCATGTAGGAATAGCTCTGCGAGTGGATGGCTTCCTGAAAGGTCTGGATGGCGATGCACAGGTTGACTTCATTGGCTGTGATGAACGCGCCAACATTGGGCAGGTTGGCTGTCTGGATGGAGTCCAGGAAAATCAGGAACGAGAGTATCTTGTCATAGGCCCGGCGCTCTGCGGGATGGAGTGCCGGATACTGCTTCTTGTCGGGCGCCAGGTTGATCTCCTCGGGCACCCAGAAGTTGTTCATCGCCTGCCTGTACCAACCGCTGACCCACTGGTACTTCATGTTGTTGAAGTCATTGAGGTTGGTGGGGTTGCCGCCGATCATGAAACGCCGGGATATCTCCGTATCGCCTGAAGGATTGAACAGGGCTTTCTTCACCAGCTTGGTCACTTTTGTCTCTCCTCACCCATTCGCTTTGTCCCGCGCACACCGCGCCGTCAGGTCGCGCAGCTCTCGCACTCCTCGACTTCCAGGGCCTTGCTGCGCACATAGTACACTGTTTTCACGCCGGCATGCCAGGCCAGCAGGTAAAGGTCAAGCAGTTTGCGGAAGCTGTAATCGTTTGTGATGTAAAGGTTCATACTCTGCGCCTGGTCGATGTGGCGCTGACGCACGCCGCAGGCCTTGACTGACCAGGACTGGTCAATCAGGTGCGCGTCCTTGTAGTACCACCATGTGGCCAGGCTCAGGTCCGGCGCCGCGCGGGGGATGAGGCCGTTTTTCTTCTCATCGTAGTAGAAGCGGCTCATGATGGGGTCTATACCCGCTGTCGTGCCGGCGATGATGCTGGTGGATGAGGTGGGGGCGATGGCCAGCAGGTAGCCGTTGCGCAGGCCATCCCGCGCCACATCGGCCTTCAGCGCCAGCCAGCGGCTTGATGTGTAGCCGCGCCTGTCGAAGTATTCACCCGTCTGCCAGCCGCTGCCGCTGAAGTAGTCATAGCGGCCTTTCTCACGGGCGTTTTCGCAGCTGGCCTTGATGGTATAGTAGTTGATGTCCTCAAACACGCGGTCGGCAAAATCCAAATGCTGCTGGTTTTCCCATATGACGCCGCGCAGCGCCAGCAGGTGATGGTAGCCCGACACGCCAAGGCCGATGGGGCGGTAGTGGCCGTTGTTGATCTTGGCGTAGGGAACGGGGAAAAAGTTGAGTTCGATCACATTGTCAAGCGCGCGCACGGAGGAGGTGATGATCTCCTCCATTTCCCCCGCGTCATCGACATCGATCTTGCCCAGGTTGAGGCTGGCCAGGTTGCAAACGACATAATCCCCGGGTTTGGTGACGCTGACGACCACCGTCTCGCCGTCCACTGTTTCAATCCGCTGATCGATCTGGCTGACGGCAGACATATTCTGGGCGATTTCGGTGCACAGGTTGGAACAGTAGATGACGCCCTTGTGCGCGTTGGGATTGGCCAGGTTGACCGTGTCCCGGTTGAACGCGAAGGGGGTGCCGGTCTCAACGGCGCTTTTGATGATCAGGCGCAGGATATCCTTGATGGGGATGACCCGGCGGCTGAGGCGCTGGTCATCCACGCAGTCCAGGTATTTTGCCGTCCACTCCGGCCCAAAGCTGTCTTCCAGGCAGTATCCCTTGCGTGTCAGGATCTCATGCGGGTCAAAGAGATGCCAGTCGCCTTGGATGTTTTCCTCAGCCTGCCGCCAGAAATAGTCCGGATAACAGACAGCGGGAAAGACATCGTGCGCCTTCATGCGGTCATCGCCGTTGTTGGTGCGCAGCTGCAGGAACTCGGGCAGGTCGCGGTGCCAGACGTCCAGATAGACCGCCACAGCCCCCTGGCGCACGCCCAGCTGATCCACCGCCACAGCCGTATCATTGGCCAGGCGGATCCAGCGTATCACGCCGCCTGCCGCGCCTTCAAAGCCGCGGATGTCCGAACCATGGGAGCGCACCTTGCCAAAGTAAAGACCCATGCCGCCGCCGTACTTGCTGACGTTGGCGAAATTGGAAATGCTGCGGTAGATGCCCTGCAGGTCATCGGGCACGGTATCGATGAAGCAGGAACTCAGCTGGTGGAAGGGCTTGCGCGCGTTGGCCAGCGTGGGCGTAGCCATGGTGACCTTCAGGGTGGACAGCATGTCGTAGAAACGCCTGACCCAGTACAGCCTGCCGGAAGGCTGCTCGGGAATGGCCAGGAACAGCGCGATGTTCAGGTACATCTCCTGGATGGTCTCAAGGGGCCTGTGCGCCCTGTCCTGGATGACGTATCGTTTGGTCAGCAGCTCAAGCCCCGAATAGGGCAGCAGCTTGTCACGGTCCTGGTTCATGAAACCAGCGGCCTGTTCAAGCTCGGGCTTGGTATAGGTCCGCATGATCTCCACCGCGTACAGGCCCTGCTGGGTCAGGTAATCCACCTTGTCATAAAAGCGGTGCAGGCCAAGGCTGTTCATGCTTTCTTCCAGACGGAAGAGGTAATGGCAGTTGAAAAGCCGCCCCGCGATCATCTCCCAATTGGTCGCTTCCTTGTCAGTCAGCTCGATAGCGGACCGGGTCAGCAGGCCCATGCGTTCCTCAAGGGGTTTGTCCTCTTTGTAGAAGGTAAGGAATTTGCGGTAAAGGATGCCGATATCATAAGCGTCCTGGGCAAAATCCTTTTCAATATCGCGCAGGATCTGTCCCAGCGGCTCAAAATCGGGGAAGTAGGCCATCAGCCTGAGCCTTTCCTCACGCTTTTTGCGGCGCGTTTCACGGTACAGGATGTAGCGCTTGGCCTGAATATAGCTGCCGGCCTCCATCAGCGCCTGCTCCACCATATCCTGGACGCCTTCCACGCTCAGCCGGCGCGGGTCACTGCGCATCAGGTCTTCCACGCGCGTGATCAGCCGGTCAAGCGCCTGCTCCGCAAGGGGGGTGCCTGACGCGTCAAAGGCCTTGCGCACCGCGGACCTTATTTTTTGCTGATCATACGGTTCGGTTTGGCCGCTGCGCTTGACGATATCTCCAAAGCCCGGGCTTGTGTCGCTCATTGTATCCCTTTCATGGGTCTACCATATATTGTGGTGTATTGTCTTTTCCCCACCCTGGGCCACATTATATAGAGGGCTGGCAGGACTGTCAACCAAACCGGATCGTTAGTTTTTTATCCCCGTGCCGTCAAAGGCCGGCGTGAAAGACGGGTCTGCCGAGCCTTCCTCCTGGGTATATCCCGATAATTCCAGCGCGCGGAAAGCCTCCAGGGCGCGCTTGTATTCACCCTTGTTAACTGGACGGTCCAAACCCGGCACCCCGCACTGCGGGATGGGCGTATACTGGCGCATCAAGCTCAGCGGCGTGCCCGTGGGAAGCTCATCCGCCACAAAGCGCAGCACCTGAAGGGTGTCCGTCACACAGCCGGGAATGATGAGATGGCGCAGCAATGTGCCCTTCATCATCAGGCCCTGACCGTCATACCGCGCCGGGCCGCTGAGGGCGCACATGGCTTTGACTGCCGGCGCGGCAAATGCAAAGTAATCCGGACAGCCCAGCAGCAGCCTTGACAGCCTGGGACTGACCAGCTTGATATCGGGCAGCCAGACATCAACAATGCCGGCAAGATCCCGGATGACTTCCACCCGCTCATAACCGCTTGTGTTGTACACAATGGGTATTGCCGGCTTGTACAGCGCGAAGGCATCCAGGATGGCGGGCAGGAAATGCGTGGCTGTGATCAGGGAAATGTTGTGAACGCCCCGGTCCTCCAAACGCTTGAAACAGTCTGCCAGCGCCCGCGCGGACATCCTCTCCCCCCTGCCTTCGTGGCTGATCCCCCAATTCTGGCAATAGCAGCACTTCAGCGTGCAGCCGCTGAAGAAGACGGCCCCGGTGCCGCGTGTGCCCGAGATGCAGGGCTCCTCCCAATCATGCGGCGCCGCGCGGGCCACCACAGCTTGGCTGACCATGGCGCAGTAGCCGCCTCCCGTTTCGAGTGAACGCTGTACGCCGCAGCCGCGCGGGCAAAGAAAGCAGGGGCCGTTTGATCCCATCAGGCTTTCCATTGCGTCCCCTCCTCTTTTTCACAAAAAATGACCGCAACCACTAAAGTCACGGTCATATGGGCGCTGCCGAATTACTTGCGGAAATTGCGCCTGAGCATCCCCTCACAGGCTTGGCCGTGCCTTGCTTCATCGCGCGCCATTTCCTGCAGGGCCTCATGGATGGCGTCATAGCCCAGGGACTTGGCCAGTTTGGCAAGGTCCGCCTTGGCGCCGCTTGCCCCCTGCTCAGCCTGTGCGCGCTGTTTGAGATTCTCCTGGGTGCTGTCAGAGAGCGTTTCGCCCAGCAGCTCGGCCAGTCGGGCCGCGAGATCGGCTTTTTCCTGCGAGAAGCGGCGCAAGACGCCGGCCAACTCGGGATAACCTTCGCGGTCTGCCGCGCGGCCCATGGCAAGGTACACGCCCACTTCACCGCACGCCGTACGATAATTCTCCCTCAGGCCTTCCACCACGCGCTTGTCCAGGCCCCGGGCGATGCCGACCTTGTGTTCCTCAGCCCAGGACGAACCCTGGTCGATCAGCTCAAAACGCTCTTTGGGCGCCTTGCATACGGGGCAAATGTCCGGCGGCTGCGGCCCTTCATGAACATAGCCGCATACTTTGCATATCCACTTCATATATAGAATTTTTGAACGAAGTCGGGAATATCGCTGTCATCCGCACTGATGGACAGGACAAAGGTGATGCTGCTCTTGTCGGCCAATTGTTCAAGGCTCTTGAAAAACCATTCGGTTTCGGCAAGCTTGACGTTGACCAGTTTGAGAAAGGCGTCGATGACGACGTAGGCGATGTCGAAGTTCTGCGATACCATGCCGCACAGGAAGCCATAGAACATGGCTGGGCTGTCCATGCCGTATTCGCCTGCGTTGACAAAGCGGACGGGCTGCTGGACGTCAAACATATAGCGGTTGTCATCGTCAATAAACACAACAACACCGTTTTGGTCCTTAACGGCGTTGTTTGCCATGTCGATGATTCTTTTTGTCTTGCCGGTTCCCTTTTTGCCGTGGATGACTTGAATCATGGGACATACCCCCTTTAAATGTGATTGAAGTACTGTCAGTATACAACATGTAGCGGCGAATTACCAGCGCTATTTTGCCTCATCCTCCCGGGTGGCACCGGGCTGCCCATCCGCCGCGCTTTCGACGAGTTGCTCAATGCTCATGGCCCGCAGCCTGCGTTTGGCGGCGCTGCCGTCCAGCGCGTCCAGCCGGCAAATACCGCTGTAGCGGCAGTAGTCGCAGGGTCCCCTGTCCGTTTCGTCAAACAAGGGGCTGCGCGCCGTGTCGCCCTTGCGGATGCCCTGCGCAAGCGAAGCAGCCTTGCGCACGGCGTAACGCCCCAGGATGCCGAACTCATCAAGGCTGAGAAGCGCTTTGCCCTTTCGGGGTTCCCCCGCCTTGGTGAACATGGGCCCAAGCGTCAGGTCCCCCTCGCCGTCCATCAGGCGCACAACGCTCAGGTCCCTGAGCACCAGCCCGCTGAGCCGCAGCGCTTCAAAGATGCCCTCGGGCACTTCCTCGAGCTTCTCTGTGGAGATCAGGGGATCGCCAAGGTGCTGGTAGAATGCGCCGGCGGGCATCGCGCCGGGATCGGCATCCAGCGCGGCCTTCAGGTAGATCAGCAGCTGCAGCTGCGTGCCCGCCCAGATTTTGGCTGGTTTGAGTTTGGCGTTTCCCGACTTGTAATCCACAACGCGCAGGTACTGCCCCTCCTCCCCCGCATAGCGGTCGACGCGGTCGATCACGCCGTGCAGTTCCACCCGGCTGCCGTCTGGCAGGGGCAGGATGATGGGCGGCAGCAGCGCGCCGCGGCCAAAGCGCAGTTCCGTCCCGTCAGGGCGAAAAGCCGACTGCCGGGCCCCCTGCGTCAATACCCAGGCCGTGGACCTGAGCACCTTTTGATAAGTCTCGGAGGTCTTGCGCAGCCGCGCCGTGTCATGGAAGGGAAGGCTGTCCCAGGCTTTGACAAACGGCGCGATCGCGCTGTCCATCAGCTCATCGCAGGCTGTCTGGCTGATGTTTGGCCAGGCGGCGTCATCATCGGCGCGGCGGATGAAATCCTCCAGCGCGGCGTGATAGAAACTGCCCACATCGACCGCTTCCACCGTCCACTCCTGCCGTATCCGGGGGCGCAGGCCATAGTCGACAAAATGCTGATAGGGGCATGCGGCCATGCTTTCCAACCGTGAGACGGACACGCCCGACGTGTCAAAGAGGGCTTTGGCCAGGGAATCCCCGATATCTGCCTGCGGCGTCTCGCCGCGCGCCGCGGCGGCCAGCGCCTGCGCCTGCGTCCGCCAGGACGGATCATGGCTGAGAAAGGCCCAGGCGTCCGCCCAGGTATCATCCAAAGCGCCCCGGCGAAGCTTGAGCGCCATGGCGTCCATGGCAGGCCCGGGGGCCATGGGCTTTGGATCGGCATCCTGCGCGTCCCCCGAAAGAACGCCGCCTTCTTCCAGCAGCATTGGGAACATGCGGGCGATGTTATCAAGGTACACAAGCGGCCGCAGGGCGCCGCCTTCCTCGTTGGCCAGGGCATAGCTCAGGTAAAGCTTCTCACTTGGCGCGCTGAGCGCCTTCCACAAGTCCAGCAGCGCCAGCTCTTCCTTGCCCTGCGGGCTCAGGCCGAGACTCACATCAAGTCTGGTTTCTATGCTCTGGGCTTCGGCCTGCGTAAGCAGCGCGTTTTCAGGCGCGCTGAGCACGCCTTCATTGAGGCCCAGCAGGAACACAACGCGCGGGCGGTGCACCAGCAGGTTCCCCAATTGGCCAGCCTGCACGCGGTCATGTTCAGGGGGCAGGCTACCAACCTCGGACTCTGACAGCGCAGTCTCCAGCCAGTCGGCGAAATGCCCCAGCGGGATACGTTCATCGGCCATCAGGGCCATCATCTGCACGAAGACTTCAGCCAGGCCGGCAAGGACCTGCCGCAGCTGCATGGCTTCCTTTGGAAGGCGATGGGCCAGCAGGGCCTGCTCCATGGCCTGTGCCTTTTCATTGATACGGCATGCCTCGAGGAAATCAAGCACGGCCTGCAGGGATTGCGCCGCGGTCTCAGCCGCCACCAGGCGCCTGTGCAGCAGCTCAACGGGTTCGCTCAGCTTGCGCCGCAAAGGCTCCATAGCGAGCCTTTGACCCGCATCCCCTTTGTCAAAGGGCACGAGCCAGCGCTTTGCGCGGATGCCGAATGCCAAAGCGTAATTCTCAAGCGCCCAGGCCTCCTCGGGGTTTAAATCGCAGAACCCCGACTTGATGAGGTCCATCGCGTCCTCTTTTTGCCAGCCGTCCGCGGCGCATCGCAGGGCGGCCAGGAGGTAGCGCACGATGGGGTGCGCGTTAAGCGGCAGTTTATCGGCTATATAGCAGGGAATGCCCCAGTCAGCGAACGCAGCTTCTATCAGGCCGCGGTAAAGGGGGAGATTGCCGCACAGTACAGCAATCGCAGAAGCGGGAACACCCCGTTTAAGCGCGATGAGCGTCTCCTGAGCCAGGTGCTGCACTTCCTGGTAAGGGGTTGGCGCGGCATACAGGCGCAGCGCCTGAACCGTTTGGTTGAAAGAGGTTTGACCGACATCAAGGAAGTGCGCCTCCAGATGAGCAATGGGCGGCGGGACATCCAAAGGCGCCGGCTCAAGCCAGCTGAAGCGGTAGTCTAGCTTCTGCTTCCTGTACTTATCCATCAGGCGGTTCACACTGTGCATGACAGTCTGGAAAGCCTCGCCGTCCGGTGCCTCAGCCCTGTCGGCGACCATCGTGATCAGCAGGCTTTCCGCCTGCGCGCCAAGCCGCAGCAGCGTCTGCGCAAAGGTTTCTGTCAGGATGTCAAATCCATACACATAAACCCGGGTATCCCGGAACATCCCCGACTTCTCAAGGCGCGAGAGCATGTCCCGGTGAATATCCTGCGCGTCTGCGTACTGCCCCGCGAGCAGGCCTTCATAGGCATCGTAAACCAGCGCAGCGTCCTTGAGTTTGTAGGCAAAACCGCTTTCCGGCATACCCAGCGCCAATTCCCGCAGGGCCTGCGGGTCCAGCTGCAGGCCCTTGAAAGCGGACAACAGCTCGCCCATCTGCCTGATCAAACCGGGCCGCTCGTGCGCGCCATGGTAAAAGCTGAGGTCTTTGCTGACCTTGCCAAGCGCGCGGGTGACCGTCATCGCCTTTCCCCGCTCGTCAATGGGTACGCGCGGATCTTTGCCCAGGGCGTCAAAAACCCGGAACTGCAGGCGCGTGGGCGAAACCACATCCAGGCGAAAAAAGCCCTTGAGACCCAAATCCCGCATCAGGTCGCGCTCGGCCTGCAAAGTATATTGCTCGGGGACCAGCACAACGATCCGCCGGCCCAGATGATAGTCATCGGCGATTCGCCCGAGCATCGGATCCCACAAGCGATGCGCCCGGCCGCACCAGATATCGATCATGCCCGGCCCTCCCTCTTTTGATATATTCTACCATAAATATCCCTGACGGCGAAAGGCCGCCCATGCGCGCAAAATCAATTGCCATGCGCTGTCCTTCGTGCTACAATGTCGTGGCACATCCAAGTGCGCACAGGAGGAATAGATGCCCATCGACTCATTCGACAAGGATTCCGTCATTCAATCCATTCAGGGGAAATTACAGCGATATAACGGCCGGACCGTCAAGGACGCGAGGCCGCAGCAGATCTACAACGCAGTCGCCTCCACCGTACGCGACCAGATCATGCGCAAATGGGTCGCCTACCGCGAGCATGACAAAGAATACCGGGGCAAACGCCTTTACTACCTCAGCATAGAATTTTTGATGGGGCGCAGCCTTTACAATAACACCCTCAACCTCTGTTCTACTGATACCTATACCAAAGCCCTGACTGAGCTGGACATCAGCTGGCAGGACATCATGAAAGAGGAGCCCGAGCCCGGCCTGGGCAACGGCGGCCTGGGGCGCCTGGCGTCCTGCTTCATGGACAGCCTGGCCACACTTGACCTGCCCGCCATGGGCTGCACCATCCGCTACGAATACGGCCTCTTCCGCCAAAAGCTCACAGGCGGCCAACAGGTGGAGCTGCCCGACGATTGGCTGGAGAACGGCAACGTCTGGGAAATCGCCGCGCCCGAAGACGTAGTGGATGTCAAGTTTGAAGGCAAGGTGGTCACCCGCGAACTGCCCGGCGGCAAGATTGTCTACGGCCTGGAAGACAGCAGGACCGTGGAAGCCCTGCCCTACGACATGCCTGTCGTCGGCTTCGACGGCCAGTGCGTCAATACGCTGCGCATGTGGCGCGCCCGGTCCAAGTCAAGCCTTGACCTGCGTGCCTTCTCAAGCGGCGACTACCTCAACGCCACCAAGGAGCAGGGCCTGGCAACGGTCATCTCCAAGGTGCTCTATCCCGAAGACAACCACTATGAAGGCAAGACGCTACGGCTGAGCCAGCATTACTTCTTTACCAGCGCCACCCTGCAGTACGCGCTCAAGGAGTTCAAGCGGCTTTTTGGCAAACAGTGGCATCTGCTGCCCGACAAGGTCGTCTTCCATATCAATGACACGCACCCCGGCCTGGTGATACCCGAGCTGATGCGCCTGCTGATGGATGAGGAGGGCCTTGGCTGGAACGAGGCGCAGGCCATCACCGTGCGGACTGTCGCCTACACCAACCACACCGTCATGGAGGAAGCGCTGGAGCGCTGGCCCCAGGACCTGATGCGCAGGCAGCTGCCCCGCATTTTCATGATATTGGAGGAACTCAACCGCAGGCTGTGCGACATGCTGTGGAACAAGTTCCCCGGCGAGTGGGACCTCATCGCGCACATGGCGATCCTGGCCTACGAGCAGGTGCACATGGCCAACCTGTGCGTGGCCTACTCCTATTCGGTCAACGGCGTCAGCCGCCTGCATGGCGATATCATCAGGCAGGACACCTTCCGCAATTACAGCAAGATCATGCCGGAGAAGTTCAGCTATGTCACCAACGGCATCACCCACCGCCGCTGGCTGATGGCCTGCAACCCCCGCCTGGCCGAGCTGATCAGCTCAGCCATCGGCCCGCAGTGGCAGCATGAACCCCAGAAACTCAGCCTGCTGCTTCCCTTCCAGGATGATGCCGCCTTCATGGACCAATTTGGCCGCATCAAGAGGCACAACAAGGAAATCTTCAGCGCCTGGCTTGAATCCCGCCAGGGCATCACGCTGGACACCGACTTCATCTTTGACGTGCAGGTCAAACGCCTGCATGAATACAAGCGCCAGATGCTCAACGCCCTGCACATCCTGGTCCTCTACAACCGCATCATGGATGATCCGCACTTTACCATGTCGCCCCGCGTCTTCATCTTTGGGGCAAAGGCCAGCCCGGGCTACGGCAAGGCCAAGATGATCATCCGCTTCATCCTTGCCTTGTCCCGCCTCATCGACAGGTCCCCGCGCGCCAAGTCGATGCTGCGCGTATGCTTTGTGGAGAACTACAACGTATCCGCTGCCGAAATGCTGATCCCCGCCGCCGATGTCTCAGAGCAGCTGTCCACAGCCGGCAAAGAGGCCTCCGGGACGGGCAACATGAAACTGATGATGAACGGCGCCGTAACCATCGGCACCATGGACGGCGCCAATGTGGAGATCTCCGAGCAGGTAGGCGCGCACAACATTTACATATTCGGCATGCGCGCCGAAGAGGCGGCCAGCCTATATGCCCTTGGCAGTTACTCCCCGCTGAACATTTTCGAACAAAACGCCGAGATCCGCAAGGCGATGTCGCAGATGATCGACGGCACGCTCTTCCCCGACAACCCCGCCATCCTGCAGCTGCTGTATCATGACCTTCTGTTCGGCTCGGGCGGCAGCATGGCAGACGCTTACTTTGTCCTCAAGGACTTCGGCTCCTATTCGATGGCGCAGCGGCGCATCGACCAGGATTACCAGCACAGGGACAAGTGGCTCAAGATGGCGCTGGCAAACGTGGCAGGCTCGGGCATGTTCTCGTCCGACCGCTCGATTGAAGACTACAACAACAAGATTTGGCATTTGAAATGAAAGCGGCGCTCACCCCCGGCAGGCCTCCTGCCGCGGCGCTGGCCGCGGGCGGCTTGGTTGCGGCGCTCTATGTCGGGCTGACCGCGGCCTTCGCCCCCATCAGCTTTGGGCCGGTACAGTTTCGCGTGGCTGAGATGCTGACCCTCCTGCCGGTGCTTTCACCCGTTTCGGTCCCCGGGCTGTTCCTGGGATGCTTCCTGTCAAACCTGATCTTCGGCGCCCCCTGGCAGGACGTGGTCTTTGGCAGCCTGGCCACACTGGGCGCGGCTTACCTCACCCGGCTGTGCAAAAAGGACCTCTGGCTGGCTGCGCTGATGCCGGTGCTGGTCAACGGCCTGGCGGTTGGCAGTACGCTGGCCCTCGTCTACGGGCTTCCATGGCTTGCCACCATGGGCTTTGTGGCGCTTGGCGAAGCGGGTGTGTGCTATGTGCTGGGTGTGCCGATGATAAGGCTGCTCGAAAGGCGCTTTGGGGATCAATTAGGCAGATTTTAATTCAGGGCTGGCGCGATCCGCGTCAGCCCCTTTTCTTATCAATTACCGACTATAAAGTCCGGCGTCGGGTCAGGGGTCAGGACAGGCTCCGGAGACAGGGGCGCCGCCATGGCCGCCTGTTCCAGTGTTTGCCGGTAGATCAGCTCCAGCGTTTTCTTGTCAGCCTGCCCGTTGACAGTGAGTTTGTTGGCGCGCTGGTAAGCCTTGACGGCATCGCGCGTGCCTTCGCGGAACTGACCGGTCACGCTGCCCTGATAGTGCCCCAGTTCCTTCAGGCGGTTTTGCAGCCAGAACACGTCTTCCCCTTCGCTGCCCACTTTGAGTGTGGTGATCTGAAGGGAGGGGATGGCGCCTGACACGTAGACGGGGCTTTGGGTCGGCATGGGCGTGGCATTGTGCACCAGGGTTGTCTGGTTGAAGGAGCCCGGGCGGTTGGCATACTTGAGCTCGGGATCCAACATGGCGTCCTCGTGGATCCAGACCTGGACGCCCTTGCGCACATTCTCGTACATCCACTTGGCGTCGGCCACCGTCAGGCGGATGCAGCCGTGCGACGCCCGCTTGCCCAATGCCTTGACGGCGCTCATTTTGACGCTGTCCAGGCTGGTGCTCTCGTATAGCACGGAGTGGAAGGCGATATCGGCCGTGATGCGGACCCAGTACTGCGCGTAACCGCCGCCCCAGGTGGGGAAATACGCCCAGCGCGCGCGCCGTCCCGTCAGTGTCCAGGTGCCCACGTCGCTTGGGTATTTTTCAGTGCCGGTGGAGGCGGTGAATATCTTGTGAAGGACGGTGAAGGCCTGGTTTTCGTCGCGCTTGAACACCTTGATGAGTTGGTTGGTGACATCCACTTCTACAAAGTATGGCACTGGGGTCGGCGCTGGCGATGCCTTGGGGGCGCCGCCGGGCCTCACCGCGTCAATGGCAAACAGCGCGTTCCAGGTATCTTCAGCCACGACGCCGTCGGCTTCCAGGCCGTTGAGGCGCTGGAACTCCTTGACGGCAGCCTGTGTATGCTGATAAAAGCCGCTTGTCACCTTGCGGTCAAAGAAACCCAGGTACTTGAGCTGCATCTGCAGGCGCTCAACGCCATTGTTCTTGCTGCCGTAGGCAAGCCTGCCCGGATAGCTGAGGTCGGGCTGCTGTGTGGGCGCGGGAACGGGCGTCGGGGAAGCGGCGGGGTCAAGCGTCGGCGCCGCGATATCATCGGAAAAGAGCCTTTCCTGCGTCTTTACATCGGCTTTGCCATTGCTTGGCAGGCCGTTTTCCTTTTGAAACTTGCTGATGGCCGCGGTTGAGCCGTCCAGATAATTGCCGGAGATCTGGCCCCAGTAATAGCCAAGCTCGGACAGCCGTGTCTGCAGGCGCTTGACATCCTCGCCCTTGCTGCCGCGCGCCAGGGGGCGGTATGCCTCGCCATAGATGATTTCCTGCGTGGCCGGATCCGCGGTGCCGCTGACAGGCAGGCCATAGGCTTCCTGCACGGCTTTGACGGCCTTGGCCGTGATCTGGGCATATATGCCGCTGATGGGCCCCGTATAGTACAGGAGCTCGCGCAGCCGCATCTGCAGGGACGTGACATCGTCACCCTTGTCCCCCGCCTTCAGGCTGCGGATATCGGCGCTGATCGCCCCCTCGACTGGCCCGTCGGGATTGTCCATGGGGATGGACTCCTGTGCGTATGCGCCACCTGCCTGCAAAAACAGCAGACAAGCCAATATAAATGCCAGATAATGCTTCATGATTGCCCTCACCTTTCAGGATAGGGCTTTATTGTAATAGTTTCGCAATAGTATTGCAAGGTTATTCAGGCAATACTTTGCAAATTCGTAATATGGAAGGTATGCAGATTTACCTGCGGGCAGTTTCCTCCGCCATCAGTTTCTGGCCAAGGACAACGCCCATCATCGAAGCCATCATCAGGCCCCTCGTCCAGCCGCTGGAATCGCCCAGGGCATAAAAATTGGCGATGTTGGTGTTGAGATGCGCGTCCATCTTGATGCGGTTGGAGTAGAACTTGAGCTCGGGCGAATACAGCAGGGTCTCCTGCGACGCGAAGCCCGGCACGACCTGGTCCATGGCCTTGATGAAGTTGACGATGTTGGTCATCGCGCGGTAGGGCATGGCGGCGGTGATATCGCCGGGGACAGCATCGGGCAGCGTGGGCTGCACGTTGGAGCGCAGCAGCTCCTTTTCCCAGGTGCGCTTGCCGTCGAGTATGTCGCCAAAGCGCTGCACCAGGATCTGGCCGTTGGCCAGCATGTTGGTCAGCTCTCCCACCTTCTGGGCATAAGAGATGGGCTTGTTGAAGGGATAGGTGAAGTTGTGCGAGCACAGGATGGACAGGTTGGTGTTCTGGGACTTGCGGTCCTTATAGCTGTGGCCGTTGACGACGGCCAGGTTGTTGTCATAGTTCTCCTGGCTTACAAACCCGCCGGGATTCTGGCAGAAAGTACGCACCTTGTCGCGGAAGGGTTTCGGATAGCCAACCAGCTTGCTCTCATACAGCGCTTCGTTGACCTCCTCCATCACCTCGTTGCGCACTTCCACGCGCACGCCGATATCCACCGTGCCGGGCTGATGGGCGATGTGATGCTCGTCGCACAGCCTCTCCAGCCAATCGGCGCCGCGGCGCCCGGTGGCAACGACGGTGGTGTCCGCGGTGATCTCCATCCGGTCCCCGCCGCGCGCCTTTTCCAGCTTGACGCCCAGGCAGGCGTCATCTTTCAGGATCAGGTCGCTGCAGTTGTAGCCAAAGAGGATCTCCACCCCGTGGGCCAGCAGGTGCTGCTGGATGGCGTGGTAGAGTGTCTGCGCCTTCTCTGTGCCCAGATGGCGGATGGGGCAGTCGACCAGCTTGAGGCCGGCCCGGATGGCGCGGGTGCGGATCTCCTTGATCATGTTGGTCGCCTGCAGGCCCTCAATGTGTTCATCGGCGCCAAACTCCAGGTAGATGCCGTCGGTATAGTCGATCATCTCCTGCGCGTAGCTTTCGCCCAGCAGCTCGGGCAGCTGCCCGCCCACCTCAAATGACAGCGAGAGTTTCCCGTCCGAATAGGCCCCGGCGCCGGCAAAGCCCGTGGTGATATGGCAATAGGGCTGGCAGTTCACACAGCGGCCGGTCTGCTCCTTGGGACAATGGCGCTTCTCAATGGGGGCGCCCTTTTCCACCATGATGATGTGCTTTTTGGATCCCTTGCGCAAGAGCTCCAGGGCAGTAAAAATGCCGGCAGGACCGGCGCCGACAATAAGCAAATCGCAGTGCATGCTACCTCCGAAAAATCCCCTATTCACTTGATCCATATTAGGGCAGAAGGGCGGGAATGTCAATCGAAGCTGGAAACGCAGGGCAGGAATGCCCCCCAATTGTTCATGATCGGCGACAAAAAGCAGTTGACGCACGGCAGCCGGCAGGGTATAATGCCCATACGGTCGCCATCCGCCGTTTTATACGGCGACAGCCAAAGGCGAGATGTGCGAAGGGAGGGATGAAAAGTGTCCGAGGTACGTTTGAAAGAAAACGAAACGCTGGAGAGCGCTCTTAAGCGTTTTAAACGTCAATGCGCCAAGTCCGGTGTTTTGGCCGAGGTTCGCAAGCGCGAGCATTATGAAAAGCCCAGCGTGAAGCGCAAGAAAAAAGCCGAAGCCGCCAGGAAGCGCAAGTTTTGATCTTCAGGGAGCCGCCGCAAGGCGGTTCCTTTTGATTTGGCCCCGGCGTTTTGTTAATTTTTCGCCGTTGGCTTGCGAAACGGCAAAGGGAAGGGTATACTGTTAAACGGTGCCGATGTGCATCTATTTTCCATGACAATAGGAGGAATCCCCATGACGAAGGTTGGTATCAACGGATTTGGGCGCATCGGGCGTCTGGTATTTCGCGCAACGTTTGAGAATTTCAAGGATGTGGACGTCGTCGCCATCAACGACCCCTTTATCAGCGTCGATTACATGGCCTATATGCTCAAGTATGACACCGTGCACGGCCAGTTCAAGGGCGATATCAGCTATGACGAAGCCTCAAGCACGCTGAAGGTCAACGGCAAGTCCATCAAGGCCTACGCCTGCATGAAGCCCGAAGAGATCCCGTGGCATGAGACCGGCGCGGACTATGTTGTTGAGTCCACCGGCGTGTTCACCGATACCCCCGGCGCTTCCGCTCACTTTAAGGGCGGCGCCAAAAAGGTCATCATCTCTGCCCCCGCCAAGGACAAGGAGACCCCCATGTTCGTCATGGGCGTCAACCACGAGACCTACAACAAGGACATGAAGGTGGTATCCAACGCATCCTGCACCACCAACTGCCTTGCCCCCCTTGCCAAGGTCATCCACGACAAGTACGGCATCACCGATGGCCTGATGACCACCGTGCACGCCACGACCGCTACCCAGAAGACCGTTGACGGCCCCTCCAAGAAAGATTGGCGCGGCGGCCGCGGCGCGGCGTTCAACATCATCCCTTCCTCGACAGGCGCTGCCAAGGCCGTGGGCGTTGTCATCCCCGAGCTCAAGGGCAAGCTGACGGGCATGTCCCTGCGCGTGCCCACCGCCGATGTCTCCGTGGTCGACCTGACCGTCAACCTGGCCAAGCCCACCACCTATGAGGACATCAAGGCCACCATGAAGAAAGCCAGCCAGAGCAAGCGCTGGAAGGGCATCATCGGCTACACCGAGGATAACGTCGTTTCCAGCGACTTCATCCATGACCCACGCACCTCCGTGTTTGACGCGGGCGCAGGCATCATGCTGACCGAAAAGTTCGTCAAGCTGGTCGCCTGGTACGACAACGAGTGGGGTTATTCCTGCAAGGTCGTCGAGCTGATCCGCCACATGGCGAAGG
>CAZPBJ010000061.1:0-17403 GCA_964584685.1 uncultured Christensenella sp. | reverse complement strand
AATTTTTGCCATTATATCCCCATAGGCGTCCGTATTCAATCGGTTTTGCCTGCAATATTGACAGTATTCGAAAAATAGATAAGCTGCCTGTCCAAACAAAGAACCAAAGACAACGATCAGCGTTCAAGTCTGTTTGGAAAAACGCCTGGTACTCTCTCGTTTGGCAAGCATGAATAGGCAAAACCCAAAATACCGCCCGGTCAGGATCTGGCCGGGCGGTTTATGCTGTCACAGGATTCTTAGTCCATCAGGGTGACAAGTTCAATGACCCGCCTGATGTACTCACGGTCCTCAAAGGAAAAGGGCAGCAGTCCGCTCAGGCTGGTCTTGTAGGAGACCGGGCAGTTGATGTACAAAAGCACCTTTGAATCACTGTTCAGCCAGGTCGCAATGCTGTAAGGATAGCCGAATTTCAGCTTGACATCCTGCAGCTCGGATGGCTCGACAGATGGCACGCTGAGGATGTCGGGGAAGAAAGTGAAAAACTCGTCCTCCTCATCAACATCAACACCGCTGATGACTTCATACGTAACGATAGTCATCCCGTTTTGCACCACCACCTTGGCTTCACCCACAACCTGCCGTGAACTGCCAATCAGCGGATAGCGGTATTCTCCGTCAAGAGAAAGGTCCATGGGCGTAAACATGTAAAGTTTTTCGGTCAGCTTTGCCCGGAAACTGAGGAACAGCGGGCCCTCGCTGGTCATGTACTGCCCGCCTCCCGAAGACCTTGGCCTTGACGTGGGGGCTGCAGTCTGCCGATCAACCCTCTCCTCACCACCGCCGTCGGTAATGACAGGTTTGGGGGTGGCGGTCACCCTTTCATGCATCTCCCACGAGTCGCTGTCGGGGATGCTTTCAGTAGGATCCGGAAAAAACTCATCGATTTCCGGTACTGCTTCTCCCCCCGCGTCAGGAAAGACAGGTTTGGGGGTAGGTGTGCTTTTAAATATTTTTACAGGACCTAGGTGTTCAATGGCCATGGCAGGTCCGAACTGGGTAACGAAGGCAAGCAGGAACAGAACTGCAATCACCGGCAGTATCAAGGATCTTTTCATGGTTTCGCCTCCTGTCTGAAACCCGTGTGCGTCAGGGAGCCTGTTGATCATAAGGTCAAGTTTGGAATGTTTCCCGCAACACTGTGCTCATACGTTAGTCCATCAACTGGACCAACTCAATGACGCGCTGCAGGTACAGTGCGTCATCAAAGGAAAAGTCTGTCAGCCCTTTCAAGCTGGTTTTGTATGAAATCGGGCAGTTGATGTAAAGCAGGACCTTGAAGTCGCTGTTGAGCCAGTTCGCAACGCTGTAGGGCACACCGAACTTCAGCTTGACACTCTGCAACTTGGAAGGCCTGACAGTTTCAACGCTGTTGATGTCGGAGAAGAAAGTGAAGAATTCATCGTCATCATCGAGTTTCACGCCATTGACCAGAAGGTAACTGACGATCGCCATGCCGGAGTTTACCACAACCTTGGCTTCGCCCACTATCTGCTCGGTGCTCCCCACCAGCGGGAAATGGTATTCACCGTCAAGGGACAAATCCATCGGGGTGAACATATAGAATTGTTCGGTCAGATCATAGCGGAAGCTCAGGAAGAGGGGCCCTTCGCTGGTCATGTATTTTCCACCGCCGGTTGAGGGGTTTGGAGTGGAGTCCTTTGGTACAGCTGTGGCTGCCGTACTGGAACTTGTAGGTTCAGGCGTTGTATGGGGAAGAAGAGGTAATTTTGTCACTTCAAAACCTGGGAAATTGGGGAGATGGAACTTAGGCGTAGGTGTAGCTTCATTGATAGGGACTTTGGGAATATTCAAGTCAATTGCATTATTGATGGATGGACCGAGTTCTTGTATCGGCGATTGTGTGGCGGCTTTCGCTACTGACATGAAATTCCCTGTCGGTCCGGGAATGACGCCAAAAGTCAGGGTAAGCAGCAGAACCATTGACAGCGCAGTCATCAGTTTTTTCATGGGAATGCCTCCTTCTATGCTGTTGTTGGGTACAGTTTGTCGTTTACCTGGGCAGTGTCAGGGGCGCTTGAATGGTATCAGTTTAAGCGCAGGTACTGTCTGCGCTGGTACCGCGGTAAGAATACCGGGCTCTATCCGGCGGATGACCTGGGTCGGCATGGGCGTCGTTATCGGAGTAAGGATTGGGCGGCGGGTCGTCATGATACGCCGCGTCGGTACCGATGTGAAGTGCAGGATGGGTCTGGTCCCGATGGGCAGGAGCGTGTGCATCTGCATTTCCGGCGGTGCCGTGACGGGGAGCGTGGTCGGCTCGTCCTCAGGCCGCGCCAGCGCCGGAACGTCGATGGAGGCTGCCGGGCTGAATGGACCGTTGTATTTGGTAATACTCCGCCAGCGGACTGTCCCCCCAGCTGACCAGGACTGAGTGGGCGTCGACAGCTGCCGCATTTTCAAAAGGGGGGCCGTGGTCGGTTTGTGATGCGGCGGGATAGAGCGCGCATATCAGAGCCAGCGCCAGGGCAAGGTAAACAAGCCGTCGCGTGAATGTGATATGCGGCATATGAGGGCCTCCTCCTATATGGTCGGGTCGATAATTGATGAAAAATATGCCGGGTATGTCGGTCGGGAATAGACGCTGAAAGCACAGCATTACGGAATGTGACTTTATCCACATTATATGCGCGCCTCAACCGACTGTCAACGGCGCGGTTCACAATTCAATTATTTGAGTTGGTTTGAAACCCTCAAAACCCGCGAACTATCTTTTGCGGTCAATGCAATGTAGCGGGGAAATGGAAAAGACCGAAACTGTGCATTATAAGGCGCTTATATGTATATCCTGTATATTTTTGGTACTTGTCCTTATATCCATTCAGTTTCAAATTGCAATCCTCATTAGTATAGTGTACGATAAACAAGTTTATATTCCAATGCTTCGATTCCGGTCCAAGGCACGCGGGACTATTGGCCAAGGAGCCTGTCAGTGACACGATTCATCCTTAAGCGTCTTGGCATGATGCTGATTACCTTGTTTGTGGTTATTGTCCTCACTTTCCTGCTGATGCACAGCGTACCGGGAGGGCCGTTTACGCGCGACAAGCAGGTGGCCCCCGCTGTGCAGGCAGCACTGGAAAAGAAATACCACCTGGATGATCCCTTGTATAAACAGTTTTTCGATTATCTTTCCGGCTTGCTGCGGTTTGACCTGGGGCCGAGTTTCAAATACACAGGGAAAACGGTGAATGACTTTATCAGTAATGGTTTCCCTTTCTCAGGGCGATTGGGACTTGTCACGCTAGTGTTCGTGCTGCTCAGCAGCATCCCCATGGGAATTGTGGCAGCGCTGAGGAACGGGCGATGGCAGGATATGCTGCTCATGGCGCTGGCTACACTGGGGGTGACCATCCCCAGTTTTGTGATTGCCGCCATCCTGATGTACTTCTTTGCATTTCAGCTCAACTGGGTGCCGACATTCGGCGTGGATACCTGGCAGGGCTATATCCTGCCCATGGCCGCGCTCGGGGGGTATTCGGTCAGTTTTCTCGCCAGGCTCATGCGTTCCAGCCTGCTGGAAGTGATGGGACAGGATTATATCAGAACCGCCAGGGCCAAAGGCATCAGTGAAATCAGGGTGATTACCCGTCATGCGCTGCGAAACGCACTGATTCCGGTGGTCACGGTATTGGGGCCTGCGATCGCCAACCTGTTCACCGGAAGTTTTGTGATCGAGAAGATTTTTGCAATCCCCGGCATGGGCTCTTACTTTGTCAACAGCGTCACCCAGCGTGACTATACGACCATCATGGGCATGACTGTCTTCTACGCCGCCTTCCTGATCAGCATGGTTTTCATTGTGGACCTGTTCTATTGCATGATCGACCCGAGGATCAAGTATGAATGAACCGCTGAACGGATCGGTGATGAATAAATGGGACCAGGTGCCCGCGAGTGTCCAAAGCCGGGAGAAAATCTGGTCCCGGTCCCGCACATTTGCAGGCGATGTATGGTTTAGGTTCCGTAAAAAGCCCACTGCCCTCGCCGGATTCGTCATGGTTGCGGCACTTCTTGCCTTCGCATTGGCCGGGCCTTTGCTGACCCCGTACAGCTACTCCGACCAGACACTCGGCCTGGCAAACATTCCCCCGATTCTGAAAGTATGTATCGTGGAAAGCGGAAACTACCTGTATGTCACGCCCGCCATGAAAGTGATTCAGGTCGGCCCGGACGGCAAACTCATGGGCCGGCTTGAGAAAATCAAGGATGACGACAAACTTCAGCGGATATCTTTCAAACTTGGCCAGGATAGCCTGATCTATCTGGACTATTCCCAAAAACCCTTCGCCGTCATGGGGGAAGACGGCGGACGCCTGCCTGCCGACAGGAGCGTGTGGAATACCAGCTACCTATTGGGCACCGACCATCTGGGACGGGATATCCTGACCCGGTTGATGTACGGAACCCGCATTTCACTCCTTGTCGCCTTCATTGCCGCGGCTGTGAACATGGTGATCGGCATCCTTTACGGCAGTATATCGGGTTTTTTGGGTGGACGGACGGATGCGGTCATGATGCGCGTGGTGGACATCATCAGCACCATTCCGCTGACGCTGTACGTGATCCTCATCAAGCTGACGCTGGATAACGGATTCGTCAGCATTGTCGCGGCCCTTTCCAGTGTCTACTGGGTGGAAATGGCCCGTGTGGTCCGCGGGCAGGTGCTCAGCCTCAAGCAGCAGGAATTCATCCTGGCCGCGAAAACCATAGGTTCCGACAAGCGCAGCATTTTGCTCAGGCATTTGATCCCCAATGCCATGGGCCCCATCCTGGTGACGGTCACCATGCTGATCCCCAGCGCCATTTTCATTGAAGCCTTCTTAAGCTTCATCGGCATTGGCATCGCCCCGCCGATGGCCAGCCTGGGCACCATGTGCAACGACGCCATGGAAGCGCTGCGCAGCAACCCCTACCAATTGTTCTTGCCGGCGCTGGTGATCTGCATGATCATGTTTGCCTTTAATTTCGTGGGCGACGGCATGCGGGATGCCCTTGACCCCAAGCTGAAGAAATGACGACGCAAGGAGAGCGCATGGGCAGCCTGCTGGAAATAAAGGATTTGAAAACATCGTTTCTGACCGGCGGCGGCGAGGTGCAGGCTGTACGCGGGATAAGCCTGCGCATTGGCAAAGGAGAGAGCATAGGCGTCGTGGGTGAATCCGGATCCGGGAAAAGTGTCACATTTTTATCCGTTTTGCGCTTGATGGCTTCTACCGGAAGAATCCTGCAGGGGGAGATCCTTTTCGAAGGCCGGGACCTGGCCCGGCTGACCAACCGTCAAATGCGGACCATCAGGGGAGACCGCATCTCCATGATCTTCCAGGACCCGATGTCCAGCTTGAATCCTTTGATCCCCTTGGGGGAGCAGGTGGCAGAAATGCTGTGGGAGCATCGGCGCGATATGTCAAAAAAAGAGCGGAACGAAAAGGTGGTTGAACTGTTTCGCATGGTCAGGATACCGGAGCCGGAGAAGCGGGTTAAAAGCTTTCCCCATGAGTTTTCCGGCGGCATGCGCCAGCGCGTGATGATCGCCATGGCGCTGGCCTGCCGGCCCAGCCTCCTGATTGCCGATGAGCCAACCACTGCGCTGGATGTGACCATTCAGGACCAGATACTCAAACTGATGCGGCAGCTGCAGGCGGACATTGGTATGAGCATCCTTTTTATCACCCATGACCTTGGCGTGGTGGCGGAACTGTGCAGCCGGGTAATTGTCATGTACGGCGGTCTGATCATGGAGGAGGCCCCCATCGATGACATTTTTGAAAACCCCTTGCACCCTTATACCCAGGGACTTCTTGCAAGCATACCGGGCATTGACCAGGACAAGTCCCGACGGCTCAAGCCGATAGCCGGTTCTCCGCCCGACATGATCCACCCACCCAAAGGCTGCCCGTTCGCACCGCGATGCCCGTATTCACGCCGTGTATGCATGGAGGAGATCCCGCCTTACACGCACCGGGGGGAAACCCGGCGCAGCATGTGCTGGCTGCTGATGCCGGATGCCCCTGAAGAGAACAACCCATTTTCATCGAGGGGAGCTGCGCAGTGAACATACAGCAGCCAAAGCTGAAGGTGACGGGGCTTACGAAACATTTCCCTGTCAGGGGCGGCGGCCGAAAGGTCGTTCACGCGGTTGACGACGTTTCCTTTTCGATTGACAAAGGCAAAACCCTGGGTTTGGTAGGCGAATCCGGCTGCGGGAAGTCCACCTGCGCGCGCAGTGTGATTCGGATTTATGACCCTACTTCCGGTCATATCGCCCTGGATGACCATGATATCACCAGTATGACACAGCATGAGATGATGCCGTTTCGGCGCACAATGCAAATGATTTTTCAGGATCCCTACAGTTCGCTCAATGCCAGGATGACTGTCCGGGACATCATTTCAGAACCGCTCAACGCCCATCACGCCGTCGCAAGCCGAAGCGAGGCGGACGAACTGGTGAACGATATGCTTGAAAAGGTTGGCCTCACGCGGGAGCACGCCAACCGCTACGCGCATGAGTTTTCAGGCGGTCAGCGCCAGCGGGTAGGCATCGCAAGGGCGCTGATCCTGAAGCCCGAGCTGGTGATATGCGATGAGCCCATCAGTGCGCTGGATGTCTCCATTCAGGCGCAGATAGTCAACATGCTCAAGGATTTTCAAGATGAGCAGGGGCTCACTTACCTGTTTATCGCCCATGACCTCTCCATGATCCGCTACGTTTCCGATGAGGTGGGCGTCATGTATATGGGTCAATTGGTGGAACTCTGTGAGGTGAATGAAATCTACAGGCATCCTCTCCATCCCTATACCATCGGTCTATTGGGAAGCATCCCCATCCCCAATCCCAGGCTGGCGAGGCTTAAAACCACAAGCAGCCTGGACGGCGACCTGCCAAGCCCCATTGATCCGCCCAAAGGCTGCCGGTTCCATACCCGCTGCCCTCAGGTGATGGACAAGTGCCGCGTGATGGAACCTGTGCTTTGTGAAGCCTCCCCGGGCCACCGCGTTTCCTGCCATTTGTTCCTATGCTGATTGAAGCGCTTCAAAGCGTTCCAATATATTCTAATTGAGGAGGAACCCAACGATGAGGAAACAACTCGCTCTCCTGATGGCCGCCCTACTGCTGCTGACCGCCCTGCCCCCGGCCCGGGCATCAGCCGCGCCCGCGCAGGAAATCACCTTCGCGCTGCACAACGAGCCGGATGGCATTGACCCCAGCGTGACCAACAACAGTTTTGCCTCCCCCTTCCTGGCAAACTGTTTTGAAGGGCTGGTCACCTATGACACCGTCAGCGGATCCCTGGTTGGCGGCAATGCCTCCACATGGGAGATCAGCCCCGACGGGACGCAGTATACCTTCACGCTGCGCGATGGCTTGAAATGGTCCGATGGCAGTCCCCTGACAGCGCAGGACTACCTGTACACCTTCAAACGCATTCTGACCCCGGCGACTACCGCCCAGTATGTGGGCATGCTGACAGATTATATTGTTGGCGCCCAGGAATACTATGACGGAACCGGAACCGACGACACCCTAGGCATCAAGGCCCCTGACGACAAGACCTTTGTGCTCACGCTGAAGGGCCCCACGCCATACTACATCGACATACTGACCATGTGGACCTTCAGTCCCGTACAAAAAGCCACTGTCGAAGCAAACGGCGATCAGTGGACCGCCAGCCCTGAGACATACATCTGCAATGGCCCGTTCAAAATCAGCCAAATGAACATGGGCGAGAGCGTTGTGCTGGTCAGGAACCCGGAATATTATGACGCGGCCAAAGTAAACCTGGAGAAGATCACTTTCCGCTACATCAAGGATATTTCAACTGCATTGCTTGCCTTTGAATCCGGTGAAATCGACGGATCACGCAGCTTCCCCTCGTCTGATTTTGCGCGTTTGAAGGCCGACAGCGCCGGGATTGTGTCCGTTCCCTCCTATGGGACGGTGTTCTACGACTTTAACTGTGCCAAAGCGCCTTTTGACAATGTATTGGTTCGCAAGGCGTTCAACCTGGCAATAGACAGGACGTCAATCATTGAAGATGTGGTGCAGATCCCCGCTGAACCCGCCTTCAGCTTTATCGCCCCCGGATATGTGGTCAACGGCGTTGATTTCACTCAGGATCGCGGTTCCTTCGGCCTCTTGGCGACTGCCGATGTACCGGCCGCCCAGGCAGCCCTGGCAGACGCCGGCTACCCCGACGGAAAGGGATTCCCGGAGATCACCCTGTCCTACTACACCAACGACACTGTGAAAAAAGTGGTGGAAGCCCTTGCTGAAATGCTGCAGAGCAACCTGAACATCAAGATCAGCATTCTCAATGAGGAATGGGCCGTCTACTACCCCAATGTGCAGGCAGGCAATTTCGACCTGTGCGCCATGGGCTGGAGCGCGGATTATCTGCATCCCATGACTTTCCTGCCCCTGCTCAAGTCGGACGATGTCAACAACCTGACCAAGTATTCGAACGCCGCCTATGATGAACTGGTTGTCAAGGCTCAGACGGAAACGGACCCGGCCGCCGCCATGGCCACCATGCAGCAAGCGGACAAGATTGCATCCGGTGAATACCCCCTCCTGAACCTGTATTACAAGGCCAATATGATGCTGATGAAAGACAAGGTGCAGGGATATTATCTGAATGCCTCGGACATGCTGTACTTCAAGACCGCTGTGGTTGGCGAATAATCACAGCCACTAAACGACGGGGAACTGTCATGGTGGCAGTTCCCCGTCTCGAAAGAAAGAATCATGATGAAAGCCGTCATCACTGTGGCGAAATATGGCGCCATGAACTTTGAACTATTCCCCGACAAAGCGCCCCTTACAGTTGCCAATTTCGCACAAGTCGCGAATTCCGGGTTCTATGATGGCCTGGCGTTCTGCCGTATTGTTAAAGGCTACGTCATTCAGGCAGGCAGCCCGGATAATGACATTATGACGGATAGTGATTTCCATATTGTCGGTGAATTTGCCCAAAATGGGTATCCGACAGGCATCGACCACCGCCGGGGCGCTGTCAGCATGGCCCGGGATGACGCGCCGGATACGGCGGGCACGCAGTTTTTCATCGTCCATCAAAACGCGCACAAACTGGACGGACGATATGCCGCCTTCGGATATATGCTAAGCGGATTTGAAGTGCTGGATGCGCTTGCCGATTTGGAAACAAGCGGATCCGACACCTGGAATCGCCCGCTTGTTCTGCCTGTCATTCAATCAATACGCGTATACAAACAGGAAAATGGATAGACTGCCGCGCATGGGAAAGGAGTACCCCTTTGGGCCTTGATAAATCGCTGGGAATTCAAATCGGGCGCATGGAGAGGGGGCCGCTCAACCTCATCACAGATGTGCCGGGCGTTCTGGTGGGGCACCGGACGCTTAGCCGCGGCGCCATACAGACCGGTATCACCGCCATATTGCCCCACGGCGGCAACTTCTTTGAAGAAAAACTGCCCCTGGGCATTCACGTGATCAACGGCTTTGGCAAATCCATGGGGCTGATGCAGGCCGAGGAACTGGGGCAGCTGGAAACCCCCATCATCCTCACCAACACCTTCGCCGCGGGTACGGCCTTTACCGCGCTGTGCCGCTATATGCTGGAAAGAAACCCCGCGATCGGCCGGGAGACCGGTACCGTCAATCCGATGGTTATGGAATGCAACGATGGCTGGCTCAATGACGTCCGCAGCCTGAATGTTGGTGAGAGTGATGTGCCCGCAGCCATGGAAAACGCGGTGGAGCGCTTTGAAGAGGGGGCTGTCGGCGCCGGCCGCGGGATGATCTGCCACGGGCTGAAAGGCGGCATCGGGTCTGCCTCGCGCGCGTTTGAAATCGCGGGCAGGCGCTATACCCTGGGCGTACTGGCCTTGACCAATCACGGACAGCTTGAAGATTTATGCGTCGCAGGCCAGTACATAGGTGAGGCTGCCCTTGCGCTGCTTAAAAGCGGCCTGCAGTCTCCCCCTAACAGCGACAAAGGTTCAGTCATCATCGTGGCTGCGACCGATCTGCCGCTGAGCGCCGCGCAGCTGCGGCGTGTTGCCCGCCGGGCGGTGGCAGGCCTAAGCCGCACCGGCAACGCCATCGGCCACGGCAGCGGTGAAATCGTCCTGTGCTTCAGCACACAAAACCGCATCCGCCACTTTGACCGGTCGCCCTTGCGGACAGTGCAGGAATTGAATGAGGAATGGCTCAGCCTGCCCTTTCACGCCATCGCGGAGGCGGCGGAAGAGGCCGTTGTCAGCTCCATGTTTCACGCCAAATCCGTCAAAGGCCGCGAAGGTCACACAGCGGAGAGTTTGGCCGAGGTGTGGGCAGCCTTGCGGAAGCAATGATTGCAGTGCCATCACAAGTTATTTATCGGGCAGCGTGATCACTTCCCGGCGACACAGTTTTCCATCAAGAAGGATAGTAGGGTCTAAAACAAGCATTCTGTTTACTCGCGCGTAATTCTTAATTGGAACCATTTTCATCCTTTCCTTCGTAAATTTGTCCATATATGACACGATTTATTGACTCTTCTTTTGTTTTGTGCTATTTTACAGAGAGAGAACATTAAATGAAGTGAAAGGTAAACCATTTTTGTATGACTTCATCATCCAACTATTTACAAGGCGGCAATATGCGTTCAACTGATGATCAGATGATTGTTTTGCATGGTAATGAAGACCCTGCCATCCAGCAAGGATCGGTTATACCACCTATTTACATGAACTCATTGCATGTATTTCCGAATATGGAGTCTTATCTTGGCGTAGATACCCAAACGGATTTTATATACGGGCGTGTTAGTAATCCAACTGTGCATTTGGTTGAAGAAAAATTGGCTGGTCTGGAACGTGGGAAGAAAGCACTGTTTTTTTCGTCCGGTATGGCTGCTCTGACAACAGCTATCCATGCCTGTTGCAAAGCTGGTGATCACATTATTTGTCTGCATAACTGCTATGGTCCGACCGTTGAGTTTGTAAGGGAAATTGGTATTCCTAAATTAGGTTTTCAAGTGAGCTTCGTTGATGCAACAGCTGATGCGGTGATATCCGCTATTCGTTCAAACACAAGACTTATTTTACTGGAGAGTCCAACATCACTGGTTTTTGAGGTGCTTGATCTTGAGGCTATCACAAACGCAGCCAAAGCCAGGGGAGTTCTCACTTATATCGACAATACATATTGCACGCCTCTGTATCAGAAACCACTGGAACTGGGTATTGACATAGTTATGCACACCTTATCGAAATACCTGGGCGGGCACAGCGATCTCATTGGTGGTGTCCTTGTGTGTAAGGATGAGATTCTAGGAAGATCTCTTGCACGCTTCAGGGAGTTTTATGGAGGGGTCATTGGTCCTATGGAAGGGTGGCTTGTCCTTCGCGGATTGCGCACCCTTTCTGCGCGGCTATCACTGCATCAAACAATTGCATTAGAAGTAGCGTCCTTCCTGGAAAAACATCCATATGTGGAAAAGGTTCACTATCCGGGACTTCCCAGTCACCCCCAGTATGAATTGGCAAGAAAACAACAATCAGGCAACTGTGGCTTATTGAGTTTTGAAATCAAAGGTTCAAAAGAAGAAGCTATAAGAGTGTGCAATGCGTTGAAAGTTTTCCAGATTGGCGTCTCATGGGGAGGGTTCGAGAGTCTGGTGGTCATGCCAATGTATAAGCACACACCAGAGCATGCCGCACTTTGCGGGACAGGGCAGCAGTTGATCCGTATCCATTGCGGCCTAGAAGGATCCGTACATCTAATTGATGATTTACGCCAGGCACTCGACGTCCGATATACTCATAAATAACCATCATGACGGCACTTCGCCTTATTCAGGATTCCCATATAATGATGCCTATGGCTTTTGCCTGAGCATAAACTATTAGGAAGGGGGAACTCAAATGAAACTACCCGGGAAACTACTAAGCGCCCTGCTCGTCGTCATCATGCTTCTGTCCCTAACCGGTGCTGCCTTTGGCAGCGGAGAACCCATTACCCTACGCTTGATCGAGTCGCTGACGAGCGAACCAAGAACCGCTGTCCTGCGGGAAATTGCGGACAACTACGAAAAAGAGAACCCGAACATCAAAATCGAGATTATCTCGCCGCCCTTTGAAGGAGCGGATTCCAAGATCTCACAGATGCTGGCAACAAGCCAGCCGTTGGACATTGTTGAAACGCGTGAGCAGATGATCACGATGTTTTCCAACAATGGATGGATCATCCCCCTTGATGAGTATGTAGCATCTTGGGAAGGGAAAGACACCCTTTCGGGGGCTGCGGTAGATTCCATGACCTTGATAGGTGGGAAAGCCTGGATCATCCCGTCTGGGTTCTATCAAAGGTGCCTATTCTATCGCAAGGATATTTTCGATGCAGCAGGGTTGCAGCCGCCCAAGACCTATGAAGAACTGCTTGAGGTTGGCAAGAAGCTGACCAATAAAGAGCAAAACAAGTACGGGTATGCCTTCCGCGGAGGAAACGGCGGGAACCAGTACTACGAGGTAGAAGCGCTGTCTTGGCTGGGATTTGACAAACTAGCGCACTCTGCTGCGGCATTCTATCTTAAGGATGGAAAAGGCGCGACGATTTTCACCACGCCGGAGGCAAAGGAAGCGCTTGAATACCACAAGAAGTTGTATCTGGAAGCATCACCCAGTGACTCTGTAACCTGGGCGTTCAGCGAAATGGTGCAAGGCTTTATCAACGGCACCGCCGCAATGCTTATCCAGGACAGTGAGGTTATTGCCACCTGCCAGGCTGAACTGAAAGACGGACAATGGTGGACCGCGCCGCTGCCGGTCGGCCCTTCGGGACAGTCGGTATCACCAAACGGGTATTCAGGCTGGGGCGTAACATCCTATACGCCCAATACAAAGGAAGCGGTTGATTTCCTGCTCTACTTGTCAAACAGTGAAAATAATGCCAAGTATGCAAAAGTGACTGCGTTGGTGCCAATTCATACTTCCGCTGTGGAGGATCCCTTCTTTAAGGAAGGTCCTTTTGCAGCGTACATGGAGATGGCCAGCAACCCTGACGCTTACAAATATGCTGTCCGTCCTCAGATGTACGAAGCTTTCTCGAGCTATAAGGAAGAAATCGACCAGGAATTCCAGAAGTATCTGAAAGATCAGATTACCGCAGACGACTTGCTTTCCCATCTTGACAAAATCTGGTCAGAAGCCTATGCGCAGGAAGGCCAACTCTGGGAATGATGCGAGTGCAGTTTTAGCTGCCTTGCAACCTATCAATAAGTGAAAAACGGGGATGACGCGCTGGTAATGTTTATGTTCTGCGCCATCCCCACTTTTCACATATACGCTGCTCAAGTTTTACTTGTTAACTACTCTGCCTATGTGGAGGAAACCAATGAAAAAACTGAAGCGAAGCATCAATCATCCTGCCGGGGAACGGCGCTTCATCTTTTTGATGATTCTGCCAAGCCTCTTTATTGTTCTTGCCTTAACCTACTATCCGCTTATCCGGGGCATAACAATGGCTTTTCAAAATTATACCTTGTTCAACTTAAAAAACATCAAGTGGATTGGCCTGGACAATTTTCGCAAACTGTTTGAAGTGACACCATCAAACATGTTTTATACGACCCTTCTGAACACTCTCAAGTGGGTTGTCTTTTCACTTGCTGGCCAATTCACCATCGGTTTTACCGTCGCAATTATATTGCAAAAACGGTTTTTCGGCAAAAAACTATATCAGGGCCTTATCTTTTTCCCCTGGGCTATTTCTGGATTTGTGATTGGTATAATGTGGCGCTGGATGTTCAATGGAACCTCGGGCGTCATCAATGATATTCTCATCCGCTTAGGTGTCCTGGAAACACAGTACGGCTTCCTTTCCCAAGTAGGCAGCGCGCTAAACGCGGTCATTGTCGCCAACATTTGGTACGGGGTTCCGTTCTTTACAATCATGATTACCGCGGCATTGCAGGGTGTCCCGGAGGAACTGTATGAAGCTGCATCGGTAGACGGGGCTGGACCTTTGCGTCGCTTTTTGCATATCACACTGCCACATATCAGACCTGTTATTGTGCTGACAATCCTCTTGCGTGTCATCTGGATATTCAACTTTCCAGAACTCATCCAGGCAATGACTGCCGGCGCTCCTGCAGGATCATCTCATATTGTGACCACGTTAATGATGGAGAAGGTCCGGGGAATGGATTATGGTATGGCCAGTGCGATTGGCCTGTTATGCGTTTTGTTCCTGAGCTTGTACACCATCGTGTATCTATCGGTAACGAAGTTTGGCCGTTCTGCCAACGAATGACACAAGGAGGCAGTATGAACAATAAGCATATCACTATAGCCAAAGGTATCGGTAGAGGTTTCAAATATCTGTTTTTGGCGATATATCTCATCATTGTAATATTGCCTTTCTACTGGATGGTGAACACCTCGCTTAAGCCAACCCAGGCCGACATTTATGCCTATCCTATTCAATATTGGCCCAATGAACCATCACTGACAAACTATCGCACCATTATCGGCAAGGAAAATTTCGGACATTATTTTACCAATTCTTTAAGTGTCGCGACAGCAGCAGGCTTTTTATCAGTGTTCGTGGGCATGTTCGCCTCCTATGTTATAGCGAGATATCACTTTAAAGGCCGCAATGCTCTGCTGTTCTTTTTCCTGTTCACTCAAATGGTGCCTATGTTCATACTCATCATTCCTTTATATCAGATGATGGGTTCCCTGGGCATGGTCAATAAACTAAGTACAATGATCATCCTTTATACCAATATGATGATCCCTTTCTCTGTTGTGACGCTTCGCGGTTTCTTTGAAGGAGTACCTCGTTCTCTTGAGGAAGCGGCGCAGATTGACGGCTGCGGCAGGCTGCAAGCTTTGTTTACCGTCATTTTACCGGTGATTTTGCCCGGCTTGGCTTCCACCATCATTTTTGCCTTTGTGAACTCTTGGAACGAGCTTTTCCTGGCAGTGATGTTTCTTGATGATAACATAAAGAAAACATTACCGGTTGCGCTTAACGGATTTATTTTAAAGTTTGACATCGCCTGGGGACAGTTGTCTGCCGGAACGGTTATTGCTATTATCCCGACGATGATTTTATTCGGTTTTATACAAAAGTACATGGCATCCGGTCTGACGGCAGGTGCTGTCAAGGGATAGCGTACAATGACAATAGGTACGCTTTTTCTGTGCGGTAAATCGTGATATTATCAGGTAAACAATCATGAACGGAGCCTGCTATCAGCATGTACTCAGATATTAATCCGCCTGGTTTTATGCCATTGCCATTATCCGCGATTGAGCCTTCGGGATGGTATAAAAAACAATTAAAAATACAGTCAGACGGCTTATCCGGTCATTTGGACCAATTTTGGCCGGACATCAAGGACTCCAAGTGGATTGGCGGAGAGGCGGAAGGGTGGGAGCGTTTGCCATATTGGCTGGACGGCTTCATTCCTTTGGCTGTGTTGACCAGGGATACCGAGAAACTTGCTCGAGCAAAACGGTATATTGACGCTATCCTGGCAAAGCAGCAGGAAGACGGCTGGATATGTCCCACCAACACGCTGCAAGAACGCGCAATGTATGATGTTTGGGCCATGTTTCTGATTTTGAAAGTATTGGTTGTCTGGGCTGACGCCACGCAGGACAGTAGGATAGAACAGGCAATTTATCGGGCACTACGATGCCTTGATGGGCTCATTGACAGAAATACACTTTTCAACTGGGCTTCCACGCGCTGGTTTGAGTGCTTGATCTCAATTTTCTGGCTGTATGGTCGTAGAAAAGAGCAATGGCTTGTAGACCTGTGCATCAAACTTCGGTCTCAGGGATTTGACTGGGAACGGTTTTATGAAAACTGGCCTATGACAATGCCAAACGAGCAAGGGCATTGGAGCCAGATGAACCATGTGGTCAATCAGGCAATGATGCTGAAAGCTTCAGCACTTTGGCAGCGCATTGCACAAGATGGGAAGGGTACATCTACTGCAAAGGAAATGATTGAACAATTGGATGAATCTCACGGTATGGTAACAGGAATGTTCACCGGCGATGAGTGCCTTGCAGGCCGCAATCCCTCCCACGGCACAGAACTTTGCGCCGTGGCTGAATACATGTATTCTCTTCAATATCTGATTCCTATGGCAAAAAACTCATATTTTGCCGATCGCCTGGAGTTAATCGCGTTCAACGCCTGGCCTGCTGCCTTTGATCCGGATATGTGGCTTCACCAATATGACCAGCAAGTCAACCAGATGCAGGCCATCCGGCAGAAAGAACCAATTTGGCTTACGAACAAGCCGGATGCCAATACATTTGGACTCGAACCGGATTTTGGCTGCTGTACAGCGAATTTTTCACAAGGCTGGCCGAAGTTGTCGCAAAGTATCCTGTATCAAGGCTCTGATGGCTTCCTGATAGGCGCGTATCTTCCACTTGCCGCAAACGCTGTGTTTAAAGGCACCATAGTTCGTTTTGACATCGCAACGGATTATCCCTTTAGAGAGACCATTTCGATCATCGTGCAGGCGCAGGAAGAAACCCAGTTTGCGCTTCATTTAAGGATTCCGGCATTCGCAAAAAGAGCGAGCGTGCTGTTGAATGGAGAAACAATGTCCTGCACAGCAGGTGAATACCTTGTGCTGACAAAGAACTGGAGGGACGACCGTATTGAAATGACCTTTGAGATGCAGGCAGAATGGATCATACGGGACAACAATCAGTATTCGCTTAAACGCGGACCTTTGGTATATTCACTGAAAATTGGCGAACGATGGGTACGCTTCAATGAACACATTGCTGGGCATGAGCTGCCGCACGGGGATTTTGAGGTGTATCCGACTACTCCATGGAATATAGCGCTATCATCACAACGAGACGCTTCAGATATTGATTTTATATATCACGATATTGGTGAACGTCCATTTTCTCCCCAAGGAGCACCTATCAGCGCTCACTTGTTGGGCTACGAGATTGATTGGGCTATAGAAAACGACAGTGCAGCAGAAAAGCATGGTAAAGAACTGTTATCTCAAAGCAGACAAATAGAAATGATCCCCTATGGGTGTACATGTCTACGCATGACCCAAATGCCTGTTCGTTTTGTAGATGAAGGCAGATAATTACGATTATACTTAAGCAAAAAACCATAACTTCCGCCTATTGATTGAAAGTATTCTGTCGGTAAGTGATTCCTCTACTTGCGGAGTATCAAAATAGTGTTGATATACAAAGGAATTTCGAACATTTTGACTTCCAAAAGACAGGACTATTCACCTGACAGTGATATGATGAAAGAGAAATTCATCAATCAAAGAGACAAGCCAAACGAACAACTAAAATAGTGTCTGCTGAAAAACCCAAAAACATAGGAAAATCAACAAGAAACGGCACATT
>CAZPBJ010000060.1:0-18724 GCA_964584685.1 uncultured Christensenella sp. | reverse complement strand
CAAATACGGCCCGGAGGAAGCCGGACTGGCCCGCTTCCGCCAGGAAGTCGCCCCCCACATGACCATCATGACAAGCCCCTACCCCGTGACCTATGATATCCAGGAGGATTACCTGGATGGCAAGCTGGACGCGGACGCCTTCATCAAGGCGCTTCAGGAGGCGGCGAAGTAAGGCACAGGAAATCGCTGTGGCTGAATCAGTCAGAAATATGGTTTGACCCTGCGACATGACCAAGGGCTGCTACCGGAAACGGCAGCCCTTTTTGGATTATATTCGGGTCCGCAACTTTGAGCCGGTAGATGCTGATTCTTTTATCCTGCTTGTATGAAGCCTATGGCAATAACCTGTCTCTTAACTACTGTTTTTGAAACGTGATCTGTCTTGACGATTGTGCACGGAAAAATCAAGTTTGACACAGAGGATGTATCCTATGAATCCTTCGCGGTTCTTGACGCTGCAGACGGCAAGCTGTGCAATGCGATATTCATATAAATCTGTGAGCATAAAGCCTACAAAACGATGTGTGAGTAATCAAGCAGAGCCCCCTGCAGTAACGCAAGGGGCTCTTGAATGCGAGTGGGTTTCAGGCCTTATTCCGCCGCCATCTTCTTGAGCGCGCTCAGCCGCTGTCCGGCTTCCTTCTCGGCCCTGACGAACAGGTCTTCGGCTGCCTTGGGGAAGGCCTTGACAAGGCTTGAGTAACGCACTTCGTTCTTGATGAAGTCCTGGTAGCTTTCGGTGGGATCCTTGGAGTCAAGCGTCAGCGGGTTCTTGCCCTCATCGGCCAGCGTGGGGTTGTAGCGGTACAGCGGCCAGTAGCCGGCGGCGACTGCCTTGCGGATCTCAGCCTGGCTGAAGCTCATGTTGATGCCGTGGTTGATGCAGGGGCTGTAGGCGATGATCAGGGAGGGGCCGTGATAGGCTTCCGCTTCATTCATGGCCTTGAGCAGCTGCACAGGGTTGGCGCTCATGGCCACCTGAGCGACATAGACATAGCCGTAGCTCATGGCCATCATGCCCAGGTCCTTCTTCTTGGTGCGCTTGCCGGAGGCGGCGAACTTGGCAACCGAGCCGGTAGGCGTTGACTTGGAGGCCTGGCCGCCGGTATTGGAGTAGACTTCGGTATCAAGCACCAACACGTTGACATCCTGGTTCTGGGCCAGCACATGGTCCAGTCCGCCGTAGCCGATATCGTAGGCCCAGCCGTCGCCGCCGAAGATCCAGATGGACTTCTTGACCAGGATATCCTTGTTGGCCAGCAGCTCGTTTGCCTTCTTGCAGGCGTCGCAGTCGCAGCCGGGCTCGATGCCCTCTTCCAGGGCTTTGACAAGCTTGGCGGCGGAGGCTTTGGAGCCTTCCGCGTCGTTCATGCTCTCAAGCCAGTCCTTTGCTGACTGCTTCAATTCCGGCACTGTCCATTCGTGGGCGATCAGCTCGCGCGCGGTATCAGCCAATTTGGCGCGGCGCTGGCTTGTAGCCAGGTTCATGCCAAAGCCGAATTCCGCGTTGTCCTCAAACAGGCTGTTGGCCCATGCGGGTCCGAAACCCTTTGAGTTGACCGTATAGGGGACGGTGGGGGCGGAGCCGCCATAGATGGAACTGCAGCCCGTGGCGTTGCCGACCATCATGCGGTCCCCAAACAGCTGGGTGACAAGCTTCACGTAGGGGGTCTCGCCGCAGCCGGCGCAGGCGCCCGAGTATTCAAACAGCGGCTTGAGGAACTGGCTGCCCTTGATGGTTGTCTTGTTGACGGGGCCTTCAAACTCAGGCAGGCTCTGCGCGAAGGTGTTGTTCTCGTCTTGCTTGAGCTGGGTTTCCAGCGGCTTCATCACCAGGGCCTTGGTCTTGGCGGGGCACACCTCGGCGCAGTTGCCGCAGCCGGTGCAGTCAAGCGGGCTTACCTGGATGCGGTAGTCAAAGCCGGCGAATTCCTTGCCCAAGGCTTTCTTGGTTTCAAAGGCCGCGGGCTTCTCGACGCCTTCCTTTACCAGGAAGGGGCGGATGACCGCGTGGGGGCAGACCATGGAGCACTGGTTGCACTGGATGCAGTTTTCGATCTGCCATTCGGGCACGTTGACCGCGATGCCGCGTTTTTCGTACTTGCTGGTGCCGGTGGGCACCATGCCGTCCTTGGAGAAAGCGGAGACCGGCAGCTTGTCGCCTTCCTGCGACAGGATGGGCTTGATGAAGGTGTCGAAGTACTCCGTCGCTTTCACCTTGGCGGGCTGGGCGCCGGTAGTGGCCTTTGCCCATTCCGCGGGCACTTTGACTTCCTTCAGGCCGGAGATGGCGATGTCGATGGCGTCCCAGTTCTTTTTGACAACGGCGTCGCCCTTGTTGCCGTAGGTTTTCTTGGCGTACTGCTTCATGTACTTGTCGGCGTCCGCGTAGGGGATGACGCCCGACAGCTTGAAGAATGCGGCCTGCATGATGGTGTTGATGCGGTTGCCCATGCCGACTTCTTCGGCCAGCTTAATGGCGTCGATGGTGTAGAACCTGGCCTTCTTCTTGGCCAGCAGCTGCTTCATCCCGGCCGGCAGGCGGCTGTCCATCTCCTCGGGCGTCCAGGGGGAGTTGAGCAGGAAAACGCCGCCATCCTTGAGCGCGGAGACCATATCATAGGCCGTCACGTAGCTGGGGTTGTGGCAGGCCACAAAGTCGGCGAAGTCGATCTGGTAGGTTGACTGGATGGGCGACTTTCCAAAGCGCAGATGGGAGACCGTCAGGCCGCCCGACTTCTTGGAGTCGTAGGCGAAATAGCCCTGCGCGTAGAGCTTGGTATGGTCGCCGATGATCTTGATGGAGTTTTTGTTGGCGCCCACCGTGCCGTCGGAGCCAAGGCCGTAGAACTTGCAGCATACGGTGCCTTCTGGCGCCGCGTTGTACTGCTTGCCCAGCTTCAGCGAGGTGTTGCTCACGTCGTCCGTAATGCCCACCGTGAAGTGGTTCTTGGGCTTTGCCGACGCCATGTTGTCATACACGGCCTTGACCATGGTGGGGGTGAACTCCTTGGAGCCCAGGCCATAGCGGCCGCCCAGCACCTTGATGTCTTCGCGGCCGTTTTCACGCAGCACGGTGACCACATCCTGGTACAGCGGCTCGCCCAGGCTGCCGGGTTCCTTTGTGCGGTCAAGCACAGTCAGCGACTTCACGGTGGCGGGCAGCGCCGACAGGAAATGCTTGGCGCTGAAGGGGCGGTAGAGGTGCACCTTGAGCACGCCGTACTTTTTGCCTTCCTTGTTGAGGGCATTGATGGTCTCTTCGACAGCCTCGGTGCCCGAGCCCATCAGGATGACCACTTCCTCAGCGTCTTTGGCTCCGGCGTAATCAAACAGGTTGTACTTGCGGCCGGTCAGCTTGGCCACCTGTTTCATGCAGGCAACGACAATCTCAGGCACGGCCTGGTAATACTTGTTGGCGGCCTCGCGGTTCTGGAAATAGATGTCCGGGTTTTGCGCGGTGCCTGCCTGGTGGGGATGCTCCGGGTTGAGGGCGCGGCCGCGGAAAGCCTTGATGGCGTCCCAGTCGACGATCTTCGCGATGTCTTCGTAATCGATCTCGTCGATCTTCTGCACTTCGTGGCTGGTGCGGAAGCCGTCAAAGAAATGCAGGAAGGGCACGGACGCCTTCAGGGTGGCCAGGTGGCTGACCAGCGCCATGTCCTCGGCCTCCTGCACGCTGCCGGATGCCAGCAGGGCAAAACCTGTCTGGCGGCAGGCCATCACGTCAGCCTGGTCGCCAAAGATGGACAGGGCGTGGCTGGCCAGTGCGCGCGCGGAGACATGGAAAACGCAGGGGAGAAGCTCGCCTGCGATCTTGTACATATTGGGGATCATCAACAGCAGTCCCTGGGACGCCGTATAGGTGGTCGTCATGGCGCCCGCGGCCAGCGAGCCGTGCACGGCGCCCGCTGCGCCTGCTTCGGACTGCATCTCGGATACCAGGACCTTTTGTCCAAACAGATTCTTGCGGCCCGCTGCCGACCATTCGTCCACATATTCGGCCATGGTGGATGAAGGTGTAATAGGATAGATGGCTGCTACATCGCTGAACGCGTACGCGATATGGCTTACTGCGCCGTTGCCGTCAATGGTCATTTTCTTCGCCATAAAGAACCCTCCTCGATATGATTGGGCAGCTATGTGCGCAACCGTAGGCACGGCCGGCCGCTCCAATGCCAGTATAGGGTGCGGTACCCACTTTGTCAAGGTTAAAACATACCCCGCGAGCTCAGTCGCATATGATATAATGGGCTCACAGAGGAGCAAAGGAGGCTTTATCATGGTAATTCTTGGCGCGGTCGTATTGCCTCACCCGCCTTTGATCGTTCCGCAGGTGGGAAGGGGCGCGCAGCAGCAGGTTCAAAAGACCATGGATGCCTATCGGGAGGCGGCCAAGTGGCTCGTCTCCCTGCAGCCTGAAACCGTCATCGTCATCTCGCCCCATGCCCGGATGCACCGGGACTATATCCACCTGTCGCCGGGGGACGGGGCAAAGGGGAACCTCGGGCAGTTTGGCGCGCGCGAGGTTTCTTTTGACATCGGCTATGACGCCGAACTGACCCGGCACATATCGGCCCTGGCCCAGGAGCGGGGCCTGCCTGCCGGCACGCAGGGGAAGAGGGAAACAGAGCTGGATCACGGCGCCATGGTGCCGCTGCACTTCCTGCGGGAGGCCGCGGGCGGCAGCCTGCCCTACCGCTTTGTGCGCGTCGGCCTGTCGGGACTGCCCTTTGAGGCGCATTACAGGCTGGGCACGCTCATCGCGCAGGCGGCTGACAAACTGCAGCGAAAGGTTTGCGTTATCGCCAGCGGCGACCTGTCCCATTACCTCAAAAAGGACGGTCCCTACGGCTTCAGGCAGGAAGGGCCGCGGTATGACGCGCGGGTGATGGACATCCTGTCCCGCGGCGCCTTTGACGAACTGCTCGCAATGCCCGAAACCTTCTGTGATCAGGCGGGGGAATGCGGCCAGCGCAGCTTCCTCATCATGGCGGGCTGCCTGGACGGTTTCAGGGTGGAGCCGCGTCAACTGTCTTATGAGGGCGTGACCGGCGTCGGCTATGGCGTCTGCCTGTTCAGACCCCTGGAGCGGGATGAGCGGCGCGCATTCCTTGGCGTGAAGAAGGAGGAGGCGCACGAGGCCGATCTCTATGTCGCGCTTGCCAGGCTCTCTTATGAGCAGTATGTCAGGCACCGTCAGGCGATCAAGCGCCCGGACGGCTTGCCCCCTGAGATGATCAGCCGCCGGGCGGGCGTGTTCGTCTCCCTCAAGATCGGTGGGAATCTGCGCGGCTGCATCGGGACAATTTCTCCCACAACCGCCTGCGTCGCCGATGAGATCATCCAAAATGCCGTCAGCGCTTCCACGCAGGATCCGCGCTTCAGGCCTGTCACACCCGATGAACTGCCGCGCATCGATTGCTCGGTGGATGTGCTGGATGAGGCGGAGGATATCGCTTCGCCCGCTGAACTTGACGTGAAGGAATACGGTGTCATCGTATCCAAGGGTGCCCGCCGGGGACTGCTGCTGCCCAACCTGGAGGGCGTGGACACCGTTGCCGAGCAGATCGCCATCGCGCGGCAAAAGGCCGGCATCGGGCCCAATGAGCCCGTCAAACTGCAGCGTTTCAGGGTGGTGCGCCATACATGACAGCTGTCTGCCCGCTGTGCCCGCACCATTGCCGCCTTGACGAAGGCAAGGTCGGCTTGTGCCGCGCCAGGGTGGGCAGGGATGGACAGAGCAGGCCGCTGGGATATGGTCTCCTGACATCCATTGCCCTTGACCCGATTGAAAAGAAGCCCCTGGCGCGCTTCCATCCCGGCTCGATGGTCCTGTCCGCGGGCAGTTTCGGCTGCAACATGAAGTGCTTCTTCTGCCAGAATGACAGCATCTCCATGGCCGGGCTTGGGGATGTACCTACGCGCGAAGTGGCTCCCAAGGCATTGTGCGCTCAGGCCCAATCGCTCAGGGTGCAGGGCAACATCGGCGTCGCCTTTACCTACAACGAGCCGATGCTCTGCCCGGAATACATCGGGGCCTGCGCTGCCCTGCTCAAGCCCCTGGGAATGTATACGGTGGTGGTGACCAACGGCTGCTTTTGCGTGGACGCCGTGCGGGACCTGCTGCCCCTGGTGGACGCGTTCAACATCGACCTCAAGGGCTTTACGCAGAGTTGGTACCGCCGCCTGGGCGGGGATCTGGAGACCGTCAAACGCTTCATCATTGCCGCGCGTGAGGTAAGCCATGTAGAGCTGACGACGCTTATCGTGCCGGATGAAAATGACGGCGAGGATGAGATCGAAGAGCTGTCCGCCTGGGTCGCCGGGGTGGATCCCGATATCGTGCTGCATTTGAGCCGGTTCTTTCCCAGGGCACGGGCTATGGACAAGAAGCCGACCGACAGGAAGCTGCTGATGAGGCTGTGTGAGGTGGCCGGGCGGCATTTGAAGCATGTGATGCCGGGGAATGTATAGGCCGGCGCAGTTTGCATTGCCTACCGCATTTTGCTACAATAGCACAAGTAACAGCGCAATGGCGCGGACGGAGGCTGGGGATTGTTCGAAGCGGTCAGGCGCTATTTTTCTGTGGATCAGATGGTGGGTCCGAGCCATCGCCTGGGCCCCCTGCCTGACAATAAAACCGCGTACACCGATGTCACCCGCATCGCTTTGCCCGCCGTGGCCGAGATGGTGCTGGTAAGCCTCATCTCCTCAGCCGATATCATCATGGTGGGTGACCTGGGCAAAAACGCGCTGGCGGCGGTATCGCTGCCTTCCCAGCCCCGCATGATCATGCTGGCCTTGTTTTTTGCCCTCAACGTGGGCGTCACCGCCATCGTCGCCCGCAGGAAAGGCGAGGAACGCCGCGAAGAGGCCAACGCCACCCTGCGCAATGCCCTCCTGCTGGTGCTGGGCCTCTCGCTTGCGGTGATGGCGCTGACCGTCACTTTCGCTGAGCCCCTGATGCGCCTGGCCGGCGGCAATACCAATACCCCCGATGATGCCGCCGTGCTCAGGGACGCTGTCAGATACTTCTCCATCATGGCCTATGGCCTGCCGGTGACAGTAGTCGGCATGTGCATCAACGCCGCCATCAGGGGCGTGGGCAATACCAAGCTGACCCTGCGGGTTAACCTGGTATCCAACATCGTCAACGTGTTTTTCAATTACCTGCTCATCGGGGGCAACTTGGGCTTTCCGCGCCTGGAAGTGGCGGGCGCAGCCATCGCCAGCGTCATCGGCATCACCTCCGGCGCCTTTCTCTCTCTACTTGCCGTTGTCCGCAACAAGACCAGCTACCTGCACTTGTCCCGCCATGACAGATGGCGCGTCCAGCCCAAGACCATGCGGGGCATCATCCGCGTAGGCGGCAACGCCATGGCGGAGCAGCTGGCCGTCCGCTTCGGCTTCTTCCTCTACAGCCGCATCATCTACGGAATGGGCGTCACCATGTTTGCCGCCCATAACATCTGCATGCAGCTGCTGGGCCTTACCTTCAATTTTGCCGATGGCCTCGCCGTCGCCGGCACCTCCCTGGTAGGGCAGAAGATGGGGGCGCAGCGCAGTGACCTGTCCATGCTCTACGGCAAGATCGCGCAGCGCCTGGCCCTGGTATTCTCCCTTATCATCGCAAGCGCGGTCATCCTGCTGCGCTTCCCCTTGTCTTCACTATTCATCAACGCCAATACCCCCGACGCCCAATTGGTCATCGCCATCTCGGCCCAGACCATGCTGGTGGTCGCCCTCATGCAGCCCCTGCAGATGAACTCCGTCGTGCTGGCCGGCTGCCTGCGCGGCGCAGGCGACAACCTCTACGTCGCCAGCCGCATGATGCTGTGCGTCAGCGTGTTTCGCCCGCTCATGACGCTGATAGCGGTCCACGTCTTCCACATGGGCCTGCCCGGCACCTGGATCCTCAGCCTGAGTGAGATCGGCCTGCGTCTCTGGTTCTTCCACAGCCGTTTCGCAAGCGGCAAATGGAAGGCGATGAAGGTGTGAGGATTAAGGTATATGAAGCCACTTTGTATTATCTCTTTCGCTGATCTCACTATACTCCATCATCCGCATAATATTGAAAGGTAGATAGCATGCTCATGGCAGACTCCAGGAAGGTAACATTCCGAGCTAAGAATGTGGATATCACCGTGATTGAACAAACGGGGAAAGAAGACTACCTGAGTCTTACTGATATTGCTAGATATAAGAGTGAAGAACCTAATGACGTCATCCGCAATTGGATGCGTGCCAAGGACACCCTTGAGTTTTTGGGTTTATGGGAAATGCTGAATAACAATGAATTCAAACCCATCGAATTCGACGGGTTTAGACGCGAGGCAGGTACAAACGCTTTTACACTAGCACCGAAAAAATGGATCGAAAGCACAAATGCGGTTGGCATCATCGCAAAATCCGGCCGTTATGGCGGAACCTACGCACACAAAGACATCGCACTGGAGTTCGCCTCGTGGATATCCGCTGAGTTCAAGCTTTATATCATCAGAGATTATCAAAGTCTGAAGGCTGAAGAGAACAGCAGGCTCTCACTGAACTGGAATCTCAGCCGGGAACTTTCAAAAATCAATTATCACATTCACACTGACTCGATTCAAAGCCTGCTAATCCCGCCAGAAATGGATGGCAGAGCGGGCGGAATCGTTTATGCGACCGAGGCGGATGTGTTAAATATTGCGCTCTTTGGCAGAACTGCTGCGCAGTGGCGTTTGGAGCATCCCCACTCAAATGGGAATATTCGGGATGAGGCATAAATTCGGCAGCTTATTGTTCTGTCGAACATGGAAAGCATGAACGCTGAGTTGATCAAGCTTGGTGTTCCCCAAGGTGAAAGAGCTATCAGGCTCAACAGGATGGCCATCGAACAGATGCGGACTCTACTGAAAAGCGAAGTAATCAAACGGTTGGAATAGGTGCAGACAGCACAACCATGAACATCTACGCCCACGCAGTACCAAGGAACATCGAAAATGCTGCAAAATTATTCAATGAGATTATCCTGCCATACGAATAATTTGGCAAATCGAAACATCGTCTAAACATAGGAGGGATATGAGAAAAGTAATGTGTAAAATGGTAACCATTGGCAAAAATTGGCATGTATATCGGTATTCATAGCGAATTATGTTGGTTTGAGAAGGTTGATGAGTTGACAAAAAGCGTTGATTCTACTACGATATCAACGCTTCGTGCCGAAGTGGCGGAATGGCAGACGCAGGGGACTTAAAATCCCCCGGCCTTATAACCGTGCGGGTTCGAGTCCCGCCTTCGGCACCAGGGAAGATCGTCTGTCCCGATACGGGATGGGCGTTCTTTTTGCGGCGCAAAATGTCGCAATGCTGTTGACTTGGATAAAGTATATGATAAAATAAGATGTACTTTACTATTTCGTGTAAAGGAGCAAAGGCATGCAGTACATTGAGCGGGCGCTTGAGCGGAAGTTCCTGCGCATGGATTCTTTTTTCAAGGCAGTATTGGTCACCGGTGCGCGGCAGGTGGGCAAGACCACCATGCTCAGGCATCTGGCAGAGGGGCGGGACAGAACCTACGTCACCCTTGACAACCTGATGACGCGTACGCTGGCTCAAACGGACCCCTTGCTTTTCTTCCAAACCTACAAGCCGCCCATACTCATTGACGAGGTGCAGAAGGCCCCGCAGCTATTTGAGCAGATAAAAATCATATGCGACGAAAGTGAAGGGACCGGCTTGTTCTGGCTGACAGGCTCGCAGCAGTTTGGGATGATGAAGAATGTGCGTGAATCGCTGGCAGGCAGGATCGGGATCCTTGAGCTGTTCAGCCTTTCCAACAGTGAGGCTGAGGGCACTGTCTTCACCGATGAGCTGGACTTTTCATTGCCCTGTCTGCAGGCGCGGCAGGCCCTGGTGAAAAAGAACAACATCCTGGACGTATTCGAGCGCATCTGGCGCGGAGGTATGCCGCAGGTACTCCACGCGGACGCGGAGCAGCGGCAGGAATATTATGATTCCTATGTCGATACCTACCTGATGCGCGACATCGCCGAAGCCGGCGGCATAAGGGACACAACTCGCTTCCGCCGCTTTCTGGGCGCCTGCGCGGCGCTGGCGGCAGAGCAAATCAATTTCAAGACCTTGGCTGATGCCGCCGGCATATCACAGCCCACTGCCAAGCAGTGGCTGCAGGTGCTGCAAGGCCTGGGCATCGTCTGCCTGCTGCAGCCACATGCCAACAATGAACTGAAGCGGCTAAGCAAAACGCCCAAGCTGTACTTCTGCGATACAGGCTTGTGCGCGCATCTCTCCATGTGGCTGACGCGGGACACCTTGATGAATGGCGCGGCAAGCGGGCATTACTTTGAAAACCATGTCGTTATGGAACTTTTCAAGCACTATGCGTATGCCAAAACCAAAGCCAACCTTAGCTATTATCGCGATGCCAACGCCAAGGAGATTGACGTATTTGTGGAGGAGAATAATCGCGTTCATCCGCTTGAAATCAAGAAATCCGCCAATCCCGACCGCCGCGAGGTCAGGAAATTCGACCTGCTGGACAAGGCTCAGCTTGAGCGCGGCCACGGGGGCATTGTGTGCATGTGCGAAGAAGTTATCCCGATCGACGATATGAACTGCTTCATTCCGTGCAATCTCATCTGATCTGTCATCGGGATCAATATGATCCGAGCAACTTGCCTGCCGGACGCTCAATTGCTATAATCGCGCGGGGTGATTGGATTGGATGAAGGCAGAAGGCTCAACAAATACATCGCTGACAGCGGCTACTGCTCGCGCCGCGAGGCGGACCGGCTGATCGAAGAGGGCAAGGTGACCATCAACGGACGCGTGGCGGCAATCGGGGAGAGGGTCGCCCCGGGCGCGCGCGTCGTTGTTGAGAAGCATCCAATCGCCGGGACGGGCGACAAGGCGTACCTGGCGGTATACAAACCGCAGGGCATTGTGTGCACCGCCGACCCCCGCGAGCCGATGAATATTGTCGACTACATCGGTTTCCCCGGGCGCGTCTATCCCATCGGCCGCCTGGACAAGGACAGCGAGGGGCTGATCCTGCTGACCAGCGACGGCGATATCGTCAACCGCATCCTGCGCGCCTCGGGCAGCCATGAAAAGGAATACGAGGTCGCTGTGGACAGGCCCGTCACGCCCGAATTTATTGAGCGGATGAGCAAAGGCGTGCCGGTCCTCGGGCAGGTCACGCTTCCCTGCCGCATACGCAAAACCGGTCCCGGCACATTCCGCATCATCCTGGTACAGGGGCTCAACCGCCAGATCCGGCGCATGTGCGAATACCTGGGCTACAATGTCATCCATCTGCGCCGTATCCGCATCATGAATATCACCCTGGGCGCCATGCGGCCCGGCCACTGGCGCACGCTCACGGACGGGGAACTGGGCACCCTGATGAAAAGCCTCGACGCCGCGGGAAACGGCGTGCCGGAGGAGGAAGAGTAGAATCCTAGCACTTTGAATATAGCATTTCGGCAGTAATAGTATTAAACTGCCGAAATACTAATTGACATATCACGTTGATTAGCATATTATAGAGATAGCAAAACGGCAGTAATATATCATAACTGCCGAAATGCTAACTAGATCGACAGGGGGGATGGCTATGGTAAATGCGGAATGTATCGACAGACTGCGTGGAAGGAGCTATTTTACCCGTGACGATGTGAAAAGAGCAATGCAAAGCTGTCAGGATAATGTAAAAGTAATCGGTGATGCCGCTTTCAAGGCAAGGCTTCAGCGCCTTCTTCGAGAGGGTAATATTGCGAGAACCGGTAGAAATGCTTATGTGGTGTCCGCGCAGCGTGCGCAGCAATATCAGTATGCTTATTCCGACTTGAGCAATGATGTGGCCGCTCATATTGCCGGGAAGCATCCATATCTGGCTTATTCAATATTCGAGCTGGTGCAGCTGAATGAATTTGTCAATCAACAGCTTGCGCAAAATGCCGTATTTGTATCTGTGGAAAGTAAGCTTGGGGATTTTGTATTTGATACGCTGAAGGAAGCATACCCCGGGAGAGTGCTGATTTATCCCACACCAGAGATGTTCCATCGTTATTGGACAAACGATATGATAGTGATCGTGAAGCTGACGTCGGAATCGCCCAAGGGGATTATTCGCAGCTGGCATACCGGCCTGGAAAAGCTTCTGGTCGACCTGATGTCCGATCCCTTGCTCATTGGTTTAGTCAGCCGGGACGAATTGCCCGGCATCTATGAAGAAGCCTTTCGAAAATATGTTATTGATGAGAGCCGCATGTTTCGATATGCAAGGCGCCGTACGGCCGATGAGCGCATCAGGCAGTTCATTTACGAGAAAACCGCGGTCAAGCTGCGGCTAAGCTGAGCGAGGCAGCCCAAAGGTAGATCAAGTGTTCAAAGGATTATAGTGATCCCTCACTCCGTCATCAGTTTCCCCCGTGCGCCCCAGACGGCATGGTCGGAAAAGTTGAGATAGACCATTTCGGGCTCAATGCCCGCGATCTGGCACATGATGTCAAAGACCGCGGCGGTGAACACCTTTTTCGCCTCCGGGTCCGTTTTCCTGAAGCAGCGCACATCGACAAAGGCGGCGTCCCGCTGCTCTCCCCCCATGAACATGGTATACTGGCCGGAAATGGCGACCATCAGGCTGGCCTCGACTTTCCCCGGGATGAGGGGCAGTTTTTCCCCAAGGGCGGATTTGATGCGCACCTTCTGGTCGTCTGAGAGTTCCCTGGATGTGTTGATCTGGATATAGGGCATATCGTTACTCCTTCCCCGGCCCTTACCAGGCCGGGACACCTATTTGTAGCATGAATTTGGCAGCAAATCAACCATAAAAGGTTGAAATCAGAAAATCAATTGAAAATGGTTGATAATGGATAATCAATTGAATATGATTGATATAACGAGGGTCTCCACTCAAGGCCCTAACGTGATCACCCATATCAGGCAGCCCAGGTTGGCGATGGCGGTCAGCAGCGGGCCGTAGATCTTCAGGCGGTTTTCGGCCTTCAGCCCGATGAGCGCGTCAGAAGTCTGCACCATGATCATGATGATGGCGACGGCCGCCAGATAACCCAGGGAATAGAGGAAGAAAGGCACAAAAACGGCCAAGGCGATGGCGGCGCTGCGCGCCAGGGTGAACATCGCGCTGCTCAGGCCGGCGCCTTTCACCCCTTTGGCCTTCACATAGCCTTCCAGGGCAAACCCAAGGCTGATGCAGGCGCTGATGGCCGTGACCGCGGCGCAGACAGTGTAGGCGCTCATGGTGATATCTCCTCTTCGCGCGGTAGCGGATCCCGGATGCGCAGGCCGTATGCCCGAAAAGTCTCCATTAGAAAATAGCATAAGCTTTGGACGGCGTCAATGTGATATTTCACACTTCAGGATATATTCATAATATGATACAATATCCGGCGTCATGATCAGCGCGCGCCTTGCGGCATTTGCCGGCAAGGGCGGGGGAAGGGGAAGGGCATGAAAACAGCGGTGGTGTATTATTCAAAAACCGGGCATTCAAAGAAAATCGCGGAGGCGGTCGCGGCCGGCCTGGGCGTCAGGGCGGAAAGCGTGACAAGCCGGCCTGTGCTTGGCGGCATAGACCTCCTGTTTATCGTGGGCGGCATCTACGCTTCAAAGAGCGATCCCAGGCTGCTCAAGTACCTGTCGACCCTTGACAAGGGCCAGGCAAAGCGGGCCGCGCTGATCACTTCCAGCGCCGGCAAGCTGAAGCAGGCCATGGTGCGCGATACGCTGGCCCAGCAGGGCATCCCGGTCGTGGGTGATGAGTATGTCTGCCAGGGCAGCTTCCTCTTTTTTGGCAAGGGGCATCCCGATGCCGGGGATATCGCCGGCGCCGTCGCCTTTGCCAATCGGCTGGCCGCGGGCAAATAAAAAGGCGCGGCCGAAGCCGCGCCTGCAAATCGAGGAGCATAAACATGAAACGTGACATTGTATCAATTGATGCGGACAAGTGCGTCGGCTGCGGCCTGTGCGCGGAGGCTTGCCGGGAGGGCGCCATCCAGATGGTGGATGGCAAGGCGCGCCTGATGCGCGACGACTACTGCGACGGCCTGGGCCACTGCCTGCCCAGCTGCCCCACGGACGCCATCAGCATTGTTCAGCGTGAGGCGGACGAATTTGACGAGGAAGCCGTCAAGCGCAATCTGGCGGGGGCTGCCCAAGCGCCGATATCCTGCGGTTGCCCCGGTATCGAGGCCAAGGCCATATCGGTGGCCCAGAGCGCGGCCGATGAGTCTGCGCCCGCCCTGAATACGCAGAGCCAGCTGCGCCAGTGGCCGGTGCAGATCCAACTGGCTCCCATTCAGGCGCCCTACTTTGACGGCGCCCATCTCCTGGTCGCGGCCGACTGCGCCGCCTACGCCTATGGCAACTTCCATAAGCGCTTCATGAAGAACCGCGTCACCCTGATCGGCTGCCCCAAGCTGGACCCGGTCGACTACCGGGAGAAGCTGGGCGCCATCATCAAGCGCAACAACATCAAGTCCCTCACCATTGTGCGCATGACAGTGCCCTGCTGCGGCGGTCTGGAGCGCGCGGCCACGGAGGCGTTACAGCAAAGCGGCAAGTTCATCCCCTGGCAGGTGGTCACGGTGAGCACCGAAGGGGATATTGTGGAGGAATAGGGGGTCCGCAGGGGAGGGAACAGTGAAGCCGCGCCGTTCAGCGCTGTGAAATCGGCGCTATTCGCGCCTGTGAAGTCGCATCTGCGATGCTGTGAAGTCGTGCTGCGGCGCTGTCAGTTAAGGTTGTAGAGGTGCTGCCTTCTTCCAGGCGCCTCAGCGCCGACTTTACAGGCCCTGCAAGGGCCGACTTCACTCAGGGCGAATGCCCTGCAATTTCACAGGCGCTACGCGCCGACTTTACAGGACAGTGAGCCCCTTCCTCAAAGTCACTTTTCCCGGAGTTCCTTCTCCGGCCGGAACAGCCCAAACTCCCGAAACAGCGATTCACGCTCACGCGCGCTGTTGAGGATCTCTCCCACCGGTTGATAACGCCGCTTTCCGGTTCTCATGCGGATAAAGTAGCGGATGGGTAGATAGACCCACATAGCCGGCAGCAGAACCGGGAACTTGGCGAAGAACGGAAATTGCGTACGCGCAACGGAGTTGAGATTGCGGATCAGCATCAAAGGACCGAAGCCCTTTCTATTTGTATTGTCCAAAACACCAGAGAGCGTGTTGTTGAGATCCTGCCCCGGATCTTTGCAGCCGAAATTACCGCTTCTGAAGAAATCCGCGATCACCTTCGCGCAGGCTGCCTCATCCGCATCCATGCACCAGGGGCAGCTTTCCATTGGCATACCTAGATACAAATGGCAGGTTTTTGCCAGGATTGCCGCAAAGCGCCACAGCCCGGTCTGCCGCAGCACCGGGTCAATCTCTTCCTCCCAGGCCTGCCTGTCCACTTGTTGGATGAATAGGGCATAGTCGCACAGCTGCCGCAGGCCCAGGCCGCTGTTCAGCAGATGAAACCGCATATGCAGCAACAGGGACAGCGCTTGGTGCCTGTCTGCCAGGGCCGCAAAGGAATGACTTTCGATATTGATCGGCCTGGCGGATGCCAATGCATCGGCAAGCGCACTGCGGATGAGGTCCCCGGCTTCCCCCGGCGGGATATCCGAAACCGCCCGATGTACCTCGACCCTGATGTTATCTTTGTACAGCTTAACGTCATAGCTGGGGTCGGAGGGCATCAGCTGATACCGGCTTGCTGACAATACTTCAATCGTGTAGTCGAAGTTACCATCACTGACCAGCACATCGATATCACCCTGCACCCGCAACTCGGGCTTGGGATACAGGGCGGCGACGCTTGTGCCTTTGAGGATGGCATAAGGGATGTGGGATCTGTTGAGGATATTGATCATCTCATCCTGGGCCATCATGAGGCATTCGTTGTTGGTCATTTGTCGGATGGTCTCATTGATGGCGTTTGATCGTACGCTTTCCGGTGGCAGGAACGCTTCGGGCAGGCTGGCGGCTGCGTCCACTGCCATCGGCAGCACGGTCTGCCTGCGGGCTTCATCAAACGTAAGCGTCAAACCTGTCCACGTCTTTCAATCATCTTCGCTCCATAGGACAATGCCTCAAGAAGTCTCAAGAGCACTTGAGAACACTTGAGACCACTGAAGGACTCCCAAGAATGCTCAAGCATTCTTGGGCATCATCAGTCCAAAGGAGCGGAACATATGGCAGCGGAACTCAGCAAACTGAATCAACAGGCAAACCTGGTGCATTGGCAGCAGCAGGTCTACGAATGCCGGCACAGCGGCATGACTATCAAAGCCTGGTGTGAGGAACGGGGAATCTCCATCAAGAGTTACTACTACCGTCAGCAAAAGGTCTGGCAGGCAACGCAAGATCCAAATGCTGCACAAAAACCAGCTGTAAAGCTTAGTTCACAATTGCAGCCTGCTCTGCCGGCTGCCGCCATCACAGAAGCCATCATTCCATGCGCGCCGCTCATCAGGGAACCCAGTCAGACGGACCATCCCTCGCCTTTTCTCATCGTGCGTAAAGACCGGTGGACAGTGGAGGCGGCCAATGGGTGTGACCCGGTGCTGCTGCGGCTGGTGCTGCGCGCGGTGAAGTGAAATGTTTGACCCGGCAAAGGTTCAGCATGTCTACATCGCATGCGGGTATACCGATTTGCGCCGCGGGATAGACGGACTGGCAAGCCTTGTCCAGAACAGTTTTCACCTGGATCCCTTCGCCAATGCCTTGTTTCTGTTCTGTGGCCAACGGGTGGATCGGTTCAAGGCGCTCTACTGGGATTCAGATGGTTTCATCCTGCTGTACAAACGTCTGGAGCGGGGAAGATATCAATGGCCCCGGAGCAAAACCGAGGTGATGAGCCTCAGCCCTCAGCAGTTCCGGTGGCTGCTGGAAGGCCTGAGCATCTACCAGCCCAGAGCGCATCAACCGGTGAAGGACATTGCTCATATCTAAGGCCCAAAAAGGCCGAAACGCATTGAAAATACTTGCTTTTTCGCTGTATATTCAAAGACATCCGGCTCATTTTTTGGTATAATATGGGCAATAAAAAGAGCAAGGAGAACGGCAAATGAGCGTGGAAACCGTCACGATTCCCAAGCTGGAATACGAACAGCTGACCGCTCAAATTGCCAACCTTCAACAGGAGATCCAATGGCTGACGGAGCAGATCCGCCTTGCCCGCAAGCAGCGATTCGGTTCATCCAGCGAGAAATCGCAAACGAATGACAGCTATGAGCAATTGAGCTATCTGTTCAACGAAGCGGAGGCGATGGCGGACGAGAAGCAGCCGGAGCCGTCCGATATCATCGTAAAGGCGCATGCCCGAAAAGCACACCGTTCCACCCGGGAAAAGCTGCCTGAAGACATCGAAGTCGAGATCATCGAGAAGACCCTGCCGGAAGAGGAGTGCGTCTGCCCTCAGTGCCAAGGCCGGATGAGTGACATCGGCAAAGAGATAACCAAGCGGCTGAAGATCGTTCCGGCAAGGTTTGTAGTCGAGGAGACCCATCTTCACAAGTATGCCTGCAGGCACTGCCAGCAGCATGACATCACGACACCCGTGAAGACAGCATGGTCAGACCCGGCAGTCATCAAGGGTAGTATCGCCACACCTGAAGCCATTTCCCACATCATGACGCAGAAATACGTGATGTATTCGCCGCTTTACCGGCAGGAGCAGGAGTACAACCGCGCCGGTATAGCACTGACGCGCCAGACGATGTCCAACTGGCTGCTTAAGGCTGCGGCCTCCTGGCTGGAACCGGTTTATGGCAGGATGAAAACGGAATTGCTGAAGCAGGACATCCTGCACTCGGATGAAACGACAATACAGGTGCTTCAGGAGTCCGGACGAAAAGCGGAAAACAAAAGCTATATGTGGCTGTATAGGACGGGGTGCGACGGACCACAGCAGATTGTCCTGTATGAATATTAGGAGACCCGAAGCGCTGAACATCCCCGGAGATTCCTTTCGGGATATCGCGGATACCTGCATACGGACGGATATTCCGCATACCACAAGCTGCCGGACGGCATTACGGTGGTTGGGTGCTGGGCGCACTGCCGGCGAAAGTTTGAGGAAGCGCTGCAGGCTATCCCCGAGGCGGACAGGGAAGGCTCTGCTGCCATGCGGGGGAAACAGTATTGTGACAGCTTGTTTGCCATTGAGGTCAAACTGGATTCCCTGGCGCATGAAAAGCGCCTTGCCAAACGCAAAGAGCTGGCCGAGCCAATCCTGAAGGAATTGCACGACTGGGTCTTCTGCCTGCGCGCCGCGCCCAAATCGCTGTTGGGTAAGGCAGCCCACTATACACGGGAGCAATGGCCTTGGTTATGCAACTATCTGCTGGACGAGCGGCTGGAGATTTCCAACAACCGGGCGGAGCGCAGCATCAAGCCCTTTGTGATGGGGCGGAAGAACTTCTTGTTTGCCAAAGTGCCAAAGGGAGCTGAAGCCAGTGCGATCATCTTCAGCTTAATAGAAACGGCCAAGGAGAACGGGCTGGATCCTTATCGTTATCTGACCTGGCTGATGCACGAAGCGCCTAAGCTCGACATGAATGCAGACGACCAGGTTGTCATGCTGCTCCCGGTAAATGCGCCTGCCGGATGTAGGTCTTTTAAGAGCATTTGACGCTTACCATCAAACGTAACCGTCAAATAGCCGGGGACGAATTCTTAGCCGATCGGATATAGTCCGGC
>CAZPBJ010000059.1:0-18885 GCA_964584685.1 uncultured Christensenella sp. | reverse complement strand
TTCCCGCCGGCGTCGAGATCGAAATCAAGCTGTAAGGCAGGAGGAGCATCATGAAAAAAGCAATTTTAGGCAAAAAGCTGGGCATGAGCCAGAGGTTCCTGCCCGACGGGCGCCTTGTGCCGGTGACCGTGATCCTGGCAGGCCCCTGCACCGTCGTGCAGAAGAAAACCCTTGAGAAGGACGGCTACGCGGCCGTGCAGCTCAGCTTTGACGCAGTGCCGGAGCATCGCGTCAAGAAGCTGGTCAACAAGCCCGATGCCGGTCACTTTGCCAAGGCAGGCGTTGCGCCGGCCCGTCATCTGCGCGAGTTCAGGCTGGATGATTCGGCTTCATATGAAGTCGGCCAGACCATCGGCGCAAGTGTTTTTGTTCCCGGTGACAAGATCGACGTCACCGGCACGTCAAAGGGCCATGGCTTCACCGGCGCCATTTACCGCTGGAACCAGACCAAGGGCCCCATGGCGCACGGCTCCAAGTATCATCGCGGCGTCGGCTCCATGAGCGCCAACTCCGACCCCAGCCGCGTCTTCAAGAACAAGCATATGTCCGGCCATTACGGCGTGGAGCGCGTCACCATCCAGAATCTCGAAGTCGTTGAGGTGGATGCCCAGCGTAACCTGCTGCTGGTCAAGGGCGCCGTACCCGGCCCCAACCACAGCCTGCTGCTTGTCCGCAACACCTGCAAAGTCTAAGTAAGGAGGAAACCAGTTCATGCCAAGCATTCAAGTATTGACGATGCAGGGGAAAGCCGCGGGCGAGCTGAATCTCTCCGATGAGATTTTTGGCCTGACGCCCAACGTGGCCGCCATGCATCTGGTCGTTCGTTCCATCCAGGCCAACAAGCGCCAGGGCACCCAGAGCGCCCTGACCCGTGGCATGGTCCGCGGCGGCGGCCGCAAGATCTACCGTCAAAAGGGGACAGGCAACGCGCGCCACCACAGCAACCGCGCGCCCCAGTTCCGCCATGGCGGCATCGTGTTCGCTCCCCAGCCCCGCGACTATGTCGTCGGCGTAACCAAGAAGGTCCGCCGCCTGGCGATGAAAAGCGCCCTGTCCGCCAAGTTCCAGGCAGGTGATATCATCGTGGTGGACAAGATCGCCCTGCAGGAAGCCAAGACCCGGCACATCGCCCGGATGCTCTCCGATCTCAAGGTCGACAAGAGCGCCCTGCTGGTGATGCCCGGCGCCGATGCGCAGCTTGTGCGGGCTTCCCGCAACATCGCTTCCCTGACCGGCACCTATGTCAACACGCTCAATGTGTATGACATCCTGCGCGCCGGCAAGCTTATCATCCTGAGCGATGCGATCAAAGGCATTGAGGAGGTATACGTATAAATGAAAGATCCTCATGACATCATCCTGCGCCCGGTATTGACCGAGAAGGGCTACAACGGCATCGCCGACAAGCGGTACGTTTTCGAAGTCGCCATTTCCGCCAATAAGGTCGAGATCAAGAAGGCGCTTGAAAAAGTGTTCAAAGACGTCAAGGTCGAGCGTGTCAACACCCTGCGCACCCTGGGCAGGATCAAGACCCAGGGCAAGACCAGCGGACGCACCGCTGAAGTGAAAAAGGCCTATGTAAAGCTGACGGAGGATTCCAAGCCCATTGAATTCTTCGAAGGCATGGTCTAAGGGAGGATAGAGAAATGCCGATTCGTCTATACAAGCCAACCTCGCCGGCGCGCCGCTTCATGTCGGTGCTGACCTACGAGGAGATCACCAAGACCAAACCCGAAAAGGCCCTCCTTGAAACCAAGAAAAAGAACGCCGGACGCAACGCGCAGGGCAAGATCACCGTGCGCCACCAGGGCGGCGGCAGCAAGGTCAAGTATCGCCTGATCGACTTCAAGCGCAACAAGCTGGACGTGCCCGCCAAGGTGGCCGCCTTCGAGTACGACCCCAACCGTTCGGCCTTCATCGCCCTGCTGCACTATCTGGACGGCGAGAAGCGCTACATCCTGGCCCCCCTTGGCCTGAATGTGGGCGACACCATCGTGTCGAGTGAAACCGCCGACATCAAGCCCGGCAACTCGCTGCTCATCCAGAACATCCCCGTGGGCACGCTCATCCACAATGTGGAGCTGCGTCCCGGCATCGGCGGCCAGATGGTTCGCTCGGCCGGCGCCTATGCCCAGCTGATGGCAAAGGAGGGCGGTTACGCCACCCTGCGCATGCCTTCGGGCGAAATGCGCAAAGTGCCGCTGCTGTCACGCGCCACCATCGGCACGGTGGGCAACACCGACCATGAGAACGTCCGCATCGGCAGCGCAGGCCGCAAACGCCACATGGGCATCCGTCCCACCGTCCGCGGCGTCGTCATGAACCCTGTGGATCACCCGCACGGCGGCGGCGAGGGCAAGTCCCCCATCGGCAAGCCCGCGCCTGTGACCCCCTGGGGCAAGAAGACCCTTGGCAGGAAGACGCGCAAGCACAAGAAGTATTCAAACCGCTTGATTGTCAAGCGCATCAACGCCAGGTAAGGCCAAGGACGAAAGGAGGCAGTATACCACATGAGTCGTTCCATAAAAAAGGGCCCCTATGTAAACGAAACGCTGCTCAAGCGCGTCGAGGATATGAACCAGGCCGGGAAAAAGACAGTGCTCAAGACCTGGTCCAGGGCTTCCACCATCTTCCCGGATTTTGTCGGGCACACCATCGCGGTGCACGACGGCCGCAAGCACGTGCCTGTCTATGTTACCGAGGATATGGTAGGCCACAAGCTGGGTGAGTTCGCGCCCACCCGCACTTTCCGCGGTCATGCCGGCGAAAAGTCATCCGGCCGCACTTAAGACGAAAGGAGTACAGATACATGGCAACCAACACCCGTGAAAAAGGGGAGAAGCGCGCGCAGTCGCGTGACAAGCGTCCCCAGGCGCACGTGAAGCATGTCCGCGTCTCCTCTCGCAAGGCAGGCCAGGTCATTGACCTGATCCGCGGCAAGAATGTGGAAGACGCGCTGGCAATCCTTCAATTCACGCCCAAAGCCACCAGCCCCATCGTCATCAAGCTCTTAAACAGCGCCATCGCCAATGCGGTCAACAACCTGGACATGGACCGCAGCACCCTGTATGTCGCTGAGATCTACGCCAACCCCGGCCCGACGCTCAAGCGCTTTGTAGCGCGCAGCCGCGGCAGCGCGTCCCCGATGCTCAAGCGCACAAGCCATATCAGCGTTGTGCTGGACAAAAGATAAGAGGGAGGTTTACGAATGGGTCAGAAGATTAATCCACATGGCTTTCGCGTTGGCGTGATCTATGACTGGAGCACGCGCTGGTACGCGGACAAGAAGGACTTCGCAAACAACCTGGTTGAGGACCACAAGGTACGCGTCGACCTGAAGAAGAAGTACTTTGCCACCGGCATCAGCCGCATTGATATCGAACGCTCCGCAGCCCGCATGACCATCAATATCTTTACAGGCCGTCCGGGCATGATCATCGGCCGCGGCGGCAAGGGGATTGAAGACCTCAAAGCCTACGTTGAGAAGTTCCTTGGTCACCCGGCCAACATCAACGTGCTGGAGATCAAGTCCCCCGATACCGACGCCCAGCTGGTGGCCGAAAATATCGCCCAGCAGCTTGAGAAGCGCATCAGCTTCCGCCGCGCCATGAAACAGAGCATCCAGCGGTGCATCCGTGCCGGAGCCAAGGGCATGAAGACCAAGGTCTCGGGCCGTTTGAACGGCGCTGACATCGCCCGCAGCGAGCATTATCACGAGGGTTCCATCCCGCTGCAGACCCTGCGCGCCAATATTGATTACGGCTTTGCCGAGGCAAAGACAACCTATGGCCGTTTGGGCGTCAAGGTCTGGATTTACAAAGGCCAGATCCTTCCACAGGCCAAGAAGCCTGCCATCCGCGCAACCGAAGGAGGCAAGTAAGCCATGTTAATGCCCAAGAGAGTCAAGCGCCGCAAGGTTTTCCGCGGCCGCATGAAAGGCATGGCCCACCGGGGCAATACGATCACCTACGGTGAGTTCGGCCTTGTGGCGACCAGCCCCAGCTGGGTGACCAGCGCACAGATCGAATCGGCCCGTATCGCGCTGACCCGTTATACCAAGCGCGGCGGACAGGTCTGGATCAAGATCTTCCCCGACAAGCCCGTGACCAAGAAACCCGCTGAGACCCGCATGGGCTCGGGCAAGGGCTCGCCCGAATACTGGGTGGCCGTCGTCAAGCCCGGCCGCGTGATGTTTGAAGTCGGCGGCGTTGAGGAGTCCATGGCACGCGAGGCCCTTCGCCTGGCATCGACCAAGCTCCCCCTGCGCACCAAGATCTGCACCCGCGAGCAACTACTTCCTATAGATGGTGGTGAAGAACAATGAAGGTAAGCGAGTACGCGGCCATGAAACCCGAGCAGCTGACCACAGCGATCGCGGACCTCAAGACTGAGCTGTTCAACCTGCGTTTCAAACTGGCGACCGGACAGCTGGAGAACACGATGCAGATTTCCTCCGTCAAGCGCGACATCGCGCGCGCCCTGACGGTACAGACCCAGATGGCCCAGAAAGCCGCACTCAAGCAGCCATGAAAGGAGGCAGTTCCATGTCAGAAGAAAGAGGACTCCGCAAGACCCGCGTAGGCGTCGTTGTCAGTGACAAGATGGACAAGACCATCGTCGTATCCATGTCATCCCGCGTCCGCCATCCCCTCTACGGCAAGATCATCAAGCGCACCAACAAGTTCAAGGCGCATGATGAGGAGAATGCCTGCGGTATTGGCGATACCGTGCGTGTGATGGAAACCAGGCCGCTGAGCAAAGACAAGCACTGGCGCCTGGTCGAGATCGTCGAAAAGGCGAAGTAATGTCACTTACCTCTCATGGGCGCAACAGCATCATGATGAGGAATCTATAAAGGAGGAACCTGTATGATTCAGCCGCAAACGCGACTTAAGGTTGCCGATAATTCCGGCGCCAAGGAGATCATGTGCATCCGCGTGCTTGGCGGTTCATTCCGCCGCAGTGGGTCCATCGGTGACATCATTGTTGCCAGCGTGAAGACCGCATCCCCCGGCGGCACAGTCAAGAAGGGCGATGTGGTCAAGGCCGTCATTGTCCGCGTGGCCAAAGTCAAGCGCCGTCCCGAGGGCAGCTACATCCGCTTTGACGACAACGCCGCCGTGATCATCGGTGACGACAAGCAGCCCCGTGGTACCCGTATCTTTGGGCCGGTCGCCCGTGAACTACGCGAGAAGGACTTCATGAAGATCATCTCGCTGGCGCCAGAGGTTCTGTAAAGGAGTATGACGATGAAACTGCATGTAAAACAAAAGGATGAAGTCATTGTCATCTCCGGCAAGGACAAAGGCGTCAAGGGAAAGGTGCTGTCAGTCAGCCCCAAAACCAACCGCGTCACCGTCGAAGGCGTCGCCATGGTCACCAAACATCAGAAATCCCGTGCCCAGGGCCAACCCGGCGGCATCATCCACAAGGAAGCCGCCATCGATGTCTCCAATGTGATGCTTGTCTGCCAGAAGTGCGGCAAGCCCTCCCGCTGGGGCGCAAAGGTACTGGCCGACGGCAAGAAGATCCGCGTCTGCAAAAAATGCGGCGAACAAATCGACTAAGGAGGAGGCATAGCACATGGCAACCCGCTTAAAAGAGAAGTACCTCGCCGAAGCTGTACCTGCTCTGCAGCAGAAGTTCGGCTACAAAAACCCCATGCAGGTCCCGCGCCTGGAGAAGGTCATCATCAACATGGGTCTTGGCGACTGCAAAGAGAACGCCAAAATGCTTGAGACCGCGGTTGATGAGCTCAGCCAGATCGCAGGCCAGAAGCCCCTGGTGACCAAGGCCAAGAAATCAATCGCAAACTTCAAGGTGCGCGAGGGCATGAACGTTGGCGCAAAGGTTACCCTTCGCGGCAAGCGGATGGAGGAGTTCGTCGACAAGCTACTGTCCATCGCCCTGCCCCGCGTGCGTGACTTCCGAGGCGTCTCGGCCAAGGCGTTTGACGGCCGCGGCAACTACGCCCTGGGTGTACGCGAGCAGCTGATCTTCCCGGAGATCAACTATGACAAGGTCGAGAAGATCCGCGGCATGGAAATGATATTCGTCACGACTGCCAACACAGATGAGGAAGCAAAAGAGCTTCTTAGCCTGCTGGGCATGCCGTTCGCGCAGTAGAGGAGAAGATAAAATGGCAAAGACAAGCATGAAAGTCAGGCAGGCCCGCCCTGCCAAGTTCTCCACCCGCGCGTATACGCGCTGCCGCATCTGCGGTAGGCCCCACTCAGTGCTGCGCCGCTACGGCGTGTGCCGCATCTGTTTCAGGGAATTGGCCTACAAAGGTGAGATCCCCGGCGTCCGCAAGGCCAGCTGGTAAGAAGGAGGTTCCATCATGATCGTAAATGACCCCATCGGCGATATGCTTACTCGCATCCGCAACGCCCAGGTGGCCAAGCATGACGCGGTCGTCATGCCTGCCAGCAACGCCAAGAAGGCGATCGCCAAGATTTTGCTTGACGAAGGCTATATCAAGAGTTACGAAAAGATCGACGACGGCCTGCAGGGCCAGATCAAGATCGCGCTCAAGTACGTTAATGGCAAGCAGCAGCCCGTCATTGCCGGACTGAAGCGGATTTCCAAGCCCGGTCTGCGCGTCTATGCCAAGTGCGAAGACCTGCCCAAGGTGCTGGGCGGCCTGGGTGTGGCCATTGTGTCCACCTCCAAGGGCCTGATGACCGATAAGAACGCGCGCAAAGACAACCTGGGCGGCGAAGTGCTCGCCTACATTTGGTAAAACCGATTCACGCATTGGAGGTGTAATTATGTCTCGCATCGGAAAACTTCCGATCCCGGTCCCTGCCGGCGTGACGGTCACGGTCGACGACCGCAACTTGGTTGTGGTCAAAGGCCCCAAAGGCCAGCTGTCGCAGCAGGTTAACCCTGATATCACCCTGAAACTGGATAATGGCATCCTTACCTTGACCCGTCCCACCGACAACAAGCCGCACAAAGCCATGCATGGCCTGTACCGTTCTCTTGTGCATAACATGGTGGTCGGCGTAACAACAGGCTTTGAGCGCCAGCTTGAGATGGTCGGCACGGGTTACCGCGCCTCGGTGGACGGCAAGAAGCTGACGCTTCTGGTCGGCTACTCGCATCCCATCGTCTTTGAGGCGCCCCAGAATGTCAGCTTTGAGACGCCCGTGCCCACGCAAATCGTGGTCAAGGGCATTGACAAGCAGGTCGTCGGCAGCCTGGCGGCCGATATTCGCGCTACCAGACCCCCGGAACCCTACCTTGGCAAGGGTGTCAAGTACAAGGGTGAGCATATCCGCCGCAAAGAAGGCAAGGCAGGCAAGAAATAAGAAAGGGAGTGAACGCATATGTTCAAAAAGCGTGACCGAAACGAAGTCCGTGTTATCAGGCATACCCGTGTGCGCAAGAAGATCAGCGGCACGCCCGACATGCCCCGCCTGTGCGTGTTCCGCAGCAATCAGTACATCTACGCCCAGATCATCGATGATACCAAGGGCGCAACCCTGGCGCAGGCTTCCTCCATGGATACCTCGCTCAAGGGCAAGCTAGAGGACATGGACAAGACCGCTCAGGCCAAGGAAATCGGCAAGCTGGTCGGTCAGCGCGCCATTGAGGCCGGCATCGAGAAGGTCGTGTTTGATCGGTCCGGCTATGTCTACACCGGCCGTGTCGCTTCTCTGGCAAGTGGTGCCCGTGAAGCCGGGCTCAAGTTCTAAGGAGGAGAAGCAAAGCATGCAACGCAGGGAAAGAGAAGACCAAGAGTTTAAAGAGAAGTTAGTCTCCGTCAACCGCGTGGTCAAGACCGTCAAAGGCGGCCGCAATTTCCGCTTTTCGGCGCTGATCGTGGTTGGCGACGGCAACGGCCGTGTCGGTGCCGGCATGGGCAAAGCCGCTGAGATCCCCGAAGCCATCCGCAAGGGTGTGGAGGATGCCAAAAAGCATCTGATCACCGTTCCCCTGGTGGGCAAGACGATCCCCCACCAGACTACCGGTTTCTTTGGTACCGGCAAGGTCGTCATGCTCCCGGCCGAGGAAGGCTGCGGCGTGATCGCCGGCGGGGCTGCGCGCGCTGTTCTGGAATTGGCGGGCGTCAAGGATATCCGCACCAAGTCCTATGGTACATCAAACCCCATCAACACAGTCAAGGCCACCATTGAGGGCCTGAAACTCCTGCGCTCCGCTGAGCAGGTCGCCCGGCTTCGCGGCAAGACCGTCGAAGAGATCCTGGGCTGAGGAGGATAGCATGAAACTGCAAGTAACATTGTTAAAATCCCCCATCGCCTGCCTGCAAAAGCAGATCGATACCGTGAAGGCGCTGGGTCTTCACAAGATCGGCCAGACCGTTGTCAAGCAAGACAATGCCGCCATCCGCGGCCAGCTCTTCCGCGTAAAGCACATGGTCAAAGTCGAAGAAGTCAAGGAATAAGGAGGAAGCCCTCATGAAACTGCACGAGTTGAAACCGGCGGTCGGTTCTACAACTGCGCCCAAGCGCCTGGGCCGAGGCATCGGCTCCGGGCTTGGCAAGACCTCAGGCAAGGGTTCCAAGGGAGCCAAGGCCCGCTCGGGCGGCGGCAAGGGCCCCGGGTTTGAAGGCGGCCAAATGCCTTTGTACCGCCGTATCCCCAAGTCGGGCTTTACCAATATTTTTGCCAAGGAATACGCCAGTATCAACCTGTCGGCACTTGAGCGCTTTGAAGCTGGCACCGTGGTCAACGCGGAGCTTCTGCATCAGGCGGGCATCGTCAAACAGGTCAAGGACGGCCTGAAAGTCCTGGGCGGCGGCGAACTGTCAAAGCAGCTGACCGTGCAGGCCAAGAAATTCACTGCTTCGGCAGTTGAAAAGATTGAGGCGCTCGGCGGGAAAGCCGAGGTGGTCTGAGTATGTGGGAGACGCTGCGCAACGCATGGAAGGTGCCTGAGCTTCGCAAGAAGCTTCTGTACACCTTCTTTATGCTTGTTATCTTCCGTCTGGTAAGCGTCGTGCCGGTTCCCGGCATCAACGCGGCTGTGGTGCAGCAGGCTTCAAAGCAATATGATATGCTGGGCCTGGTCAACATGATGACCGGCAACGCATTCAGCCAGATGACGATCATGGCCATGGGCATCACGCCCTACATCAACGCCAGCATCATCATCCAGCTGCTGACCATCGCCATCCCGGCCCTTGAGCGCCTGCAAAAAGAAGGCGGCGAGGAAGGCAAGGCGAAAATCAACCGCATCACCCGCTATTCGACGATCTTCCTGGCGGCGCTGCAGGCCATCGGCATCATCGCAGGCCTCAACACCGCTGCGCCTGTCGACGGGCAAAGGGTGCTGCTCGAAAGCTACAACAACTTCTGGGGCCTTGCCTCCATTGGCGTCATCATGGCCGGCGGCACGGCATTGGCCATGTGGATAGGCGAGCGCGTCACCGCAAACGGCATCGGCAACGGCATCTCGCTGCTGATCTTTGCCGGCATCATCTCCAACCTCTTCAACGGCATCCTGACAGCCTTCACGGATGTCCTGGGCATCACGGGCTATGGCACCACCGTGGTAGGTTTCCTAATCCTGATACTGACAGCCCTTGTGATCATCACCATTGTCACCTTTGTGGACATGGGTGAGCGGCGCATCCCCGTCCAGTACGCCAAGCGCGTTGTGGGACGCAAGATGTACGGCGGCCAGTCCACGCACATCCCGCTCAAGGTGGTATCGGTAGGCGTTCTGCCGCTGATCTTCGCCTACAGCTTCATGGCTTTCCCGGGCACCATCATCGCCATGTTCGGCACCAACTCAGGCGCTTACCAGTGGTGGCAGGCCAACATGAGCCAAAGCTCGCCCCTGCATCTGCTGGCGACGGCGCTGCTGATCGTGGCTTTCAGCTACTTCTACTCCTCCATCAGCTTCAACCCGCAGGACATCGCCAAGAACATCCAGCAGCAGGGCGGCAATATCCCCGGTATCCGTTCGGGCAAGAACACGGTGGATTTCCTGGCCAGGACAACAAGGCGTCTGACCCTGTTTGCTGCGCTTTTCCTGGCCGTACTGGCAACCCTGCCCACGCTGCTGTCTGTCTGGCAGAATGTTCAGATCCCCTTTGCGGCATCCTCCATGCTGATCGCCGTCTCTGTCGCCCTTGAGACCGTCAGGCAGATTGAGGCCAACCTGGTCATGCGCAACTACAAGGGTTTCCTTTAAGAAGCGGCGGTTTCAGACAAAGCTCTCCCCTCCGCTCCTCGGGGCAGGGGAGGGCATTTGAGGTAAAAAGATGAACTTGATTTTCCTGGGCCCTCCCGGTGCCGGCAAAGGCACCCATGCATCAAAACTGTCCCAGCAGCTGTCCATTCCCCAGATATCCACAGGCGATATGCTCAGGTCGGCGCTGCGCGAGCAGACGACGCTTGGCCTGGAAGCCAAGAAGTACATGGACGCGGGGGAACTGGTGCCCGATAACGTCATCATCGGCATGGTGGAGGAGCGCCTCAAGGCGCCCGACGCGCAAAAGGGCTACATCTTTGACGGCTTCCCCAGGACCGTGGCGCAGGCTGAAGCGTTGGGCGCCTTTGCCAATATCGATGTGGTGCTCAATCTGATGGTATCCGATGAGGTGATCATCAAGCGCCTGTCCGGCCGCCGTGTATGCCCGGCATGCAGCGGCACCTTCCACGTCTCCTTTCTAAAGGATGATAAGTTATGCCCCACTTGCGGGGCAGCGCTCATCCAGCGCAAGGACGATGAACCCGAGACCATCCTCAACCGGCTGACGGTTTACCGCCGGCAGACAGAGCCGCTGATCAGCTATTATGAACGCAAAGGCCTGCTGCGCAGCGTGGACGGCGAAGGCTTTGTGGATGATAACTACGCAGCGGTCCTTTCAGCGCTCGATATTCAGTGATCACGATCAAAAGCGCTGCCCAGGCAGCCAAGATGCGTTCAGCCGGGCACCTGCTGTATGACATCATGCAGCGCCTGCGCGAGGTGATCAAGGCCGGTGAAACCACCGCCGCCATCGATGCCTATGCCGATGAGCTGATCAAGCGTCACCATGCCGTCCCCAGTTTCTACAATTACCGCGGGTACCCCAAATCCATCTGCGCGTCCATTGACGACGAAGTGGTGCATGGCATCCCCTCCGACCGGACAGTGCTCACACAGGGCAGCATCGTCTCTATCGATTGCGGGCTGATCCTGGACGGCTGGCAGGCGGACAGTGCCTTTACCGTGCCAATCGGCAAGGTATCGCCTGAAAAGCTGGCCCTTATCGAGGTCACCGAAGCCTGCTTCTTCGCCGGGGCCGCGGCCGCGGTCAATGACAGCCGCCTGGGCGATATCAGCTATGCGGTTCAATCCCTTGCGGAGCGCCATGGCTACGGCGTGGTGCGCGATTTAACCGGTCACGGCATCGGGCAGAAGATGCATGAAGACCCCTCTGTGCCCAATTACGGCCTCCCCGGCCACGGCGTACGCCTGAGAAGCGGGATGACGCTGGCCATCGAGCCCATGATCACGCTGGGAGGATACCACATCATGGAGCTTGATGACGGCTGGACGATCAAGACAGCCGATGCGTCACCCTGCTCGCATTACGAGCACACGATCCTGGTGCAGGACGGCAAGCCGGAGATACTGACGTTGCCGGGATATCGCTTCCCCCCGGAGGGCCAGGCATGAAGGCGCCGCTGAAGAAAGGTATTGTCGCGATATCCAAAAAAGGTCGTGACAAGGGCCGTACTTATGTGGTATTATACGAGATGGACGCTGAATTTGTGATGGTTGCCAACGGGGAAACCCGCAAGCTGGACCATCCCAAGAAAAAGCGGCGTAAACACCTTGTATCCACCAGCCGGGAGCTTCCCGGCGTCTTGGCGCTATTTGAGCAAGGCCGTCTGCAGGACAGCGACCTGCGCCAGGCGCTCACGCAAGAAGTGATCAACTACCGCGACCCGGCCAATAAGGAGGGCTCAGTGTTTGTCCAAGAGTGATGTCATCGAGATCGAAGGCAAAGTCGTCGAGGCTTTGCCCAATGCCATGTTCCTGGTGGAACTGCCAAACGGGCACCAGATCATGGCCCACATCTCCGGTAAAATGCGCATGAATTTTATCCGCATCTATCCCGGCGACAAGGTGACCATCGAGCTCTCCCCCTACGACCTGACCCGCGGCCGCATCACCTGGCGCTCAAAGAACTGATTCCGGCTGCCCCTTTGGCAGCTAATACAAGGAGGTTTATCCCATGAAAGTTCGTCCTTCCGTCAAGCCCATGTGCGAAAAGTGCAAGATCATCCGCCGCAAAGGCCATGTGATGGTCATCTGCGAGAATCCCAAGCACAAGCAAAAGCAGGGCTGAAACATAGCGATGGTCAATCGTGTGGGCGGCTGCCCCCTGCGTGCAGGGGGACCATGCGTTTCATCATACACTGCCGGGATGCTGATTGCCCCGGTCAACAGGTCATGTAATTGAACAAATTTGGAGGTGTACCCTACAGATGGCACGTATAGCGGGCGTTGACCTGCCCAGAGAAAAGCGCGTGGAAGTCGGCCTGACCTACATTTTCGGTATTGGTCTGAAGACCGCGCAGGAAATCCTGGCCGGCACCCAGATCAATCCTGATATCAGGGTGAAGGATCTTTCCGAAAACGATATCAGCAAGCTGCGCGACTACATTGACAAGAATGTGAAGCACGAGGGCGACCTGCGCCGTGAGATTTCTCTCAACATCAAGCGCCTGGTCGAAATCGGCTGCTATCGCGGCGTCAGGCATCGCCGCGGTTTGCCTGTGCGCGGACAGAATACCAAGCAAAACGCGCGTACCCGCAAAGGCCCCAAGAAACAGGTGGCCGGCAAGAAAAAGATCGCGGCCAAGTAATTGGCCGACGCATTCAAGCTGATCGCATGCCCTGCAGGGGCACGAAGGGAGAAATATGGCACCTAAAGCAACCCTGAAAAAGGTATCGCGCAAGCGCCGTGAGAAAAAGCTCGTTGAAAAGGGCATTGTGCATATCCGTTCTTCGTTTAACAACACCATTGTCACCATCACCGATACGGCAGGCAACGCGCTGAGCTGGTCATCTTCGGGCGGCATGGGTTTCCGCGGCAACAAGAAGTCAACGCCCTTCGCGGCGCAGATGGCGGCTGAGACGGCTGCCAAAGCAGCGACCGAATTTGGCCTTCGCACTGTGGATGTATTGGTCAAGGGCCCCGGGTCCGGCCGCGAGGCTGCCATCCGTTCCCTGCAGACCGCCGGTCTTGAGGTCACCATGATCAAGGACGTCACGCCCATTCCGCATAATGGCTGCCGCCCGCCCAAGCGCAGAAGAGTGTAATTAAGGAGGTTCCGTCAACATGGCAAGATATACAGGCTCTGTTTGCCGCCTGTGCCGCCGCGAGGGCACCAAGCTCTTTTTAAAGGGCGAGAAGTGCTTCTCCCAAAAGTGCGCTGTTGGCAAGCGCCCCACCCCGCCCGGCCAGCACGGCGCAGCCCGTCAGCGCAAAATGAGCGAGTATGGCACGCAGCTGCGTGAAAAGCAAAAGGCCCGCCGCGCCTACGGCCTGATGGAAGGCCAGTTCAAAGGCGTCTATACGCGCGCCACCACCCTGAAGGGTGTCACAGGCGAGCTGTTGCTGCAGCTGCTTGAGCGCAGGCTTGACAATGTGGTCTACCGCGCCGGCCTCGCGTCATCGCGCCCCGCCGCCCGCCAGCTGGTCAACCACGGCCATTTCCTGGTCAACGGCCAGAAGGTGGATATTCCCTCCTTTACGGTGGATGTAAACGATGTGGTCACTGTCCGCGCCAAGTCCAAGGAGATCGAGCATTTTAAGGTCGTGCGCGCCGGCAGCCCCCGCATCATGCCCAAGTGGCTGCTTGTCAACGCCGATCAGCTGACCGCTACCGTTTCCGCATTGCCCGCGCGCGAGGACATTGATTTCGCCTTGCAGGAGAACATGATCGTTGAGTTCTACTCCCGCTAATCGCCAAGTGAACTTTCAGGACAGCAGATTAGCATTAGGAGGAGAATAAGCTGTGATGGTAGATATCGAGAACGCGCGCATAGAGCGCGCAAAGACGGACGACCCATTCTATGGTCGTTTTACCGTAGAGCCCCTGGAGCGTGGCTTTGGCCATACCTTGGGCAATGCGCTGCGCCGTGTCCTGCTGCGCTCCCTGCCGGGCGCCGCTGTGACCAACATTCAGATCGAAGGCGTCCAGCACGAGTTTTCCACCATCCCCGGCGTCAAGGAAGACGTGACGGAGATCATCCTTAACATGAAGGAACTGACCGTACGTTCTTTTTCCGATCAGCCCAAGATCGTGGAGATCAATGTCACAGGCCCCAAGGATGTGACAGGCGCCGATATCCGCGTTGACAGTGACGTCGAGGTGGTGAATCCCAAGCTGCACATCGCGACCCTGGGCAAGGACGCAAGCCTGCGCATGTGGCTGACCATCGGCCGCGGCAGCGGGTATGTCGCCGCCGAAAAAAACAAGCAAAACCCTGCCAGCATCGGCGTCATCCCCATTGATTCCATCTACACCCCCATGCGAAAGGTCAACTATACAGTTGAGAACACGCGCGTGGGCCAGATCACCGACTATGACAAGCTGGTGCTGGATATCTGGACCAACGGCAGCCTGAGCCCCGAAGAGGCAGTCGGCATGGCGGCCAAGATCCTGACCCAGCAGCTGAACATCTTCAGCCGGCTGACCGAGCAGCCTTCAACCCTGATCTCCGATGACGCCGACAGCGCCTTATCGGGCAAGTCCATGGAGATGACCATCGAAGAGCTTGATTTGTCCGTGCGGGCCTTCAATTGCCTCAAGCGCGCAGGCATCAACACCGTGGGTGAGCTGGTCCAAAAGGATCAGGACGACATGATGAAGGTGCGCAATCTTGGCAAGAAGAGCCTTGAAGAGGTCGAGCAAAAGCTGGCAGTGCTTGGGCTTTCTCTGCGCCAGTCCGAGGAATAATTGACTGCCCAACCGGGCAAAGGAGGATAAACCATGGCTCAACAACGCAAGCTTGGCCTTCGAAGCGATCAGCGCCAAGCTCTCCTGCGCAATCAGGTGACCAACCTGCTTTGGTATGGCCGCATCGAGACCACCCAGGCACGCGCCAAAGAAGTGCGCCGCATCGCTGAGAGGATGGTCACCCTGGCCGTCCACGAGCACGCCAACACTGTGCCTGCCAAAAAAGAGTATCACAATGAAAAAGGCCAGATCGTCTCCATTGATGTGGTCAACGATATGCCCAGCAAGCTGCATGCCCGCCGCCTGCTGATGGCCTACCTCTACGAAATGCCGCATGTCCGCAAGGATGACGAGACCAGGACCGAGTTCAAGGAGCGCACCAAGGAGAACAATCATCCACTGATTGAGAAAATTTTCCGCGAATACGCCCCCAAGTATTCCAAGCGCAACACCGAGAAAAACTGCGCAGGCGGATACACCCGCATCTATAAGCTGGGCACCCGCCGCGGCGACGCTGCCGAGATGGTTCTCATCGAGATGGTCTAAGCGCCACTTGTCTGCGTAAAAGCGAAGGCTCTACAGCCTCCGCTTTTTTCTTCCATTCTGGCTTCCAATCGGGTATACTATGGACATAACTGTGAGAGGATGATCACGTGCGCCGTATCGGCATATTCAGTGGCTCTTTTGATCCTATCCACAGAGGCCATCTGCGCATCATCAGGGATGTACTGGAAAAGAATCTGGTGGATGAGGTCCTGATCGTCCCCTCGGGCACAGCCCCTTACCGCAAACCCCTTGCCGATATCAGTCACCTTCGCGCCATGGCACAGTTGGCTATCATCGGGCTAACCCAGGTCAGCATCGCGCCGGAAGGCCTTCTCAAATCTTCCCCGGATACTGTGGATACCATACGCGCCATCATGCGCCATTATTCGGGGGCGGAGTTTTACTATATCATTGGCGCTGACAAGCTGGCGGGCATACTCCTTTGGCGCGAGGTAGGCCGCATATTTGAACTTTGCGAGCTGTTGGTTTATCCCCGGGTAGGACACAATGCGCAGGAACTGACGCTTTTCGCCATTGCCCACGGTGTGCGGGCTCAGCTGCTTTCCGTGCCGCCTGTCAATATGTCCTCAAGCCTGGTGCGCACGCAGGTCTCCCTGCTGTCTGACGCGTGGGAGATGATCCCCCCGAGGGTCGCGCGCTATATCGCGCTCAACGGTCTGTACGCGCCTCCCTACGAGAAGCTGGTGAAGCCCCACATGAACCAGCGCCGTTTTGAGCATACGCTGGCCGTGCGTGACCTGGCTGTGGAATTGGCTTACCACCATCACATCCCCATGCAAAAGGCAGCCGTGGCAGCGATGCTGCATGACAGCGCCAAGTGCTTGAAATTGGGCCAGCTGCAGGCGATCGCAAAACGCTACAATCTGGCGCTGGATGACCCGCAGGCGCTGAAAAGCAACGCCCTGCTGCACGGCAAGGTAGGCGCCGTGCTGGCGGAATTCAAGTACCAGGTGCGCGATGAAGACGTACTCAACGCCATCCGCTTCCACACCACCGGCCGCGCGAAGATGTCACCGCTGGAGCTTTGCCTGTTCGTGGCTGACGCCGCCGAGGCCGGCCGCAGCGATTACCCCGGGCTTTCATCGATACGCCTGGCCATGTGGGATGATCTACGGCGCGCGGCGCTGATATCTTTGACAGGCACGCAGGACTATGTTTTAGCCTCAGGCCAGGTCTACAGTCAGGATACGCGCCTTGCCATTGAGGATTTGACCGGGAGCCTAAATCTGAATTGATCAAAGAGGAAACACTATCGTGAATACACAGGAGGTTGCCCTGATGCTGGAGAAGGAAATCGCCCTTAAAGCCGCGAATCTGCTATATGACAAGAAAGCTTCGGATATTTTGGTTCTGGAAGTCCGGCACCTGACAGTGCTGGCAGATTATCTGGTGATTGCCACTGGCAACAACGTTATCCAGACGCGCGCGCTGGCTGACCATGTGGACGGCGAGCTGAGCGCCCTGGGCGTGCCGCTGCGCAGGACTGAAGGCCAGACCGAAGGCAGATGGATCGTCATGGATTACGCCTCGGTTATCGTGCATATTTTCACTCCCGAAGACCGTGTGTTTTACCGCCTGGAGAGGCTATGGTCCGATGGGCAGAACCGCCTTTCGCTGCCCTTTGAGGAGGAATCAAACACGCAGGCATGAACATCCAGGTCTATGTGTACAAGCGTCACTTTGATGTCCAGAGGGCTGAACGCTTTTTAAAGGAGCGCCGCATCCCTTTCCAGACGGTTGATTTGAAGAAGCATCGCCTGGGGATGCGCGAACTGGAACTGTTTGCCAAGGCGTCCGGGCCTATGGCCCTTGTGGATACCCGGCAGGAAAGCGTGAAATCCCACCCTGTCGCCTACACGAACGATGCCGGCCGGATACTTGAGTATCTACTGGAACGGCCGGATTTCCTGCGTACACCCCTGATACGCGACGGGCAGCGCACGATGATCGGTTTTGATGAAGCCAGGCTTTTGGGCTGGCTGAAGACACCTTAGGTATCTGTACACGCAAGTGTATTGAAAAATAGGGACAAGGTGTAAGGAGGAACCATGAAGAAGATCGCGATTCTGCTATCTATCCTGGTGCTGGCCGCCGCCATCGTGATTGGCGTGCAGGTGGGGCAGCGCAACACGCTCGACAGGGAAAAGACCGACGCCCTTCAAAAGGCGGCCTTGCTGCAGGCTGACCTTGACAAGTCAGGGCAGGAGCAGGCGGCTGTAAAAAAACAACTGGAGGACCAACAAGCGTCAGCTGCCGGCCTTCTGGATGAGAAGACAGCGCTGAGCGCATTGCTTGAGGAGCAAAAGGCAGCCATGAGCGTCTTAAGCGGTGAAAAGGCTGCGCTGGAGTCTTCGCTTGATGAGGGCCGCAAAGCGCTGGAAGCCCTGACAGGAGAAAAGGCAGCGCTTGAAGCGGCGGCAGCGGAGAAGCAGACAGCGCTTGATGCCCTGGCAGGCGAGAAGGCAGCGCTTGAAGCAGTGATTGCGGAGAAGCAGACAGCGCTTGATGCCCTGACAGGCGAGACGCCAAAGCTTCAGGCATATCTGGCCGAAAAACAGGCGGCGCTGGATGCCCTGACCGGCGAAAAGACCAAGCTTGATGCATCCCTAGCCGAAAAGCAAGCGGCCCTTGATGCACTGACGGCTGAGAAAACAGCGCTGGACAAAGCGTTTGCCGACAATCAGGCGGCGCTGGATGCCCTGACGGGAGAGAAGTCGCTGCTTGACGCGTCCCTGGCAGTAAAGCAGACTGCGCTTGATGCCCTGACGGGTGAGAAAATAAAACTCGCGGCAACAGTGGCAGAACAGCAGAAAGCCATGACCGCCCTGAGCGGGGAGAAAGCGGAGCTTGACAAGGCATTTGCTGCTGCCAAAGCGGATTTGGAGGCTGCGTCCGCGCAAGTGACAGCACTCACGGCTGAGAAAGATTCGCTGACGGCAGCCATAAGCGCTGCCAATCAAAAACTGGATGGATCAAATACAAAGACAGTGGAGATGTCCGCCTCACTCAAGGCCGCGCAAGAGAAGAGCGCCGCCTTGGAGATTGAGAATGTCGCGCTGCAGACAAAAGTGGATCAGCTAAGCAAAGACATTGAGAGCACTGTCTTGGCGCAGGCTGCGCTGACTGCCCAACTGAAGGCTGCGGAGGAGAAAAGCGCCGCCTTGGAGATTGAGAATGTCGCCCTGCAGACCAAGGTGGATGAGCTGACCGCCACCGCGGCCACCCAGACTGAGGCCTCCGCCGCTCTGCAGGGAAAGGTTGACGAGTTCACCGCCGCCGCCGATGCCGCAAAGACGGAATTTGAAACCAAGCTGGCCGACGCGGACGCTGCCAAGGCTGCCCTGCAGGCCAAGGTTGACGAGCTGACCGCGGCCGTCGAAGCTG
>CAZPBJ010000058.1:0-19012 GCA_964584685.1 uncultured Christensenella sp. | reverse complement strand
TCCGGGTGAGTGTGCGGTCCTCGTTGACGCAGTTGTCGATGTCGATGGCGCAGATCTCCCCGAATATCCCTACGCCCAGCCCGTCATAGCCTTCCTGATTTGCCGCCAGCGCCGTCCCAAGCGGCGCGAAGGTGCCGGGGTCGTTTGACTGCGCCATCCTTCCGGTGCGCGGGTCGTAGGGTACCTTGGTGCGCCTGTCCCCGCGCTGTTCATAGCGCCACAGGCAGAAGAGCCCCTTGTCCTTAAGTTCCTGGGGTAATTTCGATATGTCTGTCATGCAGTTCACCTCCTTCCGTTTGTTTTCCTGTTCCCGATTGTCTCCGCCTGTCTGATCCCGATTGCCATAATGTTCCCGAGATAGTGTTTTCGCCCCCTTTCGCTTTGGCGCTCCGGACCCGCACACACGTTCCCATCGGCGCCTGTATCGACCTTACCACAAAATGTCACTGACATTCACTGACATCTTTTTGGGCAAAAAAACACCCCATTTTCTCATACGGGGCAAGGCTTTTGCTTTAGTTTAGAGAATCTTCGTTCATATGTCTGTGGATAAGTCGGGAGTTATGCACAGGCTTCTTGCTAGACCAACAGACCAGGCATTCATGTCACATACCGGCATGATCAACACCGTCAGAATCACTATAAATGCCATTTGGTACTTGACCAACGTAACTGAGTACAGTACAATAATGCCATCATTATTCAGTTTTTCAATAATCGAAAACCTGAAAACCGGGGGTGGCATGATGACCCAGGAACGTCTAATGCAAATCCGTTCCTCATTTGAAAATGAGGGGCCTGTCCTGCGCGCGTCCCAGCTGCTGAAACACGGTGTTTGCAGCAAGGATATTCGCCGGCTGCTGGCCAACCATGATATTCTTCGCATCAAGGCAGGCTATTATGTGTGGAAAGACCGGACCGATCAGCTGACGGACAATCAGATCGCCGTATCTGTCATTCCAAACGCCACGCTGTATTTCCTGTCGGCGGCTGAACTGTATGGATTCACCACTGTCATACCGGATGCCGTACACATCGCGGTCCCCAATGCCGGCCATGCACCCAAACTGCCAGATTTCCCACCCATCAGGATCACGCAGTTCATGCAGCCGCTCTTCCGTCTGGGCAGGACCGCAATCACCATTGATTCTCTTGTTCTGCCCATTTATGACCGTGAGCGCACCGTCTGCGACATTTTTAAACGGCGTGACGAGATCGGTGTCGATGTCGCCCTTGAGATCATCCGCGAGTACATGCGCGGCGCCAGGAACATCCAACGGCTGTACGAATACGCCCGGAAGATGCGTCTTGGGAAGAAACTGTACACCTATGTGGAAGCGCTTGCATGAGCAAAGCGGACAGCATCAAAGCCCGGCTTCGCGCCCTGGCCGTGCAGGCAGACAAGCCCTATGAATACATCCAAACGCATTATTTCATTGAGCGCATTCTGTTTCGCTTGTCAAAATCGCAATTTGCCAATGACTTTGTCCTGAAAGGCGGGCTCCTGCTATATGCGATTTTTGAGAACCGGTCCCGCGCGACACGGGATATTGATTTCCTGGCACAGCAGATCAACAATGCACCTGAAACAATGATCGACGTGTTCAAGGTGATTTGCGCCATACCCTCAGACGACGCAGTAACGTATGACCTGAGTACGCTGACTGCGCAGCGCATCACTGAAGACGCGGAATATCCGGGTGTTCGCATCAAGGTCATGTGTTATCTTGACAGGTCAAGAAGCGCACTGCAATTTGACATTGGGTTTGGAGATATTGTCATTCCCAGTCCACAAAACATGATATATCCATCGGTGCTTAACATGGACGAAGCACGGCTGCTCGTATACTCAAAAGAATCAGTCATAGCGGAAAAACTCCATGCGATGATCTATCTGGCCATGGCAAACAGCCGTATGAAGGACTTTTATGACATTGCCCTGTTGGCGGAATCCTTCGATTTTGACGGCCAAACACTGTATGCGGCCATTGATCATACACTCAGACATAGAGCCACGCCCATGGCGCAAATCCCCGTGGTTTTCACAGATGAATTCTTCCAGGATGCTACAAAACTGACGCAATGGGCCGGATTCTCAAAGCGCATCAATAATGAAGCGTCAGCATTTCCCGATGTTCTGCTCACGATACGTTATTTCCTCCAGCCAATTTACAACGCCATATTGGACAAGGCTGACTTTGCAGCAGCATGGAATCACGATGAAAAGGTATGGAAATACTAACGCACCACTAATAATCGGCTTAAAACCTCGTCTTCACCCTCAGCTCCCCCAGCTTCCGCGCTACCGCGTCCTCCGGCCTGTCATGCGCCTGGGCGATGGCGTTCAAAGCCATGCCCTGGGCTGCCTCGGCCTTGAGGCGGCGGATTTCCTCTTCGCCCCAGGGCACAAAGGCGCGGTAATGCCGGTTGGCCAGTTTGGTGACATACTGCGCGTCGCGCAGGGCGCCGGGGTCCTTCTCAGCGGCCAGTTTGGCCAGGAAGCCGATAAAGATATCACCGTAGAGCGCCAGCTTGTGCTCGCCCACGCCCGAGACGGCAAGGAACCCGGCCTTGCTCTCTGGCAGGCGCAGGGCCATGTCGCGCAGGGTGGCGTCGGGGAAAACGACGTAGGCGGGGATTCCCTTGTCCTTGGCGATGGCGTTGCGCAGGGCGCGCAGGGCGGCAAAGACAAGTTCCTCGCCGCTGCGGCTGACGGCGATCTCCCTGCGCCTTGGCAGCGGTTGTGCCATCTCGCGCGGCTCGCCGCGGCAGACGGAGCAGTTGCCGCACTTGTCAGGCGCGGCTTCGCCAAAGTAGCGCAGGACGGCGTGGCGCAGGCAGGTCTTGCCGGCTGCGTAAAAAGTGATCTGCTTGAGGCGCTCATGCTCCATGTCCAGGATCATTTGGCGCTGCTTGAAGTCAAAATCGGGGTTGACCTCCCCTTTTTCGATCATCCAGCGGGCCAGCATCACGTCCTGCTTGGCGTAGAGCATCAGGCAGTCGGCAGGCGCGCCGTCGCGCCCGGCCCGGCCGGCCTCCTGGTAATAGCTTTCCAGGTCCTTGGGCATATTGTAGTGGATGACAAATGAGACATTGGACTTGTCGATGCCCATGCCAAAGGCGTTGGTGGCGACCATCACCTGCGCGCGGTCATACTGGAAATCCTCCTGGGACTCCCGCCTCTCCAAATCGCCCATGCCCGCGTGGTAGCGCTGGGCGCCATAGCCCTCCCGGCGCAGCAGATCGCACACGGCGTCGACCAGTTTGCGCGTGGCGCAGTAGACGATGCCGGATTTGCCGGGCCGCTCAATGAGCAGCTGCAGCAGCGCCGCGTCCTTGTCCTTGGGCCGGAGGACGCCAAAGTACAGGTTGGGCCTGTCAAAGCCCGTGGCGCCAAACAAGGGGTCAATGAGTTCCAGCAGCCTGACGATGTCCTGCCGCACCTGCCGGGTGGCGGTGGCGGTAAAGGCGCCAATGGGCGGGCGCTTGGGCAGGCTGTGGATGAAAGCCGGGATGGCCAGGTAGCTGGGCCTGAAATCCTGCCCCCACTGGGAGACGCAGTGCGCCTCGTCGACAGCCACCAGGGCGATGCGCGCGTTTGCGGCGAAGCGGAGGAAGCCGGCGGTCGTCAGGCGCTCGGGGGCCACGTAGATGATCTTGTACTGCCCCTGCCCGGCGCGCTCAAGGGCCAGACTGCACTGCGCAGGAGAGAGCGAGCTGTTGATGTAGGCGGCGGGCACGCCGGCCTGGGTCAGGGCCATCACCTGGTCCTTCATCAGGGAAATGAGGGGCGAGATCACCAGCGTGACGCCGTCCAGCATCAGGGCGGGTATCTGGAAGCAGACGGACTTGCCGGCGCCGGTGGGCATGATGCCCAGCACGTCGCGGCCGCGGGCCAGGGCATCAATCAGCGCCTCCTGCCCGGGGCGGAAGGCGCTGTGACCGAATACCTGCTTGAGGGCTTCGAGTTTATTCACTGATGGGTTGGTCTGTCAATGGATGACGCGGATCTTGTTGAGCGGCCAGACAACCACCTTGGGATGGCCCATGATCATGTCCCCCGAGATCGGGCCGACATCGGCGGAGCGGCTGTCATGGCTGCCGGCGCGGTTATCGCCCATGACCATGTACTCATCGGGACCCAGCACGCGGCGGGCGTAGTCGGAGCGCGCGGGGTAGTGGACAAAGGGTTCGTCCACGGCCTTGTCGTTGACATAGAGCACGCCGCTGAGCATAGCGACGCTGTCGCCGGGCAGGGCGACCAGGCGCTTGACAAAAAGGGTGTGGGAGGTCAGGCTGATATCAAGCGGGGCCGCCAGGCGGAAGCTGGTGGTCTGGCTGCGATCGGGGAAGCGGACGATGACGACGTCGCCGCGCTCAAGCTTGCCCAGCAGCACTTCGGGCTTGGTGACCAGCATGACTTCGCCGTCGATGAGGGTATCGATCATGCTGCTGCCGTCCACGCGCACAGGCTCGATGAGCAGGCCGCGGATGAGGCTTGCCAGCACGACTGCCGCCAGGAGGTAGGCCAGCCAGCTGAGGATTTCCTGCCACCACAACAACTTCTTTTTCTCTTTCTTTTTGGCTTTTTTGCCCTTTTCGTTTACCTGGGTATCCGGGGCGGAAGTATCGGCCGCCTGATTGGTCTCCCGGGTGGTATCGCTCATGATGGTTCACTGTCCTTCTCTTGCTCTTGCGGGGGGCGCAGGCCCAGGCTGACTTCGGCCTCCACGGGCCCCCGGGTGAGGGTTTTCCTGCGGCGTCGGATAAAGTCCACGCGGTCAAGCATCACGATATGCCCGCAGCCCGAGCAGCGGATCTTGATATCCGCGCCAATGCGGATCACCGTCCACACCTTGGATCCGCAGGGATGCGCCTTGCGCATCTCCACGATATCCTGCAGCCTGATTTCGTCCACGCCCTGCCCTCCGCAACGGTGGTTATTATATGCTTTTCATTTGAGATTATCAACCCGTGAAAAATGGGTCAAGGGAGGAACTCCCTTGTCAGGGCATGGGATGAAATCCCATAAAGCCCAGCTCAACCCAAGCCGCAGCTAAAAAAACCAAGCAAAGACAGCGAAGCGAATCTTTGCGGCAGGCTAAGATATTTAGGGGAGGGCAGATACCTCAGGTACCTGCATATGCCTACTGTAATAAAGGTCAGTTTCGCGGTGCTTTTATCCTTGGCTTTTTGTTCCCCGCAAAGATTCGCTGCGCTGTCTTTGCTTACTATTTTTCGCTGCGGCGCAGATGGAACGATGGGGGCTTCACCCCCAAACCCCGACAAGGGATGTTATCCCTTGACCCCTCTTTTTACAACTTATCTCTCCAATGGAAACCTTATGCTCTTATGCTCCCTTTGTGACCTGTAAATCGCCGTGAACAGCTCGACCGTCCTGCGCCCGTCCTCCAGCGTCACCAGCGGTTCCCTGCCCCTCTGTATCGCGCCCAGGAAATCCCTCAGCTGCTCGCAGTGATAGTAATACACATCAAGGCCCCTGAAGAACGCGCTGTCTTCCTTCCTGAACCCATCCAGCAGCCCCTCTTCTCCCGCCACCGTCCATAAGTCATTGACCGGCGGCTCGGCGATCCCCGAGACCCCCGCGATGAACATCGCTCCCCCGTCCGTCTGTACGCCCACGCTCGCCCCGTTTGCCCCATGCACGTGCACATTGCCGTACAATGCCGGATTCTGCGAGTTGCTCACCACCACGCTGCCCAGCGCCCCGCTCTTGAAGCGGATCACCGCAGCCGCCGTGTCGTCAACCTCCAGCCCCGGGTGGTTGAGCGTGCCCCACATGCCGTACAACTCCTCCACCTCGCCCATGTACCACAGCAGCAGGTCCAGCTGATGGGGCGCCTGGTTCACCAGCACGCCGCCGCCCTCACCTTCCCAGGTGCCCCGCCAGGGATCGCTTCCATAATAATCCATGCTGCGCCAGCCCAGCATGGTCACCGTGCCCAGTATCGGCTTGCCGATCCTGCCGCCCCGGATGGCGCGGTAAACCCGGTGCGCCGGCGCGTAAAAACGCCGCTGGCTGATCGTCGTGCCCATTACACTCGCCTCTTTGGCAGCCGCGATGATGCGGTCGCAGTCGCCAAGCGTGATGGCCAGCGGCTTCTCCACCGCGATGTGCAGGCCCAGCCGCGCCGCCTCCACCGCGTAGTCCGCGTGGTTGGGATGCGGGGTGCAGATGCTCACCGCCTCCGCGCCCGTCGCTTCAACCAATTCCTTCAAACTGTCAAAGCCGGGCACGCCGTACTCCCTGCCAAACGCCTCGCCGCGGCCCGGCCTGGTCCCCACCGCCCCCACAAGCTCGCTGGTTTCAAGCCTTTGATAGCATTTGGCGTGGAAATGCCCCACCTTGCCGCATCCCACAATCCCTGTCTTTACCCTGCGCAGACTCATCTTCTTATCCTCTCATGGAATCAGCACGATCTTGTTGAGCCCCGGCTCCCGCGCATAGACGCGGTTGATCCACTCATTCCCTTCGCGCAGCGGGACCGCCTTGGAGATCAGCGCGTCCACATCCACCTTGCCCTCTTCGATCAGGCGCAGGCACTGCTTGTACTCGCCCGCCGAGGCGCAGCTGCCAAACAGGCTGATCTGCCGCGTCACCACCCACTGCAGTGGGAAATCGACTTTGGGCGCCAGGTTGCCGATCAGCACCGCCTTGCCGTTGAGCGCCAGGGATTTCAGGCACAGATCCACCGTCTGCGTGATGCCCGTCGCGTCATAGGCGAGATTCGCGCCCTTGCCGCCCGGGGTCAGCGCCAGGATCTGTTCGACTGCGTCCGCGTCCTTTGAATTGACCGCCGCCGTCGCCCCGTTTGCCAGGGCGTCGGCCAGCTTGGCGTCATCGATATCCACCGCGATGACCGTCTCCGCTCCCATGGCGCGCACCACCTGCAGCGTCAGCATCCCAATCGTGCCCACGCCCACGATCACAGCGCAGGCGCCCGGCGTGACCGGCGCGCGCGCCGCGGCGTGGCAGGCGATGGCCAGCGGCTCCACCATGGCCGCCTGCTGAAAACTGACCCGGTCGGGCAGGCGGTAGAGCACGTATTCCGGCACCGCGACATACTCCGCGAACGCGCCGTCCAGCCGGTAATCCTCACAGGAAACGCCCAGCACCCTGCGCGCGGCGCAGAGATTGACGTCCCCCGCCCTGCACATATCGCACTTGCCGCAGTATATGGTGGAGTCAAAGGTGACCCTGTCCCCTGCCTTGAACTCCCTGACACCCGGCCCGGCCAGCTCGATGACGCCCGACGCCTCATGCCCCATGATGATGGGCGGCCTCCGCCTGCCGGTGGACCCGTCCATCCCGTGCACATCGCTGCCGCACACCGCGCAGGCCATCACCCGCACCAGCACCTCGCCCTCCCCGGGGACGGGCGTGGGCACATCCTTGTAGACGAATTTCTTGTACTCTTCCAGCACCAGCGCTTTCATACGCGTTCCCTCCTATACTCTGTCAGGCCTCAAAATAGGCTCTCGGATTGCCGGTCAGCAGCCGGCGGATGCTTTCCTCGGGGAAGCCCTTGGCCCGCAGCATCGGCAGCGCATGGCGGTGGATGTAGCGGCTGTTGTAGACGGCGTCATCGGGATCCTTTTCCCTCTGGGTGCGCCACTCGAATGGGCCGATATCCACAAAGCTGACGTAGTCATGGGAGATCAGGATCCTGTTCAGCCAGCCCTTTTCACACAGAGCCATCAGGGTGTTCACCCGGTTCTCCAATGAGTTTTTCGCCTCATCTCCGAAGCGGTCCAGCCCAACATAACAGCCCCGGCGCAAAATGGCTTCCAGGTAGCCCAGGTCATTGGTATCGCCGCTGTGGCCAATGACCACGCGGTCAAGCGGCACGCCGTGCTTTTCCAGGATATCCAGCTGGCGCTGCGCGCTGTCGTTTTTCCAGGTGGCGTGCGTCGCTACGGGCAGCCCGCTTTCTTTGGCCGCGATGGCCGATGCGGTGAGCAGCTTCTCATTGATGGGCGTAACGCCCTGAACGTCCGTACAGCACTTGATGATGCCGGGCAGCACGTCCGTGCCGTCCAGCCCCTTTTCGATGTCATGCATCAAAAGGCGCAGGAAACTGTCCACGCTGCGGTTGTACATCCACTGGTTTTCCGTAAAGAAGAAGCCCGTTGCGCAGACGATCTGCATGCCCGTTCGCTGCGCCACTTCCCTGACGATCCCGGTATCCCGGCCCAGGCATACGGGGGTCACGTCCACCAGGGTGCTGACGCCCACCGCCCGGGTGCGGCGCACATCCTCCGCCGCGTAGGCAAGGAACTCATCTCTGTCAAACCACTGGGCATAGCACATGCGCATGTTCCAGTTGGCGCTGACCACGTGCTCATGCGTCAGCGTCTGCCCCAGATCCGCCGTGGAGACCGGCCCAAGGGCAGTGTGTATCAGCTTGGCCATCTTATTCCTCCCAGACTTTTTAGCCCTGCGCTGTGGTTTACTCGATATTCCTGTGGCGGGATTCCATGTCCGCGTAGCTCAGCCCCATCTCATCCTTGAGCAGGATGGCCACAACATCCATCAGAAGGTAAAGATGCTGCTCAAACTGATTGCCCATGGGCTGTACAGTGGGTACCACATCCTTTTGCCGCGGCGCGTCCGGACCCATCGATTTTTCATCCAGATACACCGTGGAGTGGACATACAGCACAACATCGGCATACTTCTTGGCCAGCTGCCCTTCGGGCAAGCCCGTGATGACAGCGATCGCAGCGCCGCTCTCATGCGCGCGCTTGACAAAGTAACGGTGGATCCCCACGTCCCCCCTGCCGTCCGCCAGGATCAGCAGATCCCCTTCGTGCATGCCGATGGTCGTATCGTCAAACAGCCAGTAGGTGGGCTTGCCCAGATGCGCCAGCCGCATGGCAAACCCGCGCATGGAGATGCCCTCCCGCCCGGAGCCGTAGACGAAGATGTTGCGCGCCTTTACGATTGCGTCCAGGAAAGCCTTCAGCTGGATCATGTCCAGCTTTTCAAAAACCTGCTCGTGCTCCGCGATAATAGCCCTGGTCATCTGCCTGTAGGTATCTTCCAGCTTGTACATTATTTTGCCTCCGCGCTCAGGTGTCTTTTGTGTTTGGGCAGCCTCAGTTTGATCGCGTCGGTCTGAAGACCCACGGAAATCAGCACCAACGCGCCCATGAGGATGTTCTGCCACCAGGTGTTGATGCTGGCCGAGTAGTTGAACATTGTATTGAGCAGGGCAATGATCAGGCTGCCAAAGACCACGCCGCTGAACTTGCCCTCGCCGCCCGTCAGTTTCAAGCCGCCCAGCGCGCAGCTGGCGATCGCGTAGGTCTCCCAGGTGGTGCCGGCCAGCGGCTGGGCAGCGCGCATGCGCGACGCCATCATGATGCCGCCCACCGCGCACACGGTTCCGCAAAGCACATAGGCGATGATCTTGATCTTGTCCACCTTCAGCCCCATCATGCGCGCCGCCTCTTCATTGCCGCCCACCGCGTACAGGCCCGTGCCCAGCCGGGTGTGCCTGCCGATGAACATGCAGACCAGCAGCAGCGCAAAATAGATGTAGATCATGATGCTGACATTAAGCCATTTCACCTGGCCCATGTCCATGAAAATGGCTGACTTCAGGGCAACGGGCTGCTGGTTGCTGATGAGCAGCACGACGGAGCGCAGCGCCAGCATCATGGCCAGCGAGGCGATCCAGGATGAGATCTTCAGTTTGGCCACCAGTATTCCGGTGATGAAGCCTGCCGCCGCCCCCACCGCGATCCCTGCGCCCACACCCAGCAGGGGATAGCCTGCGTTGGCGACCAATACACTCATCAGGCCCGACAGCGCCAGGGTAGAACCCACGGACAGGTCGATCTGCCCCAACAGGATCACAAAGGCGATGCCCAGAGCGGCGACGCCGTTATCCTGGGCCACCTTTCGGAAGATGTTGTGGAGGGAGTTGAAGGTCAGGAATTTGCGGTCCGAAAACAGGAAAGCCGCCACGACAAACAACAGCAGGAAGGCGATGATCGTATTTCTGGAGTCAAACCAGTCCCATACGCGGCGCAGGGGAGATTTTGCTTTACTCATATGCTCTATCCTCCCTTCCTAAACGCGCGACTCACGCTGGATGAACACGGCGAAGATGATGATGGCCGATTTGATGATCTGCGCGTATTCATACTGGATATTGTTCATGACAACCGTGATGGTGATCAGCTGCATCACAATGGCGCCAAGCAGCGTGCCGATCACCTTGGCCCTGCCGCCTGCCATGCTGGTGCCGCCGATAGCGACTGCCGCGATGGCGTCCAGTTCCGCCAGCCTGCCCAGGTTGCTGCCGTCTGCCGCGCCTGTCTTGCTGACAAGCACCAGCCCCGCGACTGCAGCAAACATGGCTGAAAACACATAGGCGGAGATGATCGTCCCGGTAGCGTTGATGCCCGCCAGGCGCGCCGCCGTTGAGTTGTCACCCACGGCCTGGATGCGCCTGCCCCAGGCGGTTTTCTCTATGATGAAGTACACAAGCGCCACCACGATCACGATGGGAATGATCTGCATAGGCAAAACGCCAAATATTTTGCCTTGCCCCAGAAACTCAAAATTCGTGTACTTGTCGATGTAGAGGATGCGCCCGTCGTTAAGCACCTGCGCCACGCCGCGCGCGAACAGCAGCATTGAAAGGGTCACCACCATGGGCGATACCTTGAGCTTGCCCACCATGAAGCCGCTGATGAGCCCCATGACGGCGCAGGCCAGGATGGCGGCGGTCATGGCTGTCACCACGCCATAGGGCAGCAGGTGCGCGCATACCACCGCGGCCAGCGCGATCAGGGAGCCGATGGATATATCGATGCCGCCCGTTGAGATGACCATCGTCTGCCCCATGCCTGTCAGGATGATCGTGGCGCACTGAATGATGATCAGCCATACGATATCGATCGAAAAGAAGTTGCGGGTGATAAGTGCGTTGATCAAAAGCAAAGTGACCAGCATGATCACCACGCTGTACTTTTTCAGCAGGTCAGGCAGGGGAATCCGCTCATGCAGGCCAATTTCCGCCCGCTTAACGCTCATGCCGGCACCTCCTTCCTGCTGGACAGGATGTCAGAATGGCTCTGCGAGATCGTATCCATGATGTCATCCATGGTGATGCGGTCGTTGGTGAGTTCACCCAGCTTTTTGCCGTCACGCATCACAACGATGCGGTCGCAGTTGCGCACCAGTTCCTCCATCTCAGAGGAAATCATCAGTACACTGATGCCTGCGTTTGAAAACTCCTGGATCAGGGCCTCGATCTCTGCCTTGGCGCCAACGTCGATGCCGCGCGTGGGTTCATCCAGGATGATCAGCTTGGGGTTCATGCACATCCAGCGCGCCAGCAGCACCTTTTGCTGGTTGCCGCCGCTCAGGTAGCGCACCAGCTGTTCGCCCGACGGGGTCTTGATAGCCAGCCGCTCAATGTACTGCTGCACGACGGCATCCTGCTTTTTGCGCTGCACAATGCCGTTTTTTGTCAGCTGCGGCAAGAGGGCCATCGTCAGATTGTCCTTGACCGACAGATGCATGAACAAACCTTCCACCTTGCGGTCTTCCGTGCAATACCCCATCCCAAGGCGGATCGCGTCCCGCGGCGTATGGATGTCGCTGGGTTTCTCCAGCCAGAATATGCTGCCGTCATCCGGGGGCACCGTGCCAAACAGGATATTGCACAGCTCGCTTCGCCCGCTTCCCAGAAGGCCGGCCAACCCAAGGATCTCGCCCTTTTTGATGTCTAGGCCGATACCGTTGAGCCGAACGCTCCAGGATATATCCTGCAGCCGCACGACTTCCTCCGCCCCCGCGAAACCATAGGCGCCCTTGCTGCGCTGCAGCGTGGTAAAGGCCCTGCCCAGCATGCAGTCGACCAGAATCTGCATGTTTAAATTCTCAATATCAAAGACCCCGGCAAGCTCGCCGTTGCGCAGCACCGTGACCCGCTCACAGATCTCAAAGATCTCGCCCAGGCGGTGGCTGATGAATATGATGGCGATCCCCTGCGCCTTCAGCCTGCGGATCACGGAAAAGAGCACCTCCACTTCCTTGCTGTCCAGGGAAGAGGTCGGCTCATCCATGACCACCAGTTTGGCATTGATGGTCAGCGCACGGGCGATGGCGACCATCTGCTGCACGGCGGTGGAATAATTGCGCAGCGGCGCCGTCACGTCGATGCCGATGCCCATGCCCTCCAGCACACCCCGCGCATCGCGGATCATCTTCCTGCGGTCGATGGTGCCAAGCTTTGTGCGGGGTTCACGCCCCATGTAGATGTTTTCGTACACCGCCTGAAAGGGCACCAGGTTCAGCTCCTGATAGATGGTGCTGATGCCCAGCGCCTGCGCCTCAAGCGCCGTCTTGGCCTGGATCTCCTTCCCGTCAAACACGATGCTGCCGGCGTCTTTGTGGTAGATCCCGGTCAGCACCTTGATCAGGGTGGATTTGCCGGCGCCGTTTTCACCCATCAGGGCATGGACTTCGCCCCGCCTGACGGTAAAGTCCACCTGCGACAGCGCCCGCACGCCGGTGAAAGCCTTGTCGATCCCCTTCATGTGGAGCAATATTTCACTCTGCATGCAATTCCCCTTTAAACAAAAAACTGCTCAGCGCTTTCACGCGGGATGATCCCTTACGCGCCGCTTTCGCAGAAATAGGAAACATGGATACAGGGCGGCCGGGCGCGGCGCAATCCGCGCCCGGCCTTGGTTCAATAAATCAATAGCCCATCGCGGGGTCAGCGTTCTCTACGGTGTACAGGAAATCCGGGTTGACCATCTTGACTTCGACGGGGTTGCCCTTGATCAGATCCACCAGGATCTTGGCAACGGGTTCGCCAAACAGGGGGGTGCAGGTCATGGAGGCCAGCATCTTGCCATCCTTGACCGCCTGCAGCGCGGCTGCGGGGCCGTCAATGCCGACAACACCGAACTTGGCGGGATCATAACCGGCCTGTTCAATGGCCTTCACAGCGCCCAGGGCCATGTCATCATTGTGCGCGAACACGACCTGGATATCATCCTTGAGGGTCTGCAGCGCGAGTTCCATGACAGCCTGGCCCTTTTCCATGTTAAAGTCGCCGGTCTGGTCAAAGACAATCTTCATCTCAGGCGCCTTGGCGGTGATCGTGTCCACAAATCCGGCTTGGCGCTGGATGGTGGGATCGGCGCCGGGCGTGCCCTGCAGGATGACAACATTGCCTTTGCCGCCGGTCTTTTCGATGACGTAATCGGCCAGCTGCTGCGCTTCAAGGTAGAAGTCGCTCATGATTTCAGTGGTCCAGTCGACACCGGGGGTGCCGGTCATGGTACGGTCGATCAGGACAACGGGGATGCCTGCGTCCATGGCTTCCTTGACGGCAGCCTGCAGGCCATCCACCTGCTGGGGCGGGAAGACCAGGAAGTCAACACCCTGGGCGACCAGGTCGGCGATGTCGGAGGCCTGTTTGGCAATGTCCGCCATGGCGTCGGTCACGATGATGTTGAAGCCATACTTCTTGGCGGCATCTTCCATGCTCTTGGTCTCGGCGATACGCCAGGAGTTGTTGTTGTCGCACTGCGCAAAGCCAACGGTGATGCCCTTGAGAACACTGTAGTCGACCGTCTCGGCAACAGCGCCCACCATAAACAGCGCCATGACAAGGATCAGTAACAGGGAAACCAGCCGTTTCATAAAGAACCCCCCTTTTAAATTTTGCAGCTCAGCCGCTATGTTTACTCTATCACATTCCACAGGGGAGCGCAAGTGAATTTTGGAGAAAACGAAAAGCTTCAAGAATGCTCCGCATATACCGAAGGCAAGCAACAAAGTGCGGATGAGATTGACAAATAACTGTATCTTCAATTAAAATAGCCAACAAGAAGTGATTGAAACGGCAAAACTGCCTTTCACACATTCTCCCAAATGGGATAGGATGCGGCGGCATTCAACAACAATAACGAACAAACGACAAGGGGTAAAATGGAAACCTGCATCTTCAACATTCAGCGGTTCAGCACCAAAGACGGGCCGGGAATCCGTACTACCGTATTCCTACAAGGCTGCAACCTCAGGTGCGCCTGGTGCCACAATCCGGAATCCATTCCCACCATGCCAAAGCTGCAGTTTTTTGAAGACAAGTGCGTATCCTGCGGCCTCTGCGTCGCTGCGTGCAGCAAAGGCGCCCATTACATGGATCAGGGCAGGCACCGCTTTGATGAAAGCCTGTGCGCCTACTGCGGCGACTGCGCAAAGTGCTGCCCGCAGTCAGCCCTCAAAGCGGATGCAAAGCTCTACACACCTGAATCACTGCGCGACGTCCTTGTGCGCGACAAGACGTACTATCTCAACAGCGGCGGCGGCGTCACGATTTCGGGCGGCGAACCCATGCTGAACGCCCCATTTGTGCGCGAACTGTTTTCCCTCCTGAAGCAGGAGGGTGTCCACACGGCCCTTGACACTGCGGCAAACGTTGCGTGGAAGGAATTTAACAAGCTTATCCCCTTTACCGACTTGTTTCTGGTCGACCTGAAATCCATCGACGAGGGCACGCATTTCAAGTATACTGGGGCTGGCAGCCGCCTGATACTGGATAACATCCGGGCTCTGTCGGCCCGGGGGGCCATCATGGAGATCAGGATGCCGCTGATACACGGCGTCAACGATATGGCGGCATTCGCGGTACGGACAGGCGAATTCCTCAGCGGCTTGCCTGTGCCCCCCAGTGTACGCCTGCTGCCCTATCACAGCTATGGGCTGTACAAAGCGCAGAGCATAAGGCAAAGCATGCAGGAATTCACTCCCCCCTTATCCATTGATGACTTCGCAAAAGCCTTGCGGGAATACCATCTGAAAGTGGAGGTTTGAGCCGGTGTCACAATACCATGTCAGCGATGCGGTCCGCAGCAGGATAGACAGGTACCTGAAAAAAAGCTGGCGCAGCACTTTTTGGGAGCGCATCGAGCTGCTGCTGGAAAGCGAGCCCCTGTTCAATAGTGAGCCCTATGCCATCCGCTACGGCAAGACCCTTGAGTATATCCTGCGCGGCATCAGCACGCCGGTATCGGCCGATGAGCCCCTTCTTGGCCAGGTAGCCCAGCGCATCCCTACGGATGAGCAGTGGCAGGAAACGGAGGCCGTCTACCGCTCCTGGTGGGAAGGTAAAAGCGATGAGAAACTCCAGCGGGATGTGCTGTGGTTTTACTCCGACGCCTGGCTGCGCTGCCGTCCGCCGTGGTTTTATTCCTTCGGCCACCTGGCGCTTGACTGGAACATCCTGACCCGCGAAGGGTTGAACGGTTTCCAAAAACGCGTGCAGGAAAGCCGGGAAGCACACAGCGACGAAGAAAGCCTTCAGTTTCTGGAAGGCGTCTCGCTGAGCCATCGGGCAATATCTTCCTACATCAGCCGTTATGCCAAGGCCGCGGATAAAGCCGGGCGAAAATCGGATGCCGCCGGCCTGCGTCATATCTCAAGCGAAGCTCCGCGCAGCTTCAAAGAAGCGCTGCAGCTGATCTGGCTGGTTACGCTTGCCGTCCAGAAAGTCTGCGGCTGCGGCGTGCTCAACTACAGCCGCATGGATCAGTACCTGCTGCATCTCTACCGCGGTGATATCCAAAGCGGCGCACTCACTCAGCCTGAGGCGCGGGAGCTGCTGCAGGACTTCTTCATCAAGAGCAATGAGATCATGGCCAATACGGACCATATGAGCCTGGATACCCAGTCCACCCTGCATACGATCGAGGTCACCTTTGACGACCCCAACTACATCATCCTGGGCGGGCTGCTGCCCGACAAGACCTCCGGCGTGAACGAGCTGAGCCATCTGATGGTGGAGGTGGCAAATGATCTGAAGCTCAAGAATCCCTTCGTTGTCGTCCGCTGGCACAAGGGAATTTCTGAGGATTTCTTTGCGTCTGTAAGCCGCGCGATGCGCGACAACGCCACCGTCATCCTCTACAACGATGAGGTCATGATCCCTGCGCTTCGTGAATGCGGCATCCAAGAGCCTGAACTTTATGACTACGGTTTCTTCGGCTGCAACGATCCCATCATCCCGGCGGAAGAAGGCGGCCTCAGGCAGCTTTGGCTTAACCTGGTCCGGCCGCTTGAACTGGCGCTCAATGAAGGCGACTGTCCCCTTGCGCCGGGCGGTAAAAACCGTGACCCGCATGTCTTCCCTCTGCGGGACCGCATGACCGGCCTGATGACGGGCAACTACTACGGCACAAAAACACCGTCCCCTGGGGACATGCGCTCCATGGACGATGTTCTGGGCGCCTACCGCGAGCAGATACGCTTCCTGATGCGCAGCTATCGCGAAGGCATCCAGCACGACATGGCCATCGAAAAGACAGTCAACGCCGGCCGCCTGCGCATTGAGGATTGTTTCCTAAAGGGGACGCTGAAGGAGGCGGTCACCTGGAATAACGGCGGCACCAAGTACCATCATTTCGTCGTCCAGGGCACCGGGCTGGCGACCGTCGCCGACGCGCTGTACGCGATAGAGACGCTGGTCTTCAAAGAAAAATCGATGACCCTGCCCGAACTCAACCAAATCCTGCTGGACAACTGGGAAGGCCGCGAGGCGCTGCGCCAGCGTGTCCGCAGGCTGCCCAAATACGGCAATGATATCCCCGACGTTGACAAGTACGCGACCTGGGTGAGCGAAACCTTTGCGGACGTGGTCTCCATGGAGAGCCGCGGAGAATACCTGTACGGCTTTTACCCCACACTGTCTTCGGACAGGGACTTCACCACCATGGGCAAAGACGTCGGCGCCACCGCGGATGGCCGCCGGCAGCGCGAAGCGGTCAGTGAAAATCAGTCACCCACCCAAGGCGCGGATATCGCCGGCCTCACCGCTCTGCTCAACTCCGTATCCAAGATCCGCTTTGACCGCATCACGGGCGGGCCGCTGAACCTGCGCCTGCACCCCTCCGCCGTATCGGGAGAGCAGGGCGTTCACATCCTGGCCGCGCTGCTGAAAACCTATATGCAAAGCGGCGGCCTGCAGATCCAGATGAACGTGGTCGATCGGGAAACGCTGAAGGCCGCCCAGAAGGATCCCGAAAAGTACAGGAACCTGTGCGTTCGCGTCACGGGTTACAGCGCCTTCTTCACCCAGATGGGCCCCAAGGCACAGGATGAACTCATCCGCCGCACCGAGCAGGCAGTGTAACACCGCCCGGTTTTTTAAAAGCGTCGCCCGGCATCAAGTGCCGGACGACGCTTTTTTCTCAGCCTGCCTGCAGTCTGCGCAGGCGCTCCAGACATTCCAGGACAGCGCGCCCCGTGTGGTACATCCCCTTCCACAGGTTACCCAGATCCCCTATCAATATGTTGCCATTCGCATCAGCCAGCTGACGCCACTCGCCTGCCCGGTGATTAATCAGGCAGCGGCTGTCAAAATCCCAATTCTTTTCAAAGGCCTGCAGGAAACGTTCATCCCCCAGCCGCTCGTAAGCGCACAAAAAGCCGACCAACGACTCGCAGTTCTGCCACCATTCCTTGTCCCTGACAAGCGCGGCGCCTTCGTGGGGGCCGTCCCGATACACGCCGCCCAGGTCGTGGTCAAAACCATTGTGAAGGGCATGATCTGCAAACCGCTTGATATATTCATCAAATCGGGCGGGTGAATCTCCCATCACCTGACCGGCCCGCTCCAGCAGCCATGCCAGCTCCAGGTTATGCCCGTAGGATGTCGTATCCACAAGTTCCCGGATCACCTCATTCTTGCCGCGGTCATCATTCCAGGTGCGCCTGATGGCAATGGGAGGGATAGGGTTCAGGGCAGCGTCGAATTGGTTGCGGCCGCATCCAGCCTGATGGTCGACCATCTTCTCCAGGATCACGCAGATGACTTCATTCAGCTTTCGCTTGTGGATGTCTTCCCCACTCAGCTGATACAGCGTGGTGAATGCTTCCAGGAGGTGCATGTGGATGTCCAGCGATTTGCGGTCGCCCGCAGGGTAGCCCGGCTGCGAAAGCGACCAGTCCTCCTCCATGTTCTCATAATAAGCGCCGTGACGTGTATCGGCCGCGTATTTCTGCAGAAGGTCAAAGGTCTTGCCGGCGTAGTCCAGCCCGCGGGGATCGCCGCTTGACAAACCGTACTGGGCCAGGGCGTAGATCATGAAACCTTGCCCATAGGTCACTTTTCCATTGTCCAGGACATTTCCTGCCTGATCGCACATCCAAGCCCAACCGCCATATTTAGCATCCCAGAAGTGTTCTATCAGAAAGTCGACTCCCTGCCTCGCCGCTTCAAGCAGGCCCGGATGAGCGGGATAAGCGCTGTGAAAGGCCGAAAAACCCCACACCATGCGCGCCTGGGTGACGATTGCTTTTCGCCTGTCAAGTTGAAGCATTCCGTCATGGTCATAGTTGGTGAGGTAACCGCCATACTGATCATCCACGCCGCGCTTTGCCCAAAATGGTATCAGCCCATCTTCCAGGTGCTTCTTGACGGCATCGCAATATGCCGTCAAAGGCCCTTTTTCAGCCATGGCTGAGCTCTCCGCTCCGCTGCAGGATGTGCACACAGTTGTCCTCAAACTTCAGCCAGGCCTCGTCGCCTTCATGGAAGGCGTGCTTGTTGACCGGGCAGTAGTCCGTGATCTTGACCAGAGTATCGCCCACCGTCACGTGGTAATTGTGGTAGGCGCCCATGAAGCAGGAAAGCCTTACCTTGCAGGGCAGCGCGCCTTCCTTGCCGATCAGCACCGCCTCGGGTCTGGCCACCATGCGGCAGGCTGTGCCCACGCCGTAGCCCTTGGGGTTTGGTACACTCAGCGTATGGCCGCCGATTTCCATCAGGCAGTCCTTGCCCTGCAGCGCGGCAATGCGGCCGTCCAGGAAATTGGCCTCGCCGATGAAATCAGCCACGAACTCGTCGCTTGGCTGATAGTAGATCTCCCTGGGCGAACCCATCTGGGCGATCTCGCCCTTGTACATGATGATGATCTGGTCGGACAGACTCATGGCCTCGGACTGGTCATGGGTGACGTA
>CAZPBJ010000057.1:0-19583 GCA_964584685.1 uncultured Christensenella sp. | reverse complement strand
GGATCAGCGCGCCGATGTCATACATGCCAAGCAGCATGGCGATGAGCACGATCATGACGGACGAACTCAGCGCGTACTCGTACCAGCGGAAGTGGTTGATGTGATTTGTCAGGCCGCGGTTGTACATTTCGTTGGTGCCGGGGGCCGCGATGATGAAGTGGGCGATGGCGGACAGGAACAGGAAAACAGAGACGCTCAGGGCAAAGGGCACATTCCATACCAGTTTGGTGTCTGTGACCAGGCGCATCGCCACTGTGTCAAAGGTCAGGAAGTTTGACTGCATTGGCAGGCGGAAAGCGTTGAACTTGTCGATTGCCAGGAACAGGCAGACCATCAGGCCTCCCTGCAGAAGATGCAGGCCGCCCATGATAAGGTTGAACCTGCGCAATGACCGGAAACTCGTTTTTTTCTCCATGTCGGTATCTCCTTGATGAATCAATTTACATTATCCAATATACCCAAAGCACTGCGGACGGCTGCATTGACGCGAAGATTTTTTGACCATGTACAAAATAAATACTTGACAATGGGATGGGCAGTTCATATAATCCTTTCATTCATGGGGCGAAGGTGCTGATGAAAAGAGGCGCCACCAGCCCCTTTTGTATTGTGGAGGGAAAAGAAATGGCTAAGACAAGCAGGGAAGAGATCATCCGCAGGGTCAAGGAAGAAGACGTACGCTTTATCAGGATGCAGTTCACGGACATCTTTGGGCAGCTCAAGAATGTGGCCATTACCGCTTCGCAGATCGAAAGGGCACTGGACAATCAGGTCACCATTGACGGCAGTTCCATCGAGGGCTTCATGCGCATCGAGGAGTCTGACATGCGGCTGTATCCCGACCTTGACACCTTCGTCCTGCTGCCCTGGCGGCCCGAGCATGACAGGGTGGCGCGCATGATCTGCGATGTATACACCCACCAGGGCAAGCCCTTTGAGGGGGACCCGCGCTATGTGCTCAAGCGCGCGCTGAAAAAGGCGCATGACATGGGCTATACCTTCAATGTGGGGCCGGAGTGCGAGTTCTTCCTCTTCCAGCTGGATGAAAAGGGCGAGCCGACTACCGTCACCGGGGATGAAGCCAGTTACTTTGACCTGGGCCCCCTGGACCACGGCGAAGGCGTACGCCGCGAGGTCTGCATGGCCCTTGAGGAGATGGGCTTTGAGATCGAGGCTTCCCATCACGAAGTGGCGCCCGGGCAGCACGAGATCGATTTCAAGTACACCGACGCTTTGCGCACCGCCGACAACATCATGAGTTTCAAGCTGGCAGTCAAGTCGCTGGCCACGCGCGGCGGCCTGCACGCGACCTTTATGCCCAAGCCGCTGTTTGGCATGAACGGATCGGGCATGCACACGAATATGTCGCTGTTCAGGGACGGGAAGAACATTTTCTTTGATGAAAAGGGCAAAAAACAGCTGTCCGGGGAAGCCTACGCCTTTATTGCGGGTATCCTCAAGCATGTGCGGGGCATGGCGGCGGTGACCAATCCCCTGGTCAACTCCTACAAGCGCCTGGTGCCCGGCTATGAGGCCCCCTGTTACCTGACCTGGTCCTCGGTCAACCGCAGCGTGCTGATCCGCGTTCCGGCGGCGCGCGGGCAGAGCACCCGCCTGGAGCTGCGCAGCCCCGACCCGTCCTGCAACCCTTACCTGGCTTTGGCGCTGTGTTTGACAGCCGGCCTGGAAGGCATCCGGGAAAACTTGCAGCCCCCCGAGGAGATCGCTGAGAACATCTTCGCCATGAGCGAGGCACAGCGCCGCGCCAGGGGGATCGACAGCCTGCCGGGCTCGCTCAAGGAGGCCTTGGAAGCCATGAAGGCGGACAGCCTGATGCTGGACGCACTGGGCGGGCATGTGTCGGACCGTTATCTGGAGGGCAAAGAAAAGGAATGGGACGAATACCGCACGCAGGTCAGCAACTGGGAAATCAAGAAGTACCTGGGCATCTGCTGATCGCAGGCGCGCCCATTAAACACTTGGGCAAACGGCTATGCTGAATGTCTACCCTGCCTTCATCGATGAGCAGACCTGCCGGACTGTTTCCCGCGCGCTCAAGGCGGCAGGCCTGCCCGTCGGCGAGGCGCACAGCGCGGGCGCCTCTGTCATCCGCGCTGTCAGGAAAAGGGGCGGGGGACTGGTTGTTTGCGGACCAAGGCTGAGCGATATGACAGCGCAGCACCTGCACCGGGAGCTTTCCGAAGAAGCGCTGCTTGTCGTACTGCAGCGGGAACGGATCAGCGTCGTGCCTGACATGGAGGGGCTGACAGTTTTGCTGATGCCCTTCACCGCGCGTGAACTGGCCGAGCGCCTGCGCGGCCTGCTGCAGCAGGAGGAAGCGCGCCAGCGGGCCCGTCACCGCCTGCGCACACCTGAAGAAGATGAACTCATCTGCCGGGCCAAGATAATCTTGTCAGAGCGCCTGGGCATCAATGAGGCGGAGGCGCACCGGCTGATCCAGCGCCTGAGCATGAGGGAAGGGCTGCGGATGGCAGCCGCGGCCAGCCGGATCATTGACATGTAAACCATGGTAAATAAGGCGCGGAAAGGACACCCGATGGCAGTAAAGTACATATTCGTAACAGGCGGCGTGGTTTCTTCTCTTGGCAAAGGGATCACGGCGGCTTCCCTTGGGCGGCTGCTCAAGTGCCGCGGCCTCAAGGTGACCATGCAAAAGCTGGATCCCTACTTCAATGTGGACCCCGGCACCATGAACCCTTACCAGCACGGCGAGGTGTTCGTCACCGAAGATGGCGCCGAGACCGATCTTGACCTGGGGCATTACGAGCGTTTCATCGATGAAAACCTCTCCTGCCGCTCCAACATCACCAGCGGGCGGGTTTACAAGGATGTCATTGACCGTGAGCGCCGCGGGGGTTACCTGGGGGCCACCGTCCAGATCATTCCGCACATCACCAATGAGATCAAGGAGAACATCTATGCCCTGGCCGCAGGCCAAAGCAAACCGGATGTCGTCATCGTCGAGGTGGGCGGCACAGTCGGCGATATCGAGGGGCAGCCCTACCTGGAAGCCATCCGCCAGATACGCTATGAATTGGACCGCGGGGACACCCTGCTCATCCATGTGACCCTGGTGCCTTACCTGCGCAAGGCGGGCGAGATCAAGACCAAGCCCACGCAGCACTCCGTCAAGGAACTGGGGGCAATGGGCCTGCAGCCCGATCTGCTGGTCTGCCGCAGTGAGGTGCCCATCCCGGGCGATGTGCGCGCCAAGATCGGTATGTTTTGCAACATGCCCGCCGGGCGTGTGCTGCAGAATATCGACGCGGATACGCTCTATGAGATCCCCCTGATGCTGCATGAAGAAGGCATGGATGAGAAGGTGTGCGAACTGCTGGGTTTCCCGGGCCTTCCCTGCGACCTGGGTGCCTGGCAGGACCTTGTGCGCGCTGACAAAGCCTGCACCGGCATCGTGCGCATCGCGCTGGTTGGCAAGTATGTGGAGCTGCCCGATGCCTACCTGAGTGTGGTGGAGGCCTTGAAGCACGCCGGCATTGCGGCCGGCCGATGCATCGACATCCAATGGGTCAAGGCCGAGAAACTGGATGAAGGCAATGTCCGGCAGACGCTCTCCGGCGCGCAGGGGATCCTGGTGCCGGGCGGCTTTGGCGCGCGCGGATTGGCGGGCAAAATGGCCGCCATCCGCTACGCCCGCGAAAACGATATTCCCTTCCTCGGACTGTGCCTGGGCATGCAGATGGCAGTCATTGAATTTGCCAGGAATGTCCTTGGCCTGCCTGAAGCCGACACCACGGAAGTCACGCTGGATACGCCTGATCCCGTCATCTTTCTGATGCCCGACCAGAACCTCAAGAACCTGGGCGGCACGATGCGCCTTGGAGCCTATGCGTGTGAGCTGACTGAAGGTACTAAGGCGTTTGAGGCCTATGGCACAAAGGCGGTCAGCGAGCGCCATCGCCACCGTTATGAGTTCAACAACAGCTATATTTCGGCATTTGAGGAGAAGGGCATGAGGTTTTCGGGCTGGAACCCCCAGAGGGGTTTGGCGGAAATCGTTGAACTGCCGGACCATCCCTTTTTTGTGGCCGTGCAGTTTCACCCCGAGTTCAAGAGCAGGCCCGATAAACCGCATCCCCTGTTTCGATCTTTTCTGCAGGCTGCCCTAAAATAGTGCGCGCCGCCCCCTCTTGTGGTATGATTGGATCAAGGCCTCACGCGGGTCCGTCAATTCTAAGGAGGTTCTTTTATGTGCGGTATCATCGGGTACGCCGGGCATCGCCCGGCCGCGCCTATTCTATTGGATGCGCTGAAGAAACTGGAATATCGCGGCTATGACTCGGCCGGCATGGCAGTCATCGACCATGACGCCATCCAGGTGCGCAAAACCCGCGGCCGGCTTCAGCTCCTGGCCAACATGACCTCCGACGGCCGCGACATGCCCGGCAGCATGGGCATAGGCCATACCCGCTGGGCAACCCACGGCGAGCCGTCCGACCGCAACTCGCACCCCCATCTCTCGCAAAGCGGCCGTTTTGCCGTCGTGCACAACGGGATCATCGAGAATTACCGCCCCCTCAAAGCGATGCTGCTGTCCAAGGGCTATGTTTTCCATTCCGACACGGACACCGAGGTCATCAGCAACCTGATTGAGTACTATGACCAGGGAGACCTGGCCAAGACACTGCTTGTTACCGCCCGGCATCTGGAAGGGTCCTACGCGCTGGGCATACTGAGCGTCAGTCAGCCCGACTGCATCGCGGCGACGCGCAAGGATAGCCCCCTTATCGTCGGCAGGGGCGAGGGGGAGAACTATATCGTCTCTGATATTCCGGCCATCCTGAGCCTCACGCGGGATGTTTTTTTGATGGCGGACGGCGAAGTCGCCCTGCTCACCCCGCAAAGCATCACCTTTTTTGATACCTACGGGGATAAGCTCGATAAAGAGTCCTTCCATGTGGATTGGGATGTCTCCGCCGCCGAGAAGGGCGGCTATGAGCATTTCATGATGAAGGAAATGATGGAGCAGCCCACAGCGCTCAGGGAGACGATCCGTCCGCGTATCAAGGACGGGCGCTTTATCCTGGACGATCTGCAGCTGGACCATGACTGGCTCCAGTCCCTCAGCATGATCTATATCGTCGCCTGCGGATCGGCCTATCACGCGGGCCGCCTGGGCAAGAACCTCCTGGAGGGCAGGCTGGGCGTCCCGGTGGAGGTGGACATCGCTTCCGAGTTCCGTTACCGCCAACCCATCCTCAAGCCGGATCAGCTGGTCATCATCATCAGCCAATCCGGGGAGACAGCGGACAGCATCGCCGCCCTGAGGGAGGCGAAAGCCCATGGGGTCAAGACCCTGGCCATCATCAACGTGGTGGGCTCCACCATCGCACGCGAGGCCGACTACACCCTGTATACCTGGGCCGGACCCGAGATCGCCGTGGCGACCACCAAAGGCTACACCACCCAGATTGCGGCGCTGGTGCTGCTGACGATGTACCTGGCGCAGGAAACGGGCAAGATGAGTGACAAGGAGCTGAAGGCCGCGCAGCAGATGCTGCTCAAACTGCCCGAGATCGCCGAGGGCGTACTGGGCAACCATCGCGACGTACAGCATCTGGCGTCCCTTTTCTTCAACTGCAGGGACATCTTCTTCATCGGGCGGGGCATCGATTATTCCCTCTCCCTGGAGGGTTCGCTGAAACTCAAGGAGATATCCTACATCCACTCTGAGGCCCAGGCGGCAGGCGAGCTGAAGCACGGCACCATTTCCCTGATCCAGCCGGGCACCCTGGTCATCGCGCTGGTCACCCAACGAAGGCTGCGTGAGAAAATGCAAAGCAACATCCAGGAGGTCAAGGCGCGCGGCGCGGTGGTGCTGGCAGTTACGCTGGAACATGACGAGGATATCCTGCAGGTGGTGGACCACAGTCTCAGGATCCCCTACCTTTCTGACGATCTGCAGCCCATCATCGCCATCCTGCTGCTGCAGCTGTTTGCCTACTATGTGGCGGCGCTCAACGGAAATGACGTGGACAAGCCCCGCAACCTGGCCAAGTCCGTCACGGTGGAGTGATGCCCGGCGCCGGACTGAGAGGCTGACGCCATGCGCGCCAAACGAAACAGGCTGCTGTTCGCGCCAGGGCGCAGGCGGCGGCCGGGCTGCCTGATGGTCAGCCTGCTGCTGGTGTTCCTGCTGGGCATCGGCTTTGCGCTCAACGCGCTCAATAACGGCTATCCCGGCCTGCTGCGCGAGACGGTCCGCCTGCCCGGTCTTGATAACGCGCTGGATGGGTTTCGCATTTTGCACCTGTCGGACCTGCACGCGGCTGAATTTGGCGACGCGCAGGAGCGTGTCAGGCGCCTGCTGCGCGACGATGCCTACCAGGCGGTTTGCCTGACGGGCGACATGGTGGGGCTGACGGGCAACGCGCAGCCGCTGCTTGACCTGATCGATGTTTTCCCCGACGATGTGCCCGTCTATTTTATCGCGGGCGACAACGATCCCCAGCCGCTTGAACTGAGCGCGCATGGCAGCAGCGCCGTCAAGGCCGGCTACATCCTGGAGGCAGAGCGGCACGGCGCCGTTTACCTTGACAGCCCGCAGAAGATCACGCGCGGGAAGGCGACTGTCTGGTTCAGCCCGGTCAGCCTGTATACGACCGATCTGCAGGCGGCCGAGTTTGCGCTCACGCAGCGCAAGGCGGAGCTTGAGGCAAGCGGCGAGGCCTTTACGCCCGACGGCGGGGCGTCGCTGCGCGTGGTGGAGTACCAGCTGCAGACGCTTGCCCTGACGCGGGAGGCTTCGGCGCTGATGAAGCCCCAGGACACCTATATCCTGCTGGGACACTACCCCCTGGACGCAAGCGCCATCAGCCAGCTGCATCAGGGCGAGCGCGCAACGCGCAAAGCGGTCAACTTTCCCGGCACGGTCAGCCTGATCCTGGCAGGGCACTGGAACAACGGGCAGTGGCGGCTTCCCTTTATCGGGCCGCTATGGGTGCCGGGCAGCATGATGGGCCTGCAGGGCTGGCTCCCGGGTGACGGCGCCATATCAGGCATGGCCGCGGTGCATGCCGTGTATGAGTACATCAGCCCGGGCCTGGGCGCATCGGGCGCGTATCCCTGGCAGCCCATGCGGCTGATGAACAAGCCGCAGATGACCATCCTGAAGCTGAGCGCGAAATAGCGCGGAATGTTGGGGGGAGACGTATGGCAGCCGGCAAACGGTTTGTCAACAGGGAACTGAGCTGGATCAGCTTCAATCAGCGCGTGCTGATGGAAGCGGCCAGGGACAGCAACCCGCTGCTTGAGCGGGCAAAGTTCCTGGCCATCGTCTCCTCAAACCTCGATGAGTTTTTTATGGTGCGCGTCGGGAAGCTGGAGCGCAAGATCGACGCCGGCCTGGAAGTGGCGGATCCCTCGGGCATGAGCCCCTTGCAGCAGGTGCGGGCCATCCGCTCCGCCGCCAAGCGGCAGGTGGAAAAGCAGTATGCCCTGCTCAATGAGTTGCTGGGGATGCTTGAACAAGGCGGCCTGCACATTCTGCCCGCCCATGGCTTATCCGATGCCCAGCGCAATTGGCTGTCGGGTTACTTTGATACGCAGGTCATGCCCGTTTTGACGCCCCGCGTCATCAACCCAAGCCATCCCTTCCCGCTGCTGGCGGCCAAACGCCTCTATATCGCGGTCCTGCTTCAAAGCGACAAGGGCGGCCTGCCGCAGCTTTCGCTGGTGCCGGTGCCCCCCTCCATCAAGCGTTTCATCCTGCTGCCCATGAGCGAGGGCAAGGCGCGCGGCGTGCTGCTGGAAGACGTGATCACCATGCACCTGACGCGGCTGTTCCCTTATATGGACCCCATCGCGTCGATGCCTTTCCGCATTACGCGCAACACGGACTTCGTCATGGACATCGAAAACGCCGACAGCCTCATTGAAGAGATGCGCAAGAACATCAAGCGGCGAAGCTACGGCAAGATCGTGCGCATGGAGATACCCGAGAAACACAACGCCAAGCTGCTCAGGCGCCTGCAGGCGGCACTGGAAGCGCCCGAGCGCATCATCCAGCCCATTGACGGCCCCCTTGACCTGCGGTTCCTGATGCGGGAGCTGATCAAACTGCCCGGATTTGACGCGCTGCTTTATCCGGACTACAAGCCGGCGATTGATCCGAGGCTGGCCGCGAAGGAATCGATATTCCGCACGATCAGGGGCGGCGACCTTTTTTTCCATCATCCCTACGACAGCTTTGAGCCGGTGCTGCGCCTGGTGCGCGAGGCCGCGGACGACCCCCATGTCCTGGCCATCAAGCAGACCCTGTACCGCATCTCATCCAGGAGCGCCCTGGTGCCCTCCCTGGCGCGCGCCGCTCAAAACGGCAAGCAGGTGACCGTATTGGTTGAGGTGCGGGCGCGCTTTGATGAAGAGAACAACATCAACTGGTGCCAGACCCTGGAAAAGGCCGGCTGCCACGTGCTGTACGGGGTCCCCAAGTGGAAGACGCACTCCAAGATCACCCTCATCGTGCGGCGGGAATCCGACGGCCTGCGTCAGTATGTGCATATCGGCACCGGCAACTACAATGATGTCACCGCAAAGCAGTACACCGATATGGGTGTCATGACCTGCGACAAGCAGCTGGGCGAGGACGCCGGCGCGTTTTTCAACATCATCACCGGCTACAGCTATACCTTCCCCATGCAGGACTTGATCGCCTCACCCTACGCCCTGCGCAGTGAGTTCATTGCCAGGCTGCAGCGCGAAGCAGAGCACGCCGCGCAGGGGCTGCCCGCCCGGGTGCGGTGGAAGATGAACTCGCTGTCCGACCCGCAGATGATCGAGGCGATCTACGCGGCCTGCCGGGCAGGGGTCCAGGTGCAGCTGCTTGTGCGCGGCATATGCTGCCTGCGGCTGATGCACTGCCAGAACCTGGCCGTCCACAGCATTGTGGGCAGGTTCCTGGAGCATTCGCGCGTCTATGTCTTTGAAAACGCGGGCAACCCGGAAGTATTCCTCTCCTCGGCGGATATGATGCAGCGCAATCTGGACAAGCGCGTGGAGCTGACCGGGCCTGTCAAGGATCCCGCCATCGCGCGCAGGATCATCGGCATCTTCGACCGCCAATGGGCCGATAACCGGCAATCCTGGCAGCTCATGGAAGACGGGCAGTATGAGCGCATCCAAAGCGATCTGCCCCCTTACGATGTCCAGGAGGACTTCATCCGGGAAACGGCCGCCGCGATTGACACCGTCCAAGCGCCTGCACTATAATCAGCTCTGATCAACAGCATCAGGAGGCATCCATGTTCGTTTACAACTCCCAGACCCGCAGGAAGGAAGAGCTGGTACCCGTCAAGGCGGGCCAGGTCGGCATCTATTCCTGCGGCCCGACGGTATATGATTTCTTCCACATCGGCAACGCCCGCCCCTTCATCATCTTTGACATCCTGAGGCGCTATTTGGAATACAGGGGCTACAAAGTGACGCTGGTTCAGAATTTTACGGATATCGATGACAAGATGATCCGCCGCGCCAATCTGGAGGGCATCTCGGTTGAGGAACTGGGCGACCGCTTTATCCGGGAATATTACCTGGACGCGGACGCGCTGGGCATCCGCCGGGCCACCGTGCACCCGCGGGCAACCGAGCACATCCCCCAGATCATCGGGCTCATCAAGACCCTTGTTGACAAGGGCCTGGCCTATGAGATGAACGGCTCGGTCTACTATGATACGCGCAGGTTCCCCAACTACGGCGGCCTGAGCGGCCAGAATGTGGAAGACCTGGACGCCGGCGCCCGCGTGGATGTGGACGATGAAAAAAGGGACGCCGCGGACTTTGTGCTGTGGAAGGCGGAAAAGCCCGGCGAACCCAGCTGGGAAAGCCCCTGGGGCAAAGGCCGCCCGGGCTGGCACGTTGAGTGCAGCGCCATGAGCATGGCCTATCTGGGGGAGACGCTGGATATCCACTCGGGCGGGCGCGACCTGCTGTTCCCGCACCATGAAAACGAGATCGCCCAGTCTGAGGGCGCGACCGGCAAGCCCTACGTGAAATACTGGATGCACAACGGCTTTTTGAACATCGACAACGAGAAGATGTCCAAGTCCCTGGGCAACTTCTTCACCGTGCGCGACATCCTCAAGGAGTATGAGGCGGAGGACGTGCGCATGTTCATGCTTTCCGCGCAGTACCGCAGCCCGCTCAACTTCAGCCGCGACATGATCGTCCAGGCCCATGCCTCCCTGCTGCGCCTCTACGGCGCGCGCGACAGGATGGCGTTCCTGCTGCGCAGGGCGCAGGACAAGGCGTTCAGCGCCGAGGATCAGGCCTTTAATGACGTGATCGACAGCTGCGCGCGGCGTTTTGACGCGGCCATGGATGACGACCTGAACACCGCCGAAGCGCTCGGGGCCTTGTTTGACCTGGTGTACGCGGTCAATACCACGCTGAGCGCCGATTCCGCCCGTAATGCTGTCACGCACGCGCAGGGGACGCTTGACAAGCTTACCGACGTGCTGGGCCTGCTGATGAAAAAGCCGGAGGGTCTGCCCGATGACGTACTGGCCCTGGCCAAGGCGCGCATCCAGGCGCGTCAGGACAAGGCCTGGAAGCTTTCCGACGAGCTGCGCCGGCAGATCACGGAGCTTGGCTATACGGTTGAGGATACCCCCGCCGGCCAGAAGATTTCAAAGACGCTTTAATGCTCGCCTTCTTGCGGCGCTTCCTGTTTTCCTTGTGCGCGCTGACGGCGGCGCTCTGCCTTGCCCTGTGGGCAGGGCTTTTTTCAAAGGCGCCCGAGCCGCTTGTGCTGCGGCCTGTGCCTGCTTATTTCGCAGCGACGTGGGAACCGGCGCATGGCGTTGCCATCAACCGGGCTGACAAGGAAACGCTGGATACCCTGCCGGGCATCAGCCCCAAAATCGCCGATCTGATCATTGAGGCGCGTCAAATCACGCCATTTTATTATGTTGAGGACCTGAAAACCATCCCCGGCATCGGCGACAAGCGCGTGGAGCAGCTGAGGCCGCTGGTCAATTTTGAGTAGGGCAGGTTTCGCCTGCTTCCCTACAGCAGTTTTACCTCATGCCTGGTGCGGTAGGTGCCCCTGCCCAGCGGGCCGCCTATTGTTTCCGCTTCGCCGGACTGATTGTCATAGGGATCGCGGCGCAGGTATTTGCCCTCCGGCTGGAAGGCTCCCATATACGCCCGGTTGAACACCGCGCGGTAGGGGTCCAGGCTGCCAAAGTAGAATTCGCGGCGCTCCGCGTTGCCGCCTCTTCTGGCTGCACCGCCAAAGCTGCAGTCGGCCGGCAGCCAGCCGCAGGGCTGCGTATAAAACCAGGCCCAGTCGTGGGAGCCCTCGTCGCCCGGCGCGGCGTATAAGCCCGACTGCCAGCGCGCGGGGATGCCGGATATGCGGCACAAGGTGATAAACAGCAGCGCCTGCAGGCCGCAGTCGCCCCGCAGGTTGAGCGCGGCGTATTCCGCTCCGTTTTCTATCAGCAGGTAGGGGCGCACGTAGCTGTACAGCACATTGCCCGTGATGTAGTCATAGATGCGCTTGGCCACGCGCACAGGGATAACCTCATCGCCGGCCAGTTCCTTTGCCAGCGCTTTGAGGTAAGGCGTGAAAGCCATGTGGGGCGGCAGTTCCTCCAGGTCCTCCTTGACGGGCGGTCTGGCGGCGGGATATGCGATGTTTGAAAAGCTCGCCGACAGCGGATCGACATAGCGCGGCGCCTGCTCAAAGGTGGACACCGCCGCAAAGGGCAGGTTCTCGGCCAGGGTCTCCTCAAAGTAGGCGGTCCGCTGGGGCGCGCTTTCGCGGGCGATGTGCTTTGGCCTGGGCTGAATGTCGATGATCTGCACGTCATGCTGCTGCGGCGCGGGCGTGGGCAGCGGCAGATGGACAAAGCAGGCGCGGCCGGGCACAAAGGCATCGTCCTTGAGCCGCAGGGTGGATGAAAGCCGCAGCTTCAGCCGCATGCCCCCATCCTTTTTCATCTGCGCCATCGCGTCGTCCAGCAGGGGGCGGCTGGGCGACAGCGGCTTGCCCGCGCGGGCGGCGAAATCGGGGTTCGCCTTGAGCAGCGAAGCCACGCTGTCCTCAAAGTACATTTGGCGGCCCCGGATGCGCATAGCGTCCAGCCAGCCAAGGTTGCGCAGCTGGCGGAAATCGTCGTCCGAAAAATCGGGTATCTTCCCGCGCACCTCTGTAATCAGCTGCTCTTCGCCCAGGCAGTATGCGCCCCGGAGTTCCTGCATGAAGAACAGGGCCAGTTCCAGCCTGTCGCGCAGCATCCGGGGCAGGTCAAGCAGCAGCCTGGCCTCTGTCATCTCCCGGGCTTCCTCCCACCTGCCGCAGGCCATGAAGCCTGCGATATCCTGCGGCAGCCCCGCGTTCAATGCCTGCAAATTCATTCCCGCTCCCACTTCCTGACCAGCTTGTCGATCTGATCGGCCAATTGCTTTTTGAGGTCATTGCTGAACCCTTTGCTCCTGTCGATGAGGGCCCCCAGGCGGTCAAAGGAACCCTGAAGGGTCTGGCCGCCGGCAGCCTGGAGGACTTCCTTGGCCTTGGCCTTCTTCTTTGTTTTCTTGTCAGCCGGCACGCGCTTGCCGGATTCCGTTTGCTTGTCCAGCGTCAGGTCCCAGCCGTCGCCGTTGTAGGGCACCGCGGTCTTTTTTCCAAGGGTCTCAAGCTCTTTGGCGAAACTCATCGCCACCTCTTCCTCGCCGTGGCAGACAAAGAAGCGCGTTGGCGCGGGGGAGAAGCTCTCCGCCCAGACAAGCAGCCCGTCGCGGTCGGCGTGGCCCGAGATGGCCTTGAGCATGCGGACCTGCGCGTTGACCGCGATGCTTTCCTGGAAAAGCCTGACCTCTTTTGCGCCGTCAACGATCAGGCGGCCCAGGGTGCCAACGCTTTGGTAGCCTACAAAGAGGATGGTGGCGTTTTCCTTCCACAGGTTGTGCTTGAGGTGGTGGCGGATGCGGCCTGCTTCGGCCATGCCGGAGGCGGAGATGATCACGCAGGGCCGGGTCTCGAAGTTGATGGCCTTGGAATCATCGGCGGTTTCGCTCAGCCTGAGGTCGGCAAAGCTGATCGGGTTGATGCCTGCGCCCAGCATCCTGCGCATTTCCGCGTCAAAGTTGTTTTCGGCGCTGTTGACGAAGATCTCTGTCGCCTTGATGGCCAGCGGGCTGTCCAGGTAGACCGGGAAGCCCTCATGGCCGCGCAGCATATGTTTTTCCTTGATCTCGCGCAGGAAATACAGCATCTCCTGCGTGCGGCCCACCGCGAACGAGGGGATGACCACGTTGCCGCCCCTGTCAAAGGTGGTTTGCAGCACGTCCACCATGTCGGCGATATAGTCCGGCCGCGGCCCGTGCAGGCGGTCGCCGTAGGTGGACTCCATCACCACATAATCTGCCTTGGTCAAATAGTGCGGGTCATCCAGGATGGGCTGGCCGATGTTGCCGATATCGCCCGAAAAGACCACGGTCTTGCTGACTGCGCCCTCCGTCACCTCAAGGCTGGCGGATGCGGAACCCAGCAGGTGCCCCGCGTCTATCAAGGTCAGCTGCACATTGTCCAGGATCCGTGTTGGCACGCCGTAGGATACCTTTTGAAACAGCGTCAGGGTGCCCTCCGCGTCTGCCATGGTGTACAGCGGCACGTAGGCGGGCACGCCGGCGCGCTGCGCCTTGCGGCTGCTCCACTCGGCCTCCTGCTCCTGGATGTGCGCGGAGTCCCGCAGCATGATGTCGCACAGGGCATAGGTGGCGGGCGTGGCGTAGATGGGCCCCCTGAAGCCCTGCTGGTACAGCTCGGGCAGCATGCCGGAGTGGTCGATGTGCGCGTGCGTCAGCACGACGCAGTCCACCAGATCCGCCGCGACGGGCAGCTCCTGGTTTTCGTAAGTATCGCCCCCCTGCTCCATGCCGCAGTCGATCAGGATGTTTTTTCCCAGCGTTTGCAGCAGGTATTTGGACCCTGTGACCTCGCGCGCCGCGCCCATAAACTGCAGGTTCATACTGTATCCCCTTCCCTTGTTTGTGCCTTGTCGTCGCCCGCGGCATACATCTTGTACAGGCCGCTGTAGATGCCGCCAAGCTTCATCAGCTCCCTGTGCGTTCCGTGCTCTTCCAGCCCCTTTTCGGTCAATACCCAGATGACATCCGCGCTGCGTATGGTGGTCAGCCTGTGCGCGATGGTCAGTGTTGTGCGCCCCCTGGCCAGCGTCTCAAGCGAGGTCTGCACCAGGCGCTCGGATTCGTTGTCCAGGGCGCTGGTCGCCTCGTCCAGCAGCAGGATGGGCGGGTCCTTCAGGAAGACGCGGGCAATGGAGATGCGCTGCTTTTGGCCGCCCGACAGCTTCACGCCCCGCTCGCCCACATAGGTGTCATAGCCCTGGGGCAGCGCGCGGATGAAGGCGTCGGCCCCTGCCTGCCTTGCCGCGGCGGTGATCTCCTCAAGGCTTGCGCCCGGTTTGCCATAGGCGATGTTGTCGGCCACGCTGCCGGAGAATAGATAGACATCCTGCTGCACCATGCCGATATTCCCGCGTAAGCTCTTCAATTGTATGCCTTTGATATCCTGCCCGTCAATGAGTATCCGCCCGCCGCTGACATCGTAAAAGCGGGGGATCAGGTTGCACAGCGTGGTCTTGCCGCTGCCCGAAGGGCCGACCAGGGCGACCGACTGCCCCGCCGGCACCAGCAGGTTCACATCCCGCAGGACAGCCTTGTCCGCGCTGTCGGTATAATGAAAGACAACATGGTCAAAGCGGATTTCCCCCCTGACCTTCTCAAGGGGCTTTGCGCCCTTTTCGTCCTTGATTTCAAGGGGCGCGTCCATCACCTCGCCAAAGCGGGCGATGCCGGTGATGCCGCGCTGAAACTGCTCGGTAAACTCAACCAGGCGCGTAACGGCGCCCAGCAGCAGCGTGATGTACAACAGGAAGCTGACGTACTCGCCCGCCGTGATGCGGCCGGCCGCCAGGTAGACCGCCCCCAGGATAACGACCGCGAACTCCATGATGCCGTGCAGCAGGCGGGTGGAGATGTGAAAGCCCGCCATCACCCTGTACTGCTTCTTTTTAAGGCGCAGGAACTCGCGGTTGCCCTTGCCGAACTTCTCCGCCTCCATCTCCTCGTTGGCGAAGCTTTGCACCACGCGCATGCCCAGCAGGCTGTCCTCCGTCTGGGCGTTGATCTCGCCCAGCTGGTGGCGGCTGGCGCTGAAGGTGCGCTTGAGGTGGCCGCTGAAGAAGTAGGTGGCGGCCATCATCACGGGCAGCATGGCAAAGATCAGCAGCGTCAGCGGCAAACTGACGCGCGTCAGGATCACAAAGGAGGCAATGATCTTGATGGAGGCGATCAGGAATTCCTCCGGACAGTGGTGGGCGAATTCCGTCACGTCAAACAGGTCGGATGTCATGCGGCTCATCAGCTGGCCGACCTTGGTGTTGTTGTAATAGCTGAAGCTCAGCTGCTGCAGGTGGCCAAACAGGTCCGTGCGCATGTCGGTTTCGATTTTCGCGCCCATCACATGGCCCATTGACTGCATGTAATAATAGGCCGCGGCGTCAACCAGGCGCAGCCCCACATAAAAAAGGCCCAGGCGTAAGAGGAAATCGGCCGTGATGCGCGTGGCGTCGGCGACAGCCTGGTCGGTGATCTGCTGCACGATGAGCGGAAAGACAAGTTCAGCCAGGGTCGTCAGCAGCGCGCAGGCCAGATCCAGCGCCAGCAGGGGCAGGTATTTTTTGTAGTAGGGCAAAAAGCGGCGCAGGTTGCCCCGCGTGCCGGCAGGTGTGGGCATGGGCTCTCCTTCGGGTGCGGGTACCGCGCTTGTCAGGGCCGGCTGATCAGGAAACCCTGCAGGGCCGTTGCCTGGCCGGGCCCGGGCAGCTGCAGGATAAACGCGGCCGTATCCGTCACCATGTAATAGTAGGTGTAATCGTCATCCTCAGCCCACAGCAGGGGGTAGCTCAGCAGGGTCTTGTCGCTATAGTCAAAGCTGAGGCCGTCTTTGCGTATCAGGGGCGAGGCCGACGCGGGGCGCACGCCCCGGACAATGGACTCACCGTCAGTCGCCTCCAGCACCCTGGCATAGTAGCCGTGGTAGCTTGAATCCTTCACGCTGCCGCTTGTCAGGCTTCCCGGCAGGGGCAGCAGGCTGTCCATCGCCTTTGCCAGGGCCGCGGGATCCTTTGACTCAATGCCGCCAAAGGCCTGCAGCTGCGCCTCGTCGCCCGCCACCACCCATTCGTCGCTGTTCTTGGTCCGCTCATCCTCACGCATCAGGGCGTATATATAGAATGCTGCCATCAGCAGCAGCGCCATCAGGATAGAGATTATTTTCTTGATCATCGCTTGTCCTTTGCAAGGCGGCGCAGGTACATCTGCTCACCCGTGACGCTGCCCAGGATGCCAAGCAGCAGGCTTGCCAAAGCAGTGAAGGGCGGCATCGGCAGGCGCAGCAGAAGCCATCCCGCATAGGTGAACAGCGCGTGGGGGAAAAAGGCCAGGTACTTTTCGCAGCCCCTCGCGCAGCAGTAAAGCGGAACGAACAGGGAAAGCAGCGGCAGCAGCGTCCATGCGCTGACCGTCATCAGCGCCGCGCCAAGCTCACTGTCCATCAGCCTGAGCAGCGGCGCGAGGGCGCCCATCAGCAAGGCGGAAAGGAGCAGCAGCGCGCAGGGCTTGGCCTTTTTCAGGCCAGGGATCGGCATATCTCGGCGCCCAGCAGCTTATCCAGCTCCTTGGTCTGCCCTTCCATCTGCCTGTGAAAGGCCTGGTAAAAGCCGCGCGCCAAGAGAAGCTGCTCCTCAGCGTTCAGCCAGGGCGAGGACAGCACATTGCGCAGCAGGTCATTGGCGGGCTTGGCCAGATAGCGGTGCAGCATCCCCTTGGTGGCCAGGCCGAAGATGGCCGGCGCGTGGCTGGTGTCCCCGGCGATGAAGATGCGCATGTATTCGCCGCAGAGTTCAAGCAGATAATCTTTCATGAAAGCTTCGGGCTGCGGGCTCAGTTCAAGGCAGCTTTTCAGGTGGGGGCTGTCAAATATCTCCCTGGCCATCTGTTCCTGCTCCTGTTGGCTGTGCTTCTCCGGATGCTCAAAGCAGTGGAGCAGGTAGCACTTGATCACGCTGTAATCGCCGGCTACGCGCCCCCGCTCGTGCAGGCGGCCGTGCATCAGCAGCGCGCGCTGCACCTCCAGGCTGTCGGGCGCCATGATCTCCGCCCGTTTGAGGCAGGCGTAGGCAAAGACGGCGTCGTCGGTGACCTTCGCCTCGTGCAGCAGGTCGGCCAGGGTCATGCTGTCTTTGACCTCATTGACTTTTTTCTTTGAAAACATGGGCTCTTACCTCCCCGCGGCACGGACAAGCTGTCTGCCGCCTGCTGCCGCGTATGTTTATCATAGCACTTATGCGGGCGGCTGTCATGTAAAACGCGCCGCGGGCGCCGCGCGGATACCCGGGCGCGTATGGCAATCCCCGCGCCGCTTGTGGTAAGATGGCATGCGCCGCGGATGACATGCCGGGGCGGCGGAGGAAAGCGCGTGAAGACAAGGCTTAATCAAAAGACCGGCGAACAGATGTCCATCCTGGGGTTTGGCGTCATGCGCCTCCCGACGCTCAACGGAAACATTGACGAAGCAAGGTCTGTCGCCATGATCCGCAAAGCGGCGGATGCAGGTGTGAATTACTTCGACACCGCCTACATCTACCAGCGGGGGAAAAGCGAGACCGTCCTGGGCAAGGCGCTGTCGGGCGGTATCCGGGAAAAGGTCGCCATCGCCACCAAGCTGCCGCCCTTTATGGTCAACAAGCTGGACGCCGCCAAGAAGATATTCGCCGTGCAGCTGGAAAGGCTTCAAACAGATCATATCGATTATTACCTGCTGCACATGCTGGTGGACAAGGCGATGTTTGACAGGCTCGCTGTGCTTGGCGTGATGAGCTGGCTGGAAGAGCTGAAGCGGGACGGCGCCATCGGCAGCATCGGCTTCTCTTTCCACGGGACCAGGCCCGACTTTGAAGCGATCCTGAGGGCCTATCCCTGGGATTTCTGCCAGATACAGTACAACTACATGGATGAGAACAGCCAGGCGACGAAGGCCGGCCTGCAGCTGGCGCACGAGATGGGCATACCGGTCATCGTGATGGAGCCCCTGCGCGGCGGCAAGCTGGTTACCCACCTGCCTGAGCAGGTCAAGAGCGAATTCGCTGCCTTTGAGCCCCGGCGCTCGCCTGCCGAGTGGGCGCTGCGCTGGGTATGGAACCACCCGCAGGTCAATGTGGTGCTCTCGGGCATGAGCGATGAAGCCCAGCTGGAAGAGAATATCCGTATCGCAAGCCAGGCCGAGGCCGGCGCGCTCTCGCAAAGCGAATTGGACGTGTTCGCGCGGGTAAAGGCCATCCTGCTTGAAAAGACCAAAGTCCCCTGCACCGCCTGCGGCTACTGCATGCCCTGCCCCCACGGTGTGGATATCCCGGGCTGCTTCTCCTACTACAATGACAAGTACCTGATGAACGCAAAGTCGGCACGCTTCGAGTACCTGCGCAACCTGGGCGGGATGGCGGCCAGGCCCTCAAACGCCTCCCTGTGCCAAAGCTGCGGCAAGTGCGAAAGCCATTGCCCGCAGAGCATAGAGATCATCAGGCAGTTAAAACAGGTAGTTCGGGAGATGGAAGGGCCGCTGTACAGGCCGGTGACGGCGATCGCGAGGAGATTGCTTAAGGTGACGTGACAGGAATAGCATGACGTCGCGTGTGTTCATTTATTCTTTTTGTTCAAGTCCGATTCTCAGGAGGCAAAGAAAATAAGTTGTTTAGTGTACATAATTGCCATATTCAATCTCCTTTGATTGTGTGTTGGTTTTATACACATCATATGAAGTTTGCCAAGGCATTATACTTCTCGTGATACACCTATGGAGACTTGCTTCTTGATGACATTGTTCAGGATTTTCAAATGAAGGCCTCCCTCTTTTGTAGATGACACCAATATCCATTAGAAGCCGCGGGTTCAGCCAATACGAATTAATTCTTTGACAATATACCATATATTTATGTTTCAAACAACTGGAGAATGCAGACCAACTTAACGAATACAATTTGACAATATCAGGTAAAAGCGCTCTTGAGTGTCTTGTAGCAATGTGGTAAAGTATATACAAGCACATGAAGGGATGCCAATACGATTAAATGTCTTTACACGTTCACACCTCGGTACAAATGCCGGAGGCAGCATTCTGTACGTAGCAGGGAAATCCCGGTATGAAGGGCAATGCTTTGATTGAGCAGGAATAGTGAAGGATGTTGCGTCATTCAATCGCGAAAATTACAGAGTATATTATATATTGAAGTCAAATATACCTAAAAAGGGAGGATACTTCTTTGAACAAGGATGGTGGGAATTTGCTTGATGGAAAAAAGGTGGGGGAAGCTCTTTCGGGATTGGCGAATAACTTTGGTAAATTCACTGCGAATGTTGCTGATCAAGCAAAGAATGCAGTATCAAAGTCGCAAGAGTCTGTTTTAACCTGCGCTCCCGTGAAAATATATCGAGGAGAAGCGTATGAACATTGAAAATTG
>CAZPBJ010000056.1:0-19811 GCA_964584685.1 uncultured Christensenella sp. | reverse complement strand
CCGCTTGGCTTCTCGGATCCTTTTCTGCTAGTGAAGTGTCAAACGCCCGAGTAAAGCCATGGCGACATTGACATCCGGACCTCCGTCTGCTATAAATATCCCATCATCAGCCACGGGATCGCCATGTAACGGGATCCCGGTTTGGCAGATAATACAGTCAAATCAGATCAAACAAGGAGACGCTCCGCGATGAAGAAAGCCAACATGATACTGGACCGCGACTTTGCCATCGGACAGGTGGACAAAAGGATCTACGGCTCCTTTATCGAGCACCTGGGCCGCGCCGTGTACGGCGGCATCTATGAGCCGGGCCATCCCACAGCAGATAGGAACGGTTTCCGCAGGGACGTGATCGATCTGGTCAAAAAACTGGATATGCCCATCGTGCGCTATCCGGGCGGCAACTTCGTCTCCGGCTTCAACTGGGAGGATTCCATCGGGCCAAGGGAGAAGCGGCCCCGCAGGCTTGACCTGGCCTGGCAGACGACGGAGACCAATGAAGTAGGTTTGCATGAGTTCGCCCAGTGGGCAAAGGACGCCAATACCGAAGTCATGTACGCGGTCAACCTGGGCTCACGGGGCCCCGATGAGGCGCGCAATGTGGTGGAGTATTCAAACCACAGCGGCGGCACGCTTCTCAGCGACCTGCGCAGGGCAAACGGCGCCAGGGATCCCTTCAATATTAAGCTGTGGTGCCTGGGCAACGAGATGGACGGCCCCTGGCAGATATGCCACAGGACGGCCTATGAATACGGACGTGTCGCCAACGAAGCCGCCAAGATGATGAAATGGGTCGATCCTTCCATCGAGCTGGTCGCCTGCGGCTCCTCCGCGCTCAGCATGCCCACCTTTGGCGCCTGGGAATATGAGATGCTGGACGAGTGCTACGAGCATGTGGACTATGTGTCCATCCATCGCTATTATGGCAACCCCACGGGCGATACGCCGGGTTTCCTGGCACGCAGCATGGATATGGACGATTTCATCAAATCAGTCACCGCCATCTGCGACGCGGTCGGGGGCAAGAAGCACAGCAAGAAAAAGCTCCACCTCTCCTTTGACGAGTGGAACGTCTGGTACCACTCCAACGCGCAGGACAGGGAGATCGTCAAACGGGACAAGTGGGGTCAGGCGCTGCCGCTGCTGGAAGACATCTACAACTTCGAGGACGCGCTGCTGGTTGGCAGCATGCTCATTACCCTGCTGCGCAACGCTGACCGCGTCAAGGTGGCCTGCATGGCGCAGCTGGTCAACGTGATCGCCCCCATCATGACGCGCAACGGCGGCGGCGCCTGGGCCCAGACAATTTACTGGCCCCTGATGCACGCAAGCCGATACGGCCGGGGCACAGCCTTGCGCCCCATAGTCAAGTCACCCGTCTATGACTGTTCCGATTACAGCGATGTGCCGCTGCTTGACGCAACAGCCGTCATGAGTGACGACGGCTCCGTCACGCTGTTTGCGGTCAACCGCGACCTGAAGGAAGGCATTGAGCTCAGCTGTGACCTTCGCGCCTTTGGAAACCTCAAGCCCCTGGAGCACATCGTCCTGCACCATGATGATGTCAAGGCCGTCAACACCGAGGATGAACCCGGCAAGGTAAGGCCCATTGCGGGTGAAAACGGCAATATGGACGGCGGCAGATTCACTGTGATCATCCCTGCGCTGAGTTGGAATGTGATCCGCCTGGGATGATCGGGAAAGGGCAGGCTTCACAGCCTGGCAAATAAAGCAATACGCCCCCAGCAGTACGCCCCCGAATGCCAGTATGTTTTTGGTTTCGGGGGCGTAAAGACGTTCCGACCCGCTTTGTTATATCATTGACAATTTCATGGCCCGGATTTATCATTCGCAGCAGAGAGCTTCCTTTTTCATTGCGGAGGGAATCATATGAACAAAATCATCGAGGTCAGCGGTCTGAAGAAATCCTACGGCAGCGTGCAGGCAGTCAAAGGGGTGGATTTCTATGTGGAAAAGGGCAAGATGTTCGCGCTTCTGGGCCCAAACGGCGCAGGCAAATCCACGATCATCGACATGCTGTGCACTTTCCTGAAACCTGACGCGGGTCAGGTTACGCTGGACGGCCTCACCCTGGGAAAGGACGACGCGGAGATCCGAAAAAAGATCGGCGCGGTCTTCCAGGATGGGCTGCTTGACCCGCTGCTGACAGTGGAGGAAAACCTGCGCGCCCGCGGCGGGCTCTACGGCCTGCAGGGACAGAAACTCAAGAACGCGGTCGGGGCAGCCGCCGATGCGGCAGGGGTCAGTGGGATCCTCAAGCGCCCTTACGGCAAGCTCTCAGGCGGTCAAAGGCGGCGCTGTGACATCACGCGCGCTTTGATCCACAAACCGGAAATCCTTTTCCTGGACGAGCCGACGACCGGCCTAGACCCGCAGACCCGCCAAAGCGTGTGGGACACCGTGCGCGAACTGCAGCGATCAAGCGGGATGACACTGTTCCTGACGACCCACTATATGGAAGAGGCCGCGGGCGCGGATTTTGTCATCATCATCGATAACGGCCTGATCGCTGCCAAGGGCAGCCCTGCCCGGCTGGAAGAGGAATATACGGCGGACAAGCTGGCCCTGGTGTGCGCCGATATGCCCAAAGTCAAGGAACAGCTCGACAAACTGGACAAGCCATACAGGCAAACCGCGGAATGGCTGACGCTGAACATCCCAAGCTCCATGGACGCCCTGCCCATCATTGAGCAGTGCCGGGAATATCTGTCCGGCTTTGAGGTTACGCGGGGCACCATGGATGATGTTTTCCTTGCGATCACCGGAAAGGGGATAAGGGAATGAAAGCATTGCTTGTCAGAAACCTGCGGGTTTATTTCAGGGACAAGGCATCCGTCTTCTTCTCCCTGCTGTCGGTCATCATCATCATCCTGCTGTACGCGCTGTTCCTGGGTGACGCCTGGGCAGGCAGCGACATATTCCGGGGCAGGCAGGGCGTGCGCAGCCTGATGGACAACTGGGTCATGGGCGGACTATTGGCCGTGGTGTCAGTCACATCCACCATGGGCGCCTTTGGGATCATGGTGGATGACAAATCACGTAAGATCATCAAGGATTTCTACTCCTCCCCCCTCAGCCGCACCGGCTTGACGGGGGGTTACATCCTCAGCGCGTTCCTGATCGGCCTGTTGATGAGCCTGCTCACCGCCGTGTTTGCCATTGTTTACATCCTGGCGCGCGGCGGCGCGGTCCCGACAATGACGACACTTTCAACAACAGCCGGGCTCATCCTGATCAGCGCGCTGTCCAACACCTCCATCGTTCTGTTCCTGGTTTCTTTTATCAACAGCAGCAATGCCTTTGCCACCGCCAGCACCCTTATGGGCACCCTGATCGGTTTCCTCACAGGCATCTATATGCCCATCGGCCAGCTGCCTGCGGCTGTGCAGTCCCTCATCAAATTTATCCCAACATCCCACGCCGCGGCGCTCTTTCGCCAGGTACTGATGGAAAAGCCCATTGGCGTCGTCTTTACCGGAGCGCCGCAGGAAATGGTCGCCGGTTTCAAGGAGACCATGGGAGTCACGCTCACGCTGGGCGGACATACGTTTACAGCAGAGGAACATCTGCTGGTGCTGGCTGCCGCCGCGGTACTGTTCTTCCTTCTTTCATTGTGGTCTTTATCCAGAAAGAAGACTTGAAAGATGAAGAAAGCGATGAACATCTTCCTGGCAATCCTGCTGTTGTCAGGTATCCTGCCGACTGCACTGGGCGAAGCCACGCCGCCCGTCTCTTCGGGCACCGTCAACAAAGCAACAAACATCTACTGGGGCAAAGGCGAGCAGTTCCCCGTAATCGCCACAGTGTACGCCGGGGCAAAGTTGGACGTGTACGAATACGACGCCAACTGGGTGCTGGTGCTGTACAAGACCTATGTGACCTACATGGGGAAATTCAGTGAGCACAGCTTCTATGGCTACATCAAGCGGTCGGATATCGACTGTGAACCGCCGCTTGAAGGAGACACCTCGCCAAAGGCAGACACCGGCCCGGGCAAGAAGAAGGGAAAACGGCCAAAGCCCAATATCACGCCGCAGCCCGCCGAACCGACGCCCAAAACAACCAAGGTCCCGGCTGAAACAAAGCAGCCGGATGTCACGGTGGAGCCGATAGAAGAATTCGACTGGATTATCAGGACCAATGGTCTGCAGACAAAGACGGTTGAAGTACAGGGGTTGACAGTTGCGTGCAGTTTCTCGCTGATGGCACAGAAGGCGGGAGGAACCGCCGCAAGTTCGGACCCCACCTTCAACCATGGGATGCATGCTCCCTATGCGGCGACGGCTTTCTATTCGCTGAAGAAAACAATGGATAGCGTGCTTGAAGAAATGGGCTTAGCGGCGCTCACTTCCGGGGAAGGCGGTATCGATGTCGTGCTCCAGACATCGGGCGCGTCGTTTTACATCGATACCGGCGCCGAGAATTTCGCGCTGGTTAACTTCACCTTGCCGATGCAAAGCAATATCAACGCCGCTGTGTCCGTAGAAGGCAACTCAGGAAGCGCAAATATCAGTGCAGCAGCAAATATCGCGTCTGCATCGGGCAGCATGAACCTCAATATTCAACTTAAAAGGAGTGGCGGCGGCTACAAGTTCGTCCTGGTGGGCTTGAAGCCCGGCGGCGGTAACCTGGAATTCCCGGCCGTATTGGAGAAGACCTTCGCGGATCCGGAACGCTTTGACAAAGAGGCCAGGGATGCCGATGCCAGGCGTAAGAAGGCGGAGGCCGAACGCGACAAATGGCTGGAGGATATGAATAAATGGGCGGATGACGCTGCCAAGGCAACGGAGGCTACGCAGGATCCGCTCGCGCCCCTGGTCCCGACCGACGATCCCCTTGCGCCTCTGACGCCAACCGAAGACCCTCTGGCACCCCTGACCCCAACAGAGGACCCACTGGCTCCTTTGACACCAACAGAGGACCCGCTGGCTCCCTTGACCGAAGATGAGGCGCCGCTTTTCCCCGCTCCATTGGGCAGACACGAAAGGAGTGAAATCAAGTGCGCGTGAAAGCATTGACGGCTTGTCTCGTCCTTTGCCTCGCCTTCTTGATTGTTTTATCTCCCGCCCCGGCCGAGGAAACGACAGGCACGCCGCAGGAAGAAATAGCAAGTTTTTTCAATGCCTTTGTGACAGTGCCTGCCAATTCCCTGCCCGGTGACCTGCCTTACCTGCTGCGGCTGATCGCGCAGGAAGAACCACCGCAAACGAGTGTGCCAAGCCTTTCACCCCTGGCTGAAGCAGCCGCGAAATATGCCGAGCTCATTAAAACCGAGGGTGTGCATTACGCGGAAACGACCAATGCCATGGGCATGAACATGAAGGCCGAGTACTGGATGAAAGGCAAGAAATTCAAGCTGCTTGATCAGACAAGCAAAGAGATCTCCGTGTTTGACGGAGAATGGTTTTACAAGTATCCCGCCAAAGGCAAAACAGGCGTCAGGATGGCGCCGGATAACCCCGAAGCAAGCGCAGCCATCCAGGCGGTCAGCAACTACACACTGTCCATGGTGGTGAACGCCCCCTATCAGCAGCAGGAAGACCAGAAGATCAAGGGCTTCGACTGCCTGGTGTTCTACATGGACATCGACATGATGGGCATGAAGGGCAACTGGCTTTATATTGACAAGGAGACCGGCGCCCTGGTGAAAAACCGCTACGGGGAGGAAAAAGGAGGCATGTCCGTCACAGTGACCAAACTTGAAGTCGGCAAGTTCGGCGACGAGGTCTTTGAAATCCCCACGAAGGTCAAGATCACCGGACCATGACAGAATGATGGAACGGAAACCGTACCAAAGGGTGCGTGGCGTTGATTTGCTGTGCGCATAATCGTTCAGCGGCCATTGCCAGCGATGTTTTCCCTATGCTATGATTCAAGCAAAGGGGGTTGAATCAAATGCAGAGTGAAATTCCCAACAAGAGACAGGTACAATATGACCTGCTTAGGGTCGTTGCCACGTTTTTTGTCATCGTGGTGCATGTCGCCGCCACAGAATGGTATTTCGCGCCCGTCAAATCCTCCGCTTGGATGTGGTTCAACATTTATGACAGCCTCGGCCGCTTTTGCGTACCGGTTTTCATTATGATCAGCGGCGTATTTTTCCTGGATCCGGATAAGAATATTCCAATGAGCGCTTTACTCAGGAGAAACGTATTAAAAGTTGCCATCGCATTTGTCCTGTGGTCATTGCTGTATGCCCTGGCCGGGTATGTGCTCAGGGCGCTTCAAAGCCGCGGCCTTGGCTTTGCGTCACTTGTCGAGCAGTTCATTGAAGGTCCGCCGCACCTCTGGTTCCTGTTCATGATGGCGGGCCTGTACCTGATCGTGCCGTTTCTAAAGAAAATCACTGGCGACAAGAAACTGACTGAACTTTTCCTGATCCTGTGGTTTTTGTTTTCTGTCCTGATACCGGTACTCAAAGACATCCCGGCATTGTCAAAAATCCCGACAATCGCGGAGAAACTGGGTATGGAACTTGTCATGGGGTATTCGGGTTACTTCGTGCTGGGCTACTACCTGGACAAATACAAACTCAATCAACAAATGGAAGCTTTTGCCTATGCCCTGGGCGTTATTGGCATCCTGGCGACAGTACTGATCACGCACTTCCAGTCTGTCTCAAGCGGAGAAGCAGTCGAAACCTATTACTTGTTCCCCAAGCCAAATGTGGTGCTGGCGTCAATTGGCGTCTTTGTACTTTTCAGCCAGCGGATTTCCAAGGTGCGGTTTTCCCAAAGGCAATCCGGGCTCATCACAAAGATGGCCTCCTATGCCTTTGGGATGTACCTCAGCCATGTCTTCTTTCTGATGTTATTTGACAAAATGGGCATCTCGGTCATGCAGTTCAGCCAGGCGCTGTCTGTTCCCCTGCTGTCAGTGGCTATTTTCCTTGGCAGCATGCTGCTGGTGTGGATCCTTAAAAAAATACCGTTCCTCAACAAATACCTGGTGTAATCCGGCATTCCCCTGCACCCGGGCATATGATGTTGCCTTTTCAGGCGCGCTATGCTACATTGACATAGGAAGACAGCATAGCGTTACGCCTCAAGGAGGACTTGTCCGATGAAATGGGAAGGCCGCAGAAAGAGCACGAATGTCGATGACCGGCGGGGTGTCAGCACCGGCGGAGGATTATCCACAGGCAGGGGCAAGACGGTCGCGGGCGGCGGCATCGGACTAGTGATCGCGCTGGTGATTTTTCTCCTGACCGGCAACCCGGGCGCGCTGCAGAACATGGCGGGCACTCAGCAGCAGCCGGAAGTGATCCGGCAGAATTACACCGCAAGCGAGAGCGAAAAACAGCTGATGGACTACGCCTCGGTGGTCATGGCGGACATTGAGGACACATGGAACGGCCTGTTTCCCGAGTATGGGGAAAAATATCAGGAGTGCACGCTTGCGGTGTACAACCAAAGCACCGCTACGGGCTGCGGCACCGCGGACTCCGGCGTCGGCCCATTTTATTGCACCAGGGATCAGACGATCTACCTGGACCTGAGCTTTTATGACACGCTTGTCCAACGCTACGGCGCCAAGCAGGGTGACTTTATCATGAGCTATGTGATCGCCCACGAGGCTGGCCATCATGTGCAGACGCTGCTGGGCGTGACCGACCAGCTCAGCACCCTTCGCCAGCAGGCCGCATCGGGCGCTATGAGCCAGACAGAGTTCAACGCCTACAGCGTGCGCTATGAGCTGCAGGCGGATTATCTGGCAGGCGTTGTCGCCCGCCACATCAAGGACAAAGGCTATCTGGAGCAGGGTGACCTGAATGAGGCCATGAGCGCGGCTGCCGCGGTCGGTGACGACGCCATCCAGAAAAAGGTCCAGGGCTATGCCGATCCTGACACTTTCAACCATGGCACTAGCACGCAGCGGCAGACCTGGTTTATGAAAGGCTACGACACCGGCGACTTGTCCCAGTGGGATACCTTCCAGGGCAGCATCTGAGGTAATCACATTCCCCGCGGACAAAAAAACCGCCCTCCGCTGACGCGGACGCGGACGGCGGTGCAGGGCCTCTGTCAGCTACCTGGCAAAGAGCCTTGCGATGAAGATGACAACGCAGGCGCCGCCAATGGCGATGAGCAGGGACATCAGGCTGAAACCCGTACCCGTTGCGATGCCCAATTGACCGGCAAGCCAGCCGCCCACGAAGCTGCCGACGACACCAAGGATAACATTGGCGATCAGGCCGTTTGAGCTTTTCATGATCTTTCCGGCCAGGAAACCGGCGAGCGCGCCGAAGATGATCCACAGGACGATATTCTCAAGTGACATGACAGTCTCCTCTTTTCTCGTTAGCTTTGTCTCCCCATAGAGACATTCAATAAATCATACCCTGACAGGCGTATTTGAGACGCCGGGTGATGCATCCCGACAAGCCGTACAGCAAGAAAGCGTCAGCATGAAGTATCGTTCCGTATTTGACATCATTGGGCCGGTCATGATTGGTCCCTCCAGCTCCCACACAGCCGGCGCGGCGCGCATCGGCCTGCTGGCGCGCAAGCTTTTCGGCAAGGAACCCAAAAAGGCTATCATCCACTTTTACGGGTCTTTCGCGCAGACCTACAAAGGCCACGCGACGGATGTCGCGGTGGTATCCGGCCTCCTGGGCTTTGCTGGCGATAACGAGCGCATCCCAAACGCCCTGCAAATCGCGCAGGCTGCCGGTCTTGACCTGGGTTTCGTGGTGGAGGAAGCGGTGCCCAGACACCCCAACACCGTGATGATCGAGCTGCAGCGCGATGAGGACCGCATGCAGGTAATCGGTATTTCCGTCGGCGGCGGGCTGGTGCAGATTACGCAGGTGGATGACTTCCAGCTGAGGCTGTCGGGTGAATCGCCCGCGCTGCTGATCTTTCACCGGGATGCATACGGCGCCATCGCCTCTGTTACCCAGCTGCTGGCTTATGAGCAGGTCAACATCAACCACATGGAAGTCTCCCGCTCGGACAGGGGAAAGACGGCGCTGATGGTCATCGAGACGGACACGCCTGTCAGCCCCGACATCGTCAAGCTCATCACACGCCAGCCGCTCATCCGCAAGGTCATCATCCTGGACTTATAGGAGCAAATGTGTTTAAAAGCATCTATGACCTGGTCAGCCAGGCAGAAGAACAGAATATAGCCATCAGCGGCATCATGATCGCGCAGGAAATCGAGCAGACAGGCAATCCGCGTGATATCGTGCTGCAGCAGATGGCACGCAGTTTTCAGGTCATGAAGGCAGGCGCGCAAAGCGGCATCAGGGGCGTGATCTCCCACTCCGGCATGACGGGCGGGGACGCAAAAAAACTGGACAGCTACATCCATTCCGGGCATTATTTGACCGACAGCACCTTTTTGCGCGCGCTTGGCTACGCCGTTGCCATCAATGAAGTCAACGCCGCCATGGGCCTTATCTGCGCGTCACCCACAGCCGGTTCCTGCGGCACGCTGCCCGGTGTGCTTCTGGCCGTCCAGGAAAAACTGCAGGCCGGCGATGAACAGGTCGTGCGCTGCCTTTTTACCGCCGGGGCCATCGGTTATGTGATCGCCAACAACGCCTTTATCTCCGGCGCCGCGGGCGGCTGCCAGGCAGAGGTGGGGGTAGCCAGCGCCATGGCAGCGGCTGCTGTCACGGAACTGGCCGGGGGCAGCCCGGCGCAATCCGCCCACGCGATGGCGATGGCGCTCAAGAACATGCTGGGCCTCACTTGCGATCCCCTGGCAGGCCTGGTGGAAGTGCCCTGCATCAAGCGCAATGCAGCGGGCGCGGCAAACGCCTTGGCCGCAGCTGAAATGGCACTGGCCGGCATTGAAAGCCGGGTGCCCTGGGATGAAGTGATCGAAGCGATGTACCGCATCGGACAAGGCATGCCGCAAAACGTGCGTGAGACCGCCCAGGGCGGCCTGGCCACAACACAGACAGGAAAGAAATGGAAACAGCTGCTTTGGAGCGCCACGGAGCAGGGATCACAGCAGCTGTAATCATGCTGACCGGTTCAGTAATTGGGTTTCAGACCCTTGCTGCCCCAGGGCAGGTAGGCAATTTCGCCATGGAACACATTGAATACGACATAGTAGCGCTCATGCGTGCGCCAGCCGCCCAGGGTTGAATAGGAAGTCGAATCGATATGGCAGCTGCCAAGCGCTTTTTGCAGCGCTTCAACCTGCTCGGGCGGCACGGGATCATCGGCGTTGTAGTTGTTGGCATTGTATATCCACAGCCGTTCCAGCCTGGGCAGGGTCTGCAGGGGGCTCAAGTCCTTGATGCGGTTGTGGCTCAAATTCAGGTCGATAAGCTTCTCCAGCTTCGCCAGCGGGCTGACATCCTCGATCTGGTTCTTGAAAAGCTCCAGATATTCCAGGTCCTGCAGCTTGGCCAGAGGCGAGACATCCACAATGAGGTTGCAGGTGATGATCAGCAGGCGCAGCTTGGGCAGGTCCTCAAGGAAACTGATGTCGGTGATCCCGTTGTGCCCCAGGTCAAGCGCCATCAGATCCGGGCAGTACTTCAGCTGGCGGAAGTCCTCGCTTGAGTGGGTTTCGGAACGGTTATTGTGGTTGATGGCATAGGCGGTGGCGTCGGTGCGTATGTAGTGGTCTTCCACCAGGCGGATGGTCCAGCCAAAGCGGATGTTGGGATACCGGCCGGCCAGCAGGTCAAGCTGATCGGCCTTCAGGCGCGTCTCATACATATCCACCCGCTCCAGCCGGGGATGCGCGTCCAGAAAAGCCATCAAGGCGTCAATGTCCGTGACCTTGGCCTGGGCAAAATCGACTGTCCTGTCAGATGCCGCCAATGCTATCCGGCTAAAGTCAAGGTTCCCCTTCACATCCTCGGCTCCCGCCGGCATAAGCGGCGTCAAGAGGAGCGCGAGCAGGAGGATCAACAGTTTTTTCTTCATGAAATCCCTTTCGTGCGTTTTTGGGCAAAAAAATACCACAGGCAGGTAATCACCTTCAGATAATCGCCGCGCTATGGAACGCTTAGGAATATATCACATTTGAAACTAAAATGCAACACTTTCGTCATTTTTGGACGAAAGTGAAATCACTAAAGGAAATTAACGCGATATTTTACGGTAATTGCGCTGACTGAGCCCTGACGCTACTGGGCCAGCGGCTGCGCGGGATCTTCGAGGGGATAGTAGCCTTCCGGGTAATAATGGTCCCATATCGAGAACATCTCAGGCCTTGGCCGGTCATCGACATCAACCTGACCGAGGACGTAAAAACCCTCGGAGGAGTCCGCGTCAATATTCAGATGAAAAGGTTCGCCCGCGGCGGTCATCAGGGCAAGCGACAGGCCGTACGTGCCCGGCGGCATCATTGGCAGCCGGAGAATCTCATTGTAAACGCAGTCACCGAGCTTTTGAAAGACGGCAGGCGGATTGTCAAGGACGATATCATGCGCCTGCCCTGACGCGGATAAACGGATGACAAGGGAAACCTTCCCATACAGGGGCGCGCTGCCGCGGTTGTCAAACCACAGGCGCAGGGGAAGTGCCCCGCCGCCGGAAATCCTGGCCGGACAGGTCACGCGGCGCAGGCGCAGATCACAGCCCAGGCCGAGGTTCGCATTGGCGGCGCAGACATGCCAGCGCAAAAGGTCCTCCCTGAGCGCCTCTGACACATCACCCTGTATTTCTGCAAAGACAGGCTGGCGCCGCCACCTGTCCCCCAGGCCCTTGTGCGCCAGATGCTGTGCGGTGTCCAGGCGCGTCCCTTGCGACAGGTCCAGCAGCATGGCCGCGGGGAGCCCAAGCGCGTCTGCCCGGCACAGGCTGTCCGTATCCTGAGCGTGCAGCAAAGCCAGGCAACTGCCCCTGGCGCTGACTTCCTCAAGCATATCCAGCCGGCCGGGGGGGATGAGCAGGCCAAGCGGCGATTTATCGCACATCCCCCCGATACGCTCCGTCCCGTTTAGGCGGATGACGGTACGGGAGAGGTCACCCCTCGCCTCATCGGATGAAGCAAAGTTGACCTGTCCGCAGGCCCTGTTGTCAGGCGCGGCGGGCAGGGCACGCGGCCTGATGACCAGCGTTTGGTACTGCTCGTAGCTCTCCAGTGAATACTTCCCCACGGTGTCACCTCATTGTGTCTTTGATCTCAACCTGGCCGCAGGGCAGATAGCCCCGGCTGCAGCCCTGAGCGGCCAATGCAAGGGGTTCAAACCCGGTGATGCCGGTTTCAATCCCCAACGCTAGGCTGTAATGACCGGCAGGCAAACCTTGCACGGCGACGCAGTCATCCAGGAGGATATCCTGTCCGGGCAGCCAGGTCCGGATATCGGCCGGCGAGAAATAATGATGCGCCTGTCCTCCCCGATCCATCAAGCGATAGCATAAGCTGAAGGGATGATAACATGGCGCAGTTCCGGTATTCACCCACAGGCTGCGGACACGCAGCGGCTCGCCGGCTTTCGCTTCCTCGGGCACGATGACCCTGCGCGGTTCAAGGCGATAGCCCATCCTGCCAACCCATCTGCCCACTTCATCCTGCCATTCCTCGGGCACGGGGCAGCCTTTTGAATTGAAACTGGAGATATGCCACTTGAGCGATTCATCGATGATGTAACTGATGTCCCAGCCGTTGTTGTACCAGTCCCGCATCGTCCAGCAGGCTTCAAATACGACCGGACCCCTCTCCCAGGCTTTGTCCATACCGAAGTTCTGGATGTTCTGCGGGTAGAAATCCAGCATATGGCTCCACTTCTTGCCGTGGAATCCCCCCATGTCGCCAAGGCAGTCCACCCGAAAACCAAGGGGCCTCCCTTTGGCGCGCATATAGGCGACCGATCGGGGGTCATGCAGCATGCACTGAAGAGGCGTCCGATGAAAATTGTCCAGATAGGCGTCCGCCAGCAAATGCATCGTTTCGGGCTCCAGAAACTCCGTTCCGCCCCCTTCGCCCCAGGCGCCCACCAGCGCTGTGTCAATGGAAGCGATGATGGGGTGACCGTCGAGGTGCCCGGCCAAAGCCCGCACAAAACGCGCCCAGCAGGGAGCGTAATCGCTGTTGTTGGGGTCGATCTGCCAGAAAGGGAAATCCGGCTTGTCCGGATTGCGCGCGCGAAGCCAGGCCGGGATGTCATCATTGCCAAGCGCATAGGGCGCGCAGCGGATGACGGCCATCCGCTTTGCGGAGGCGATCTCCGTAAGCCTTGCGTCCAATGTCTCCCATTGATATGTTCCCTCTTCCGGCTCGAGTGCTGACCAGCGCGAGGAAATGAACGCAACGCCGCTGTCCGGGTGATTCCAAGCCCTCGCGTCGGGCGTAAAGCGGTACTTGTGCTCGGGCAGGCGCGGGGAATCGGCCGCTTCAAGCGCGGGCGCCGCGAAAAATCCGATGCCCGGGTTGACCAGGATGCCCTTGTCGATTCGGGGTTCAATGACCTGCATGTGTCCCTCTCCCTCAGCAGCTCTGCTTATCCGTCAACAGGCGCAGCGATCCGCAGTATTCCGTCGGCGTCATGCCGGTGACCTGCTTGAACTGCTTGGAAAAATAATGGATGGATGGGAAGCCCAGCATCTCGGCGATCTCGCTGAAATTATGGAGGCGGTTTCGCATCAGGGTTTTTGCCGCCTCCATGCGCAGATCGATATAATAGGCCATGACACTTTTACCCGTGTGCGCCTTGAAGAGGCGCTGCATCTTGCTGCGGCTCAGCAGCGTTTTTCGGCACAGGGCTTCCATGTCCACGGGCTTGCCCAGATTTGCCTGCATGTGGGCGATGGCGCCCGCCAGCTGGTCTTCATCGGCTATGCCATGTGCGGCCGGTACAGTATGCGCTACCAGGCCGGGTATCTCCATCGCCCTGCGGACAAGCTGAATCAGCAGGGTCTCAAGGCTGAGCCTGATCAGCTGCTCGCTGCCAAATGGCGCCGTTTCGCTGCGCCTGAGCTTCCCATAGGCGGCGTCCAGATTGGACGTGAAGGCCCCGCGCGCGTGCGTCAATATGGCGGACAGGTGCTGCTTGTCCGCGGGCCCAATGGGAAAGGGCGCCTCTGCCAGCAGCCGCAGTGGGCCTGCGGAACAGTCAAAAGAGATGACAAAAAGGTCCAGGCCCCCGCTGCCCTGCGCGCGCAAGGTGTGAAACGCGCCCGGCGGATGCAGGATGGCGCTGCCCCGGCGCAGCAGGAACTCACGCCCGTCGCGGGTGATGAGGGCCTCCCCCCTGTCAGCATAGACAAGCTCCCAGAAAGCATGCTGTTCACCCTCAAAGACGTAGTGGCAATCGTACTCGTAATAGTGGACCGTATACAGTTTCCTGACAGTGATGCTTTGCCGCATCACAGTCCCCTCATATATCATCGTGATCACCTCACCGCAGACAGTATAGCGGGCCCGGCGCCTGCTGTCCACATGGAACCGGCAAAAGCGAATCCTGTAAAATAAGACAAACAAATGACCCAATAAGACAAATCAATCTGACCAAGCAGCCGCTATAATGTGGGCTGAGGGGTGAACCGCATATGTTCAGGTTAGCATTGATCGGCGCAGGCCAAAGGGGAATGATATACGCGAAGTACGCCTATGACAGCGGACTGGCTGACATCTGTGCGGTAGTCGATCCCGACACCGCGCGCAGGCAGGCGGCCGCGGCCTTGTTCCATATACCGGCAAAGCGGGCATTTGGCGGGGCGGACAACTTCTTTGACGCGGGCAAGATAGCCGACGCCGTGATCATCGCCAGCATGGACCGCGACCATTTCGCGCAGACCATGCGGGCTATGGTCCTGGGCTATGATATCCTGCTGGAAAAACCCATCTCGCCCGATCCTGCGGAGTGCATGCGCATACGCGATACGGCGGAGAAGACCGGCAGCAAGGTCACGGTCTGCCATGTGCTGCGATACTCCCCCTTTTTCAGGCAGCTTGAGAACATCGTGCGCAGCAATGAACTGGGCCATGTCATCAGCATCCAGCACAACGAGAACATCGGCAACTTTCACATGGCCCACTCCTTTGTGCGCGGCAACTGGCGCTCAAGCAGGACATCCAGCCCAATCATCATGCAAAAATCCTGCCATGACATGGACCTGCTGGTGTGGCTCACAGGCAGCCGTGCCAGGCGCGTCTCATCATTTGGCAGCTTAAGTTACTTCAAAGCGGAAAACGCGCCCAAGGGCAGCGCGGACCGCTGCGTCGATTGCGCCGTGGCCGGGGATTGCCGCTTTGAAGCGCGCAAGATGTATTTGCCTGTCATGGGCAGCTGGCCCGCCACCGTCCTGACACAGGACCAGACGGAAGCCGGCCTGCTGCAGGCGATCAAGGACGGCCCCTATGGGCGCTGTGTCTACCGCTGCGACAACGATGTGTGCGACCACCAGGTCACCAACATCGAGTTCGAAAACGGCATAACCGCTTCCTTCAACCTCAGCGCCTTCACCAACCGGATGGGCCGCACGATGAAGATCATGTGCGAGGACGGCGAGATCAAGGTGAGCGAGGTGGAAAGCCGCATCGAGGTCGTGCGCTTCGCCTCCACCGGCACAGCGGAGGAACTGTCGCGCGTGGTGCGCCGCCACGGCGCGCAAAGCGGTCATGCCGGCGGTGACGAAGGTTTGATGAACGACTTTTTCAGCCAGCTTAAATTCGGCGAAACGGCGATGGAAACGCGCATCGACCGTTCGGTGGAGAGCCATTTCATGGCCGGCGCCGCCGAAAAGTCGCGCCTGGAGCACAATGTTGTCGATATGGACGCCTATCGGCAGGAACTGAAAGAGGCGACGCTGTGAAACCGAGTGAGTTTGAAGCCTTGCTGCGCCACGCGGACATGACCGTGCCCGAAGGCGCCGGCCCCTGTTTGGCGGATATCGACCCCCTTGAAGGTGAAAAACTGCTTAGCGACGCCTTCCTTCTGGAAGCGGGCCGCAGGGGCGGCGTGAGCGATGAAAAGCTCGAAGCGCTTCGGGAAGCGCTGCAGACCATTGAAGCGGATCCGCAGCTGCTCAGGCTTTCGATCGCCTTGCGCGATGACGCGCACCGCGCGCTGATCCATCAAAGGGCCTGCGATTTTGAGCGGCCCGTTCCGGGCTGCCTGAGCGGCTTGGCAAAGGAAGCCTATGCCCTGCTCTTTGCCCTGGCCTGCCTGGAACAGGGGCTGAAAAAACTGCGGCAGCGCGGCATCCCAGCCGAGGAATATGAGGAAGTCTGCCGGCGCATGGCCGACAAGCAGATGCGCCTGTACGAGAAAACCGGGAGCACCCTGATCGACGATTATCCCTGGGACATGAATTTCTACGGCTGCGGCATCTTCTTCCTGGACCGTTTCTACTTTGTCCCCTACAAGTGGACTTACCCCGCGGTATTCAGGCATAAGGACAATGGCAAGGCATTGGCCCTCTGGCCTGCCGGCCACAAAGTCCGGCGTGACGGCCAGCTGGACGGCGTCAACGGCGTCCATGACAAGAACGCCTTCACCACAACCTGGACTGAGGACGCAGGCAGCATCACCGCATACCCTGTCAACCCCGTGGGCGTCATCAGGCAAAAAGCCATGACGATCAGAAAAGACGAGTGGATCCCGGCCCTCAGCGAGGGCGACATGACGCTGGCGGCCCACATCCCCGGCGGCGAGGGCTACACGCCCCAGCGGTGGAAAAGCTCGATGGAGAAGGCGAAGGCTTTCTTCGACCGCTGGTTCCCCGAGATCCCCACCGAGGGATTCTGGAGCGAGAGCTGGCTGTATGACCCCGGCCTGTACCGCCTGCTGCCCGGGGACGGGCGCATCATGAGCGTACAGCGGCAGTTCTACTGTTATCCCACGCATGAGGGCGAAGCCATGGCCAAGCTGGAGGTGTTCAGCGATGAGGACGCCGACCTTGACAAGGTGGAAGTGAAGACCAGCCTGCAGCGCAAGCTGCGCGACAGCCTTCTCAAAGGCGATCACTACCACTGCAGCGGCATGTTCGTTCTGCATGAAGACCTGCCGCGCTTTGGCGATCAGCCTTACCAGACCGGGCAGGACATCCTGGACTATCTGCAGCCATGAAGGGGGGAGCCATGCAGGAACTGAGCAGCGTAAAAAAGCAGCCCCTGGCAAAGGAACTGCGGCGCCACGGGGTGCTGTACCTGATGTGCGTCCCGGCCCTGACGATGCTGGTCATGTTCAATTACATCCCCATGGGCGGCGTATGGATGGCCTTCACGCGCTTCAACCCGGTTGACGGCATCTTCCGCAGCCCTTTCGTCGGTTTGGACAATTTCCGTTATTTTTTCCAAAGCCCGACCGTTTGGAATGTGATCAGGAACACCCTGGTCATCAACTTCTGGGGCCTGGTCCTGGGCACTTCCATCCCCATCACCATTGCCATATGCATGAATGAGGTGCGCAGCAAGGCTTTCAAGCGCGTCAGCCAGAGCGCGATGTTCTTCCCCTACTTCCTCAGCTGGGTCGTGATAGGCGCCATCATGTACAGCTTTTTCACCTCCAATTTCCGCGTTGACAGGCGCACGCAGCAGATCGTGCTCTCGGGCGCAAACGGCGTGATGAACAGGCTGCTGGTCTTCCTGGGGCAGGATCCTATCCGCTGGTACGCCGAGCCCAGGTTCTGGAAGACCATCATCATCCTGGCCGATGTATGGAAGTGGGCAGGCTACAGCGCCATCATCTACATGGCCGCCATGACCGCCTTTGACCCGGCGCTGTATGAGGCCGCCACCATCGATGGGGCCAGCCGCGTCCAGCAGGTCCGCTATCTGACGCTGCCGATGCTCAAACCCACCGTGGTGGTGCTGGTGCTGATGTCCATCGGGCGCATTTTCTACGGCGACTTCGGCATGATCTGGGGCGTGGTCGGCAACAACCCGGTGCTCTCCGACTCCGTCAGCGTCATCGACACCTATGTCTACACCTCGATGCGCTCGATGGGCTTCTCCTTCTCAACGGCCATCGGCCTCTTCCAGTCCGTCATGGGCCTGATCCTCGTGCTGGGGGCCAATGCCCTTGCCAAACGGGTGAATGAGGGGGAGGGCTTGTTCTGATGCAAAAGCAAGCTGTGCGCCGCATCCGCCGCCTGCGCTCGGACAGGGGCCTCAAGGTGTTCGCCTATCTGGTGGTGGGGCTCTTTGGGCTGATCTGCCTTTACCCGCTGCTGCTGACGCTGGCTGTCAGCTTCACGCCCGAGCGGCTCATCTCCTCGGAAGGCTTCCGCTTGTTTCCCAGCAAATTCTCCACCGACACCTACGCCTATATTTTCGCGCACAGCGGCACGCGCATCCTGAGAAGCTATGGGATCACCCTTTTCATTACCGCGGCGGGCACGCTTGGCGCGGTGCTGGTCACCAGCATGATCTCCTTCGCGCTTTCCATCAAGAGCCTCAAGTACCGCGGCCCCATCGCCTTCCTGTGCAACTTTACCCTCATCTTCTCCGCCGGCATCGTGCCCTGGTATGTGGTCTGCGTCAACTGGTACGGGCTGCAAAACAACATCACGGCATTGATCCTCCCCAGCATATTCAGCGTGTGGCAGATGTTTTTGATGCGCACCTACTTCTCCGCCGTCCCCCAGTCCCTGTATGAGGCGGCGCTCATCGACGGGGCCGGCTATTTCAAAATCTACCGCCTCATCGCCATGCCTGTGTCCAAGACCGCCGTGCTGACCATCGGCATGATGTACGCCCTCAACTACTGGAACGACTGGTGGAACGCCCTTATCTTCATCAACGACAAGAACCTTTTCCCCCTGCAGTACTACCTTTACTCCATCATCTCCAACGTGCAGGCGATCTCATCGGGCCGCATCCCCTCGGGCGCCGCGGCCAGCATCCGCTTGCCCTCGGAGACCGTCAAGATGGCCGTGACCGTCATCACCGTCGGCCCCATCATTTTCCTCTACCCGCTGGTACAGCGCTACTTCGTCCATGGCATCATCATGGGCGCCGTGAAGGAATGAGACCCGTTTGAAATTGTTTACCGTTTAACGGTATCAATGTATAAGAAGGAGGATATCCCATGAAAAAGGCAATTGCCCTGCTGCTGGCCCTCTTGCTGATGGCGTCCCTGGGGACGCTGAGCGCCTTGGCCGAACAAAAATTGGAGGAGATCACCATCCTCTACCCCGGTGAGGAAAGCGAGGAGATGACCAAATTCATCCAGGGCCCCTTCGCGGAGAAGATGGCCAAGGAACTGAACCTCAAGGTCAACATCCAATTCCTCTCCTGGGCCAACTACTGGGACCAGAAGAGCATCATGCTGGCCGCCAATCAGCCCATCGACCTGTACTGGTACGGACTGCCCAGCCTGTCCGAGATGGTCAACAGGAAGGAAGCCCAGCCCCTGGACGAACTGATCAAGCAGAATTGGGGCGAAGAGATCTACAAGGTCATGCCCCAAAGCCAGCTCAACGGCGGCAAGATCGACGGCGTGCAGTACGGCATTCCCTCGGCCTACGCGCCAAGCTCCGGCATGTTCCAGTTCGTCTGTGTCAGGCAGGACCTGCTGGAGGCCGTGGGCATGACAGGGATCAAGAATGATCAGGACCTGCGCGACTTCGCCACCAAGGTGATGGAGCAGTTCCCCGAGATCAAGGGCCCGGCTGACGTCATCTTCAAGCCCCTCACCCGCAACTTCGGCGAAGAGGTGTATTTCTGGGTCGCCTCCCAGGACCTGGTGGTCTTTGGCGAGGAGACCAAAAAGGTTTACTCATTTGCCGAAACCACAGCCTTTGAGCGGGTCGCCCGCTTCAACCGTGAGCTTTATCTGGACGGGATCTATCAGGATGACCTGACCGTCAAGTACAATGAGCGCGACAGCCGCTTCCAGACCGGGCTCTACATCTGGCTGGAAGGTTCCCTGG
>CAZPBJ010000055.1:14371-20541 GCA_964584685.1 uncultured Christensenella sp. | reverse complement strand
CGCGCAGGCATTTGTTGACGCTTTGAGCGCCCTGGCTGCCGCCCATCATCAAAAGGACCGGCTTATCGCCCATAAAGCCCGCCGCTTTCAGCCCTTGTGCCGGGCTGCCCGAGAAAAGCTGCGGCCGCAGCGGCGTGCCGGTCAGGATACCCTTTGAACCCAGCGCACGGGCGCATTCCGGAAAGGTGCAGGCTACCCTGACAGCCATTTTTGCGCTGATCCTGTTGGCCAGGCCGGGCGTGAGGTCACTTTCGTGGCAAAGCACGGGCACTTTGTGACGCCAGGCGGCAAAGACGACCGGCACCCCCACGAAACCGCCTTTGCTGAAGCAGACAGATGGCTTGAGCTGTTTGATCACGCGGGAAGCCTGCAGGGCCCCCCGGATGACACGGAAGGGGTCGGAAAAATTCTTCCAGTCAAAATAGCGGCGCAGCTTGCCGGAATCTATGACATGATAGGTGACGCCAGGCAGCGCCATCACCTGGCGTTCAATGCCGGACTCGGTGCCAATATAATGCACCTCATAGCCCTTATCGAGCAGCCCGGGCAGTAAAGCCAGGTGCGGCGTGACGTGCCCTGCTGTGCCGCCGCCTGTCAATACGATACGCTTCATGATACGGCCTCCCCGATCAGCGTGTCCCGTCTTTTGCGCCGCCTGGCACCCCCGGCGCTGATAAGCTGTCCCAGCGCTACAATCAGGAATGCTGCGCCAAGCATCACAGTGCACAGCGCGTTGACCGAGGGCGTGACCCCCACCTTGACAGAGGAATAGACTTTGAGCGGCAGTGTGGTTGTCTGCGCGCCGTTGACAAAAAAGCTGATCACAAAATCATCCATGGACATCGCGAAGGCCAGGAGGGAGCCCGAAATCACAGCCGGCGCGATCAAGGGGAGCGTGACAGTCATGAAGGCCCGGGCGGGGCCGGCGCCCAGATCGCGGGCTGCCTCATTCATCGCGGGGTCCAGCGTTGACAATCGGGATTTGACTGTGATGAAAATGTAGGGGATACAAAAGCTGATATGGCTCAGCACCAGCGTCAGCTCGCCAAAGGGAAGCCTGAGCCCTGAAAACAAGGCCAGGAACGCGATGCCCAGGATGATCTCGGGGATCATGATGGGAAGCATCGTCAGCTGTTCAAACAAACTCAGCGCCGCATTGCCGGCACGTGCGGTCAGGCTCGCCTTGAGCTTCCTGCGCGCCATGCCCACCGCGCCCAGCGTGCCCAGGACAGAAGACACGCCAACGCTCAGCAGCGCAATGCGAAGAGAAGTCACCAAAGCATCGGCGTATCCTCTCTCCGGGGAGAACAGGCCCTCATACCACCTGAGTGAAAATCCCGAGAATGTGATGGCCGCGTTGCGTGACGTATCGCCGTTGAAAGAAAACAGCACCACAACCAGGATGGGCAGGTACATCAAAACCAGCACCAGCGCCAGGTAGACAGAGGCGAAGGCAGAACGTTTTCTCATTGGTTCATACCTCCTAAAAGACCATCTCTTCGGTCTTGCCGCCTGCCCTGCGATAGAGCAGGATGACAAGCCCGGTCAGCAGCAGAAGAACCATGCTCAGCGATGCCGCAAAGGGCAGGTCTCGGCTTTTTAACAGCTCATTGTTGACCAGGTTGCCCCACAGCATGGTGTTGGAACCGCCCAGGATATCGCTTAGGAAGAAAAGGCCGATGGAGGGGATAAAAGTCAGCACTGCCCCCGCCATGATGCCGGGCAGGGTCATAGGCACTGTCACCGTCAGGAAGGCCTTGACGGGGCTGGCACCCAGATCGCGCGAGGCTTCCACCATGGACCAATCCATGCGTTCGACGCTTGAATATACTGGAAGGACCATGAAGGGGATCATCGCGTATACCATGCCCACCTGAACCGCGAAATCGGTATAGAGCAACTTGAGGGGCCTGGCTACCCAGCCCAGGCCCAGCAGCGCCTGATTGACGGGTCCCCCGGCTGAAAAGAGTATCTTCCATCCGTAGATGCGGATCAGTGCGTTCGTCCAAAAGGGGATGATCACCAGCAGCATCAGCCAGGTGCGCGCACGAGGCTTGGCGCGCGCCATGTGATAGGCAAAGGGATAGCCGATCAGCAGGCACGCCAGGGCAGTAGTGAAGGCAAGACGCAAACTTAACAACAGGGCTTTCAGGAAGAGCGGGCTGACAAGCCTGGCATAATTGCCGAAGTTTGCCGGGCCTTGCGCGCTGAAACCTTCACCCCGGCTTAAGAAGCCCAGCGCAAGGATGTACAGCAGCGCCACGCCTGTAAACAGCACGGCCCACAAACCCATCGGCAACGCCAACAGGCCCTTGTTCTCCTGCTTCAGGTCATGGCGTTTCATGCGGATTGCCCGCCTTCATCAGCAACCAGTACCGCGGTGTCCGGGTTCCACCACAGATACAGTTCCGTGCCGGGCGGATAAAGCTCTTCGCCTTCGGTGGTTTGCCGGGCTACCATGATCTGTCCTGTTGGCAGCAGGAAGGTCGTTCTGCGCTCCCCGCCTGCGTAACGGCTTTCTGTCAGCGACGCGCGCAATGAGCGTGAGCCGCCCGGAGCAGAAGGGCCGTAATGCAGGCGCTCGGATCGTATGCACAGGCATAACTTTTCGCCCGGGGCTATCCAGTCCCCGCTCTTGCAGGGGATGCTCAGCCCACCGATATCCAGCAGCACTTCATCGTCCCTGACAGCGCTTGCCATGCCGCGCAGCAGGTTGGTCTCCCCAATGAAGGAAGCTGCAAAAATGGACCTTGGATGTTCGTACAGGTCCTGCGGTGTATCAAGCTGTACAAATCTCCCCTCCCTCATCAAGGCAATGCGGTCGGACATGTTCATGGCCTCTTCCTGGTCATGGGTGATATAGATAAATGTGATTCCCAGCTGTTTTTGCATCTTCTTGAGTTCCAGCTGCATCTGGCGGCGCAGCTTCAGGTCAAGCGCGCCAAGCGGCTCGTCGAGCAAAAGCAGCTTTGGTTCCAGTATGGCTGCCCGCGCGATGGCCACACGCTGGCGCTGGCCGCCGGACAATTGGGAAGGCAGGCGCTTTGCGTATTCCTTGAGCCGGACCAATTCCAACATGTCCTTCACCCTCGCCGAGATCAGGGATTTTGATGCATTGCGCATCCGCAGGCCATAGCCGATGTTTTTTTCCACTGTCATATGGGGGAAAAGCGCGTAATTTTGAAACACAGTGTTAACCGCGCGTTTTTCCGGCGGCAGTTGGGTGATGTTTTGGCCTTCCAGATAGACATCTCCGGCGCTGGGGCTTTCCAACCCGGCAATAATGCGCAGGGTCGTGGTCTTTCCACAGCCCGAAGGGCCCAGCAAGGTCAGGAATTCACCCTTGAAGACATCCAAATCAAGGCCGTTGAGCGCATCCTGCGTATCGTAGCTTTTTCGCAGGCCGCGCAAGGCCATCAGCGTGTTGTCCTGTGTCATTCTATCTTTACCTTACACGTCTTGAGCTGCCCCGGGCTCACTATCCTGGGGAAAACCTTTTGTATCCGCCACAATGTACAGCGGGCGCTGCTTAGCTTCATCATAGATACGGGCGACATAGCCGCCCAATACCCCAATGCCGGCCAGGATGCTGCCGCTCAAAACGCCGCCAAAGGCAATCAGCCACCATAGTCCGCCATGGCCTCCCAACAGCGTATGCACCAGGAGGACAAGGCCCAGTATCATGCCAAAGCCAAGCCAGAACAAGCCCAGCCACAAAGGCAGTTTCAGGGGCTTGTCGGAGAAGCTCATGACCCCGTCGGCCGCCAGCCTGAGCATTTTTCTAAACGGGTAATGTGTTTCGCCCGCAAACCGTTTGTCGCGGTCGTATATGACAGGTTCCTGCCGGAAGCCTACCCAGGCAAACATTCCCCGCAGATAACGCGCGTGTTCGGGCATACCGCGGATGACATCGGCAACCTGTTCATCAACCAGACGGAAGTCGCCCGTATCGCGGGGGAAGGCGTCGCTGCTCAGCTTTTGCATCAGGGTGTAATAAAGCTCGGCTGTCTTTTTCTTGAAGGCGGTTTCGCCCGCGCGGCTTCTGCGCAGGCCGTACACAACCTGTGCCCCCTCGCGCCACTTGAGCGCCATCTCGGGAATCACTTCGGGCGGATCCTGCAGGTCAGCGTCAATAATCACAATAGCTTTGCCTGAAGCATAGTCAAGTCCGGCGCTTACGGCGATCTGGTGTCCGCCGTTCCTGGCGAAATGCACGACACGCACATGTCCGTCCTGGTCGGCAAAGGCATTGAGCATCCGGGCGGTTTTATCTTTTGAGCCGTCGTTGACGAAAATGAGTTCATAGGGCTCATTCATCCCGTCCATGACCAGGCGCAGGCGTCTGTAGCTTTCCCCGATGACCGCCTCTTCGTTGTAGCAGGGGATAACAACGGTATAGACAGGCTGCATTGCGCGCTCCTTTACAGCATCTTGATGAGCATATTCTTTTGCGTGTCCATCTCGAGTTTCAGAGCGTTTTCCTTTTCCAGCGCCTTAAGGACATCGCTGAAGCGCTTGAACCCTATGTTCTTCTCGCTGAACTCGGGGTAGAGGCTTTGTATGTCGGCTTTCAATATGCTTGGATTGATGCGTTCAAAGCCATCCTGCTTGTAATGCTCCAACTGCTCACGGAAAGCCGTGACCCAGTTGTCCTTGTTCAGCTGAAGGGCATCGGCCTTGCCGGTCTCTGGCGCGTCGGCAGCCAGGGAAACCATGACGTTGTAGTTATCGCTTCGCACCTTGATGATGCCGTACTTAGTAGACAGGTTGGTCAGCAGCTTGCCAAAGGAGGCTGCGCCGTAGCTCTTTTCATTGAAATCAGGTCTCAGGCGCAGCAGGACCCCTTTGAGTTCGCTTGCGAACATCTCATCCTCGTCCACCTGCTCATCAAGGATACTCTCGATCTGCTTAAGCAGGGAGAGGTCGTCGCCCCCCGTCTCATCGGCTTTCTTTGCCTTGGGTTCAGGCAGACGCCGAACGGCAACCGACTCCAGAAACTGGAATTCATTGCAGGCATTGATGAAGATGGAGCTGGCCACTTCACTGCGGCTGATGCCAAGCACAAACTTCCCCATTGACTTCAGTTTGCCCACCAAAGGCACATAGTCGCTGTCGCCCGATACGATGCAAAAGCTGTCGATGAGCGGATTGGAATAGGCCACCTCCAAGGCGTCCAGCACCAACAGGATATCCGCGTTGTTTTTCTGCGCAACGCCGTAGCGCAGCGAGGGAACAACGCTGAACGTATTGGACAGCAGCATTTCTTTCAGGGCGCTGAAACGGTCAGTATATCCATAGACCTTGCCCAGGAGGTAGTCGCCGCGGATCTTGACCTTATCCAGCACGTTGGTTAGGGTTTCAACCTTGGCGCCCACGTTTTCGAGGTCTACGAAAACGGCGAATCTGGATGTGCTCAAATGCAGTCTCCTTCAGTGGGGCAGGGCCCCATTCGTGTACAAGCACTCAGAAGCGCTTGCGTTAGGGCCATTGTAGCATAAATAGCCTGCCATTAACAGGCGCTGCCTTAAAACTTCATTGACAGGGGCACAGTTTCGTAATACAATCGTAACGAATCTACCTTGCCCAGTTTGTTAAGGAGGCATTGTTATGACAAATGCCGTTATCTACAGTCCATTGCGCCGTGCCGCAGCCCTTGTCCTGTCGCTGCTGATGCTGCTTGGATCACTCGTATCCCTTGCAGAACCGGCACTTGGACCCGTCAGTTTCCAGATAACCTGGACGGGAGCGGATGGCGCGGTGCGTACTCAGGCCGCTGTGCCCGTTGCCTACACAGGCTATGAAGACAGCTATTGGCTGTTTGCGGAGCCCGAGGCAGTCAATGCCCCGGCAGTACTTGATATCATCGACAATTTCGCGCAGTACCCCGGCGGATTTTCCATTCCCTCCGGGCAGCCGCTGACGAATTTGATATACCAGGACGCAGGCAATTCGCTCCTTCTGGGAGCCATTCCCGTCAGTGCCTATGACGCCGCCGGCGGCGTGCTGGCAACATACCGGCTCTATATTTCTACAATGGCGCCCGAGCCAGTCGTGCCGGAGGTGCTTGTGCCCACCGAGCCGCCGGTCACTGAACCGCCGGTTACACCTGTGCCGACCGCAACGGTAAACATCCGATTTGTTGACGCGGCAACCGGCAATGATGTGGCCAG
>CAZPBJ010000055.1:0-14271 GCA_964584685.1 uncultured Christensenella sp. | reverse complement strand
GCGGCAACCGGCAATGATGTGGCCAGTCCGCAGCAGCAAACAGGCATTCAGCCCGGGCAATACAGCATCCCTGCCGCTCCGGCCGACCTGCAGGCAAACTACGTTCCGGCCGGCCCCGGTGAGCAGACGCTTACCGTTGACGCAAACGGCGTGCCCAATCCCGCCGAGATCATCTTTTATTATTCTTATGCCGCGCCGGTTACTGAAGCTCCGGTCACCGCTGCGCCTATCCCTGATGCGACGATCAATATTTACTACCGCGATATTGACGGGCTGGAGGTCGCGCCCATGCAGCAGCGCACCTTGACTGCCGGCAGCCACACCATAGCGCCCGAACCTGCAAATCTGGGCGACAGCTACGAGGCGGTGTCCGCGCAGCCGCAGACAGTTGTTGTGGATCAGTATGGCGCCAGTCCCGCCGAGATCGTGTTTGTCTACGCGCTCAGGGTGACACAGGCGCCCGTGACCCAGGCACCCGTGACCCAGGCCCCTGTCCTGCCTGTCATCATCGAGGTGCATTACCTGGATGAGAACAATGCGCCCGTGGCGACAGCCCAGCAGGTGGAAGTGCAGCCCGGTACGCATCTTGTCAATGCAGCACCCGCGGATCTGATGGAGAACTATCAGCCGCTTGGCGATATGGCACAGAGCGTTACCGTCGATGCCGGCGGGGCCAACCCCAACCCGCTCATATTCCGTTACCGTCTGGTTGTACCCGTGGCGGAGCCGGTGAATGTGCCTGTCAGCTATGTTGATGAGCAGGGGAACCCCTTAGCCGCCCAGGCGATGCTTTTGCTTTCCGACGGCACCAATACCGTCAATGCGGTTCAGGTCCAGGGGTATGAGATCATTGGCGACGCCACGGTCTATGTGATCGTCAGCCAGGCAGGCGCCGCGCCTGCCTCCGTTACCTTTACCTACCGTGCGCTGGCACAGGCCACCCAAACACCGGCTCCGGCGACACCCACGCCGGTGCCCGCGCCAAAGGTGGCTCTGGTGCCGGTGCTGTATAAAGACCAGTTTGGCTCGGTGCTTTATCAACGCACCGAATCTATCCGGGAAGGTGACCCCACCACGATCAATGTGGACATGGCGGCGCTGACAAACCCCGAGAACTATACCCTCAATGATACGCCGCAAAAGACAGTCAGCGTGGATGCCCAGGGCATTGCAGTGCCCGGTGAAGTGGTTTTCCTCTTTACCGATATCAGTTCCATTGCCGTAACCATCAACTATACAACAGAATCCGGCGAGGCGTTGGCCCGGCCCAGCCTGCAGGCGGTAAAGCCGGGCGCGAACCAAGTGGTACCCAACCCCGCAGGCCTGCCAAACGGTTATCAGCTGATATCAGCCGGTTCACAGCAGGTTGTACTGGCGGCTGACGGGACGCTGAATCCTGCCGACGTCACCTTCATATACCGAATGGTTGAACAGCCGGTCACCGAGGCCCCCGCGGCCACTGAGTTTCCATACAGTGTCACGCCGCTTGACGCCTATGCCTATCCAAAGGGCGACGCCATCCGTTTCCGCTCCGCGCCCAGGATTGACGATAACAACATCCTCACTACCCTCAATCAACTGAATCTGGTCAAGCTGACTGGTGAACTCACCAACGATCAGGGTGAAAAGTGGTACACCGCCGAGTATGAGGGCACCAGTGGTTTCATCAGCGCCAACTTCGTGCGCGTCCTGACCCAGCAGCAGGTGAATGAGCTGTTTGGCTACACGCCCGCGCCTACCGCGGAACCGGAGGTTACCGCATCGCCTGTCCCCACAGCCATCCCCACGGCGATCCCCACCAATGCGCCTATCGACCTATGGGCCGAAATCACCAAAGACAAAGTGAACTTCCGCAGCAAGCCCGACGCAACGACGAGCAAGACACTGATCACCCAATTCAACAAAGGCGATAAGCTCTGGGTATATCAGCAGGAGCTGGTCGGCAGCGACCTGTGGTATCGCATCACCTACAAGGGCACGGACGGCTATGTGATGAGCGAGTTTGTCCTGCTGTATTCCAAGGAACAAAGCGATGCCTACCAGGCCACCCTGCCTACCCCTGTGCCCGAACAAACGGCAGCGCCGACCCAAGTGCCCGCGACACCCACACCGGAACCCGCAACCCCAACACCTGTGCCGCCAACAGAGGCACCGGTGACCCCAACCATTGCTCCCATGACGGAGGCGCCCCTCACCGCCAGCCCCGCGCCGGTCGTTACAGCGGTACCCCAGGCTTACCAGGGCTATGCGCTGACAACCGCCCAGGCTGCATTGCGCACAGGCGCCAGCGCCAAGGATGAAACGATCCTTGCCACCCTGCCAGTCAATACACTGGTCTACCTTTGGGGACAAACCTATGTGGAAGGCGTGACCTGGGATCATGTGGATGTCCTGTCCAGCGCGCAATCCGGGTACATCATCGACAGCGCTTTGCGCCGCATTGACGCGGTCGAGGCCGAGTACCACCGCAGCCTGCTTCAGCCAAAGGTAAGCCCCACCCCGCAGATCACCCCAACGCCGCAGAAAGTCAGCGGCTATGCCATCACCTTGGGTGACAATGTGCCCATGCGCAGTTATTTCGACACCAACGCGCAAATCACGCGCGTACTGCCCGTCAATACAATCGTGGCAGTCGTAGGGCAGGAGTACTCTGCCGACGCGACCTGGCATGTGGTGCAGTACGCAGCGCAGTACGGCTTCATCCGCGCCGACCAGCTGCGGATGCTGAGCGCTCAGGAAAGCGCGGCCTACCTTGAGTCGCTCAGGGCACCGCTGGTGACCCCGCAGGCTACCGCTGCACCGTTGACTCAAAACACGCTTTCAAGTTATGGATATGTCAATTCTGACAACGTGCGCCTGCGCAGGGCCCCAGGTATCACCTCCGCCGAGATCAAGATGATGGATAAGAACGCGTTCGCCCTTGTGCTGTCCTCATCACAGGAGGCGGACGGCACCTGGTACCGCATCAACCAGGGCGGTATGGAAGGCTATGTCATGGGCAGGTATTTCACTGTCCTTCCATTTGATCAACTGACAGCCTACCTGCAGAGCCCTGCCTACCTCAATGCCAATACCCTGGGCACCGGCACCAATGCCCTTACCCCGCAAAATATCACGGCTGTGGAGGATTTTAACTCAGGCGTCTGGCAAAATCCTGCGCTTGCGCAAGCCAGCTATGAGCCCTTCAATCCCTTGGGCTCACCTACTCCATCGGTAGAGGCTATCATGACACCCACAGTTGATCCCAATGCGGTCTCCTCAGTTTCACCGACGCTTGATCCCTTGGCTACCTTTGAGCCCATGGGCACTGAAGCGCCTGTCAAAGCCAGTTCGTCTGTCCCGCTTGGCTGGCTCGCCGTTGGCATCATTGGCATATTGGGCGGCGGAGGATACTATGCATACCATATGTACAGGGAGAATCAGCGCCGTGCGGCCAGCCGCGCAGCACAGCGCAGGCAGCAGGCTCAGGCGCCAAGCCAGCAGCAGGCAAAATCACCCATACAGTCTGCCAACCAGCCGCCGTATGCCCGGCCTGCAGGTCAGCAGGGAACCGTTCAAGGAGTACAACAACCTCAACGGCCTGTCCAGCCGGGAACTCAAATTCCGCCATACGCACCGACGGGATCTGCTTACCCGCCGCAGGCGACTGCCAACTACCGCGCGCCGCAGCCCGGGCAGCAGCCACCTGCAGTACCCGGCACGCAGCAGGGCACAACAGCTTACCGCGTTGTTCCGCCAGTACAGCCAGGTCAGGCGCCTGCGCCGCAGGGCACGGCAGCCTATCGCCCCGCTCAGCCCATACAGCAGCCAAATACAAACGGCGTGCAGCAAGGCACCGCAGCATATCGGCCGGCGCAACCGTCCCAGCAACCCCAGCAGCCACCCACAGCGCCTCCGTCAGCACCGGCCCGGGAGCCCAAGGATTTGGGAAGCCAGCGACACAGGCGCACCGACAGGCACAGCTGATACGGTGATATTTATACACGACGCCAATGCCTCCGCCAACGCGGGGGCATTGGCCGCCTGTGTCAGGAGTGACAGGCGTTTTCGCCTTATTTGACTAAGTATGCCTGCGCCCTTATAATGTGCTGGCGGACACGCGCCGCCGCTTGGAGGCTTCATGCAATCATATTCCGGCGAAAAGCGGAATGACGCCCGGCTTTACATCGTCATTGGGGCCATCATCCTCTTGATCCTGCTGATTTTATATGCGGCTGGTGTCTTTGGCGGCGGACCGCGTCGTTTTGCGGCCAGGAAACTGCGCTGCGTGGTGTCCCAGCAAGTGACGCCGCTGGATGACCGCGTGCTGTACTATGACGGGTCGACGCTCTTTTGCCTCAGCAGCAACGGTACGGAGATGTGGAAGTATGTGCTGGGTTCAGGCGGCGGTTTCAGCGTATCCGACCGCATTGTAGTCGCCTGGACAGGGGCCCACCTGCACATCCTGGACAAAAACGGCCGCGTCACTTTCAATGACCGCCTGACAGACAACATCCAGTTCGCCAGGGCCGGCAGCCAGTATGTTGCCGCGGTCATCGGAGAAAGTATCAGCCCTTCCCTGGTTGTAAAGGATATCAACGGACTGGCTGTTGATTCCGAGACGGTGGCTTATGAAGATAAGATGATACTGGATATGGGTTTCTTTGAGAATGGTGAATACCTTTGGACCACCGCGCTGGATGTTCTGGGCGTGGCGCCCTCCACTGTAATGAACATGTACCGTGTCGGCGCGATGAATACAGGCGAAGTGGATCTTGGCGAGCAGATCACCTACGCGGTGCTTTACTCGGGGCAGAAACTGCATGTGATCAATACAAGGGACATTACCCTGTATGACAGCCGCGGCACGCTTGATCCCTTTGCCAAGCAGCTGGTATACGGCTGGCAGCTTATCGACAGCATCACGGGCCCCGGCGAAGCGACCATGCTATTCGCCCCGGTGCTGGAGACCGCCGATGAACAGCAGATCACAGAATTGCGCGTGCTCAGCGGCGCCAATAAGGACAGCCGCTACACCTTGCCGGATACCTGCGTAGGCGCCGGGCTGCGGGGCAACACACTGTTTGCCTTTTCTCCTGACAATCTATACCGCGCCGATATTTCCGCCCAGCGTTTCTCCGCCCTGGAGATCCCGGACATCACAGGCCCTGTGACAGACTATATCGGGAAGCTCTCAAACGGCGTTGCCCTGGTCAGCTCGGGCGATGATGTATGGGCTGTCACTTTACCATAGTGAAGGAGAAGTCATGAACATCGTTGACCTGGTCATCCTGTTGGTAATAGGTATCAGTATGGTTTATGCGGCCTACCATGGGTTTGTGCAGACGGTGGCAAACATCGTGGGTCTGCTGATCTCCCTTGGGGCGGCATTCATCTTTGGCCCCAGGCTGGCTGAGCTCTTTATCACCAACAAGACGCTGACCGGCATTCTGACAACCTATACGGACGCTGTTGCCCGTGTAGGCGACTTTGACCTGGCATCCTCATCGGTGGTTGGCATCAGCCGCAACATGATCGATACCATACTCAAGAGCGTGAGCCTGCCAGCGCCCCTGGCCAATGTGCTTGAACAGAATCTGCTTAAGCAGGCATTGTCGGGGAGCGGCGCGCAGACCGTTAATGATTATGTCTCCAGCACTATTGTGACAGCTGCCGTGCAGGTGCTGTGTTTCCTGCTGTGTTTTGCCGCCGCCTACATCCTGTGCAGCATGGTTATCGGGCTGATACAGCACGTGATGCAGTTTCCCATACTCAAGCAGCTGGATTGGCTGGCTGGCGCAGCCTTCGGTCTGGCGCGCGGGGTTGTGTTTGTATACCTGCTGCTGCTGTTGGTGCCGCTGGTTTCCACCATTGTGCCTACAGACGGCGTCAGCACGCTGATTGGGGCAAGCTCACTGGCCCACTTGTTCCAAAGCGATGGTTTCTTTGTACGCGTCATTTCACAGCGGTGAATGAGATGAAATACGGCTGCGGGAGGATGATGTGAAGAAGAAGGACCTGATAATCGTTGCGGGCGCTTTGGCGCTTGCTTTGGGTCTTATCCTGGCGGTGCGGCTGGGTTTGGCCAATCAGCCATGGCGGCCTCAGGAAACACAGCAGGATGCCCCCGGCATCACTGTCTCCCTGGCCCCATTGGTGAATGGCGGCGCGCAAAGCCCGCAGGCTCTGTACCCTCTGCAGCCAGGGGCCAAACGTTACCCCGCGGCCGCGTACCTGCTTATCAACGTCAATAATCATATCTACGAGCCGATACCCCTGACAGGCGACAGATTGGTTACCATTACCCAGGAGAACGGCAGGCAAAACGTTGCCGCTGTCAGCGCCCAGTCCGCGCACATGAGCGTCTCTACCTGTCCCGGGCAGGAGTGCATTCACCAGGGGCAGGTGTCTTTGGAGAATCGCGATCAGCGCGTTTTGTACAATCAGATCATCTGCCTGCCAAACACCGTGATCCTCAGCGTCCTGGATGAGAAAGAAGCCAAACAGCTTTATGGGGAGGCACCATGAGCAGGAGCAGCCGTGACAGGGTGACCGGGCTGGCATTGTCTGCGATGCTGCTTGCCGTGATGCTTGTGCTTGGCTTTGTGGAGTCGCTGATCCCCATCGGCAGCGTGCCGGGCATAAAGCTGGGCCTCTCCAACAGCGTGCTGCTCCTGTCCCTGTACTGGCTGGGCATCCCGGTCTCCATCGTGCTTATGATCGCCAAGGTTTTCCTGAGCGGCTTTCTGTTTGGCAACCTGATGGCCATTCAATACAGTTTGTCAGGCGGTGTGCTGAGCCTCATTATGATGATCCTGCTGATCTATGCTGTCAGGGGCATAGGCCCGGTTGGCGTTGGCATTGCCGGCGCCGTGATGCATAACGTAGGCCAGGTGCTGCTGGCCATGCTGGTGCTGCAGACGAACCAACTGATCTACTACATGGCCATCCTGGTGCTGGTGGGTATCCTGACAGGGGCGGTGACCGGAACTGTGGCAAAGCTGCTGATGAAACATTTGCGCCATAGCCTGCAGCCGCGCGTCAGGGCCTCATAATTTGCGCTGTTCGGTCGCGGTTCCGTTGTAGAACACCATGGTATTTTCGGGCACGCTGCCTGTCAGCCAGACATTGCCGCCGATGACGCAGTTGTCGCCGATATAGGTGTCGCCGCCTAAAATACTGGCGCCCGAATAGATGACCACATGATGGCCTATATGGGGATGACGCCTGATGCCTTTGACAGGATTGCCGTCAGGGTCAAGTTCAAAGGACTTGGCGCCCAGGGTAACACCCTGGTAAAGCTTGACGTGGTTGCCGATGACGGTTGTCTCGCCAATGACAACGCCAGTGCCGTGATCGATGCAGAAGTATTCGCCGATCGACGCGCCGGCGTGGATGTCGATACCCGTTTTGGCATGCGCGTATTCTGTCATGATGCGGGGGATCAGCGGCACATGCAGGCGGTACAGCTCGTGGGCCAGGCGATATACCAGCGTGCCATAGAAACCGGGGTAGCACAGGATGACCTCTTCTATGGTGCGCGCGGCCGGGTCGCCGTAATAAATGGCCTGCGCGTCCTTCAGCAGCATGGCTTTGATTTCAGGCAGCCTGGTGATGAAGCGCTCACCCACACAGAGGGCGTCGCAGCCAAAGGGTTCATCAAAAGGCAAGGCCAGCGCCACCTGTTCCATCAGCCTTCGCTGCACATTGTCCAGCATTTCCCGCGGTGTATCCACCCTGGGGTGGGGGAAGAAGCGGGGGAACAGCAGGGTCTGCAGGTCACGCAGAAGCCGGGTGACCTCCCTGCGGTCAGGCAGCAAATTGCCGGGCACACCTTTGGATAAAGCCGGGTTGACGGTTTGCGCCTGAAGGGAATCTATGGCTTCCTGAATAAAGTCATGACTTGGATTATCCATGCCGGCCTCCTTGCTTTTACATACATAATGTATGCACTTTGACCGCTTTCGTCAAGTGCAAAAGGCAACGGGCGGCAGGAAGTTCCTTGCAGCGCGTCGAATGAAACTGAAAAGCTTATGTGGGGTGATGGTATGCATGATGCGCAACTGCGTGAAACTTACATTGATGGGCAATCCATCTATCAAGGCGCGATCATAGATGTGGAGAAGTGGCGGGTCACTTTGCCCGATGGGCGTGAGGCTGTCCGGGAGGTTGTTCTTCATAAGGGCGCTGCGGCGATCGTTCCGGTAGACGCGCGCGGATACGTCACCCTGGTGCGCCAGCACAGGGTGGTGATCGGGCAATTCACCTGGGAAATACCCGCCGGCAAACTGGATTACGCCGGTGAGGATCCGCTTTCCTGCGCGAAGCGTGAACTGGAGGAGGAGACCGGCCTGCAGGCCCGCAGCTGGCAGCAGTTGAGCCGGGTCATCACTACGCCGGGGTTTTGCACTGAACAGATTGCCCTATACCTTGCCACCGATTTGAGCCAGCATGAGACTCACAGGGATGCGGATGAGTTCTTGCTCCTTAAGAGGATGCCGCTGTCCGAAGCAGTGCTGGGCGTGATGAATGGCGAATTCCAAGACGCCAAGACTTGCCTTGGCCTGTTGATGGCGCACAAGACACTGGGAGACAAGGCCATGCTGCCCTTTGGCGACACTTTGCCGCTGCCAAGGCGCACTGCGCATTATCCGGGTGCTGACGCGCAGGGATAGCATACGCCATCAGCCTTATGCCAGTTAACCTGGGAGGGAGAAAATGGATAAGAAACATCATCTGCCCTACTATCTATGGCTGCTGTTCCTGTTCATCGTTCTGGGTTTTGGCGTTTGGGTGCTGGCTGAAGGCGCTGCCACGCCCTGGGCGCCTTGGTTCATACGGATCTCGGAGCCGATGATCGGAAATTCTTTAAAAGTCTTGGGCGGATAGCCCCTGATGCGTATTTTGCAGGGGCTGTTTGCCCCCGGCGCATCCTCGCAGGAGACCGGTCAGGCCGCATATCGCGCGGCTTTTCGGGCCATGCCTTTGCTTGAGACCCCGCGCCTGCTGGTACGTCCCCCGCAACTGAGGGACGCCGCGGATTTTTATACTTTTGCGCGCGACGATGAGATGTGCCGCTATGTGCTCTGGGACGCGCATAAAAACATCCGTGAGAGCCGTGAGACCCTGCGGGGAATGATGAAGCGGAATCATCAAGGTTATCCCGGCACATTTGTCATTGAGTTCAAGAGTGAAGGGCGCATGATAGGCACGATCGGCTTTCAGTGGATAGACCCGGAGAACAAAAGCTGCGAGCTTGGTTATTCCATCGCCCGCAGGCTCTGGGGACACGGCATCGCTGTTGAGGCCCTTGAGGCGGTTGTGCGCTATGCTTTTGAACAGCTGGACCTGAACCGCGTTGAGGCGAAGCATGATATACTTAATCCCGCCTCGGGCCGCGTGCTGAACAAGGCCGGCTTCATACAGGAAGGCTGTGCCCGTGAAAGCCTTTTGATCAAAGGCAGGCGAGCGGATATGCAGCGCTACGCCCTGCTGCGCTCCCAGTGGGCAACGCGGCAGGCTGAGTCACCCGCGCCTTGATCGATGCAGTAAACAAGGGTTAAATGACAAATAAACAATATGGAGGAGAGCCCATGAAAAAGCAATTGATCCACACAGACAGCGCCCCAGCCGCCCTTGGTCCTTATGTACAGGCCGTCAGAGCCGGTCACTTTGTATTCACTTCCGGTCAGATGGGCATCGACCCTGCCAGCGGCAACCTTGAAGAGGGTTTGGAAAAGCAGACCCGTATGGCGATGCGGAACCTGGGTCAAGTCCTGCAGGAAGCGGGGTTTGGCTATGATGACGTCATCAAGACCACCATTTTCATGACCGACCTTGCCGGTTTCGCCACAGTCAATGAGATATACGGCGCATTCTTTACAAAAAGCAGACCCGCGCGCTCCACGGTGCAAGTGGCAGCGCTGCCCAAGGGCGGCCTGGTGGAGATCGAATTCGTCGCTTTGGCTGATGACTGAGGTAAAAGCAAGGCAGGCGCTTATCCTCTCCATGCTTGTGTTTGGCACGGTAGGCTTGTTCGTGCGCGGCATCTCACTGCCCTCCGCGGAAATCGCGCTGTATCGCGCGATGCTGGCAGTGGTCATCCTGCTCATTTACATAAGGTTTAATAAGGAACCACTGAGATGGCGTGAAATCAAGCACGCGCTTCCTCTGCTGCTCTTGTCAGGGCTGGCGATGGGCGTCAATTGGATCCTGCTTTTCGAAGCCTACCGCAGCACCACGATCTCGGTGGCAACATTCAGCTATTCCTTTGCCCCGGTGCTCGTGACGCTGTTGAGTCCATGGCTGTTCAAGGAGAAGATGAGCAGGTGGCAGGGTATCTGTTTTATCATGGCGTTTCTGGGTTTGCTTTTTATCATTCAACCCCGTGGCGCGGACGGCAGCGGTCACCTTTTAGGCGTAACCTTCGGCTTTGGCGCCGCGGCGCTGTACGCGTCCGTCATTTTGCTGAACAAAGGCATCAAAAGCATCTCCGGTACGCACCGTACGATACTTCAGTTTTTCGCGGCAATCGCGGCACTTGTGCCTTATGTGCTCCTGACCGGAGGGTTTCACTTGGAAAATCTGGACCAAAGCGGCTGGGTTTTGCTGCTGGTCCTTGGTCTTGTCCATACGGGCATCATTTACTCGCTCTATTTCGCGGCCATCCAGTCGCTCAGGGGTCACGAAATCGCGCTGCTCAGTTTCATCGATCCTGTGACGGCGGTTTTGTGTTCTGCTCTCTTTGCGGGTGAACCGATGAGCGCCGCACAGGCGGCAGGCGGCGCATTGATATTGGGTTTCACGCTGTTAAGCGGAATGACGCTCAAGAGGAAAGCAGCTTGACCGGGCAACATTCGCCCTTGTGAACTTCAGGGGAATGTGGTAGTATAACTTCCGTTATGCTGGAATCACACGAAAGATAGGCAATAGGGGGTTTGAAATGGCGGAATATCAGGCAAAGGACATCAGGAACATCGCGCTCCTGGGGCATGGCAGCGAAGGCAAAACGAGCTTGACAGAGGCAATGCTTTTCGCTGCGGGCCATATTGATCGCCAGGGAAGGGTGGAGGACGGCAATACCACCACCGATTTTGACAGCGAGGAAATAAAGCGCGGCATATCAATCAGCACGGCAGTTGCGCCTGTTGAATGGAAGGGCGTCAAGATCAATGTGATCGACGTACCCGGTTATTTTGACTTTATTGGCGAGCTGATGGGCCCCCTGGCTGTCACCCAGACAGTGGGCATCGTAGTCAATGCCGTCAATGGCTTGACCGTAGGCGCAGAAAAAGCCTGGGCATACGCAGGGGCAAAGGGCCTCAGCCGCATGTTCATCGTCAATCAGATGGACCGCGAGCATGCTGATTTTACCAAGGTGCTCCGCCAGCTGCGTGAGAAATACGGCAACGCCGTTGTGCCGCTTTTGCACCCTATGGGTTCCGGCGCGGGCTTCACGGGTGTTGTCAATGTGCTGGAAGGCACCGCCTTTTCAGGCGCAGGCAAAACCTTCAAGGAAGTAGCCGTGCCCGATCATATGGAGAAAGCCGTTCGCCTGGGAGAGGCGGAGCTCAGGGAGGCCTCAGCAGAGGCCATCGACGAGCTGCTTGAAAAGTATTTCGCAGAGGGTACGCTCAGCCAGGATGAAGTGCTGGAAGGTTTTCGTGCCGGCATGAAGTCGGGCAGCATCGTGCCCATTGTTTGCTGCTCCGCTGTCACCGGCGTAGGCGTAGCCCCCATATTGGATGTGATGAAGTCCTACCTCAACTGGCCCTCAGGCACCGTGTCCGAAGGCGTCAATCCCAAGACAGAGGCGGCGGAAAGACGCGAGTGCCGCAATGACAGCCCATTCTCTGCATTCGTGTTCAAAACCATTGCCGATCCTTTTGTTGGCAAGCTTTCACTTGTGCGCGTCATGTCAGGTACCTTGCAGGCCAGCACGCCCTTGTACAACGCCAACAATGACAAGGCAGAAAAGTCAGGCGGCCTATTCCTGCTCCGCGGCAAAAAGCAGCAGAACGTCGCCCTGCTCAACGCCGGGGACATCGGGGCGCTGAGCAAGCTGCAGTTCACATCCACCGGCGACACCCTGTGCGATCCCGCCGCCCCCATCCGTTATCCCGCGCTCAGTTTCCCGCTGCCCTGCTTTTCAAAGGCAGTGTTTGCCGCCAAGCAGGGCGAGGAAGACAAGGTTTTCTCAGGCATCAGCAAGCTGATGGAAGAGGATCCCGCCATCAAGATAGAAAAGAATGTTGAGACCACCGAGACCGTCATTTCTGGCCAGGGTGATCTGCACCTGGATGTGATTCGGGCCAAGCTTGCCAACAAGTATGGCGCAAATGCCGTATTGCAGGATCCCCGCATCCCCTATCGTGAGACGATCCGCAAGACGGTGTCCGTCAATGGCCGCCATAAGAAGCAGTCCGGCGGGCACGGCCAGTTTGGTGATGTATGGATCGAGTTTTCACCCATCGGCGATACCAACATCGATTTTGAGTTTCAAGACGCCGTGGTTGGCGGCGCGGTGCCCCGCAACTTCATCCCCTCGGTAGAGAAGGGCCTGCGGGAGAACATTGTCAAAGGCATACTGGCAGGTTATCCCATGGTTGGCCTGCATGCCAAGCTTTACGACGGCAGCTACCATGCTGTGGACTCTTCCGAAATGGCCTTCAAGACCGCAGCCCGCATTGCCTACAAGAAGGGCTGCCTGGATGCCAATCCCGTGCTGCTGGAGCCCATCATGCATGTAGAAGTAATGGTGCCCGATGAATACATGGGCGATATCATGGGTGATATCAGCACCCGCCGCGGCCGCATCATCGGCATGAATCAGGTGAACGGCATGCAGCAGGTGGAGGCGGAGATCCCCTTGAGCGAGATGCTAAAGTACGCTACCGACCTGCGCTCCAAAACGCAGGCCAGGGGCAGCTTTACGCAGACTTTTGAGCGTTATGAGGAAGTGCCGCCGGAAGTTTCCAAGAAGATCGTCGACTCTGCCCAGAAGCAGAAAGAAGAGGATGAGGACGAGTAAGTCAGCCTATGTGTCCGGTAAAACGCCCCGCTTGAAAAACGGGGCGTTTCCCTTAGCGCCATCGCTAGATAATGTACTTCTCGCTTAGTTCGCGCAGCACTTCGTGCAAATGCTCATGGACGCCCGGACCCATAACGATTTCCTCGTGGTGAATGAAGGCGCTCAGCAGCCGCTGCTGTTCGGTTTGCGGCAGCAGCCGGTCGCCCATGGGGAAGAGCACCCGGTTTTCTTTGTCAATGTGCGCGCGCATCAGCTGCACATAAGCGGTTGCGGCTTTTACAAAGGCAGCGCGGTCAAGCGATTCACCCTGTGCGGCCGTTCGCATGGCGGCAATGAAAGCGCGCCCCTGAACATGTTCCGCCAACATCTGGCCGATTGGGCCGTTTTCCCTTGGAATCCCTGCTTTTTCCATCGCAGGGAACAACAGCTCCTCTTCCTTGCCGTGGTGGCACTTGTCGGCGAACAGCGAGAAGAACTCCACTATTCCCTGGGCATCCCTCACGCTGATCTCTTTTGCCTGAGCCATTGCCTCAAGTATGCTTAATCCGCTCAATACACCTTCATGTTCTTCCCGAAGATCACTGCTCGCATAGATCATGCATGCTTCTCCCTTGTCATTTGATCCCTGTGCCGATCCCTTGATGTGCCGACGTCCAAAAAGACCGCCTTGTGACAAGGCGGCCGGATGTTCATAGGGACTCTTTGGGTTTTGACTGTTTCTTTGTCTTTGGCGCCTTGTCTTTCGGAGCATTCTCCTGTGAGTCGGGGGCCTTCAGGGGCGCTTTTTTGGCGACGGCCTTTTTTACGGGCTGTTTGACTTCCGCCGCCGGCATTTCAGTGTCTTCATGGCTTTTGCCGGCTGCGGCAGGCGCTTGCAGTTCCCGAATATTCTCAAGGGTATCAGGAGCCTGCCTCTGCGGGACGGCCGGGATCTCATGGCTGGGCAATATGCTTTGATACAGCGACATGTACATCTCCGCCGAGTGCGTCCAGCTGTAATCGCCGCTCATCCCGCGCAGCATCAGCATCTTCCATATATCCTTCTTGTTCCAGTACAGGTGCAGCGCGCGCTGAATGGTATGCAGCATATCATGCGCGTTGTAATTGAAGAAGGTAAAGCCGTTTCCGGAGCCTGTGTACTCATTGTAGGCAAGCACCGTGTCGCGCAGGCCGCCGGTTTCACGCACGATGGGCACGGTACCGTAACGCAGGCTGATCATCTGGCTCAGGCCGCAGGGTTCAAACTGTGAGGGCATCAGGAA
>CAZPBJ010000054.1:0-20561 GCA_964584685.1 uncultured Christensenella sp. | reverse complement strand
CCGCGCTTGATTTCAAAGCCTGGTAGGAAATCGCCATGGCCAGCTGGATGAAGCTCTTGATTTCCCCGGCGTGAAGGCTGGCGTTGAAGGCCCGGAACTCGATGGTGCCCTTCTGGAAAACGCTGTGCAGGTTCAGCAGGTGGTAACGGCTGGTATCGTAGTGCTGGGCGGCGTGACCTTCCCAATAGGGTGTGCCGTACCAAAGCCTGGCGAAAGCCGCGTCCGTAGTCGGCTTGGCCCGGTTCAGCCGGGTAAGGAATTCCTGGTCGACCGGCAGGCACCATCGGGCCCGGCGTTCCGGGGAAATCCCCAGGGCCTGGGTCAGCAGGTCTTCCTTGGCGTTGACCAGGTTGACCAGGTTGCGAAGGGTGCGCGGGGTGTGCTGGCCGCGGCCAATGTGCACATGGACCCCGCAGCTGGTGTGCGCCTTTGCGCCGGCTGCGCGAAGTTTCCTGACCAGCTCCTGGACCGTTTCAATGTCCTCCCACCGGCAGATCGGGCTGACCATCTCGGTGCGCTCGGCTTGCGGGCCCTCGATGCTGTTGTCCGAAACGATTTTCCAGTCGCGGCCTTGGGTGTCGGGTGCCAGCCGGGTGTCATAGGTACCGCCGATGTACTGGACCCGGGTGCCAAAGTGGTCGGCCAGGACCTGGGCGGCGTGTTCGCGGGTAATGCTGTTCATCTCGACCTCGATGCCAAAGGTCTGGGTTTTCATGGGTGGACCTCCTTTCAGGCTTCTCGCGACCGCCGCGCAGGCGGTTTCGGCCGGGTGCCACCCGGCGCTCGTCAGGCGAGGTCGGCGGCTTGAAGCGCTACCCGGGCGGCTGTGTCCAAGGCCATGTGTGCCCCGATGACCGCCTGGAAGGTCCGGTTGAAAAGGCCGCCCGGCCCTGCGCCGTAGGGCTCGGGGTCGAAGGAGTCCAGGAGGGCCTCGGCGCGGGCGGCGACCTCGCGGGCGGCTTGGGCGGCGCGAGCGGCCTCAGCCTTGGTTTCCCGGAAGGGGATCTCGGCGGCGCGGCGGGCAGCCTTGCGGGCGGCAACCCCGGCTGCGCGGACCTCGGCGGTCAGGGTGGCGGCGGCGACGCAAAACGCGGTGGCGGCTTTTTCGGAGGCGGCGGTTTTCATGGTGGCGGTCCTTGGGCCCGGCGGCTTTTCCCGCCCGCGGCGGCCCGGGGCTCTTCCCCGGCGCGCGCTTATACATCACTCGGGCGGCGGGCGTGGTCAACAACGAAACCCTTATCTTTCCCTTATGTTTTTCTTATCTCTTTGCGTCTTTTTCGTCACAAGTCGGGGCTCGAAAAAGGGCTTCCTTATAACACGCGCGTAGACCCGGCGCGCACCCCTCCCCCGGCCTCCCGGCGGGGAAATCCGGGCGGGCACCGGGCACGCCACCCCGGCCGGCAAAGCCCTCGGGTACACCCCGGGCGCGAACCGCCGGCAGCCGCCACCGGCCTAACCACCACCTGCCCAACCGCCGGCGCGGCACATCCCGGCCGGCAAAACCCTCGGGCATACCCTGGGCGCGAACCGCCGGCGCTAGATCCCGGGAGGGAGGGGGTATCTGATCTCTGCAGACCTTTTGCTGGAGACCGCGCCCCCCTCTCGCGTGAACTTTCGCGAAATTAGGGGGTGGGGGTATCCAGCCCAAAACGCATAAGGGAACTGGCTTATCTTGTAGATATCACGAAGAATGAGGAGGTTACTCTTGAATACGCGGATGAACCTGCAGCAGATTGCCATCGAGAAACTCAAACCCGCGAAATACAACCCGCGCAAGGACCTGAAACCTGGAGATCCCGCATATGAAAAGATCAAGCGCAGCCTTCACGACTTCGGTTATGTCGATCCCGTAATATGGAATGAATTTACTGGAAATATCGTCGGAGGGCATCAACGTTATAAGGTGTTGGTCGCTGAAGGCGCAACTGAGATTGACTGTGTGGTCGTGCATATTGAGAACCCTCAAGACGAAAAGGCTTTGAACATTGCGCTGAACAAAGCTGTCGGTGAATGGGAACCAGTCGCGCTGGCTGATCTGCTTTCTGAGCTGCAATCAGCAGGGTATGACCTTAGTGCTACCGGCTTTGATGCCGCTGAGATTGATGACCTTTTCGCCAAGGTGCATGACAAGGATGTCCAGGATGATGAGTGCGATATTGATCCGGATGCGGTGACCCCCTTTGTTCAGACGGGGGATGTATGGACCTTGGGCAGGCATCGAATGGTATGCGGCGACGCAACCAAGGCAGCGGATGTCGCCTTGCTCATGGATGGCCTTAAGGCCAACCTGGTGGTGACGGACCCGCCTTACAATGTCTCCTACGAAAGCGCTGACGGGAAAACCATCCAAAATGACAGCATGGCAGATGCGAAATTTTATGAATTCCTCTTTTCAGCCTTCCAGAATATGGCCGCGTACATGGCGGAGGGTGGCTCTGCGTATATCTTCCATGCAGATACTGAGGGACTAAACTTCCGGCGCGCGTTCAGGGAGGCAGGCTTTCATATCTCCGGTGTGTGCATCTGGGCGAAGAACTCCCTGGTGCTGGGGCGATCCCCTTACCAGTGGCAGCACGAGCCCGTGCTCTTTGGCTGGCTGCCCAACGGCAAGCACAGATGGTTTGCTGATCGCAAACAGACGACCATCTGGAACTTCGATAAGCCCAAGCACAACGCACAGCACCCGACCATGAAGCCAATTCCGCTGCTGGCGTACCCCATCAAAAACAGCTCAGCACCAAATGGGATTGTTCTGGATCCCTTTGGCGGTTCCGGCTCGACGCTCATCGCCTGTGAACAGACGGACCGCATCTGCCGAATGTTGGAATTGGATCCAAAGTATGCAACCGTGATTGTTGAGCGATTCATTGATCTAATGGGAAATGAAAATGATGTGAAGGTATTGAGAGATGGTATTGAGAAATCCTACGCAGAGATCATCAGTATATAAAAGGCGCCCTGTTTCATACAGGACGCATTGCTGTTCAACCGGCTAGATCTTTATGTATCGCTTGAGCTGTTCATAGAAGTTCTCTCGCGTACCGGCAAGGACGACAATGACCAGCTGTTCGTTTTCCTCGTAAACCCGATAAGCAATCTCATAATTGGTTCCGGCATAGTATATATCCCAGCCATATATGCCCGCGAGGTCGCCTTTCTTCTCGTTTCCTGCATGAGGGTTTTTGCCGATAGCTTGAAGGGCTGTTTGAAATGCATCCTTGAGAGCTTTTTCTTTTATCTTTCTGAAGTACTTCTCCGCCTGCGGTAGAAAGCGAACTTCATACATCAGTCATTCCCCGGGCCAAAGATATCGTTCATGCTTGCCAATTCAGCCCTTTTTAAGGCTGCCCTGTCAGCCTCAGCGATCATCTCCGTAACAGCAGGACGAACCGCGCGGTTCACCTGCCGAAAATGCTTCATCAGTTCTTCTCCGTGCAAGCCCTGGGCGATCAAGTCGGCGAGGATTTGCTCAGCAAACTCACCATTCGTTTCAGGGGCAGCGCGACGAATGATCAGGCTTCCATCCTGAACATAGCACTCAACTTCTTCCTCGATACCCAACTGGTTGAAGAAATCAATGGGAATGGTAATTTGCCTCTTTCCTGAGACAGCAATCCGCTTTTTCCTCAGTCCTTTGTTATTTGTTGTCTGCATTTGGCGCCTCCTTCGCAGCGATTGTTACATTGCCTGTCTATTTGACGGGTCAAGTATATCATGGAATCATGGAATTGTAAATATTCATGGAATCAAAGACTATAAAGATTTAGAACGGGGGTGCGCTTGTTGGCAACCAGGGGCAGAAAGCCCAAGCCCACTGCATTGAAAGTGCTGGAAGGCAACCCGGGCAAACGTCCGCTCAACGAAAACGAGCCGGTGCCCCCCAAGGGTAACATCAAGTGCCCGGCCTGGCTTCTGCCCGATGCCAAGAAAGAATGGAAACGGCTGGCACCCTCCCTGGAAGCCCTGGGCGTGCTGACGATGGTTGACCAGACTGCCTTTGAAGGTTACTGCCAGGCTTATGCCCGGTGGAAGGAAGCCGAGATGTTCATCACCCAGCACGGCTCCATCTTCAAAACGCCCAGCGGCTATGTGCAGCAGGTGCCTCAGGTCAGCATCGCTCAGCAGAACCTGAAGATCATGCAGTCCTTTTGCTCTGAATTTGGCCTGACGCCTGCGACACGCGCCCGAATCATTGCTTCCGGCGGTGGGAAAGACGATGTTTTCTCGGATGATCCGATGGAAAGACTGCTGAAAGGCGGGTGGAGCGGTGGCATATGACGAACTCAAAGCCGCCCGCGTCACAGGTTTCATTGAGTGCCTGAAGCACACCAAAGGTGAATTCCATGGTAAGCCTTTCACCCTCCTGCCCTGGCAGAAGCAGATCATCCAGGATGTATTTGGCACGGTGCGGGAGGATGATCCTTCTATGCGGCAGTACACCACGGCTTACATCGAAATACCCAAGAAGCAGGGTAAGTCTGAGCTGGGTGCGGCCATTGCCCTGAACATGCTGACGAATGATGATGAATGGAAGGCTGAGGTATACTCCTGCGCTTCCGACCGCCAGCAGGCTGCCATTGTGTTTGATGTCGCTGTCGATATGGTCAAGCAATCCCCCGCCCTGCTTAAACGTATCAAGATCATCCCCTCCATGAAGCGCATGGTGTACCAGCCCACGGGCAGCATCTATCAGGTGCTGTCGAGTGAGGTAGCGACAAAGCACGGCCTTAACGTATCGGCCTGCATATTTGATGAACTGCATACCCAGCCCACCCGTGCGCTTTATGATGTCATGACCCAGGGCTCAGGCGATGCGCGCAAGCAGCCGCTGTGGTTCCTCTTGACGACCGCAGGCACAGACCGCAACTCAATCTGTTGGGAAGTACATCAAAAAGCTTTGGACATCCTGGAAGGCCGGAAGGCTGACCAGCGCTTTTACCCGGTTATCTTTGGCTTGCCGGATGAAGCCGACTGGACGAGCGAGGAGAACTGGTATAAAGCCAATCCCTCCATCGGTCATACCATCACCATCGACAAGGTGAGGGATGCCTTCCATAAGGCGCAGGAAACCCCGGCGGATGAGAATATGTTTCGCCAGCTTCGCTTGAATCAATGGGTTAAACAGTCTATCCGCTGGATGCCCATGGATAAATGGGACGAATGCGGAGGTGTAATAAATCCATTTGAATGGGAAGGACGCGAATGCTTTGCGGGATTGGATCTATCATCGACCGGGGACCTTACCACCTTCGTTCTGGTGTTCCCGCCTGCTGAAGAGGGCGAGCCATACACAGTGCTCCCCTTCTTCTGGCTGCCTGAGGAAACGCTTCAGCTGCGCGTCCGGCGTGATCATGTGATGTATGATCAATGGGAGAAACAGGGTTATATCCTCACCACTGAAGGCAATGTCGTGCATTACGGCTTCATTGAAAAGTACATCTGTGAACTGGGCGAGCGCTACAACATCCGGGAGATCGCTTACGACCGCTGGAATGCAACCATGATGGTGCAATCGCTTGAGGATGATGGATTCACCATGATTCCCTTTGGACAAGGCTTCAAAGACATGAGCCCGCCGACAAAGGAGCTGATGCGCATCGTGCTGGAGCGCAAGCTCAATCATGGCGGGCATCCTGTGCTGCGCTGGAACATGGACAATGTATACGTCCGAATGGATCCGGCTGGAAACCTGAAGATTGACAAACAAAAATCCACCGAAAAGGTGGACGGTGCTGTGGCGCTTGTGATGGCCCTGGACAGGGCGATGAAGAATCCGGAAACAGGCAGTGTCTATGACAGCGACCGCGGATTATTGATCATCTAGCAGGAGGAATATGCCAAGAAAACCACAGAGGCCATGCAGGTATCCAAGATGCCCAAACTTATCAGATGGCGTTTACTGCAAAGAGCATCAAGGTTCATTTGTCAGAGAAGGCGCTGCACAAAGAGGGTACGGGGCCAAATGGCGGTTCATGCGGCTACTCTACCTCAGAAAACACCCCTTGTGTATGGACTGCATGAAAAGGAATAGGCTCACGCCCGCTGTCGTCGTCGATCACATTGTGCCGCATCGCGGGGATGAGCATTTATTCTGGAACGAGGATAACTGGCAAAGCCTGTGCAAGCGCTGCCATGACAGGAAGACGGGTCTTGGTCTTTAGCAACGAGCATGAAAGGTTTATCCTTGAATAAACGGTTGCTATTCCCAATTTGGTTCAAGCAAAAAATCGCGAATATTCCGATGCTTGATGCCGTTTCGGCTCATATCGAATTCATCCAGGGATACAACATATTTGGGATAATTATCGCTCACGTCCCGGAATGCCCCGAACTCTCGCTCGATGGTCTCTTGACTGGCCAACAGATACGTCACCTGGACATAAATCTTATCCATTTGTTTTTCACAGACAAAATCAATCTCCAGTTCGTTTACCTTGCCAACTGACACTTTGTATCCACGACGAAGGAGTTCAAGAAATATGATATTTTCAAGGGTCAGATTGATATCTCGAATATTGCCGCCAAAGACTGCTTCCTTGAGGCCATGATCAACCATATAGTATTTTTCATTCACAGATAGTATTTTCTTACCCTTAAGGTCCTGCCTGAAGACACGAAACAGGAGGAAAGCGTCCTCACAATATCGCAGATAATTGAGAATTGTTTCCTTTGCGACAATACGATGCTCGCTTTTAAAGTATTTGGAAATGGAAGTGGCTGAAAACACGGTGCCAACATTCCCAAATACATAGCTGATAATGCGTTCCAGCAGGTCTACATCCCGAACATTGTTGCGTTTGACAATGTCTTTGAGTACGACAGAGTTAAAAGTATCTTGAAGGTACTGACGGCAAGAACTGGCTTCAAACGATAAATTGCCCAGATAGGGCATCCCGCCTAGCAACAAGTATGCGGAGAACGCTTCCGGCATGGTTGAACCGGGGTTTTTGCTGAAATAGCTGTTTCGAAACTCTTGAAAGGAAAAAGGATAGATGACAATTTCAACATAGCGGCCCGCCAAGTATGTTGCAAGCTCACCAGAAAGCAATTTCGCATTCGAGCCGGTGATGTAGATATCGCAATCATACTTCACACGCAATGAATTAATGCATTTTTCCCAAGAACTGACTTCCTGGATTTCATCCAAAAAGAGATAAGCTTTGCCATCGATTTGCCCGATCCTTCGGCCTACCTCTTCATGCAGGGCGTCTGCATTGCATAAACGAGCATTTGATAAATCCTCAAAATTGTAGGTGATGAATTGGGATGACGTTATGCCTTGTGAAATAAGCTCCTGTTGAATTAGCTGAAGCATGACTGACTTGCCGCTTCGACGCATTCCAGTCAGCACTTTAATAAGATCCTTACCAACAAAAGGCCGGATCTTCATCAAATAATCATTGCGCTGGATCATACCGCACCTTCTTTCCTTACGACGAGTATACTATATCACATTTACAACTGACAGACAAGTTAAATATTGCATATTCGTCAGATATATCTGACAAATACGTTTCAACGTGTGATTCTGTTCGATATATTTGCTTGACAGTTCAGAACCCGAATTTTGAAACACCATATGTTGTGACTGACTTTATCATCGAAACTATCCTGACTATCATTACAAGATTGTCCTTATCGGTATGCAATTCATTGAGAATAAATCGAGAAGCGAGGTGGGGGTATCATCAAGTTGTTTACTCTTTTTAAAGCCCGTGACAAGCCTACAAACGCCGTGAGTGCCGCCCCGGCGTTTTTCTTTGGCTCCAGTGTTGCCGGAAAGCCTGTGACAGCACGTACGGCCATCCAGGTATCCACGGTATACGCCTGCGTCAGGGTGATTGCGGAAACCGTCGCCAGCCTTCCCCTGCATCTCTTTGAAGTGAAAGAGACCGGCAGCGACAAAGCGACGAAGCACCTGCTCTATCGCCTGCTGCATGACGAGCCGAATCCCGAAATGACATCCTTCGTGTTCAGGGAAACGCTGCTCTCCCACCTGCTGCTCTGGGGCAACGCTTACTGCCAGATCATCAGGAACGGCAGAGGACAAATTACGGGGCTCTACCCCCTGCTCCCAGACAGAATGTCGGTCGACAGGGATGCAAAGGGCAGCCTGACCTATGCCTACACCACCACAGATGGCAAAGCAATCCAGATCCACCCGGTCAATATGCTGCATATCCCCGGCATGGGGTTTGACGGGATCGTGGGCTACAGCCCGGTGGCCATGGAACGCAACGCCATCGGCCTTGGCATAGCGGCGGAAGAATACGGCAGCCGGTTCTTTTCCAACGGCGCGACACCCTCAGGCGTATTGACCCATCCCAACACAGTCAAGAACCCGGCGGTCCTTCGGCAGAGCTGGAACGCAGCCTATGGCGGCAACGCAAACGCAGGCAGGGTGGCTATCCTGGAAGAAGGGCTTAAGTTTGAGCGCATCTCCATGCCCAATAACGAAGCGCAATTCCTGGAAACCAGAAAGTTCCAGGTATCGGAGATCTGCCGCATCTTCCGTGTCCCGCCCCATCTGGTAGGCGACCTGGAGCATGCCACCTTCTCCAATATCGAGCACCAGTCCATCTCCTTTGGCATGCACACCATCCGGCCCTGGCTGGTGCGCCTGGAGCAGGGCATGAACCGCGCGCTGCTGTCAGAAAGCGAAAAAGGCCGCTTCTATGTACGCTTCAACATGGACGGCCTCCTGCGCGGCGCATATAAGGAACGCATGGAAGGCTATGCCATCGCGCGGCAGAACGGATGGATGAGCGCAAACGATATCAGGGACCTGGAGAGCATGAACCCCATATCAGACTCGGAAGGCGGGAACGCTTACCTGGTCAACGGCAACATGATCCCAATAGCCAGGATCATGCAGCAAACAGAGGAGGAAAGTGATGAAGAGATTTTGGGATTGGGTGCGAAATTCGGATGAAAGCCGCACCCTTCGACTGGAAGGCGTAATTGCCGAGACCAGCTGGTTTGAAGATGAGGTCACGCCGGCCCTGTTCAAGAAGGACCTGATGGCCGGAAGCGGACCCATCACGGTCTGGGTTAATTCCCCGGGCGGGGACTGCGTGGCAGCCTCGCAGATTTATAACATGCTCATGGATTACCCAGGTGATGTCACCGTGAAGGTGGATGGTATCGCGGCCTCAGCCGCTTCCGTGATCGCCATGGCAGGCAGCAGGGTGCTCATGTCCCCCACCAGCCTGATGATGGTCCATAACCCGCTCACCTTCGCCATGGGCGACAGCGAGGAGATGAAGAAGGCGGTCCATCTGCTGGATGAGGTGAAAGAGAGCATCATCAACGCCTATGAGATCAAAACAGGCCTACCGCGAAACAAACTCTCCCAGCTCATGGACGCGGAGACCTGGATGAACGCCAACAAGGCGAAGGAGTACAGGTTCTGCGATGAGATCATGTTCACCGCGCAGGAGCAGGCGCAGGATCACGATTTCCCGACATATGCCTTCTCAAGGCGCGCAGTGACCAATAGCCTGCTCGATAAATTGAAGACCAAAATGAAACCCCCGGAACCAAGAGTGAAAGCGACGGACCTTGAAAAAAGGCTGTCGCTTTTGAAATAAGAGGAGGAAGAACATGAAACAGATACTGGATCTGCGTGAGAAACGCGCGAAAGCCTGGGACGGCGCGAAGGCTTTTCTGGATACCAAACGCTGCGAAGACGGTACCCTCTCGGCGGAAGACGCGGCGACCTATGACAAGATGGAAGCCAATGTCGTCAGCCTGGGCCGTGAGATTGAGCGCCTGGAGCGACAATCAGCCATGGACATGGAGATGAACGGCCCAACCATGAGCCCTCTGGTGGGCAGTCCCCAGATGGAAAAGCCTGATGCCAGGAAAGGCCGGAGCTCTGAGGCGTACAGCAACGCCTTCTGGCGGGTCATCCGTCAGAAATCAGTCCCCCACGAAGTGTACAACGCCCTTCAAATCGGCGTTGAGAGCGAGGGCGGCTATACCGTGCCCGATGAGTTTGAACGCACGCTGGTTGAAGCGCTGCAGGAAGAAAACATCATGCGCGGCCTGGTGCATGTGATCACCACGTCCTCAGGCGACAGGAAAATCCCGCTGGTGACCAGCAAGGGCAGCGCTTTCTGGGTCGAGGAGGAGGCGGCCATTTCCGAATCGGACGATGCCTTTGGCCAGATCACCTTGTCAGCGCACAAGGTGGGAAGCATGATCCGCATCAGCGAGGAGCTGCTGCACGATTCCGCCTTTGACCTGGCAGCCTACATCATCCGCGAGTTTGCCAGGCGCGTTGGCGCTGCCGAGGAAGAGGCCATCCTGTCCGGGGACGGCAGCCATAAGCCCACAGGCCTCCTGCACGCCACCCTGGGCGCCGAGCTGGGTGTCACAACAGCTGCCGCAACTGCCATCACGGCAGACGAGCTCATTGACCTGCAGCATTCCCTGAAAGCCGGCTATCGCCGCAGGGCCAGCTACATCATGAACGACGCGACGATCAAGCTGCTGAGGAAACTCAAGGATGGCAACGGCCAGTACCTGTGGCAGCCCGGCCTGCTGTACGGTCAGCCCGATACCCTGCTCAACCAGAAGGTGCTGACATCCAACTATATGCCCCTGCCGGCTGCCGGCAACGCAGCCATCCTGTACGGAGACTTCAGCTATTACTGGCTGGCAGACCGCGAAGGCCATGCCCTGCAGCGCCTGAACGAGCTGTACGCGGCGACTGATCAGGTGGGTTTCAAGATCACCCAGCGCGTGGACGGTCGCCTGATCCTGCGTGAAGCTGTCAAGACACTCGCCCTGAAGGCAGTATAAAGAGCGGTTAAGGAGGATACATAATGAGTGAATCGACCCGCAACTACCATGCTCACGGCGGCAGTGAATGGGTGGTCGGCGGAAAGCTGACCTTTCTGCCCGGCGCAACAATCGAGGGGGCGGAGGGGCTGTTTGACCTTCCGCAGGCTGGAGCCGCTCAGCTGCCACACCAACCACCCAGCTCAGCCGGCACAGTATCCGCGCTGAGGGAGGACTTCAATCTCCTGCTTACTGCCCTGCAGGGTGCCGGGCTGATGGCTGCAGCACCCGAAACACCCCAATAAGGAGGCCTGCGCATGGTGATCACGATAGAGGAAGCGAAGGCGCATCTGCGCGTACAGTATGAAGAAGAGGACGCGTTCCTGGCTTCTCTGATCCAGCAGGCGCAGGGTGCGGCCGAAGACTTTTGCCGGGTTCTCTTTGATGAAGACGCACCGCAAACAGTCCGGCTCGCTGTCCTGCTCATGGTATCGCATTACTACGAGAACCGTGACAACCCTGACAAACAGACCTATCTCACCATGCGCATGGCCTTTGAAAACCTGCTTTACCCGCACAGGGACCTCGGAAAAATGTTTTAAAGGATGAAAGGGGTGAAAGGGTATGCGCGGTTATAAAAACTTCGAGGCAGCCCCGCATCCCGGAGACCTGCGGCATCTGGTGGAGATAGGGCTGACAGAGAACGAAATCACGGAGAACGGCTATGCCCAGCCCATTGACAGGATCATCTGCAAGGTCTGGGCTTCTGCCACGGACGCGGGCAACCAGCACTTCAGGGCGGCGGACAGCGACAACGCCGAAGCGGTCATCAACTTTACGATCCGGCATCGCCCCGACATCAAACCGGGCATGTGGGTGCGGTTCCTGGACGAAAAGTGGCGCATCACTACCCTGGGTGAGTATGAGTTCAAACGTCGGTACCTGGGATTGAAAGCATCTGTTGTGAAGGGGATCAACTGATGAAACAGGTGCAGGACGCGCTTAAGGACACTGGCATCCCCGTGTTTGCGGGCATCTGGAAAACCACCCCAGGCCAGCAGAATCCCCCATCCCAGTATCTGGTCTACTCCTCAACCACCAAGGAAGAAACACACTTTGACGATCAGGTGATCGGGTTGAAAACCTTCGTGTACCTGAACCTTTGGAGCCTTGGCGATCCTACACAGGCTGCAGCGCTTGTGCGAAACGCGATGTATGAATCCGGCTTTGGCATGGTGGAAGAAACGGACCAGGGTTACAACCAGCCAGCCTACGATACCGCAACCCGGCTCTATTCCATCCAGTGGACCTGTAGCCTGTATGAGGAGGTGGTATGAATGGCCATTGAACTGCGCGGATTCACTGACCTGCAGGATGACCTGATCAACATGGCGGCAGCGCTGGACCAGGGACCGGGCGTGAGCCGTGCCTTGCAGGCGGGCGCCGTGCCTATCGAGGAGCAGATGCTCCATAACGCATCCACGGATCCCAAGATCATCACAAGCGACCTGCACGATTCCATCCGGACGGGGAACGTAAAGAAAAGCCGCAGCGGCGGAAAGCGCATCACCATTGGCGTACATCACAGTGAGCGCGGCGCGTATTACGCAAATCCGGTCGAGTTCGGGCATGGCGGACCGGCTCCTGCGCCAGCGCACCCCTTTGTCCGCCCTGCCTTTGACGTAAAGGCAGGCGAAGCCTTTGAAGAAATCAAGCGCGTGCTGAGGCACGAAATTACCCATTCATAAAGAGGAGGATATGAAATGCCGGCAACTGCATCGCCTATCGTGTCCAGTACGGTGGGCCTTAAAAACATGGTCATTGCGCCGCTGACAGCGGACACTGAAGCGGCTGTCACCTACGGCGCCCTTCAGCTGGTCGCTGGCGCGATAGAAGCGTCCATTACCCCTGAGAACACGGATCCCGAGATCCAGTACGCGGACGATATCGAGTTTGACGTGCTGTATCCGGATCCGGAGCTGTCCTTCAAGACCAAGATGGCTGACATTCCCCTGCAGATCCAGGAGATGGTGTTTGGCAACCGGATCGATGAAAACGGCGTGCTGGTTCGCGCTGCTGCTGACAAGCCGCCCTATTTCGCGGTGGGTTTCATGTCGGAGAAATCCAACCAGAAGTACCGCTATATCTGGCTTTACAAGGTCAGGGCGAAACCTGTGACTGAAAGCTACGCTACCAAGGAAGGCGGCACCATTAACCGCCAGACCGGCGAGGTTGAATGGACCGCCATCAAGCGGACCAAGGACGGGCTGTACCAGGCGGTAGCAGACGAAGGCGAGAACGGCTTTACCGCGGCCATGGGCGCGACCTTCCTGGCGACGGTCTACGAGCCGACCTGGCCCGTCATTCCGTAATAACAAAGAAAGCACAGCCGCCGCTTAGATTTTGCTTTGCGGCGGCTGTGAAGCATGATCTATAGATTGTGCTGTCTGCTACGTCTTTGCGCCTCTTCGTATACTTCGTCATCCGCACGTGCACCGATGATGATGACCAGCATCTCGCTTTCGGCTCGTACTATCTTGTACACGATGCGAAGGCCGGAGCTGCGCAGCTTAACCTTCATGAATCCCGACAGATTTGTTGTTGACGCACTGCCAAGCGGTTTCCCATAACCACCCTCGGCGGCAGGCAGCGGATTTTGCGCTGCTTTGGCAATCGCTTTACGAACCAGTAGCCTCTGGCTTCCATCCAGATTAAGAAGATCTTCGCGCGCTTGCGGCAAGTAATCTACCCGCCAGCTCACTCGAGTTCTACCTCATCAGCATCCAGTAAATCTTCCTCTATGAATCCAAACTCACGGTCAATCTGTTCCTGGGGAATGGAGAGAGATGGGTTGTAATGCTTCATCCTGTCTGTTGCCAATGTCAACAGCCGGGCATCATTCACCTCATCCATGAGCTGGATATACTCCTGCGGGGACATCAAAACGCATTCGGCAGCATTGTTCTTCATCACAACTTTCGCACCGGTGCGTCTCACATCACTGAATATCTTCCCGGCAAGCCCCCGGTTAAAGCTGGAAATCGAAACAGTGCGCTCAATGGCGCTGCGTACCGTACTCATACACTCACCTCTGAGGTGATTATACAGCATGATGATATGCCAGTCAATCAATACATCAGCGTATTGATTAGCGAATCAACTGTTGTCAACCTTGCTGCCGGCGTGTGTCGGAGAAAGGATCTCTAGATGGTTACCTGTATTTTAGGGGACAAGAAATATAGTGTTGACTTCATCTCCGGCCGCGCGCTTCGGGAGATGGAACCCGCATCAAAAATGTACGGGAAACTGGCAGCTCTTTCCAGGGCAGCGGTAGATGGTCAGGATGTTTCGGGAGAAAAGCTGACGATCCCGGAAGCCTTGGACACAATGGTGAAATGGTTCTGTATCTTATTTGGGAACCAGTTCTCACCCGACGATATCTATGACCACTATCCAGCGGACCGGCTGATGCACGACATCGCCCTGGCCATCATGGCAGTGCAGACGCAGACCACGGAGGTTTTGGACAGTTTTCCTACCAAGCCGGTGACGGAGGAAGCGGATCAGCTGATGATGGAGACAGCAATGAATCGCTGACGTTACCGGATTATGTCTATGCAACCTATAACACACTGCTCAAGGCAGGCTGGCATATGCAGGAGATCGACGGAATGGATATGCTGGGTTTCCTACGAATCAGGGCTTGGGATGCAAACAGGAATTATATACAATTGGGGCCAAAGCCCGCCTATATCGACGAGGTCTGGCCCAAGCAGAAGGTTGGATGAATGTCGCTATTATCCTTGGGTGGTTACGTAGTTTTCCAGCGCCTTTTCAACCAAACTATTTAGCGAAACGCCCTTGGTGCTTGCAGAAATCACTGCTTGTTTATGGAGCTGAGACGAAACGCGCACATTGAAACTGCCTTTGTATGCTTTCTCAGGCACCTCGCTTCTCTCTTCGCATAGGACCAGATAATCATCTACTGCTTCATGAAAGTTTTTAATCAGCGTTTTTGCAGTTGTTCCTTCATAGGAGATCAGGCTTCGAATGCCTAAAACTTTGCCATAAAACATACCAGCGTCTTCAGAAATCTCTATGCTGCCAATATAACCCTGGTATTCCATTGTGCTACTCACAGCAATCCCTCCTGTTCCAGCATCTCGATAAGCTGTTTGATCTGGAACATCAGTAGTTATTTAGTCGGGTGTGGTTTGCTCAAGGCAAGCTGACGGATGCAGGGGATTGAAGGAATGGACTTACTTGGTACTTAAACTAGATGTCTGGTATACGAGGCGAGAACATAACTGCCGGAACTTAAGGCAGCCTTCATTGGTCAGCTGTGGCCTGTGATGACTTCTTTGGCCTCCATGCCAGATTGCGACAATCCCAATCTTTGTCCCATTGATGTCCAGCCCTCAGCAGGTCATACAATGGCTGTAAAAAACGCCTGATCAAACCTATAGTATCTGCATAGCTGCCATGATCCATGTTGGTTTGCTTGATGAAAGCCAGCCATTGCAGTTGCTTGTCCTGATCCAGCATAAAAGCATCCGTAAAAACAGCAGGTGTCTCCGGCAAATCAGATGATCGGCGTTTGAACGTTTCTTGAATAGCTTGCTGCAGCAGAGAACCTTCAAAGTTATTTGTACTTGCCAGCATTGTGATGTCATAAAAGTCCTTCATGCGGCTGTTTGCGAACGCCAGGTCAACCATGGCATGGAATTTCTCAGATATGATTGACTCCATGGAATAGGCTCTGATTTTTATGTCATCACTATCCAGCAATGAAGGATATGACATGCTGCTTGCATGAGGGATGACCACATCTCCAAAGCCTACATCGATGTGTATCCGTCCTCTTGTTCGATCAAGGAACGCGTAAAAGGAGAGGCTGACTCCCTGGTAGTCTGCGTTTTGTGCGATCAGATCTGTTTCAATGGAGTCAATATCAAACATGACGCCATCATCAGCATGTATGCTACACACTTCTTTGAAAATTCGCCGCAAATCTTCTGTTTGGTTGCTGAGCTGTTCAGCCAGTAAGTCAATGTCTCTGGTAGCACGTGCCTGCTGCTCGAAGACTGCCTGAAGCAACAGGCCACCTTTGAGAACAAAATGAGGAGCATAGGGTGATACAGAAATTCTGTAGAGTACTCGCTCGACGAAATAGTGGGTCAGAACGTACTCATAAGGTTTGCCATTTTTGACTGCGAGGTTTCGAAGGCGGGCCTTGATGCTATCTGCCTTGCTCATGCCATAGCCTCCAAATAGGGATGAATAATATCCCGTACGTGAAGGGAATCCATGTACTCATACAGCAGTTGAAGATTTCTGCTTCCCTTGAGGTAGCGTCTGATTGCTTCGATGAGGACATCCTTGCCTATCTCTTCCCAACGCTTAGCCAGGTCACATATTGTTCTTTCCCGATTGTAACATGTCACGGGTATTGGTGTTGTGTTCACAACTATTCTTCCTATGTTATAGATTCGGGGAATAATGCGCGTGATTTCGACAGGTGGATATGCCGGCTTGCTTGGAATCACGCCTTTGTTGGGTACTGCAACATAGACACTGGTTGGGATGACATTGGTTAGCTGATGAAGATCAGCTGCCGATAGATAATACAGCACCGCCCCAGGTATTGTTGATACCGCAATTTGCGCATCGCTCAGATTGGGTAGAAACTCACTGAGCGTATAGTATCCATCCTTAAGGCGCGTAAGTATATTAGCTGCCAGCAGCGATTGTATACCTCTGCTGTCATACCCTTGCAGCTTTATCTGCTTGCTTCGCAGAATGGGGCCCTTGCTTGTAAATAGTTGTATGAGCGCCTTCGTGTTATTGTCGTTCATATGCTCATCACCAGTTTTCAGTTGTACACCGGATTCATAACTGAGTTACGGTGTATTTGCATCATAAGGAATCGACTAATCAAAGTCAAGTTGTTTTTAGAGATACAGAAAAAGGAGGTGCCCTCATGAGTGAAGTCCTGCGCGAATTAGTGGTCGCGCTGTCACTGGACAGCGATAACTTCAGCCGCAACCTGCGGACCATTAACCAGCAGATCAAGGAAGCGGAGAGCACCTTCAAGCTTGCAGGAGCAGGCATTTCGCGCTTTGAAAAGTCCATCAAAGGGACAGAAGCCGGGCTAGCCCTTGCCAGTGCCAAGCAGAAGGAACAGAACCGGGCCGTTGAGCAGTATTCCCGCGTACTCATCGGGGCGAACCAGAAACTGACGGACTCCTTTGCCCGCCAGGAAAAGATGAAGGCCTCCCTTGAGCAGGCGCGCATGGAATACGACAGGCTCAAAGGCGAGGTCAATGCCGCAGGCCATGAGTTCAACCGCCTGAAAGCCTCCCTGGGTGCAGCCGATTCCGCAACCGTTGCAGCCAAGGCGAACCTTGAGCGGTTCAAGGCCGAGTGCCTGGAGGCCCGGGACAAGGTCAAGCTGTTGGAAGGCCAGATTAAGTCCAACAGCAAGACCCTGCAAAACAACGCGGACGCGGTATCGAAAGCCCAGACCAGCCTGAACACAGCCAAGGCGGAGCTCAGATCCACAGAGGCGGAGCTCAAGCGCCTGACGCAGGAACTCTACCGGATGCAATCGGCCTGGACAAAAGCCGGTGACAGCCTGACAGCCTTTGCCAAGAAGAGCGAAGACGTTTCCAAGGCGCTGGTGAAGGCCGGCCGCGGATACTCCCGAGTGATCACCGCGCCTATCCTGGCCCTGGGGGGTACAGCGCTCAAATCATCCATCGACTATGAAAGCGCCTTTGCATCTGTGCGCAAAACAGTGGATGCGACGGAAGAGGAGTTTTCAGCTTTATCAGCGTCCATCAAGGAGATGTCGACCCAGGTCGCGTCCTCAGGTGCCGAGATAGCAGAAGTAACAGCGGTTGCTGGCCAGCTGGGCATCGTCAACGAGCACCTCATGGGCTTTACCCGCACCATGATCGACCTGGGGAACACAACCGACATCACGGCGTCTGAGGCAGCGGCCACCCTGGCCAAGTTTGCCAACATCACCCAGATGAATCAGGCCCAGTTTCAAAACCTGGGTTCTACCCTGGTTGACCTGGGCAACAATTATGCCGCCACTGAGTCCCAGATTCTGGAAATGTCGCTGCGCCTGGCGGGCGCCGGGCATCAGGTGGGATTGAGCGAAGCCCAGATACTTGGCTTTGCGACAGCCTTATCCGCTGTCGGCATCGAGGCGCAGATGGGCGGCTCCGCCTTCTCCAAGGCGCTGGTCAAGATGGAAGTGGCGTCGGAGACCGGCGGGGAAGCCTTGAAGGACTTCGCCAAGGTATCCCGCATGACCGAAAAGCAGTTCAAGACACTCTGGGACAGCAACCCGGCCGAGGCGTTTCAGGCGTTCATTGTCGGCCTGTCAAAGATTGACGACGAAGGTGCCAGCGCAATTGCCACATTGGCCGAGATCGGCATCAGCGAAGTGCGCCTGCGGGACACCCTCATGCGCGCGACCAACGCTACCGAGCTGTTCAGTAAAACGCAAGTAACAGCAAACGCTGCGTGGAAAGACAATACCGCGCTTGTCAACGAAGCCAACAAGCGCTATGCAACAACCAAAAGCCGGCTGACCAACCTTAAAAACACCGCCCTGCTCTTTGCCCAGAAAGTGGGCGACGACATGAACCCCGCTTTACAAAACATGATCACCAAGGCGAATGAAATGCTTGCTGCTTTCATGGGAATGGATGAAAGCCAAAGGATGGCAATCATCAAATTCGCGGCCTTTGCCGCTGCCATCGGCCCCGCCCTCCTGATCATCGGCAAGACGGTAGGCGCTGTGGGCCAATTGTCTGCCGGACTTGGAAAGATCAGCCTGGGCCTTGGCAAGTTCTCCGCGAATGTCAAAATGGCAGGCGGCGGGATCTCAGGCCTCGTCAAGACCCTGGGATCGTCCAAACTGGCCATGGCCGCGCTGGCTGCCGCGGTGGTATACGGCGCTGTCAAGCTGGTGGATTATGCCTCGGGCGCCAAGAAAGCCAGGGAAGCGATGCAGGGCATGGAGAAAACGGCCAGCCAGTGGAAGAGCACTTCGGCTGATATCTTCTACAACCAGGGCGGCCTTTCCCTCCTGGGCATGAGCGCGGCAGATTTCTCACGCGATAAAAAAAGCGCTATGGAGTGGATGAACGGTGTGCTGGGTGTCTGGCAGGCCGGGAAATCCAAACAGAATGCTGTCGTCAAGGAATGGACAGACTCCTTCAAGGAGATCACCTCAGGCACGCGCGAAGCGCTCAAAGAACTGCAAACAAGCGCAAAAGGATCAGGCTATACATCGTTGTCCGATCAGATGGAACAGGACATCAAGACCCTGGACACCCTGGACAAGGAAGTCAGCAGGCTGCTCAAGCGCAGGCAGTCAGGAAAGTTCACCGACAAAGACAAAATCCGCCTGCAGGAACTCATTGACACGCGGGAAGCAATTGAGGTCAAGTATAAACTGACCGCCGCAGATACAGACGGGTTCAGCACCATCCGCGCCAAACTGGATGCAGAGCTTGCCAAGGCGCAGGCCAGAGGCCAGACAGGGATTGCAGTGTCAACCTATACTGCGGCCATCGTGGCTTCCGCGCAAGGTATGGCGGCAGTTAACGCCCAGCTGGACGCGCAGTACGAGAAGGAATACCTGCTCATTCAGCTGATGCAGACCGGCGGGGAGCAAGAAAAGGCGCTCAACGCGCTGAACGTGCAATACATCCAGGACCGTAAAGCCGCGGCGATGGAATACGCGGTACTGCTGGCCGGGCTTGTCCTGCCTGTCTGGAATCAGGCGGAAATCCAGCAGGTCGACCAGGATATCGACGCCCTATACAGCAAGCTGAGCGAATACAGTGTTGCGGCGTCCAATGGCGACCAGCTGGGTATGGCCAAGGCCCTGGAAGACATGAACAAGCTGACAGCGGGCATGAATGAGGGGAAGCTGACCGAATACCTCGGCTTGCTCACCCAGATCCAGGCCCTGATGGACAGCGGGCTGACTGAAGCGGAAATCCAGAAGCTTTTCCCGGATATCGACGTATCCAAACAGATGGAGCAGGTCGCGTCAATCACCCAGTTTGTCAAAGACCAGAAAGCGAGCCTGTCGGGCTTGTCAGGCATCTTCACCGAAGCCCTCCCCGAGGAGGTGCTCAAGCTGTCAACCGACCTTGACATGACAGGCGCAAAGACCCGGTGGGAGGAATTCGCCGCAAACCCGGGCGCCATCACCACCCAGGCCGTGATTGATGGTTATGCAGAAGCTGAGACCGCGCTCAAGCTGGAGCCCAAGGTGACCGCCTTTGTCGAGAAGTATACGGAGACAGCCGAAGGCGCGGATACAGCCTCGCTTACACCGCAGGGGCTGATCGCCTATGTGTCCCATTACGCCGAGTCAGTCCTGGGTACGGATATCAGCGGCCTGACGCCCGAAAATGTTACCGCCATGGTGTCTGCATACCAGGAACTGGACAAAGGTGCGGATATCTCCGCGCTGAAGCCCGGTGAGATCACTGCCTATGTCAGCAAGTACCTGCAGGACAAGAAGATCGATATCTCGGGCCTATCCCCTGACGGCATTACAGCCTTTGTCCTGGCTTATGAAGAGGCGACAGGCGGCGCATCCACCGCGGCGCTAACCCCCGGCGGCATTGCGGCCATGGTGACAAGTTTCCTTCAGGCGGAAGGAATAGATACCAGCAAGCTGTCATCCCCCCAAATCGATGCCATTGTAAACGCCTATGCTGAAGCAGCGCATGTGGACAAGA
>CAZPBJ010000053.1:0-21815 GCA_964584685.1 uncultured Christensenella sp. | reverse complement strand
CTGAAACTGTAATGCTTTCAGGAGATTTTTGTTCTCACTAACTGTAAAAGTCGGGTTATACCATAAGTCACCCCAACATAATAGGCCGCCGCAGAAATGACCGGGCTACGCCTGCTCCTTTTGCTGCGCCTTTGGCAAGTCGACCGGCAGATCGGTCTCGGAAAAGGGGTCTTCGGAAATGTAGGCATTGAGGTTCACATCGCGTTCATCAGATACGCTGCCCTGGCCGAAATATCTGCGCTGCGCCTGGGCTCCGCGCACCATGGGCGGCTTGGTGGTGAAGTCTATCAGCGCTGTTTCGCGCGGCTGGGTGAGCGCGTAAACCTGGGTGTTAGGCGTGTGCATGCGGCGCGCATAGTCAAGGGCGATCTCTGAGCGTTTGCCCCAGTGCATGGGAAAGAAAACACCCGGTTTGAGCGCCATGATAAAATGGTTTGCGCCGGCGTCAAAGAAACCGCCCAGATTGGGATCGACGGGAAACATGCAAATATCCATTTTCTCCCTTGGGATTTGCGCCACAACGCGATAGAACTCATCCTCAGCCTGGGTGATCTCATGCAGGCTGTTCTCTTCCCGCCAGTGCCACAAGTTCAGGTCGCCTGCGTGAAAGATCCGCAAACCGCCTGCCTTGACAAGATATGAAACCCCCGCGTCCGTCGAGCCGCAGGCCATGACCTGGACATTGGCGACCGAGATGCTGTCGCCTGTTTTGACTATGCGGGCGCCAAGGCCTTCGGGAACAGTGCCCTGCGCATCTGAAGAGACTACATACGTGATGGGAAAGGCCTTTTTCCATGTATAAATCACCGGGTCATTGTGCTCCAGCGCATTGCGGGCGACAAAGACCACGATATTGTTGAAACCTTTGAAGTCCTTTTCACTCAGGCAATGGGTCCCTTGCAATGTGTCCACGCCCGTTTGGCGATAGCTGAAAATGAGCAGCGTTTTCTCGATCGCCACCGTAAAGCTTGACTGATAAAAAAAGGTCACCGCAGCTTGTTTTGCCATAATACTCCTTGCATATCAGAAACCCGGACGAAAAGCTTCCTCCAGGACGCGCCCCTGCGCACCGGGCAGCTCCAGGTGAATGGCGCGCGCCAATGTAGGCGCGACATCTGTGACATGGGCCGACCTCAGCCTCGCGCCTGCTAAAAAGGGCGGGCCGGCCAGCCACATCAGGCACTTGGCCGCCGCACGGTCCGGCCCAAAGCCGTGCGTCGCTGCCTCAGCCTTGTCGTCAATATGGTCAACAAAAGCTACGCCTTCCTCAGGTTCAACGGCCATCAGGATCCCCTGGGGAGCATGCATGGCGTGCAGTTCCTGCTTGGTATAAACGTGACTGATCCGCAGCTCTTCCATGTGCAGGCTCAGCGTGTCATAGACCTGTTGGTAAGCGCCGCGGTCACAGCGTATATACGCTCCCATGCCCAATGTCTGGGCACGCGCCGGCATACGGGATGACATCAGCCACTCATCCAGGGCGACGACGCGTACGATATCAGCCTGACCGTGGTCAGAGACAACGGCGATGACCGTGTCATCCATGACACCAACCTGTTCAAGCGCCTCAATCAAGCGGCCAACGCACAGATCCAGCCTGATCATGGCCGCTTTGGCCTCGCCGCCATGAACGCCGTGATGATGCCTGCTGGCGTCCAGGTCTACCAAATGCAGGCTGATGACATCGGGCATATGCATGGCTTTGAGCCTTGCAGAAGGTTCCACATCGCTTATCTTGGGCACCTTGGGAGGGTGATACTGCTTTTCGATCAATTTTTGAACAAGAAGGGAGGCAAAACGGTCCAGATGAGGCTGCCCGATGCCGGGGCGTGTGCGACCGTACCTTAATTCGCTTTGCACCAGCCAGCCAAAGCTGCCATAACGCAGCACCTTGAGCGTCTGCTGCTCCCCGGGCAGAGCATGCACTTCCGGAAGATTGTAGCGCACGAAAGGATTGTGACCGCTGACCGGCCAGAGAACAGAGGCGACTTCCCGCCCGGCCTTGTGCGCAGCACTGTGCAGGGTCTCCGCCTTGATATCCGAGGCGTCCCAATACCAGGGACGTTTACGCGCCGGCAGCTTTGGCATGAAGCGCTCATTGTGGTCAATGCCGTGTTTATCCGGATAACAGCCTGTCAGCAGCGACGCATGCACGGGGTAAGTCAAGCTGGGATAGACAGTCTGCATCCGGTCACAAAAAACACCCATGTCCGCCAGCTTGCCCAGATTGGGCAGGGATAGCAGCATTTGGGCGTCATCATGAAAAGCTGCGTCCAGGCTGATGAGCAGCAGACGCACGCGCTATCTTCTCCAGCCGAATATCTTGGACGCGCCAAAGACACCGGCAATCCAGCCCAGAGGTCCGCAGCCGCAGCCTCTCCCCCTGTTCTTCCTGCCAAAGAACATTGACAGCAAGATGCCGATGAACACGATACCGCCAAGGCTTAAGCCTTTATCTTCATTGCTGCTTTGGGGCTGCGGACCGGGGACGCTTGTTGGCGTAAGCTGCTCACCCAGGATGCTGTTCAGGTCGAATATGCTGACCCTTTTGTATGGTCCCGTGCTCTGCGGGGCTGCCGTAGGCGCCGGAGCAGGGGATTTCATCTGGCCAAACAGGCCCTCCTGATTAATGGTTTTGCCTGTGGCATCAGCCAGCTGGCCGGCTGCCCGGCTCAGGAAAGCGGATACGGCGCGGTCATAGTCGCGCGCCAGAAAGGGGCTGCGGAATTGCGTGGACAAGAGTGTCTCCCTGGCGGCGGTATTGAGCAGTTTGCCAACTGCGCTGCCGGCTGCCAGGGCGTAGTTTTCCTCCCCAATGACCATCAGGAGCAGAAGTGTATTGTCAGGATCAGCGGTTTCACCCAGCAGCCTTTGAGCATAGGCGCCGACCTCGGCGCCGCCCAAAAAATGACGGGTCTCCAGCGCCAGGGTGATGCCTGTGATGTTTTCTGTCAGGCTGACCAGCGCCCTGGCATCTTTGAGGGTTGCCGCCCCAAGAACCGCCGCGCTGTCGCGCACTGCCGGCGCCTCCTGCGCAAAAGCGCTCAGGGAGCCAAGCAGAAAGAAGGCCAGCAGCAGGCAAACGCATGTTTTCATCAAATGCTTCACGGTCCTACCTCCTGCGGCTTCTCAGGCAAAAACTGCTGTGCGGGCTTTAGGCCCAGGAATTTGGCAAGCGAACCCGAAAAACTCCCGCTGATCCGGCGGTTGAAGCTTTCGGCCTGCGCATTGTACGCTGCTTCCTGCACCATACTGGCGCTTTGTTCCAATGCCTGCGGCAGCATTTGGTTAACATACATGCTGTCGCGCACATCGGTAACGACTGAGGGAATCTTCGTAAGCTTTGCCAGCAATGCCCTGGCGTTTTGGCTGAGCCTCTCATTGGCTTCCGCCTTGAGCGCCAAGCTTTGTGTGCCGGCCAAAAGATTCTTGTCCTTCTCAACATCGGCGATCAAGGCGTCATCCTTTGACAGGTGCCTTGCCGCAACAGTCAGGATATTGGCAATGACTTCCCTGCGGGTGGTCAGCATATCGGAAAGCGTGTCCAGTGTTTGGTCCACCTGTACACGCTGGGCGGACCAATGCTTCCAGGCACCCCAGGACAGCGCGGTCATGACCATCGCTGTCATCAGCACGAAGGCAATCAGCGCCGTAGACTTTTTATGCATGCCTTCCTTCTTCCGTTAACCGTTGATCAGGCGGTTTTTAAGCTCATCTTCCATTTTGAGCAATGTTTTCTCCGCTTCGCGGCGCTGCATGCGCCCGTCCTGCTGGATCTTGACAACCTCATTCATGGTGTCAATCAGGCTCTTGTTGGTCTGTATCAGTGTTTCAATATCGATGATGCCGCGCTCGGCCTCCTTGGCAGTCTCTACGGTGCCCATCTTGAGGGTCTCGGCGTTTTTGGTCAGCAGTTCATTGGTCATGTTGGTAACGGCGCGCTGTGCCTGCATGGCTTCCCTGGAATGCTCGATACCGATGGCAAGCACCATTTGGTTCTTCCAAAGGGGCAGGGTATTGACCAGGGTGGATTGGATGCGCTCGATCAGCAAGGCATTGTTGTTTTGCAGCAGCCTGATCTGCGGCGCCATCTGCATGGAGATCTGGCGGGTGAGCTTCAGGTCATGCAGTTTCTTTTCAAACCTGTCGCCTGCCTGCGCCAGGTCGCTGGCTTTCTGCGCGTCCATGGCGTCGCCCGATGCCTTTGCCTTTTCCTGCGCCGCAACAATCTCCTTGGCCCGGAAATCAGCCAGGCGTTTTTCGCCCGCGATGATATACATGGTCAGCTCTTTAAAATATTGGATGTTCATGTCATACAGGTGGTTGAACATGGCGACATCCTTGAGCAGCTGCACCTGATGTCCCTCAAGCTCGCCGGCGATGGTTTCGACGTTTTTCGCGACGGTGTCAAAACGGCTGCGCACCTGAGCCAGGAACTTGTCAGCGCTGGTGAACCAGGCCCTGATGCCCTTGGGCTTTTCGGTGCTGCCCTGAAAACTCTCAAGCTCGCCGATGAGCTTGCTCATCATGTCCCCCACATCGCCCGTGTCCTTGTTCTTGACGTCTGCCAGGACGGTGTCTGCAAAGTCGGAGACTTTCTTTTGCGCATCCGCGCCATAGAGCATCACATGCTGAGGATTGGCGATGTCTATCTGGCCGGAAAAAGCGTCCACGGTCTTGCGCTCCTCATCGGTGAGGGAGGAGTCAAGCTGCTTGGCAATGGCAGCCTGAACGTCGGGCGCGACCGGCTGTTGGGCGTTTGCCTGTTCCAACTGGGTGATGACAGCCTCCACCTGCAGTTTGTCGCCGGCCTGCGGGCTGAGTGTCAGCACGGGCACCGGTTCCAGCTTTGCCTCGGCAATGGCATGAAGGGCGCTGTTGACATCCGCATTGGGCACCTGTGCCGCCTGCACACTTTTGTTGTTCTTTTCAGACATGACTACTCCTCCTTCTTCGCCTGCGCCTGGGCGCCTGCGGCGGCCTGTGACATGGAAAATCCCTGTCCGGCCAAACTGTCCTGCTTCAGCATGGTTTCCAAAACATCGATATCCGTTGAGATATCGAGGATATCGTTTTGATACAGTGTGCTCAGCTGCTTTTGGAATGCGCCGATCACGACATCCATGGCAGCGCCGATCTTCTGCTTGACATCGTCGGCCTCACGGCCCTGCACATCACGCTCATCCATTTTGCGGTAGGCGGTCAGCATCTTTTGCGTAGTGGGCAAATAGTAATCCATAAAACGGCGGATCTGAGGCGCCTTGCCGGGCTGTTCGATGACTGTGCGGAATATCTTGCCAGCGACAGTCTCAATCTGCGAGATCTGCGCCGACAGCTTCTCATCCGGGATGAGATCGTTTTCCTTGCGGATGGCTGTCAGCATATCACTCCCCCGTTTGACCAGCTTATCCACCGCCTCGTCGCCGGTCAATGGCAGCTGCTCAATTTTAGGCGCTGACTTGGAAGTGTCCAGCCCCGAACCCATGATCTGCGCGACACGCCCAATACCCAATGCCGCCGCTGCCATAAAAAGGTAGTGCGACAGCTGATGCAAGGGAAAGATCCCCGCGTAGGCAACACAAGTCAAGCCTGCGGCAATGAAGCCGAGGATCCACCCTTTCGCCGGGGATTTTGACTGATTGTACTTGGCCAAGCGGTGCCTCCTTGTGGGCTTCATGCATGAAGACAAGCCCGCGTTCCTTTGTGGGGATTATACCATAAATTCCGACGGCTGCACAAATTAAAAATCCCTCATCTTGCGTCAGGCGCGTCATATTCGCATATTTCGCGCGCACCGCGCAAGGGGCAGGCCGAGTGTGGTATAATTGCGGCATTACGGCAATCGAAAGGACCGACTATGATCACAATCGGCATCAATACCAATTGGGACACCGATAAAAAACGCATCAATATCCCCAATGATTACGTCACCGCCGTTATACGCGCAGGCGCACTGCCGCTGCTGTGTCCGCTGACGGATGATAAATCGATATGGAAGGCCATGATCGACAAGTGCGACGGCATTATTTTCCCGGGCGGGGAAGATATCCACCCAAGGGAGTTCGGTGAAGAGGTTCTGCCCGGCTGCGGCCAGATCGTGCCGGAACGTGACGCGCAGGAGTTATTCACTTATAAATACCTGCTGACGACAGGCAAGCCTTTCCTTGCCATCTGCAAAGGCATCCAGCTTGTCAACGTGGCGCACGGCGGAACGCTGTACCAGGATCTCAAGTCGCAATATATCAGTGATATCGACCATGCTCGGTATCATGTCAGCATAGGGCCCGTTCATCAGGTGGATATCCTGGATGGCACCTTGCTGAGGGAAGTCCTCGGCCAGACTGCAGCCGCCGTCAACAGCCGCCATCACCAAAATGTAAAAGCCCTTGGCAAAGGCCTGAGGGCAAGCGCGATCTCTGAGGATGGATTGATAGAGGGGCTTGAGCTTGAAAACGGATATCCGGGTATCGCAGTGCAGTGGCATCCGGAAAACCTGGCCGCCGCTTACCCCGCGATGCAGCGGCTGTTTGGCTGGCTTGTCAGGGAAGCGGAAAAACACGCATGACCATCGCCCTTATCGCCGACCTGCATGGCAACATGACAGCGGTTGAAGCCCTGGAGAGGGACCTGAAAGCGCGCGGGCTGCAGACTGTCTGGTGCCTGGGCGATGTCGTGGGCAAAGGTCCCAGCAGCGACCGCACCTTTGACTGGGCGATGGCCAACTGCCAGGTGATCCTGCGCGGTAATTGGGATGAGGGCATCGGGGCCGCCCAATTTGCCAACGACGCTTTCTATTATGAGCAGTTGGGCGGGCAAAGGCTGGCCAAGCTGATGGATTTCCCGCTTGAAAAGCGGTTCCGCCTCAGCGGGCGCAGTATTCGCCTGATCCACGGGCGCCCCGTCATGAAAGAGCTTGTGTATCCCCAAGGCAGCGCAGAAGCGCTCCAGGCGCTCTTTGAGCCCGATTTTGATGTGGTTGGTTACGCGGATACGCATCGCCAGGGCCTGAGGATGCTCAAAGGCATCCTGTTCAACACGGGCAGCGTGGGCAACGGGATGGGCATTAATATGGTCCAGTATGCCATCATGGAGGGCCGGGAAGGCTCCGCGCAGGCTGCATTTGATATCCGCTTCGTCAGCATTCCCTACGATATCCGGGGAGCTGTGAAAGAAACCATGGCGCAGCCTGAACTTCCCAATGGCGACCTGTTCATCAGGGAACTGCAGACAGGCGTTTATGCCAGGCATGGCGGCACGCCGGGGAAATAAAGGGCCTCAAAATGACGAGCAGCCGGACACCTTTGCTGATGCCCGGCTGTTTTGCTGCTTATTCGAAACCGTAGACCAGGGTCACATTGGCTGAAACCGTGACATCCCCGGACACAATGGTCGCGGTCTTGGCACCGCCGTCCATCATCTCCATGCTGTTCCTGATACCGTATGGATCGCCGGCATAGTCGGTCGCGCTGATGCTTTCTAGAGCGCCTAAAGTCTTGCTCGAAGCCTCGGCCAGCACTTTAGCCTTGTTCATGGCATCTTCCACCGCGCGCTGCAGCGCCTTGGTGTAGGCATCCGCCTCTTTTGACGAGGAGAAGGTAAGCCCGTAAATCTGATTGGCCCCCGCTTTGGTCGCCAGGTCGATTGCCTGTGAAGCCTTGGACAGATCCCTGATGGTCACAAAGAGCATATTGGTTACCGAGTAAACCGGCTCCGCAGGCCTGATGGTGCCGTAATCCTGATAGGGGATCTCAGCCATGACATTGTACTGGCTGGTGACGATGTCCTTTTCGTCGATACCCATATCACGCAGGGCTTTGATGACAGCTGTGATGGTCTGGTCGTCTTGCTGCTGGGCTTGCGCCACTGTCAGCGCGCGCGTGCTGGTCCCAAGCTGGATAGTGTAGGTGTCTGCCGCCAGGGAGACGGTCGCTGTGCCTGAGACCGTGATTTGCTTGCTTTCCGCCTGAGCGCCAAAGCTCAGCGTGAGCAGAAGGGCCGATACAAGGATCAATGAGAATACGCGTTTCATTTCTTTTTCCTCCATAGTATTTTTTTAGTGATGACCACAAGGATGAACAGGGCCAAGGCATAGGGTAGGATGACTGACAGGAAGACCACAGCATCGGTCAGGAAAGCCTTGACCTGGCGCCAGGCGTCCGCGACGGCAACGCCTATTCGGTCGACAAGGCTCTGATCGGGTGCAGCGGCGGTCACGCTCTCTTCGCTGAGGGATACCATGACGGTTGAGTAATCTACCCTGCTGTCCATGCCGCGCAAACTGCCTGTCAGGCTCTCGATTTGATACTGCGTGTCCGCTATCTCCCTTTCAATTTCCAGGACATCTGTGACTGTCATGGCTTTGAGCAGGAGTTCCTGCAGACGGGCCATCTTCGTCTTCTGCGTTGCCAAACGCGTGTCCACATCCCGATACTGATCGCTGATATCCTCCTGCGATTCTGTCGTGGACATCGTGCGGCCAAGCCCCTTGGCAGCGGAAAGGAAGGAATCCAGCTTTTCCTTGGGCACGCGCAGGGTGAGGTTGGCATACCTGCGGCTGCCGCGGTCGGCAGCGATGTCGGAATACGCCACATGTCCGCCAACAGTCTGCAAGGCTTTGTCCAGGGCTTCCAGGTCCTTGTCAAACTCACGGCTGACCATCGTCAGGCTGATGGTGCGGATGATCTTTGACGATGTTTCCGTATCACTGACACCGGGCGCGGGCGCAGCCTCCTCGACGGAACTTCTGCTGAAGGCAGAGGGTATGATCGCCCCGGCGCCCGAGACGGCATCGCTCCCGTAATTGGCTGATGTGTCTTTCAGATAGGGCGCACTCACCTGGCCGGATTGACTTTGGACATCTGTGACCGCCGGGCGCCGTGTCAGCAGGGTGCCTCCCACCACAAAGACCAAAGCGGCCGCTGCGGCCATCCACGGCTTAACCCTGAATTGTCCCCTTTCCTTCCTGACTTCCTGTTTATTCTGCACTCTGCTTACCCCCTGCTGTTGGATGGCCTGCCGCCAAGATGAGGAGAAGACAGCGGGTACCTCGCTTTCATCATCCAGTTCCTGACAGTCCTGCCGGATTGTGAGAAGAAGCTGACAGTCAGCGCAGTGCATGCGATGGTCATCCATCGATGCCTTATCTGCCCGGCTGAGGCTTCCCTCCAGATACGCTGCGAGAAGGGCGAAGAATTCTTCATGTGTCATTTATCTTCCCTCCTCTCATCTGTAGGACGTGTCTTGAGTACAAAAAGTTCCGCGTTCTTTGATAATAAGCCCTTAAGTGCCGCCCTTGCGCGGTTGAGCCTGCTTTTAACAGTGCCAAGCGGCAGGGCAAGGGCCTGTGCCGCCTCTTCATAGCTGAGTCCCTGCAGGTCACACAGCACGATGGGCTGCCGGTGCTCATAAGGCAGCTGCTGCAATGCTTCCCGCAGCAAACGCTTGCGTTCGCTTGCCTCCAGCGCCAAGTAAGGAGACGGTGCGTCCCCGGGCGGATCAAAGCCTTCATCCTGCAGCCGCTCCAGGGAAATCGTCTCATGACGCCTGCGCAGGGCGTCGGTGCAGCAGCGTGCGGCAATGGTGTAAAGCCAGGTGCTCACTTTGGCGTCTTTGCGGAAATCACCAAAGCCTTTGAATGCCTTCAGCAAGGTTTCCTGGGCACAGTCCTGGGCATCCTGCGCATTGCCCATCATGCCCAGGCATGTAAAATAAACCTGCCGCTCACATGGGGCAACCAGGTCTTCAAACACCCGGGCTTGATCACTTCTGTCTGCCATGGTTTTACCTCATACAAAACTCCCGTTATACATATACAACGGGAGCTTTGGTCCAAACCATGCACCGGGGTAAAATTACCTCAGCCGCCAAAAAGCGACAGAATGCGGGTCAATACCGTCTCGGGCTGATGTTGTACCGAGGAAGCCGGCGCCTGCTGCTCCGATTTTTCATCGATCCCCTGGGTCAGCATGACAAACTGCAGGCTATCCACAACACCGTTGCGTGTATCTGCAAAGGAATACGGCGCAGGCCCCTGTATGCCGCCCAGAAAGTTGCTTATCATGGGCCCTGCCGCGGCAGCCAGTGGGCTGCCCTGCAGCGCCTGCGCCGCAAGCGCTTCATATTGCTCAAGATCCATTGCCATGCGGACGCCCGCGATCTGCAGCCCTGCCATGGCAAAATCCGTCACTTGGGCGCTGACCTTGTAGCTTGCCGACTGCCCCGGCAAAATGACATAGACCAGCGTCCTGTCGCCTGCCGATGACGCGATGCTGGCCTTGGGCGCGCGGATATCAAGGCACCTGTCACCGTCCAGTGTCAGGGTGATCTGCAGTGTCATGCTCTGGGCATAGGCTTTCAGGGATTCGTTGACATTCACATCCAGCGCGATTTCGATTTCGCCATTTGCGCCGGTGAGCGCTTGAGGCTTTATCGCAGCGCCATCCAGGCTGTATGCAATGCTGATGTTCCATGGCAGGTCCGTGTTCCTTTGGTCACCCTGGTAGTAAAAGCGGCCGCGATCCAGCGGCAGTTCCAGGGTATCGTTTTCAAAGCTGAGCGGTTCAAGGCCGCTGAGGTTGGTCACCCGGGCATAACTGCCGTAATCCTTTACCTTTACCGCCTCCATCGCTTCAAACGAGTTGACGATATACACGCCTTGTACAGTGCCCGAGGCGTCCAGCCGGGCGTACACAACCTCCGTTTTCTTCACCTGGGCAAGGGCAGCGGCGCTTGTGCAAAGCATCATCAGGCACATACCAAAGGCAGCGAATTTTCTCATCCTTGAATAGTCTCCTTTGCTTTATAGCTTGTCTTTTGGATCAGTTTGTCACACCATTTGAGCATATGCGGCAGCACCAGCAGCACCATGGCGCCAGATAAGGCTGCGCCCCGTCCAATGATCTCGCCCATTTGGCTGATGACGCCGTTTGAGCGCACAACGATGGACAGCACATAGCCCGCGATGGTGAGTATCAGCATGGGCGGCAGGATTGAACCGGTTGATTTTGACAAGGCCCATGCGGCAGCTTCCTTTTTATCCATGCTCAGCCTGCCCTCCATATAGCGCTGGCTGAGCAGGATGCCATAATCAATCGTTGCGCCCAGCTGTACGGAACTGACGATCTGGTAACCTATGTAATTCATGGTGATACCCGTCAGGTAGGGGATGGACATGTTCAGCCATATGGATCCCTCAATAACCAGCAGCAGGATGAGGGGGATTGATAGCGAATGAAAGGTGAGGAGCAGCACAAGGCCGATAGCCAGTATCCCAATCAGCAGCACGCGCAGATTGTCACCGGTGATTGTCCGCATCAAGTCGTAATTGATTACGCTCTCACCCAGGAGAAAGTAATCGTCCCCATAATTCTTGTTCACCAAAGCACGCAAATCTTCCACAATGGCAAAAGCATCACTGCCCTCTTCAGGGCTGTCGACATACAGAATGATGCGGTCATAGCCTCGTGCGTTGAGCTGGGTCAGCGCCTGTTTGGGCAGCATTTGCGGCGGGATCTCAACACCCACGCTCTGGGCATAGGAGATGACGCTTTGCGTATAGGGCAAATCCTTCAGCTCTTTGGCAAAAGCCGCGGTTTTCGCGGGCTGATTTTCAGGCACCATCAGCAGCATCGCCTGATGGCGGCCAAACATCCTGTCGATTTGGGCAGCCTGCAGCTGCGATGACGATCCCGGAGCGTGCATCCCCGAGGAGCCGTAAAAGAAGTCGTTGCGCGTTTGGCCCAGATAGGCGGGCGGTAAAAGCATCAGCAGCAGGATGGCAATACCGGCTCCGTATTTGACCACATTGCGGCCAAAGCCTTTGAACTCCGGCATAAATCTGCGATGGGTGGTCTTGTCGATCAGCTTGCTGCAGCTGATGGCGACAGCCGGCAAAACAACCATGACGCTGATGTAGCTCAGCATCACGCCCTTGGCCAGCACCAGACCCATGTCCACGCCCATGCCAAAGTTCATCGCCAGAAGCGCAAGGAACCCAAATACCGTTGTCATCGCGCTTGCGGCGATCGAGGAAGCCGCCTTTTGCATGGCCTGCGTCATAGCCTCCCCGGCATCCATTCCCTGCGCACGGTATTCTCCAAAGCGGTGCAGAAGAAAAACGGCGTAATCGATGGAAACGGCCAGTTGAAGGACCGCGGAGCAAGCCTGTGTCACAAAGGATACGCTGCCAAGCAGCAGGTTGCTCCCCTCATTGATCAGGATGGCCACACCGATGGCAAAGAGGAAAAGCACAGGTTCAAACCAGTGGCTTGTCGACAGGAACAGGATGATGAGCACCAGCGGCAAAACGTAGAGCATAATGGAGGATATCTCACCCATGGAGACCGTCTGCACCCGCGCCTGATTGGCCGCGTCGCCTTTGCTGATTGCCTGCGGATACAACGCGGTGATGTCAGTGAATGCCTGCGCCGCATAGTCCAACTCGACAGTCAGCTGATACAGCGCGCCGCCTTGCCGGTAAAACTGGTCACGGTCAGTCTGCGGGATCATTTCCCAGGCAGTGCCGCGGACATCCACTGCATCATCAAGCCATATGACAGCGCTGACATGCGGCACCAGGGACAGTGCGGCCTTGACCTGAAGCGCGCCTTGAGGGCTGATGTCCGGCACATAGACCTGCATGTTGGGCATATCCTCGTCCAGCATCCGCATGGCTTTGGTTGAAGCAGCGTTTTCAGGCAAATAGGAAGCCAGGTTGTAGTTGACTTTGACTTGCCGCATGGCAAACACGCTTAAAACGCATAACAATAGGGTAATGATCAATATCAGGCGCCGATGCTTCATGACAGCATGACTGACTCGTTTCATTGTGTCGGGCACCTCTCAGTGTTCATCAGGCAGAATCATCTGAACAAGTGTTGATTCTATGCCACTTGTACAGTATAATGAACATGAGTGTGGATACAATCATCAAAATATGATATCTGTCCACTACTGAACACCTGATACCATACTGTCTTAGGAGGCTGACGATGCAAGGCGTGCATGACCGCAGGACCCAAAGAACCAAGCGTAAGCTGCAGGAGGTGCTGGTACGCCTTCTCCAGACACGCAATCTGCAGAAGATCAGCATCCGGGAAATCACCGAGCTGGCAGATATCAGCCGCGGCACCTTCTATCTGCATTTCACGGATATTTTCGGCCTTTACCAGGCGGTGGAAAACGAGGTCGTTGCGGGCATCACGGATATTGTCTCCGCCCCGTCCCCGGTGATGGACGAGGATAACCTGGAGCGCATGATAAGCGCCATCTTTGAGTACCTGGCCGAACACATCGATGCCTGCGAGGCTTTGCTTCGCACTGACAGCGCCTCTTTTCTGGCGCATGTCTTCGAGCGCAACCGGCCCAGCAGCAAAGAGACATGGGAAACGCTGTTTGGCACGGATGAGCACGCCCGTGCCTATTCCTATGTGTTCATCAGCTATGGTTTCGCCGGCATCCTCAAGCACTGGATGGATAACGGCAAGCGTGAAACACCCCGCCAGATCGCTGTGGTGGTCAAGCGGCTGCTCAATACCTATATCAATTATGAACCGGATCAGAAAGCGTCGGCTTCAGGCACCGAAAAGTAAAGCGGCAGCCAGTTGCAAAACAGGCCACTGTCATCAAGGAACCTGGACTGCATCGAAAAAAGACGCAGCACCGCCGCTTTCTCTTCAAGGCGCAGGGCAGGTTCACGCTTTGTCGGCGTAACATCCGGCTTGCCCTCAATCACCCTTATAAGCCATCTGCCTTTGTCGATGATCTCCAATACCAGCTCGCCGTCTGCCAGGGGCAGCACATCGGCTTTGAAGGCCAGCAGCCGATGCAGTGTATTTTGCCAGTCAAGCACGCGAATCATGCAGCTGTCGCTGATCTCATAGCCCTCGGCCACCTGGGACAAGGCACGCATGTCTTCTATGCGGTGCAGGGGCAGCCTGACAAAGATCTCATCCAGCCGCTCCTGCGCGATGAATGCCTTCAGTACCCAAAGCAAATTCACCCCGGGCAGCAGATCCCACTCAAAGAGGCTGTCTTTTTTTGTATACAGGTAGCCCAGGAGCCTGTCATCCTCCATCACGGCAGACGCCTTTCCCTGCCACATTTGCAGATAAAGGGCAAAATCCTCGAACGCACGCTCGCCGCTGAGCGTCCGCGCCGACTGCATGCGCCAAAGCGATTCCAGCTTCTCCCTGTCAAGCTCCGCCAACGGCAGGAAGCGGTACATCCCAATATCCTGATCCTTCAGCGCATGGCGAAGGTTGGTGGCGCTGACGGCGTATGTGATGACGCTTCCCGCGTTTTCAAAACCAAAGTAATTGTAGCGCTGACGCTGGCCGCCAAGGACCATCATGTCCATGCCTTGCGCCTTTGCGCTTTCAAGGGTCATCTGCATCAAGGCCTTCATGTGCCCCTCGCCGCGCGCGTAGGGATGAACGCTGACTGTGCCGACAAAGCCAAGTTTCAGTTCGCTGCCTGGATCAAGCCGAAGTGTCAGGGGCAGAAGGCCTACCAGGGCTTTCAGGCGCCCATCGCGCGCCGCCACCACGTGGTGCCTGTAAAATCCAGTCCTGCTGTACACCTTGGGCACAAGCGACTTGAAATCGCAAGGCTGGCGCACCAGGCTGAATGCCAGATTGGCCAGATCGAGTATATCGACCTCATCCTGCGGCAAGGCGTGACGGTATTCTGTCATGGTTGGCCTCCTGTGATCGTGATGTGTATACCTTACCTCCGCCGGCCGCCAATTTCAAGTACACATATTTGTAACAAATCGTTGTTTTATTTTACATTTCAAGCGTTTCGGGCTATCATAGGCGCGTGCCTTCATATACACTGGCATGATAGTGTGGCAAGGCGCTCCGGAACAAGGTATAATGTCCCGGAAACAGGGTTGCCGGCCGGTGAAGCCCGGTTTCAGGCTGATACACCAATATAAGGCAATACAGTGCAAAAGGACATGATCAAGTGACAAAAGTTCTGAAAACAATCGTTTTAATCCCTACGCTTCACCCGGACCATCTGCTGAGCGACTACGCGGATGATCTGGCTGCTCATGGTTTTAAGCATATCCTGGTGGTGGATGACGGGTCGGGTCCTGAATACGCGCCTTTGTTTGAGGATTTGCGCAATAAACCGGGCTGCGAGGTAATCGGCTATCCTGTCAATGGCGGAAAGGGCCATGCGCTCAAATATGGCCTGCGGCATATTCAGGCAGAATATCCCGATGCCCCCGGCGTGGTGACTGCTGATTCGGACGGCCAGCACACTGCGGCTGACGTGCTCAAGGTATCGATGGCCCTGCAGGAGCACCCCGATGATCTGATCATCGGCTCGCGGGACTTCAAGACTCACAATGTGCCCAAGACATCGCGGGCGGGCAATCGCCTGACAAGTTTCTTTTTCGCGCTGCTGTATGGCAAGTGGCTGCCCGATACGCAGACTGGTCTGCGCGGGTTCTCAAAGGAACTCATTCCCTTCATGCTCGAGGTGCCAGGTGAGCGCTTCGAATACGAGATGAACATGCTCATCACTGCCTCCGGGCGGCATATAAGCTTTCAGGTGGTCACCATCCAGACCATCTACATCGAGGAGAACTGCCGCACACACTACCGCCTCATCCAGGATTCCGTAAGCATCTATGCGCAGCTGTTCAAAAACTTTTTCAAGTATGCTTCGGCCAGCGGTCTGTCCACCGTGCTTGACATTGCGCTCTTCACCCTGCTGGACAAATGGCTGCTGCCTATGGCAGGCCTATTGCCAACCCAAACCGTGCTGTGGAACATCTCGCTGCAGGTGCTGCTGGCAACCGCCATAGCCCGTGCCGTCTCAGCCGTGTTCAACTACAAGGCCAACAAAGCCTTCGTTTTTCAGATAGAGAAGTCCAGGGGATCCTTCAAGCGATACCTGATGCTGGCAGTACTTGTCATGGCCCTGTCGGCCGGTCTAGTGAGCAGCCTGAACAGCCTGCTTGGTGTGGACAAGACCCTGCTCAAGGTCATTGTGGATACACTGCTGTTCTTTGTCAATTACCGCCTGCAGCGCTCCTGGGTTTTTTCTGAACGGAACTGAGAAAGGATGATGACCCCATGAACAACAAAACACGTATCCTATGCATCGCGCTGGCCGCCGTCTTCGTGCTGAGCCTGCCGTTCTTCCTATCTTCCGGCGCGCTGCTGGATGATGAACGCAACCGCATCCTTGATGAAATGCCCAGCGAGGGAGCGAACCTTTGGGATATGCTGATCCCCCGCGCAATGTCGGAAACTATACCACAGGCCCTGATTCCTCTGCCAATGGATTTCAGCCCCGGGCCCAGGCCCAACCCGGCGGCCTTCAGTGAATCAGGCTATCAGGACGCGAGCATCACGCTGACGCTGGAAACGCAGACCCGGGATGGTGTGGTTTGGCGCATCGCCTATGTGACCCTCAGCGATCCCTCCCAGCTGCGCACAGCCACCGCCGGTAAACCGGGCTCTTCACGCGTGGCCTTGATCAGCTCAATGGCCGAAAAGTTCAACGCCATTGTTGCCATCAATGCCAACTACATGGCCAATGATCCGGAAAAGACATCCTTTGAGTACCGCATGGGTGAAAAGGTCAGGGCCAGGTACAATAAGGTCAAGGACCTGCTGATCACCGATGAAAACGGTGATTTCCATGTCTTTGTTCAGTCTGTCAAAGAGGAAGTGCAGGCCTTCCTTAACGCGGGGCACACCATTATCAACGCTTTCACATTTGGTCCCGCCCTGATCAAGGACAGCGTGCTGCTGGACCTTGATCCCAACTACAGCTACAACCCGCACGGCCGTGAACCGCGAATGGCAATCGGGCAGCTGGACAAGCTCAGTTATGTCATCGTGCTGGCTGAAGGCCGCACCCAGGATTCCCAGGGCGTGACACATATTGAGCTGGCTGACTTCATGTATGCGCTTGGCTGCCAACAGGCTTTCAACTTTGACGGCGGCAACTCCGCCACCTTTGTCTTCAACGGCGGCTATTATCAGGACAAATCATTAAGCAATGAGCGCGCGCAAAGCGATATGCTCTACTTCGCCACGCTGGTGGCCCCGGAAGGCTGGTAATGCGATGTTTTCCCAGGCGGCAACCATCCAGGCCTTTGGGCTGACCTTATACACATATGGCCTTTATATCGCAGCTGCCTGCATTGCGGCAGGCACACTCCTGCTTTTATTGAGCCGCGGGACAAGTGCGCAAAAAGACGCTGCAGCGCTCACCTGCCTGCTTTCTCCCTTGCTGGGATTGATATTCTCACGCGCTGTTTACTGCCTTTTTGATGTAAACTTTCGCCAGCTGGCAAGTTTTTCCGCCGCGCTTGACTTGACCATCGGCGGCCTGTCCATGTACGGCGCTATACTGGGAGCTGTGCTGGGAGCGCTTCTGGCATCCCGGCGGGCAGGCATAAAAGCTGCCCAGTGGCTTGATGCGCTGACACCCGCGCTTTTTCTCTTTGTAGCCATTGCCAGGCTGGGCGAGGGGTATACCACCCTTGGCATCAGCCGTCCCCTTATTACAGGCGTGCTGGATAACACTTTCCTGGCCTTCCGCGATGAATATGACGCCTATCTGCGCACCTATTACCTGGAAAGCGCCATGGGCTTCGTGCTGTGCGGCCTGTCGCTGCGCAGTCTGCGCAACGACGCCAGCCATCAAAGGGGTGATGCCGCGCTGACCGGCGCGCTGCTGTTTGGCCTGAGCCAATGCCTGTTTGAAAGCCTGCGCTATGACGGTCACCTGCGCTATAGCTTTGTAGGCCTCCAGCAAATTTTGTCGGTCATGCTATTTACCATGGCAGCGTTCATTTTATCCTTGCGTTTGCTCAAGCATGGGAAGTCGCGTGCCCTTGCCGGCATATCGCTTTGTGCCCTGCCGCTTATCCTGGCCGCGATACTGGGCCTTGAGTTCATGATCGACCGCTCTCAGGTGAGCAAATGGCTTTCCTACGGCATCTATGTGCTGGTTCTGCTCATCCCTATGTGCCTTGGGCTTATAATGCGCAAAAGGAGCGGGTACAATGGATAAGGATACTGTTGCGCACATGCTGTCTCTGGCGCGAAAAAAGAGGGAAAGCGCGCTGAGCGAACAGGAAATCCTGGAACTGACCGAGCTGCGCCAGGCCTACTTGTCAGATTTCAGGGCAGGGTTCAGGCAGCAGCTCGATAATATCTATGTTGAACAGCATGACGGCAGCTATCAAAAGCTCCAGCAAAAAACGACAACACCCACTGATAAGGAGACGCCTGATGAAGTTTAGACGCCTGTGCGCCATACTGATAACAACCGCCCTGTTGGCCGGCATCATGCCACTGGAAGCAGCCGCAGCGGCAAAAAAGCCCGTGATTTATACCGCCATTATTACCCTCCACTACGCCGGCGCGACATCAGTCTATGCCAAAGCCGACAAGGAGTCCAAAGTGCTTGCCGCCTACCAGCCCGGCCATCCCATAGAAGTGGTGGACGTGCTGCCCAATTACCTTGAGATAGTCTATGGCAGCGGCACGGGCTTTGTGCTTCGCCACCGCACCATGGATGTCGTGCCGCTGGACCCGGTGAACACCTCGCCTTATGGCGTGGTGCTCAGCCGCTACTACACTACGCTCAGCGGTGAAGTTCATGTCAAGGCAGCGCCTGAAGACAGCGCCCAGACGCTGATCACCTTGCAGGCGGGCACCAAACTGGCCTTCATGGACATCGACAACGGCTGGGCCAGGCTGATCTTCAAGCGCCAATATGGCTATGTCAATACACTGGCGCTGCCCGACCTGGCGATGGTTGCCCCTGACACAGCCTCAGGCACAGAGGACATGCCCATTGCCGTCTACACATCGTTTTACAATATTGACACCAATGAACTCAATCTCAACCGCATCACCAACCTTCAGGTATGCGTACAGCGTATGGACCGCGTGATGCAGCCTGGAGAGAAGCTGAACTTCAACTCAAGCGTCGGCCCATTCCGCGCCAGCTCCGGCTACAAGGAAGCAAACGGCCTGTTTGATGGTGAATTGATCCCAACCTATGGCGGAGGCAGCTGCCAGGTTTCCAGTACGCTGTACAATGTGGTGCTGCAGCTCACCGGACTGACTGTCATCGCTCGGGCTCCCCATGGCGCCAACGGCGCTCCCTATTTACCCCACGGCGTGGATGCTTCATCCGGTGATTTGAATTTTATATTTCGAAACGACTATGACTTCCCTGTCCGCATCAGCTCCCACGTGCAGGATGGCGCGCTGACGATAGCTATCTACCGGGCAGACGCCCATCATATGCCATAAGGCATACCGCTAAAAAAGCCTGCGCAGGAAATCGACGGCATTTGCCACATCGCGCACAGGGTCTTCCCCCACCTCACGCTCAATGGTCAGGAAACCTGTATAACCAATATCTCTCAGCGCCTGCAAGTAGGGTTTGAATGGCACATCACCCTCTCCCAGTGGCAGCTCGATAAAGGCCGGATCCGTCACCACATTGTCGGCCACAATGCCGTAGATGCGTTCGGGAGGCTTGTCAAAAAGCTTGCGGCCGTCCTTGGCATGGGTGTGGACAATGTACTTCCTGAGCGTGTGCACGGCAGCGACTGGATCGTCACCTGTGACCATCACCAGATTTGCGGGGTCCATGTTGACCGATACGCCAGTGGAATGAAGCGAATCCAGAAAGGCGCAAAGCGTTACGGCAGTCTCGGGGCCGGTCTCAACGGCGAAATGCGCGTGCAGGCTGTCCGCGTACTGCGCCAGTTCACCGCAGGCGTCCTGCATGACACGATAGCGCGGATGCCCGGGATCGGCAGGCACCACCCCGATGTGCGTGGTGACGATATCGGTCTCCCAGTCCTTGGCCAGATCCAGGATGCGCCTGGAGGCGGTGATCAGCCCGGGATTCTTTGAAGGGTCACCAAAGCCATGGCCCAGATCCCCCACAAGCGCTGAAATGACCAAGCCCCTGTCCTTGACCATTTTGAGAAAATCAGCTTTCTTTTGCTTGCTCATATTCTCAGGTGACAGTTCGCCTCTTGTCGTATAAACCTGAACGCCATGGGCGCCAAGGCGCTCAATGGTGTCAAGCGCCTGCGGGATGGGCTGCAGCAGGGATTCAAGGATGATCCCAATGGGGAACGCGCTCATAGATTGCTCCTTCTTTCATTAAATATGATTTTCACAGATTTACAGGCAGAATTGCATCATGCGCAGGACTTCATACCAGTCCTTGCTTTGAAATCGAAGCGTCCGCTCATCAACGCGCTGCATACCGGGATAAAAAGACTTGCTGAGAGCCTTCTGGTGTTCACGGTAGGAAATCTCCACGTCAAAGTGATCCGGCATTGGGAAAAGACAAGCTGCCGGCGCCTGTTTGACCGCCTCGCGCACAGTATCCCGGATCATCGTGACAGCAACGTCGGGGTGGAGAGATACTGCCGCCGCGCCGATACCCTCATTGGTGGCAACGACCGCTGTATGGGGATTCTTGCTTTGCATCCAGCCGCACAGTCCCTTGTCACCGCTGAGGGCATAGACAGGCACGCCTTCATAGCCGGCAGTCAGGCAGTTGATCATCAGCTCGCTGGCCAGCTCCCCGTTGATGGTGACAGACAATAGCTGGGTGCTCATTGTGTGCGCAAGCGGATTGGCATCCCGGCCGGCCGCCGAATGGTAACCGGTAAAGACCACGCCGTCAAAGCTCTTGTCCAGCCCAAGCATCATGCAATAAGGATGCCCGCCCCAGCCCCGCAAAACACGGGCGTAGGTCGGCAAGGCACGCGGGTTGATGTTGCGCGCGCTGTCATGCGCGTCCTTTACCAGCACTTCATCATAGCCAGCGTCATGCGCGCCTTCACAGGCCGCTGCTGCTTCTCGGGTCATTTGATCGGCGAAGTAAGCATGGTCAGGATGGTTTTTCTGTGTTTCGTCCCAGTGGATGATGCCGCAAGTACCTTCGATATCCGCGCTGATGAACAACTTTTTCATCTGTTCGTCCTCCTTATTATTGAAACTGTCTCTAAAAGTGTATCCCTGCCATATACATTCAGGCCAAGCGCTGGCCCTTCTTCCAGAGTCAAAGTGACATCCTCATGGTCCACCGCTATATGCAGCCGCCTCCCGCGATACAGGATGCGCAATGCGTAGCCCTGCCACCCGGCGGGCACAAAAGGCGCGAGGCTCAGCCCCTGGGTGGTGCGCATCCCGGCAAAACCCTGGGCAATGGCCAGCCAACTGCCCGCCATGCTGGTGATATGCAGGCCATCGGAAGTGTCACGGTTGATATCGTCCAAATCAAGCCGGGCCGTTCGTTTGTACATCTCAAGGGCCTTCTCCCGGTACCCCAGCTCTGCCGCCAGGATGGCGTGCACACAGGGCGAGAGGCTGGACTCATGTACGGTCATGGGCTCATAGAAATCGAAGTTGCGCCTTTTGACATCCATGTCGTACAGGTTGCTGAGGAAATACAGGCCTTGCAGCACGTCAGCCTGCTTGATGAAACAGCTGCGCAGTATCCTGTCCCAGCTCCAATGCATGCTGATAGGCCTGTCCGCGGGATCAAGGGAGGATGCCGGGCGCAGGTCCTTGTCCAGGAAGGTATCGTGCTGCACAAAGACACCCAGTTCCTGTGACATTGGTAAATACATATTGTCGGCTATGTCACGCATATTTTGCAGTTCAGCCTCTGTGATGCCAAGCGCCTGCCGCCGTCCGATCCCGGCAAGGGCAGCGGACCGGCAGAAGAAATCAAGGCACCAGGCCGCCATGCGGTTGGTGTACCAGTTGTTGTTGACATTGTTTTCATACTCATTGGGCCCGGTT
>CAZPBJ010000052.1:0-21833 GCA_964584685.1 uncultured Christensenella sp. | reverse complement strand
GACATTTTTAGTGGTGTAAATTCAAATGGCTCCATGCCGTGATGCAATGGAGTTGTTTTACCGGCAGGGAGGATAAGGCAACCTAATGCGCTTTATTCCTTCCTTTGGAACTTGTGTTAGTGCTATTGATGCTGTGTACCGTCGTACTTCGAGAAGGCTTGATCGCCTCCATTCCGGACGCACGCCTGGACCTGTCGGCCGCCTCGGGTACGGAGCCTCCCCTGAGCAGTCTCACCGAGCTGCGGGACCTCATCACCGCTCAGGCACGAGTCTCAGAAGAGGAATGTTCGGAACTGGCGCAGCTTTAGCTGTTCGGGCCATCCGCGCTGAAAGTGGATATACCCAGGACCCTTGATATGAGGCACTACGGGAACAACGACCTCACCGCGCCGCCGGGCAATGCGGGCACAGAAGGGGACACCGGTTTCAGCTCCGACCCCCTGCCCAACTACTCGCTGCTCTCAATGTCCCATGTGCTCACCGGGGACGCGCAGCGAGTGGTGCTGGGCTTGGTGTTCCCGGATAAAGCGGACGCTGATACCGCCATCCCCCTGCTCCAAAGCCGCCTCGACAGGACTGTATGGAACCTGACGGAACGCAAGGATCCGCCGGCGCTGGTGCTGGACAGGATCAGGGAACACGGCGGCCTGCAGGAGACGATGCACGTCATCGAGGGCACCGGTGGCCGACACATTCTGCTCATCCCCTTCCGTTTTCCCCTGATCAGCGAAGACGCGGACCTGCAGGCGCGTCTGGACCGGGACAATTGGCCATTCCGCCTGTTCTCGGGCTTTCTGTGGAGAAACGAACTAGGCTGGTTCTACATCGGTCGGTGGCCCAATCCCTGATGGCAAACAAACAATCGGAGGACGAGAAAGATAAAAAAACTGCTGACACTCGCTCTGAGCCTTTTCATAATTATTTATCCACCCTTCTGCGAAAGGCACCGACGAGGTTATGAAACCGTATCGGTTCCCAACGCATTTGTGTTGTATAGTGGTTCTGTAGGGTCGGCACACTACAGAACCCGGGGAGGTGATTGGCGGGGCTGTATAGCGGCAACCCCGCATAATTATTTGGTGTCGGTCATCCGTTAAGGCATCAACGAATGGCGCAAACAACAGCCCGTAAACTTATCTCTTACAAATCGACTCGATTTTGCCGGATGACCAGTCCCTGCCGACCCTGCAATTTCATCGGAGGTGAGGTATGTTCAAAATCTTCCGCAAAAACTGCTGTGGACTGGACGTGCACAAAACCTGGATCTTTGCTTGCATCGGCGTGACCGACGCTAAGGGTATCACTCAATACAAGCAGGCTCGTTTCTCCTCTTTTTCCAAAGGCCTTCGGGAACTGGTCGACTGGCTTGCACTTTACTCCTGCAAAGAAGTCTGTATGGAGTCGGCCGGTAAATACTGGATTCCCATCTTCAACATCTTGGAGAAAACCTGTCTCGTCACCCTCGCGCATCCCAAGTACACCAAGCCTCAAAAGGGCAACAAGACCGATCGCAAGGATGCCAAATGGATTTGCGACCTGTTCATGTGCGACATGATTAAACCCAGCTTTATCCCTCCCCCTGACATCCGCAACCTGCGCGATCTGATGCGCTACCGGGTCAAACTCACCAACTGCCTCACCGGCGAGAAGAACCGGGCTCAGAATTGTCTTACCGTCTCCAATCTCAAACTGGATGATGTGTTTACCGATGTCTTTGGCAAGTCTGCCCGTTCCATCACAGAACATATCCTGGCGCATCCCGGCGAGCCCTTCGATGTCGCGCCCTTCGTGGATGGCCGCTGCAAGCACCCTCTGGACGAAATCCAGGCTGCTGTTGACGGCGCTGTCTCACGTGAGCAGGCCATTAAGCTGCGCGAATGCTTGAACCATATCGACGAAATCGAAGCACATCGTCAACACATTGAGGCTGAAATCCTTGCCTTGACCACCCCTTATGCCGCCACCCTGCAATTGCTCCGCACCGTTCCGGGCTTCGATGCCAGTCCCATGACGGCTATTGCCGTCCTCGCCGAGATTGGCGGCGATATGTCCGTGTTCCCAACGGCCAAGAACCTCTGTTCATGGGCGGGCTGTTGCCCTCGCAATGACCAAAGCGGCGGTAAGGTCAAGTTCACTCGCATCTCTCGCGCCGGTCCCTTCCTCAAGCCCCTTCTGGTTCAGGTAGCCAATGCGCTCATTCGTTCCAAGAAGCATCCTGAGTTCGCTGAACGCTACCGTAGAATCAAAGCCCGCCGAGGCCACAAGAAAGCCATCATTGCCATTTGCCGCATGTTCCTGACCGCTATCTGGAACATGCTTACCAAACTTGTCCCGTACTCACCCCTTGGCTTTCTTGAACCTCGACCGTCAAACCCTGACAAGATGTTCACCGTTGCGCAGGCGCTTCACTTCCTGCGTTTGAGAGGCTACTCTATCCAGGACGAACCTCTCATTTTAGCAAACACCTGACTTCCTCCCGTAATTCCTTGACTGTCTCAAGACGGTCTGTTTGCCATGCACTTTTTTGCTACTCTCTATCGGTGTTTGTTTCAAACTTTTAGCCTTGAGTGCGCCGGCGGAGGAAGCGCCGCCGTCTATTCCGCAAGGCGTGCTGGCCCCGCTTGATATCCGGCTATCCAAAGGGCAGAAATACCCAGTCTACACCAGCCCCGGTGATAACTATTCACGCTCCGGTAACGGCAAAGCCTCCGTATACACCAATGGCTGGGTGCAGGTGTTTGGCCGGGAAGGCGACTGGCTGCTCATACAATACAGCATCAAAGACAGGCAAATGCGCTTAGGCTACATTCCCGCAGCAGAAATGACATCAGGCGATGGCATCGCGAATCTGGCCTCCCTATGGGAAGGCATTCCTGTGACACTCATTTAGCCCGCTGCCCTGACCGATGACCCGCTGGCGTCCATGACAGACATCGCGCGGCTTCCCGCGGGTTTAGCGGTGCAGCTTCTGGGGAACATGGGTTCCTGGGCATATGTGGAAGCACTGGATAAGGGGCAGCTCCTGCGAGGCTTCGTACAAGATGGTTTGCTGTCCGCCGCGCTTGGAAATGCGCCTTCGGAGCCCCTGGCATCCATTGCATACAGCTGGGCATTCCAGGGCGATGTCGCTTTCATTCTTGACAACCGGGGGAAAATCGGGCTTATCGGCCGGGATGGCAGCATGCTTGTCCCGCCTCAGTTTGACGATGCGGAGCCCTTTGTAAAAGGGCTGGCTCTTGTCCGGCAGGGAGATAAATTCAGATTCATCAATGCCAAAGGCGAGATTGCGAGTAAGCCTGTATGGGACTCCGCAGGGTCTTTTTCCAATGGACTGGCGCCTGTCCAACAGAATGATCAATGGGGACTCATCAACACGGAGGGTGAAGTTATCGCGGCGCCTGCGTGGGATAGCGAGCCCTGGTTTTACGAAGGCATGGCGGTTGTCCAGAAGGATGAGAAGTACGGTCTTACAAATTCAAATGGCTCCTTCCCGTGATACAATAAAGTTGCTTTACCGGCAGGGAGTACAGGGCAACGCTGAGAAGCGCACCGAGCGCCCATTATGGTTTTCTGGAACACTGGGCAGAGGTTGCGGCCTGAATATATGATGTTTCCGGTAACCAATTAATACGGTTTTATCAAATATCGCTTCCAAATACACAGCAATAAAGTCCGCCACTTTCGGCGGGCTTTTACTTTGAATGAGAAACGCTTCCCTTGCTTTGTCCTGCCAGGCTTGCCATGAAAGCAGCGGCCAGCAGCAGCGCCGCTGTCCACAGGAAAGCACCAAAGGGCGCGGCGACAGGCTGACCAAACAGACCGGGCGCCTTGAACTTGAGCAGGGGAGCGATGTCCCTGCCCGCCAGGGTAAACAGCACCAGATTGCCTGCCAGCAGATAGTATAGCGAGTGGCTGCCCAATGAGATGAGCGGACGGATAAGATGCAGGCGAGGAAAGCGCTTCAGATGCAGGCTGTTCAGCCCCAAAGCCAGCAGGTAAAGAATTGCAACACCGGCAGCGGACAGGAGGATCCAGCCAAAGTCCGGCGGAAAACGGCTGGGAAGCTGCCCCAGGTAAAGCAAACGGGCAAAGCCGGCCAAACTGCCGGCAATGGCCAATGCAGGCAGCGCCCATCGTTGCCGGCCTTTAAGCCAAACCAATGCAAGGCCAGCCAGAAAATAAGGGAAGTATTGAAGCGCGGGGAAGCTGGCATAGCGGGTCGTGCCAATCAACAAAGCCGGCAGCGGCTGCGTGACCGCTTCATAGGGCAGAAAACACAAAAGAACCAGGCCCGTGCCGATTGGCAGCAAGAGCGCAGGCCTGCTTTTCAACCGCCTGAGCGGCCAGTACAGAATAATCCCCAACACGGCGATGGCTGTAAAGGAAACCAGGAACTCGGACCATCCGGGGATATCCTGCAGCAGCAGGATACGTCCGATGGTGCCGGAGGCGAAGGGTTTGTTCTCCCTCAGCACGCGAAAGGCGATGCCCGAGAGATAGAAAGCGCCCAGCATTTTCAGTGCTGAGCGCGTCATGCGCGGCAATGCAGTCTTGAATGGTTTGCTGTAATAGGCGAGCGCCGATGCCGCGCCAAAGGCGAATACGAATCCGGGAAACACATGCAGGTTGATCAGCAGTTCAAAAGTGCTTTCCAGAGGGAATAATACTTTATCACCGAAAAACTGCAGCACATGGCCATAGGTCATCAAAACGACCAGCAGCCCTTTGAACACGTCCAGGCTGCGGTCACGGGCAGGCAAAGTCATCCTTTGACGCCGGACTGGATGGAGATGCCCTGCAGGAAGTAACCCTGAGCGCCAAGGTAAAGAATGAATGGCGGAATCATGGATACAATGACCGCCGCGATCAAGTGCGCCCACTTTTGCTCATACTGACCCATCAAAAGGCGCAGACCCGCTGTCAATGTCTGTTTGCTGACATCGGTCATGACCAGGGTAGGCCAAAGGAAGTCATTCCATGCGCCGTTGAATGAGAAAAGCGCCACAACGATCAGCACCGGCTTCATCGTGGGAACCATAACCTTCGTGTAGATCTGGAAGCTGTTTGCGCCGTCGATGCGTGCCGCTTCGTCAAAATCACGCGGAATGCCCTTGAGGAAGTTGCGCAGCAGGAAAATGTTGAACACGCCGCAGACGGCAGGCCAGATCAACGCATTGAGGTTGTTGATCCAATTGAGGGAGCTGGCGATCTTGAACAGGGGCAGCATGCCCACGGCGTTTGGTATCATCGACAGGTACATCAATGCCCAAAAAATCCCGTTGCCTCCGGGGAAATCCAAACGTTCATAAGCATAGGCGGACAGTGATGTGACCAGTACGATCAGCGCCATCTGGCTGACAGATACGATCAGGCTGTTCTTGACCATTTCCAGCAGGTTGGCGGTGGTGTTGGCTCCCGCGCCGCCAACAAACATCTCTATATAGTTGACTACGGTGAAGCTTCGCGGCCATAAACGGCTGGCATAGTCCAGGGGGCCGTTCATATTGGAAAAGGAGGTGATGAAGTCAGAATCCGTCTTGAATGAGTTGAGGACCAGCCAAATGATAGGCATTATCCAGAAGATGAGCAGTATGCACAAGAGTGTTGTCGCAACACGCTTTTCGGCTTTGGAGGCGTTCATATCTTCAGCTCCTTTCCTTACTTGGCTTCGCTTGAGCGTATGACGCGCATCTGCACGAAAGAAACCGCCATAATGCACGCGCCAAGTATCAGCGCCATGGAGGCGGACATGCCGGCAGCCTGCTTCTTAACGGCATTTTCATAGATATACATCAGCAGGACCGCGTTGGCTTCCTGATTGGCAAAACCGGTCAGAATAAGCGGCTGCCCGTAGATATTGAACTGGGCAACCACTGCCATGACCAACGTAAACATCAAGGGATAACGCATGCCCGGCAGCGTGATGTAGCGGAACTTTTGCCAGCCATTTGCGCCGTCTACGCCCGCAGCCTCGTAGTGCTCAGTCGGTATTGAAGCCAAAGCGCTTTGATAAATGACCATGGTGCCGCCATTGACCCACCAGACAGTGACGACCACCAGCATGATCCAGGAATAAGGCGGCGTAAACCAGTCGGCCTGCGACATGAAAAAGTGGTTCATGACGCCATAGGCCTTAAAGAACATATAGCGCCAGGCCAGCGTGACCGTGGTGATGGACATCAGGCTGGGCAGATAATAGATGGATTGGAAGAATTTGTTACCCCGGCACTTGGTATGGAGCCCGACTGCCAGACTCAGCGGTACCAGGATGCAAAAGGGCACCGCAAACAAAACGAACTTGAAGGTGTTGAACAAGCCGTTTCGCAGCTGAATGGCATAGGTGTTGGTCGGCTGCGTAAACAGAACACGGAAGTTCTCCAGGCCTACCCAGACGGGATCGGTAAAAAGATCCCATTTGGTAAAAGCGGCATACACGCCATAAACAGCGGGCGTGATCAAAAAGATGATAAAGAAGAACAGGTGCGGGCTGATGTAGGCGTAAGGCAATAGGTCACGCCTGACAAGACTGCGCTGATCCCTGGTACGCAGGGAAGGCGCGGCCACGCATGTTGTCAGCAGGCCAAGCGCCAGGGTGAGATAGCAGGTCAGCGCATAGGTGACGCCAATACCGCCGGTATCCCGCTTGCGGAACTTGACCCCCGCTTCCTTCAGTTTGTCGGATAACTGGGTATACAACGAATTGTTGGATGTTTCCCGCGCAAAAAAGATCAGGAAGAGCATAAAACAAAGCGTTGCGACAGCCGCAAACAGCATGCCTGCGCTGCGCCTGTCTTTGGACAGGGATATCAGCGCGATGATCATTGTGCATATAGCCAAAGGCAACAGCAGCACCGATCCGCTTGATAAAGAGAAAAGCACTTGACCAAGGTTCACGGTTATTTTCGCTTCCGTTTCCCCCACGAACATCACAGCGGTCAGCGTACTCATAAAGAATAGAACTAAAAAGGCCAGCGCCAGCAAAGCCGCAAGCCAGGAACGCTTCATATCCTGCACCTCCATTCATATTGGCCGGCGGTTAAACGCCCTGCCCTCTGGATAGGGTCCATCTAAAGAGAAACCGGCCGGGCGGTTTCCCGCCCGGCCATGGTTAGTTGGGTTATTGCGCGGCGATGCCGTCGATGACTTCCTGCTGCGCCTGGTTGAGCGCGTCTTCAATGCTCATGGTGCCAAACACCGGTTCCCAGCCATTGCGGGAGATGGCGGTGTCAAACAGGCCCCAGTAGAGATAGTAGTAGATGAACAATTCGTCGCCGCGCTGGGGATCGGCAAGGAAGGACTGGGCCAGATCCTTGAACTCGGGCACTTCATTGATGGAGATGTGGGCGGGCACCTGGCCGCCGTCGCGGGCCCAGGTCAGGGAGTTCTCACCCATGTAGTTGATGAACTTGGCGACCGCGATATCTTCTTCCTCGGTGCGGCTCTCATCGGCGAACTGCACAAAGTTGTGGGAAGATGTCCAGTTCTTGGCGGTTTCGGGGGTGAAGCAGACACTGGGGATCATGCCGTAGTCGATGCCCGCGTCAACTACGCCGGCCTTCATCCAGATGCCTTCGGGCCATACAAGCAGCTGGCCGGAGTGGAAAGCCTGCAGGTTGTCGTCGCCCTTCTTGTTGGTATAGCCTGTGTCATGCAGATCCTTCAGGGTCTGGTAAACCTTGGCCATGTCGGCGTTGTTGAAGGTGGGATTGATGCCATCCTCGGTCAGCTGGCCGTTGAGCTGCGCGTAGTAGCTCAGGATCTGGGCGCGCTGCCAGTCAAGGCCCAGCACTGTACCGGCGAAACCGCCCGCCTTGGCTTTGTCGCCCAGTGCGCGCACTTCGTCAAAGGTCAGGTAGCCGTCTTCCACGAAGCTGTTGAGGTCATACTGGCTGAACAGGGTCTTGTTGTAGTAGGTGACATAGGCATGCACATCCAGCGGTACGCCGTAATGGTCGCCGTCGATGGTTGAGCGTTCCCACGCGCTGGGGATGTAGTTTTCCTGCTTGATGCCGTTTGCAAGCAAGGTGTCAAGGGGATAGATCATCTCCTGCTTGACAAACATGGGGATGCGTTCGATGTGCACGATGGTGACATCGGGCACGCCGCTGCCGGTCTGGACGGCCAGGGGGACTTTCTGGTAAAGGTCGTCAGCGGTCATGGGGGTGTGGTTGACCTTGACTTCGGTCTGGGAAGCATTGAAGGCATCGACCATGCCCTGCATGGTGGCGCCGTCGGCGCCGGTGAAAACGCTCCAGTACTCGATCTCGACGGGGGCAGCCATGACCTGCGGCACAAGTGCCAGCACCATGATCATGGACAACACAAGGGCCAGTACCTTTTTCATGGGGGTTCCTCCTTTTTTATATCTAACCGCAAACGCGGTTGGATTCAGTTGACGCCGTCCGGGTTGACATTGTAAGTGGCAAACAGCTGCGGGTCGACCTTGGGAACGCGGTCGGGGCTCAGCAGGCCATTGATCTCCTGCATGACGTCGGTCAGCTGGGTGTAGCAGTATCCCTTGCAGTAGGGCAGCGCGCGGATGGCGTCGGTCACCGAGCGGTAACGGGCGAGGAAGGCCTCCTCACTTTCAACCTTGTCGTGATAGCCCCAGGTCGCCATATTCTCAAGCTTCCCCTGAACACCAACGCTGCTCATGGCAATGCCGCCATACTCCGTCACCATGAACGCGGCATCCTTGCCGGGCTCAAAGCCCTGGGCAAAAGCCATGCGCCAATCGGCGGCAACGGCCTCCACCTGCCTGCGGTCGGCAAAATGCGAGGCGATGATGGGACCTGTGGCCGCGTAATCATGCAGGGCGGAAATATCGGTCACAGTCTGTTCCCAGCCATCGTTGCCCGAGACCAGGCGGGTATTGTCAAGCGCCTTGCACAGGTGATACAGCATCTGGCTTGCCGCCTGCTGGCGCTTGTCCGTATAGATCTCACGCACGCCCCAGCTTTCATTGAGGGGCACCCACGTGATGATGGAAGGATGGTTATAATCGCGCCTGATGAACTCAGCCATGGTATCGCTCAGGTTGACCGCCATGTCACACCCGTATTCATAGGCGCTGGGCAGTTCGCCCCAGCACAGAAGGCCCAAACGGTCGCACCAGTAATAAAAGCGGGGATCCTCGACTTTTTGGTGCTTGCGCACGCCGTTATAGCCAAACGCCTTGATGAATTCAACATCCCGCTTGATCGCGTCAGCATCCGGCGGTGTTAAAAGCGTATCGGGCCAGTAGCCCTGATCCAGGATCAGGCGCTGATAGATGGGCTGATTGTTGAGCAGCACCTCGCCGTCTTTGACCTCCGCTTTTCGCATGCCAAAGTAAGTGGCTACGGTGTCCAGCAGCTTGTCCCCTCGGTAGAGGCTGACCTGCAGGTCATACAGCGCAGGCGACCTTGGCGACCATAAACGGACCGAATCCACTTTGCTGGCGTCGCGCATATCCAGGCTAATGCCGTAGCGCCGGGCTGAGACGCCGCTTGATACACTGCGCACGACGCGGCCTTCAAAGCTGAGCTGGTATTCCAGACGGCAGTCGGCGTCCGGCACCTTTTCAAGCGCAACCTCGATTTGAGCGCTGCACAGGTCGATATCGGGGGTGATATGGACATAATCGATGGCGCAGTCGCCGACGGCTTCCAGATACACCGTTTGCCAAATACCACTGCAGGGCGTGTACCAGCAGCCCATCAGGCCGTCTTCCCAGTACTGCTTGCCGCGTGGCTGCGCGCAATCCCTGGTGTCCACCGCGCGCACGACAAGCTGATTGGTCCCCCGCCTAAGGTAAGGGCTGACATCCAGCGCAAAGGGCGTATAGCCCCCTTTGTGGCCGCCGCAGTACTGGCCGTTGACATAGACCGAGCAGCTTTCATCCACAGCGCCAAAGCAAAGCCGCAGGCGCCGCCCCCTCCCCCACGCAGGCACTTCAAATGTCCTGTGATACCACAGGATGGGGTGATAATCGGTTTTACCGATACCGCTGGCCTTTGACTGGTATGTAAAGGGGACCTGTATCTGCAGCGGGAAGTCCGCGCCTTTTGCCTGCCAGCCCTCTTTGAGCCCCTGATCCAGGTCGTCAAAGGCAAAATGCCAGGGCCCGTTCAGGCTGTCCCACTGGGTCCTGACAAGATCCGGCCGCGGATGGGCCATGCGCGCTGTGCTTCTCAAATCGTCCATGGTAAACTCCTTTGATACATGCAATCATTCTAACAAAATTGCTGGAAGGATGCCGTGCTTTCGTCCGCTGCTTTTCTCAATGTTTTGTTTGATTTGTATGATTCGCGCCCTGTTTTTACACAATCAGGATATCACGGCCCCCAAAGTACGTCAATGCCCCACAATGAATTATGTAAAGGCTGGAAGTTCCGCGCGGTTTAATGCAGCAATTCTGCAATTATTTGATCTGGTACCTGATGAGTAGCCTGAGCGCCTGGTTGAAATCGCCGAAGCCCTCGCCAAATAGGTTGATGCCGCCAAGGTTCTGGGCGTTTTTGTCAACACCGATGCGCAAGGTGATGCAGTCCTCTGTGGGGAGGCCCAGATCATCGACTGAAACGCCCGATATACGCGCGTTATCCAGATAAGTGCCCAGCTGATCGACACGGAAAGTGCACAAATACCCGTATTGGGTCATCACTTCCGGCCACCAGTCAGGGTTGAGCACACCTTTTCGGCCACCAAGATCAGCAGGACTTGTCCAGACGCCGATCAGCTTTTCATTGATATAGACAGAAATATCGCTCTTCCAGGGATTGCGGTACATAGGCGCTTCCGAACAGGCTTCAAAGGATAGCTCCAGGCTTTTGATATGCAGGTGCTGCATGGACAGCGCGCCGAAGCGGTATTCCACAAAACCGGAACGAAACCACAGCATCCGCGCGTCCAGGCGGCCCGGCAGATAAAATGAGGAGGGGTTATCATACTCACCGATAGCGCTGTTCAAATTGGCCAGCCCGCAGGTGGGCTGTATGTCGATTGCCCTGCTGTAGCCGCCTACGGGCATATTGAGCGCGATAACGCTGTCGTTGCTCCTGGGCTCGCTGATCAGCCTGAGCATGACCTGATCCAGGCGCCTGGAACACAGCTTCATCGCGCCATGCACGCCCGGCACCGGCTCGCTCATCAGGATCCCGGCGTCCTCCAGCATTCTGATATGCGCCGCGGCAGTCGACATGGGCAGCCCGGCAGCCGCCGCGATCTGCTGCACGTTCATGCTGCCTGCCCCCAGCAGCGCTATGATGCGCAGCCTGTCTGAAGATGCCAGAGCGCGCATGACCATGCTGCTTTCCCCGGCTTCATCGATGGATAGGGACAGGTTCTTCGTCTCCAGCTGCCTGTCGGGTTTCTTGTTTTTCATGGCATGATTTTACCACGCAGATCCCTTGACTGCAAGCCGCCGGCTGTCCTATAATCCTTGCATACGCAACAATTGCGTGTGCAAGGAGTTGATCATATGCCGGTCATTTCGAGGAACCTCAATGTGCTGGCCCGCTGCGGGGTTCAGTTCAGGTCAGGTTATTTCAAGCCGCTTGGCATGACGGCCTTTCAGGCACCTTACATCCAGCACATCTGCGGCCAGCCGGGCATGTCCCAGGAACAGGTGGCGTTGGCGCTGCAGGTCAACCGCTCAAGCGCGGCGCGTCATTTGGCAGCCCTGGAAGAAGACGGCTTTGTGGCAAGGGTAGAAAGCAGGGACGACAAAAGGCAGCTGCTGATCTATCCAACGCAAAAGGCGCTGGACGCCGTCCCGGAAATCCGCCGTGTCAACACGCTGTGGAATAACTGGCTGACCCAAGGCATGACACGAGCAGAGATTGACCTGCTTGAGGGGCTGCTTGAGCGGCTGCGGCTGCGCGCTCTCGCCTTTACACAGGCGCAGGTGCAGGAACGGTGAAGACACTGCTTGGCTACCTGAAGCCGCACGCGGGCATCATGACCTGGACGATGCTGGTCAAGTTCATGGCAGCGATGGTGGAACTGTTCATTCCCTCCATCCTGGCAAAGATCATCGATGAGATCGTGCCCACCGGCAGCAGCGGCCTGATTTTCATGTGGGGCGGCGTAATGATAGGCTGCGCCGTGGCGGCATTTGTCAGCAATGTCTATGCCAACCGCATGGCCGCCCTCACGTCGGGCAAGGTAACGCTGGCCCTGCGGCATGATCTGTTCAGCAAGATCAGCTATCTTTCCATGGCGCAGACAGACGGGCTCACGCTGTCCTCAGCCATTTCCCGGCTGACGACCGACACCTACAACATCAACCAGTTCCTCAACCGCACCCAGCGCATGGGCGTTCGCGCGCCCATCCTGCTGATTGGCGGCCTCATCATGACGCTGGGGATGGATGTGCGCCTGACGCTGGTTCTGGTGGCGACACTGCCCTTCATCAGCCTGATCATCTACGGCGTCACGGTCAAAAGCGTGCCCATGTACGCCAGGCAGCAGACTGTGCTTGACCGCATGGTGCGGGTAATGCAGGAGAACATCACCGGCGTTCGCATTATCAAGGCGCTGTCCAAATCCCGCTGTGAAATAGAGCGGTTTGACAGCGTCAACGGCGAACTGTCCGATGTGAGCCAGCGCGCGGGCAGGATCGTAGCCCTCTCAAACCCCCTGACATCGCTGACGCTCAACCTTGGCCTGACACTGGTGGTCGTGGTTGGCGCCAGGCTGGTCGCAGGAGGGCAGTCAAGCACGGGCACCATCATCGCCTTTCTCAATTACTTCGCCATCATATTGCAGGCAATGATGGGCATCACGCGCATTTTCATCATGTCCTCAAAGGGCGCGGCGTCAGCGGCACGCATTGCGGAAGTTCTCTCGCTGCCGGCTTCGCTTGATACACTGCCCGGCACCAACGGCGACCCGGCCTATCATGTGCAGTTTGACCGGGTGAGTTTCAGCTATGACCACATAGAGGACAACCTGAGCGATATCAGCTTTGCCCTTAAGCAGGGGGAAACCCTGGGCATCCTTGGCGCTACGGGCAGCGGCAAGACCACGCTGACAAACCTCCTGCTGCGCCTGTACGATGTTGACAAGGGACGCATCCTGCTGAATGGCAAGGACATCCGAAGCCTGAGCAGCCAAGAACTGCGCGAACGGACTGGCATTGCCTTCCAAAGTGATTTCATCCTGGCTGCCGGTATCGGTGACAACATCCGATACTACCGGGACATCCCGGACGACGAGGTTTGGCAAGCCGCGCGCGCGGCGCAGGCTGTCGACTTTATCACGGAAAAGCCAGGCGGCCTTGACTACATGGTGGCCGCCAAGGGCAACAACCTGTCAGGCGGGCAAAAGCAGCGCCTGCTGATTGCCCGGGCGCTGGCAGGCAAGCCGGAACTGCTGATACTCGATGACGCATCCAGCGCGCTTGACTACCGCACAGACGCCGCCCTGCGCCGCGCGCTTCATGAAGGCTACGGGCACACCAGCTGCATCATTGTAGCCCAGCGCATATCTTCCATCATGGGAGCCGATCACATCCTGGTGCTGGATGAAGGCCGCGCCATAGGTTATGGCGGACACGAAGAGCTGATGCAGAATTGCCCCACTTACCGGGAGATAGCCCAGACCCAAATGGGCGCCCAGGGAGGGTTTGAATGTGACTAACAAACCCATAACGGGAGGCCGGCTGACAAAGGGCGACCTGAGCGGCGACAAACGCCAGAAAGCAGATCCGCAGGCGCCCAAAGGCCAGATACTCAAGCGGTTGTGGCAGTATCTGGGCCGTTACCGCGCGCTGCTGGTACTGGCGGTCATCCTGGTCATCCTGTCAAACTCAGTGTCCTTGATAGGACCCAAACTCTCGGGCCTGGCCATTGACGCCATCGGCCTGGGCCGCGGTCAGGCCGATATGCGGCGCGTTAGCTATTACGCCGGGCTGATGGTATTGTGTTACCTGGGCTCAGCAGTGCTTGGCTATTTATTGAGCCGCGTAACGCTCAGGCTGACGCGCAATACGGTGTATCGCATGCGCAAGGATGTATTTGACAAGTTGGTCATGCTGCCGGTTGACTTCTTTGACCGGCGCCAGACAGGCGACCTCATCAGCGTGGTCAGCTATGACATCGATACCGTCAATGAAAGCCTGTCGACTGATTTGATGCAGGTGCTGCAGGGCGCCATTACGCTGAGCGTATCGCTTGTCATGATGCTCTCCATCCAGCCGGTTTTGGTGCTCATCTTCCTGCTGACGGTGCCGCTGACCATGCTCTACACGCGCTGGATCACCCGCAAGACCAAGCCCATGTTCCGCAAACGTTCAGCCAAGCTCGGGGAACTCAACGGCTTCATGGAGGAAATGATAAGCGGGCAGAAAACCACCAAGGCCTACTGCCGCGAGGAAGAGGTGATCGCCGCCTTTGATGTGAGGAACAGGGAAGCAAACGACGCCTATACCACCAGCGAGTACTGGGGCACCGTCATCGGTCCGTCGGTCAACTTCATCAACAATCTTTCCCTGGCATTGATCAGCGTATTTGGCGCCTCGCTCTATCTGCAAGGCCGCGTCGGCCTGGGTGACATTTCCAGCTTCATTCAGTATTCGCGCAAATTCTCCGGCCCCATCAACGAGACCGCCAATATCCTGGGCGACCTGCAGAGCGCCTTTGCTGCGGCGGAGCGCGTATTTCGCCTGATGGATACACTGCCCGAGAAGCCGGACGCCCCCGGCGCCATGACACTTGGGGATATCGCCGGCGATGTGAAAGCCGACAAGGTGGATTTCAGCTATGTGCCGGGCACGCCCGTTATCAAGGGATTCAGTATGCACGCACAGCCAGGCAGCCTGATCGCCATCGTCGGGCCCACAGGCGCCGGAAAGACGACGCTGATCAACCTGCTGATGCGTTTTTACGACATCGATGGCGGCAACATCCGGGTGGATGATCAGGATATCTACACCCTCAGCCGTGCCAGCCTGCGCGGCGCCTACACCATGGTGCTGCAGGACAGCTGGCTTTTTTACGGCAGCATCTTTGACAACATCGCCTACGCCAAGCCGGAAGCCACGCGTGAGGAAGTGGTCTCAGCAGCCAAAGCCGCCATGATCCATGGCTTCATCAAGCGTTTGCCGCAGGGCTATGATACCATGATCGGCGATGACGGCATCAGCATCTCCAAAGGGCAAAAGCAGCTGCTGACGATCGCCCGCGCCATGCTGTCGGAGGCCAGGATGCTCATTTTGGACGAGGCAACCTCAAACGTCGATACCCAGACGGAGCAGCAGATACAGCAAGCCATGCGAAAGCTGAGGGCAGGGCGGACCGCCTTTGTGATCGCCCACCGTCTGTCCACCATCCAAAATGCAGACCACATCCTGGTCGTACGCGACGGCAATGTGGTTGAACAGGGCAGGCACGAGCAGCTGATGGCGCAACAGGGATTTTATGCCTCGCTCTACCATGCGCAGTTTGAAACCTATTAGGCGTAAAATGCAGGTAAACGCCTTGATATGCCTGCCATGAGAGGGTATAATGGGCTTCGGATGGCGGGAGAAGACAAGCATTTCCCGCGGTGTGCGCCGTTTATCACGGCGCGGAAGATTGCAGGAGGATATCATGTCTAAGAAAACTTGGTCTACCATTCTGGTTGTTGTTCTGGTCGTAGCCGCCGTAGTGGGCGTCTACTTCGCGACCAGGCCGGCTCCTGAACCCGCTGCCACATTGGCGCCCGAAGCGACGGCAGTCGTCACGGATGCCCCTGTCGCAACCGAGGTTGTTACCGAGGCTCCTACGGCTGCGCCGACCGCTGAGCCGACCGCAGCGCCTACCCTGGTACCTGAGCCAACCGCTGCGCCGACCGAAGCGGCGGCAGTGACAACAGCTCCCGCTGAGGTTGCGGCCGTCGCAGAAACTCCCGCCGCAGCCCCTGAAACGGTCGCCGCAAGCGGCAAGACGCAGGTCGCCATCTGGCACACCTTCACCAAAGGGCAGGAAGAATACCTTGTGAAGGCCGTGACCGGTTTCAACGCCTCCCAGGACAAAGTGGAAGTCCAGCTGCTCAGCCAGCCCTACAAGGGCTTCACCGAGGCCGTCAAGAGCGCGGTGACGGAGGGCATCGGCCCGGACATCATCTTCAACTACGCCTCCGAAGCCGCGGGCTATGTGAAGGCCGGCCTGGTCGCAGACCTGAGCCAGTACATCTATGACGCGGCCATCGGGATCGAAGGCTTTGACACGTCCCTGGCCAAGGGTGTCATGGACGGCGAAGTCAACGGTTTTGAGGACAAGCTTATCCATTACCTGCCCGCCTACACCACCGGCCCCATCATCTTCTACAACAAGACCCTCCTTGAGGAACTGAAGATCGCGGTGCCGACCACCTGGGCAGAGTTCGAGGCGGCCGCCAAGGTGATCAAGGAGCAGAAGAACCTGCCGGCGCTGGGCTTTGACGCCCTGACCGACATGGTGCAGATGCTCATCATGGAAACCCCCGGCGCGGGCTACATCGATGTTGCCAACAAGGCCGTGCTCTTTGACACGCCCGAAGTGCGCGCGAAGATCCAGTGGCTGGTCGACATGGTGAAGGCAGGCTACTTCCTGCTGCAGCCCTCGGGCGACTACTTCTCCAGCGACTTCAACTCGGGCATCGTTGCCTCCTACTTCGGCTCCTGCGCGGGCTACCCCTACATCGAGCCAAACGGTTTCGAGTTCGCCATGGCGCCTGTGCCGGCGGATACCTGGTACCCCTCCTGGAACCGCGGCCCCATCGTGTTCTCCTACAAGGACGACGCGCGCGCCCAGGGCGCCTATGAGTTCGTCAAGTACTTCATCTCCGCCGACGTCAACGCCGGCTGGGTGGAGGCGGTAACCGCCCTGGCGCCCTACAGCTGGACCAAGGACACCGAAGCCTACAAGGCATTCATCGCGCAGGACACCCTTGCGGTGCAGTCCCTGAAGGCCGTGGAAGCCAACCTGGACGTCGCTGGCTCCCTGCCCGCCGTGGATGGCGCCAACATCGTGCGCACCGCGCTGCAGGACGCCGTCAAGAAGGCCGCATTGGGCGAGATGACGGTTGACCAGGCCTGGGATGAGGCCGTGAAGGTCTCCAACGCCGCCCTCAAGGGCGAATAAATCAATCCCCGGGGGCTGCTGTGTGTCAGCAGCCCCCTTTTTAGCAGAAGAGAGGTCACAGGCAATGCGCGTTGTGATGGAGCATCTGACCAGGAAGTTCGGCCAGGTCACCGCAGTCAAGGATTTCAGCGTTATCCTGGAACACGGGGAACTTGTCTGCCTGCTGGGCCCCTCCGGATGCGGCAAAAGCACGGTGCTCAACATGCTGGCCGGCATTCTGCCGGTTACCGGCGGCCGTATCCTTTTTGATGACGAAGACGTGACCGAGCTGGCCCCCGAGCAGCGCGGCATCGGTCTGGTCTTCCAGAACTACGCCCTGTACCCGCACATGACAGTGATGCAAAACATCACCTTTCCCCTGGAGATCCAAAGGATCCCCAGGGATGAACGCGAATCCAGGGCGGAGGATATCGCCAAACTTGTCCATATGGAGGGTATGCTGGGCCGAAAGCCAAAGCAGCTTTCAGGCGGCCAGCAGCAGCGCGTCGCCATTGCCCGGGCGCTGGTCAAAAACCCCCGGCTGCTGCTGCTGGATGAACCCCTGAGCAACCTGGACGCCCGCCTGCGCCTGGAAATGCGCGAAGAGATCCGCCGCATCCAGCAGGAAACAAATGTGACCACCATTTTTGTCACACATGACCAGGAGGAGGCAATGTCCATCTCCGACCAGATTGTGCTGATGAAGGACGGCATCCTCCAGCAGCATGCCCAGCCACAGGTGCTCTATAACGAGCCAAGCAACCGGTTCGTGGCCGATTTTCTGGGCAATCCCCCCATCAACAACTTCCCGGGCACATGGCGGGATGGCTATTTTGAAGCCGCAGCGGCCGCCAGGCTCAAGCTGCAGGGCTTTGAAAAGATTCCAAATGGCACGAAGGTCAACCTGTCCATCCGCTCGGAAAGTTTTATTGTTGAGAAAGAGCCGGCGTCTGACCGCATGACTTGCCGCGTCGACAGCGTCTACCAGATGGGCAAGGAGGAAATGGCCCTGCTCACTTTCGGCGGCATCGCACTGCGCGCGTACATTTCCGCGGATTTCGGCCTTAAAAAGGGGGACACCGTCCACTTGGCGCTCAAGAACCGCGGCGTTTTCATATTCGATCTCCAAAGCGGGGAGCGTTACTGAAATGAACGCGCAGGCAACAGGCAAAGCCCGGCTGACACCCGAACGCCGCAGGCCCGGGATCAGGCGCATGGCAGTCCATATCATTGCCTTTGCTTTGGTTGGCGCTGCCCTGCTTGGCCTGGGCATTTTCGGCCGCATGGAACTGTCCCGGCGCACACTGGACCAGCAGGCGGCGGCGCGCGTGAATGCGCTGCTTGAAAGCAGCATGGCAGAGGTCAGGATGGCGATGATCAGCGCGCAGACCGATGTATCACGCGAGGTCAACGTTGGCTTTTCCTCCCGCAAGCGCGTCCTGAAGGACAGCATCAGCGCCCTGGTCAAGGATGGCAGTGACAACCTCGAGATCGCCCTGGCGGCCATAGACACGCTGGAAGAAGGCGTGCTGAACCGGGTGCAGGACGAAAAGCTCCGGGATGAACTCGCCGCCGCCCTTGCCCCCCAGCGGGAGCGGATCGCGGAACTGGTGGCACTGCAGGCTCAGCAGGCTGTCCAAAGCATGGGCATGGCGCAGGCGCGCGTGAGCCTGCCCGTCACGGAACCCTTCTATCCCTTGATGTATTATCACTGGGCCCTGCTTGCGGCAGGTGTGTTTTGCCTGCTGTTCGCGGCGGCACTGCTGTATGTCTGGCTGCGATATGATGAGCGCAAGCGCTCCCGCGTGAGCGAACTGCTGGAGCCGCTTGACTACCTGCTGCCCTTTTTCATAGGGGTCGCCGTATTCACGCTCTATCCCATCATCCGCGTGGTCCTCATGAGCTTTCAGGAGCGCTACCGCCTGGAAGGTTCCTTCGCGGGCTGGGGAATAGGCAACTACGACTATGTTCTCAAGGGGATCCCCGGTACTTCCAACTACTTCCTGCAGGGGCTTGGCAATACCTTCCTCTATGTGCTCTACACAGTACCCATATCCACTGCGCTGGCTATCCTGATTGCCTGGCTGCTCAACCAGAAGCTGCGCTTTTCCGCGCTCTTTCAAACCACCTATTTTCTGCCGATGGTAACGTCCGTCACCGCGGTCGGTCTGGTATGGCGCTGGATTTTCAACCGCGACTTTGGCGTGCTCAACGCCATCCTTTCCATGTTTGGCGGGGGCAAGGTCGACTGGCTGCAGCAGTCAGGCAACTCGATGACTGTGCTTGTGATCTTTGGCATCTGGTCGGCGCTGCCCTTTACGATCATCCTGCTGCTGAGCGGCCTGCAGAACATCGACGACAGTTTCTACACCGTCGCCAAAGTGGATGGGGCCAGACAATGGCGCATCTTCAGACGCATCACCCTGCCGCTGTTGGCCCCAACTATCGGCCTTGTTCTGATCATCAACTCCATTTCTGCCTTCAAGGTCTTCACGGAAGTCAAAGTCCTCTTCAACGGCAGTCCCGGCCCTGTGCTCAACCTCTACACCGTGGTCTTCTACATATATGACATGATGTATGAGAAGCGTGAACTGGGGCGTGCCGCAGCGGCAGCGATCGTCCTGTTTTTCTTCATCCTGGTTTTCACGGTGCTGCAGCGTTTCATCCAGCGCAAGTGGAAATACGACTGAGAGGGCGGCGATATGAGCGAGAGCCTGAGAAACGATAAAGGCATCCTGCGCCTCTCCTACGGGACAAGGCAGCGCATTGTCCATGCGCTGTTTTATCTGCTGCTGGCAGCGGGCATGTGCGTGATGGTCTTTCCCTTCTACTGGATGATCTCGTCCAGCTTCAAAACATCGGGTGAGATGAATCTATTTCCCCCTACGATGGCGCCGCGCAGCTGGTTCAACATCAGCAATTATGAGACAGCCTTCGGCACAGCGCCCTTTGCGCGCTATTTCCTGAACTCCCTTGCCGTGACGGCAGGCAGCGTTGCTGCAACAGCGGTCACAACCATCCTTGGGGCCTTCGCTTTTTCCAGGCTAAAGTTCCCGGGCCGTGAATTGATCTTCTCACTTTTGCTGAGCATGATGATGGTGCCCTTTGAGATGGTGGTCATCACCAATTACCAGACCATCGTGAAAGTCGGCCTCAATGACACGCTGTTCGCGCTGGTCATCCCGTTTACCAGCAGCATCTTTTATATGTACATCCTGCGCAATTTCTTCCAGACGATACCGGACGGATTATACTGGTCCGCCAGGGTGGACGGCTGCACCAACTGGCGCTACTTGTGGAAAGTCATGGTCCCTATTGCCCGGCCCTCGCTGGTCACCATCCTGCTGCTCAACGGCCTGGCTTCCTGGAACAGTTTCATGTGGCCGCTGCTCGTCATAAAGACCGACCAGCACCGCACGCTGCCCTTTGGCCTGTACACCTACACCACGGAAGTGGGCGCGAACAATGAATTGCTGATGGCTGCTTCGGCAGTTGTGGTGCTGCCGATGATCCTGCTATTCCTGTTTGCGCGCAAACAGATTATCAAAGGCGTCGCCCGGGGAGGTATCAAGGGATGAAAACTGTCAATATCGCGGTGATCAGCGCCTGGCATGTGCATGCCGAGGAATACGCCCGTGAACTGCAGAGCATTCCCGGCATATGCGTAAAATGCCTGTGGGATGATGACCGGGAACGCGGCCGCGCCATGGCGCAAAAACTGGGGATCGCTTTTGAAGCTGATCTGGAAACGGTGATGCGGGATGAGAGCATCGATGCTGTCCAAGTCACCACGCAGACCAGCCTGCACGGGGAAGTGATGCTGCGCGCCGCCGAGGCCGGGAAGCACATCTTCACGGAAAAAGTGCTCACGATCGACCCGGCTGAAGGTGAGAAGGTGCTTCAGGCAGTAAAGAACAGCAACATATGCTTTACGATCTCCTTCCCCCACCTCTGCCGCCCCACCTTGCTGGAAGCCAAGCGGCTGGTCGATTCGGGGGAGGTCGGCCGGGTCGGCTATGCCCGCGTGCGCAACGCGCACAACGGCGCGGTCGCGGGCTGGCTTCCGGACCACTTTTATGATCCCGCTGCCTGCGGCGGCGGCGCAATGATCGACCTGGGCGCGCATCCGATGTACACGCTGCTGTGGCTTCTGGGTGAGCCTGTCCAAGTGCAGTCCCTGTTTACTTCCATGACCGGGAAGCCTGTGGAGGACAATGCCGTATCCTTGCTGCGATATGCCAGCGGCGCCATCGCTGTCAGTGAAACCAGCTTTGTATCCACCCAAAGCCCTTACACCCTGGAAGTAAGCGGCGCAAAAGGCGCTGTCCTGGTGCGGGACAAACAGCTGAGCTATGCCAGCGACGCCACCGGCGGCAAATGGGTGCAGGCAGACAGCCTGCCTGAGGCGCTCCCTTCCCCGCTGCGTCAATGGGCCGAGGCGCTCCTCAAGGATGACCCGGGTTCAGTGGACATGGGTGACTTTGGCATCTTGCCCGCCCTGCGCCTGACCCGCCTGATGGCGAAGGCTTACGCGAAATAAAGCTTCATCACAAGTGAAAGTGCCTTAACAGCACAAAGGCTTCCGTACTGTCATCACCAAAGAACCCAAAATAAAGCAGAAATCCCGTCCATCGCTTAAGGTGAACAGGATTTCTGCTTTTTGGATTGCTTACTTCGCGTTCTTGGCGGCCTTGTCAAGCGCGGCGAGGTAGTCGCCCACGCTGACGGTCACGGAAGTCTTCAGGTCTTCGACGGCGGGCACTTTGG
>CAZPBJ010000051.1:0-22269 GCA_964584685.1 uncultured Christensenella sp. | reverse complement strand
GCTATTCATGGTGTTGAGGTTGTGCACCAGCGCCTCCATGGCCTGGTAGGTGGCCTTGACGATCTCCTTGTCGGAGAACCTGCGCGCCAGCTTCAGGAGCCTGTCCGCCTCCTGCGCGCCCGTGTGCGGCTCAAGGCGCTTGACCAGGGCCTGGGTGAATGCTTCCTGCTCAGCCATCCGGGGCGCAAGGCCTGTCTGTGACTGGATGCTATCCAGCATTTCGCGCACCAGGCTGTCGCCCTCTTCAACCCCAAACTGGGCCTCCAGCAGCCTGGCCACGTTGTCGCGGAAGCGCTTCTTATAGGTCTTGGCGACGCCGGGCGCCATGCCGTAGTCAAAGCTGACCACGCTTTGCCCGCCATGCTGGTCGTTCTGATTGGCCTGGATGGCGATGCAGGCAAGGGCCGAGTAGCTGGCGATGTCATTAGGTTCGCGCAGCACGCCGTGGCCGGTGGAAAAGCCGTCCCTGAACAGCTCCAGCAGGTCGATCTGGCAGCAGGTGGTGGTCAGGGTGAGGAAGTCCAGGTCATGGATATGGATGTCCCCCTGCCTGTGCGCCTGGGCGTGCCTGGGGTTGAGCACATACATGTCGTTGAACTGCTTGGCACCTTCACTGCCATACTTGAGCATCGCGCCCATCGCGCTGTCGCCGTTGATGTTGGCGTTTTCGCGCTTGAGGTCGGAATCGGAGGCATCGCTGAAGGTGATGTCTTCATAGGTTTTCATCAGCCGTGTATTCATCTCGCGCACACGGCTGCGCTCAGCCCGGTAGAGGATGTAGGTCTTGGCGGTGCGCGCGTAGCCCTGGCCGATGAGAACGCGCTCCACGATATCCTGCACGTCTTCCACGCCGGGAACGGTGAGCGTCTGATCGCTTGACTCAAGTTCCTCCACCACGCGGCGTGCGACCGCCTTGGCGGATTCCTCTGCCTTCTCGCTGCCGGAAGCCTTGAAGGCGCGCAAAATCGCCTGCTCTATCTTGATGGCGTCAAAGGGCACAGTGCGCCCGTCGCGTTTCTTAATCATACTGATCATATGGAAGACCTCCTCAATCATTGGGGAATGTCAGTATAGAACGGTAATCATCTCCTGTCAAGGAAAAACACAATAGGTTGCAGAAAATAAATGCCCGGCCACCATATCTTGTGGTCGGGCAAAAAATGGCCAAGGATCTATTCCCCAGGCGCATCAGGCGCTGTGCGTATGCCAAAGAGGAAAAGCAGTATATGCCCCGCCCAGATGATGCCCAGCACCGCCTGGCCCCAGTGGATCGCCCGCATAAAGTAAACCCCCGCAGCCATGACAATGGTGATGGTAGCCATGACGCGCGCCTTCGCCATTTTTGTCATGCCGCGACCCTGCAGGAAACTCTCAAGGTTGTGTTTGTACAGCTTTGTATTGATAAACCATGCGTGCAGCCGCGGGTCACTCCTTGCAAAGCTGAAAGCCGCCAGCATCAAAAAGGGGAAGGCGGGCAGCAGGGGCATGACCGCGCCGACAGCGCCCATAGCGAGGCCGGCACAGCCCAATAGGATGTAAAGGGCTCTTTTCAGCTTCAAATTTCAGATCTCAATCTTTGGTTCCTTGTCATTGCGCCTGTAAAGGGTAAACTTGCTGCCAATGGTCTGCACGGGCGAAGCGCCGGTACGGGCACAGAGGACCTCGCTGGCCTCGCGCGCGGTCAGCGGCGCGTTTTGCTGCACAGAGCACTTGATCAGCTCACGCGCCTGCAGCACATCATAGGCTTCCTTGACTGTCGCGTCGGTGACGCCCTCTTTGCCGACAGTCAGCACAACGGGCAGGGTATTTGCCATCGCGCGCAGGGCGGCACGCTGTTTTGCGGTTAGTTCCATCAGTCGATCCCCTCTTTCAAAGTGTGATCCGCCGTTTATTCCACGAAGTCAAAGACCATGTCCTCTATTTGCACCTCATCACCCTCCTGGGCGCCTGCCTGGCGCAAACCATCGATGATGCCCGAGTTCTTGAGGGTGCGGTGGAACCAGCGGAGGCTGTCGCCATCGTCAAAGTTGACGCTGGCGATCAGGTGGGCGACGGAATTGCCCGTGACGACATAAACGCCTTCAACCTTGGTGATTTCATAGCCTGACAGCAGCGGCTCCTCCGAGATGACGCTCTCTTCGTAGCGCCGGGGCGGAGGCAGGGTGGAGAGCAGCTGGATGGCGCGGTTGAGCAGGGCGTCAAAACCCTGGCGGGTGGCGGCGCTGACGGGGAAAACAGGCACATCGCCGGCCGCTTCACGCAAGCGGGAGAGGTTCTCATCCGCGCCGGGCAAGTCCATCTTGTTGGCGGCGACGATCTGGGGGCGGGTATCCAGCCGGCCATAGCGGCGCAGCTCCTCATTGATGGTATGAAAATCCGCCACCGGGTCGCGGCCTTCACTGCCGGAAACATCCACCACATGGATCAGCAGGCGGGTCCGCTCAACGTGGCGCAGGAAGGAAAAACCCAGGCCGGCGCCCTGGGAGGCGTTTTCGATCAGGCCGGGGATATCGGCAATGGCAAAGTCCTGCCCCTGATGGGAGACGATGCCCAGATTGGGGGTAAGGGTGGTGAAGTGGTAGTTGGCAATCTTTGGCCTGGCTGCGCTGACAACGGAAAGGATGGAGCTTTTGCCGACGTTGGGGAAACCGACAAGGCCGACATCCGCGATGGTCTTGAGCTCCAGGACAAGCTCATGCCACTGGGTCTTGATGCCGGGCTTGGCGAAGTTGGGGGCCTGGCGGGTCGGGGTGGCAAAGTGCTGGTTGCCGTGGCCGCCGCGGCCGCCGTGGAGCAGGACGCGCGGCTTGTCCGCCTCAAACATATCGGCTACGACCTCATCGGTCTCCTGATTGCGCACGATGGTGCCCACGGGCACGCGGATGACAAGCGGCTCGGCCGACTTGCCCGTACAGTTCCGCGCGGAGCCGTCCTGCCCGTTGTCCGCCTCGTACTTGGCATGGTAACGGAAATCAAGCAGCGTATGCAGGTTGTGGTCGGCCACCAGGATGATATCGCCGCCCAGGCCGCCGTCACCGCCGTCGGGGCCGCCGTTGAGGACAAACTTTTCGCGATGGAATGATACGCAGCCGTTTCCGCCATTGCCGGCCTTGAGCTTGATCGACGCACGATCGACAAATGATGCCAAATCCTACCTCCATATAATCGGTCAAGGGATGATGACCCCAAGCCTACGCCCTTTCCTTGCCAACGCCTTCGTCCTCATTGAGCACCCTGTACAGCTCGCCCGCCAGTTCCTTGCGCACGGTCTGCTGCACATCCAGCACCTCATAGCGGCCCAGCCTCGCGCCAAAGCGAATCTCCAGCACGTCCCCGGGCTTGACTTCCGTGCCCGCCTTGGCGACGCGCCCGCCCAGGGTCACGCGGCCGCCGTCACAGGCTTCCTTGGCGACGGTGCGGCGCTTGATCAGGCGGGATACCTTTAAATACTTGTCCAGTCGCAAAATCTTAACCTTTCACAATAAAAACGGGATGGCAAGCCACCCCGTCATACCCACAATGGTTTACGTTCAGTTCAGGGTATCCTTGAAGGCTTTGCTGGCCTTGAAGGTGGGGGCCTTGGAGGCTTTCACCTTGATTTCTTCGCCGGTGCGGGGATTGCGGGCGACGCGGGCGGGGCGCTTCTTGGCTTCAAAGGTGCCAAAGCCGATCAGCTGCACTTTTTCGCCTTTCTTGAGCGTTGTCTTGATGGCTGTGCCAACTGCTGCCACTGCGGCATCCGCGTCCTTTTTCTTGAGTCCGGTGGCCTTCACTACGGCTGCTACGAGTTCAGACTTATTCATCTTAAAACCCTCCTGTTATTTAGATCAAAGCAAGATTCTATTCACCTTGCTTGCTTCGTTCCCAGTATACATCCCAATCGGATAAAGTCAAGTATTTCCCCACTTTTTGATCTGATTTTATATATTCTTCCATAAGGGCAAAGCGTTTAATGAATTTTTCGGTCGTCATATTGACCACTTCGTCAGGATTTGCGCCCAGCAGCCTGGCCAGGTTGACGCAGGCAAAGAAAAGGTCGCCCAATTCTGGCTTGATATCGCGCCCGGCCTGATGATCTTCCAGCAGTTCCCGCGTCTCTTCCAGCACCTTATCAAAGGCGCCGCGCGAATCTTCCCAGTCAAAACCGACCTTGCGCGCGATCTCCTGCACCTTCATGGCGCGCAGGGTCGGGGGCAGGTTGGTGGGCAGGGCGCGCATCTTGTCGCTTTGGGACTGTTCGCCCCGTTCAAGGCTTTTTATCCTGTCCCAGTTGTCGCTGACCTCCCCTGCGGTGGAGAAGCTGTCGCCGCCAAAGATGTGGCTGTGGCGGGTGATGAGCTTTGAGCAGATAGCGGTGGTAATGTCTGACAGGGTCAGGGTGCCTGTCTCCTCCCCCACGGTTGCATGGAACGCTACCTGCAGCAGCACATCGCCCAGCTCATCGGCCACTGCCTGCCAGTCTTCCCGGCCGATGGCGAAGGCGGCTTCGTGCGCCTCCTCGATAAGGTAGCGGGCAAGGGTCTGGTGGGTCTGCTGCCTGTCCCAGGGGCAGCCGCCGGGGGCGCGCAGTTTGCGCATAAGCAGGACCAGGTCCTGCACGTCATAACGCTGCTTGTGATAAGACGCCTTGGGCAAAAGCAGCGCGCCGGCCGTGTGATCATAGCGGGGCTGGCGGTCCAGGTCCTCCAGCACGGTCAGCCTGGCATGGCGTGTGCCGGCCTGTCCCGGCGGGTAGAAATAGAGCGCACAGTCCGCGTCATACCAGGCCAGCAGCTGCAGCTTGCAATCCCCCGCCAGCGCGCGGGAATCAATCTCCGTCAAGAGGATAGGCCGCTGGCCGTCCCATACCCTCAGCCCGGTGGCAGGGGTGACGAGCGGCGGCTCACCTGCGTCCTGTGCGGCCAGCATCGGCGCCGAAAGCGGCACGCCGGCCAGCACGGTGACCAGCTCCCCTGCCTGCCCTATCAGCGCGCGTACGGTCTCATCGGCCCCTGGATCGGCCACGCCGTAGCACAGCGGCGCCTTTTGCGCCAGGGCGATCAGCTCCCGCGCAGCCCGGACGGCAAAGGCCTCGAAATCAGGCTCCTCCATGTGGAGCTCGTCAAAAGTGGTAAATGTGAGCCCCAGGCTACGCAAATAGTCGGCGGCGCCGTGGCGTCCCGTGCGCAGCACAATGCAGCGGGCCTGTTTCATGGCTTCGATGCCGCCCAGGGTAAGGTGCTTTTCGGATCCCGGGCCCAGGGTGACGACGGTGATCCTATGCATGGGGCGTCAATCTCCTGCGGATGAATGGGGGCAGGTCTTCGGGCTTGATGGCCCGCAATTTGTAGGCGGCTGTCAGGTAGACCAGGAAGGCAGCGGCAAGGGTAAGCCCCATACGCGGCCAGGAGTGGTTGAGCCGCGCGCCAAACAAGGCCATCAGACCGGCCACAGGCAGCGCCATGATAAGGGTCGCCAGGCCCGGCCTGATCAGGATGTCATGGAAGTCGAGCTTCATCCTGCCATACTTTGCCACATAGTACAGGTTGGGGGCCAGGCTGACGCCGTAGCACAGCAGGGAGGCGTATGGCGCGCCCTGGATATTGACGGAGGGCAGCCGCACCAGGGCATAGTTGAGGGCAACCTTCAGCGCCATGCCGGCGGCCAGGGTGTACATGGGGATGCGCTGCTTGTGCAGCCCCTGCAGGATCGCGCTGGTGGCCTGCACCTGCGTGAAGAGGAGGATGGTAAGGCTGGATACCCTCAGCAGCTGCGCGCCTGTGAGCAGGGAGGAGATGCTGTCCTTGCCGCCGCCAAACAGCAGCAGGAGGATGGGCTCAGCCAGCATGCTCATGCCGATGGCCGCGGGGAAGCCCACCACGGAAGCCAGGCGCAGGCCTGTCGCGCTTTCCGAGCGGATGCGTTCATTGTCGTCAAGCGCCCGCGCCGAAGAGATGGCCGGCACGAGGTTGGTGGCCATCGCCATGGCCAGGGCCGTGGGCACATTGATGAGCGTCAGCACCATGCCGGCATAGACGCCAAAGGTGATCTTGGCGCCGACCTCCGTCATGTAGCCCCGCATGATGTTGACCAGCATGAAGGAATCAATCGCGCCGGCCAGCGGCACGATGCAGGCGCCGATGGTGATGGGGATGGCGATGAAAATAAGCTCACGGGCAATCCGCCTGCCCGGCTGCATCCGGCTTTGCGCCTGCGGGGTCAGGGCCGGCAGGCGGGGCCGCGCGAAGTAATAATCGGCCATCATGTAGATGAGCGCCGCCGCTTCGGCAATCGAGGTACCCAGCAGGGCGCCGGCGGCACCCATGGCATAGCCGCCCCGCCGCATGCCCATCAGGGCCAGGGGGATAGCAATGCCCACCTTGCCCACCTGCTCGATGAGCTGGCTGACTGCGGTAGGCACCATGCGCCTGCGCCCCTGCATATAACCCCGGAACGCGCTCATCACGCAGACCAGGAACAGGCTGGGCGCGATCATCCGGAAACCGAGCAGGCTTTCCGCCGTGCCGGCGGCACGGGACAGCGCGCCGGAGAAAACCAGCATCAGCGCCGTGGTGATGATACCCAGCAGGACCAGGATGCGCAGCGCGACGGTGAACACCTGTTTTGCGCTGTCAGGGTCCTGCTTGGCCATATGATGGGCCACCATGCGCGAGATGGCTACCGGGATGCCCGCCGAGCTGATCACGAGCAGAAGGTTGTAAGTGGGGAAAACCTGCTGGTAGACGGCAACGCCCAGGGCGCCGATGCTGTTGACCAGGGGGATGCGGTAGAGCACCCCCACGACCTTGCATATCAGCCCCGCGATGCCCAGTATCGATACGCCGCCTGCCAGCGAGCGCTGCCTGTCAGATTGGCTGCTCATCGTCTGCGTCAGTGGCCTTGTCGTCTGTATCCGGCGCTTCAGGGGCCGTGAGCGGCTCTTCATCCTCCTGCTCGGCGCGGGCGACGTCCACAATGGCGGCGCCCTCTGCCAGACGCATCAGGCGCACGCCCTGCGTGGCGCGGCCGCATACGCGGATTTCACTGACGGGTGTGCGGATAATGGTGCCCGCGTCGGTGATCAGCAGGATGTCCTCGTTTTCCTTAACCGTCAGCATCTTGGCGATATCGCCTGTTTTCTCAGTCAGTTTCATGGCGATGATGCCCTTGCCGGCACGGCCCTGCTCACGGTATTCGCTGTTGTCGGTACGCTTGCCGTAGCCAAGCGTGGTGATGCCCAGCACCTGGCTGTCGTCTTCCACCACGCACATGGAGATGACCTCGTCACCCTCATTGAGACGCATGCTGCGCACGCCCATGGCCCCGCGGCCGGAGACACGCACATGTTTTTCGCTGAAGCAGATGGCCTTGCCCTTCTTGGTGGCCAGCAGCATGTTCTGTTCGCCGTCAGTCAGGGCGACGCCGATGAGGGCGTCCTCATCCCTCAGGGTGATGGCAATCAGCCCTGCCTTGCGCAAACTGCGGAACTCCTCCAGCAGGGTGCGCTTGATCAGCCCGTCCCGCGTGGCCATGATGAGCGTCTGGCTTTCACGGTTTTCCGGGGGGATGGGGATCATGTTGGTAATTTTCTCCCCGCCTGAAAGCTGCAGGATATTGACGATCGCCGTGCCGCGCGCCGTGCGTCCGGCCTCAGGGATCTGGTAGCACTTGAGAAAATAGGCGCGCCCGCGGTCGGAGAAGAAGGTCAGGTCGTCGTGCGAGTTGACCACATAGATCTGCTCGGCATAGTCCTCCTCGCGCGTGGTCATGGCGGCAACGCCCTTGCCCCCGCGGTTCTGCGCGCGGTAGGTGGATTTGGACAGGCGCTTGACATAGCCAAAGTGCGTCAAGGTCACCACCATATCATCCACGGGGATGAGGTCGGCGAAGTCGATCTCGTCTTCCTGCAGGCTGATTTCGGTCCGGCGCTCATCGGCGAACTTGGCCCTGATCTCCAGCATTTCCTGTTTGATCACGGCAAAGAGCAGCTTCTCGTCCGCCAGCAGGCCCTGCAGGTAGGCGATGGTGTTTTGCAGTTCGTCATACTCCGCCTGCAGCTTGTCAGCCTCCAGGTTGGTCAGTCTGGCCAGGCGCATATCCAGGATGGCCTGCGCCTGCAGGGCGCTGAAGTCAAAGCGCTCGATCAGGGCAGCCTTGGCGCTGGGTGTGTCCTTTGCGGCGCGGATGAGGTGCACCACTTCATCGATGTTGAGCAGGGCCTTGAGCAGGCCTTCCAGGATGTGGGAGCGCGCCTGTGCCTTGTCCAGGTCGTAGCGCGTGCGCCGGGTGAGCACATCCTTCTGGTGCCTGATGTAGTAAAACAACATCTCCTTGAGGCTGAGGACGCGCGGCTGCCCGTCCACCAGCGCAAGCATGATGGCGCCGAAAGTTTCCTGCATCTGGGTGTGCTTGTACAGGAAATTGAGCACCACCTGGGCCTGCGCGTCGCGCTTGAGGTCAATGACGATGCGCATGCCGTTGCGGTCGGACTCGTCGCGCAGGTCGGAGATGCCGTCCAGCCGCTTTTCGTGCACCAGCTCGGCGATCTTCTGGATGAGCTTGGATTTGTTGACGATGTAGGGGATCTCGCTGACCAGGATGCGCTCGCGGCCGTTGGCCAGGGTCTCAATCTCGCTCTTGGCGCGCACCACGATGCGCCCGCGCCCCGTGTGGTAAGCCTCGCGGATACCGCTGCGGCCCAGGATGACCGCCCCGGTGGGGAAGTCAGGCCCCTGGATATACTCCATCAGCTCATCCAGGGTGATGTCGGGGTTGTCGATCATGGCCAGCGCGCCGTCGATGACCTCGCCCAGGTTGTGGGGCGGGATGTTGGTGGCCATGCCCACCGCGATGCCCGACGAGCCGTTGACCAGCAGGTTGGGATAGCGGCTGGGCAATACCGTCGGCTGCTGGAGGGTCTCGTCAAAGTTGGGGTAGAAGTCGACCGTATCTTTGTCGATCTCTCCGATCAGGTGGGAAGACAGCTTGGACAGCCGGGCCTCCGTATAGCGCATGGCGGCCGCGCCGTCGCCGTCGACGGAGCCAAAGTTGCCCTGGCCTTCCACCAGCAGGTAGCGGATGGAGAATTCCTGCGCCAGGCGCACCATCGCGTCATAGACGGAGCTGTCACCGTGGGGGTGGTACTTGCCCAGCACATCGCCCACGATGCGCGCGCTCTTGCGGAAAGGCTTGTCGGGCGTCATGCCCAGCTCGTTCATATCATAGAGGATGCGCCTGTGCACGGGCTTCAGGCCGTCGCGCACGTCGGGCAAGGCACGGTTGATGATGACCGCCATGGCATAGGAAATAAACGATTTCTTCAGTTCGCCTTCCAGGTCGGTCGGCAGCAATTTATCTTTAATATCGCTCATAGTCGTCCCTTCACAGTGAGATTGACCCGCTTCAGATGTCCAGGTCGGCCACCATATTGTAGTTTTGTTCGATGAACTCGCGCCGCGGTTCAACGGCGTCACCCATCAAGAGGCTCATGGCCTCATCGGCCGCCACGGCGTCGCGCGCGGTCACCTGCATCATGGTGCGGGTCTGGGGGTTCATGGTGGTCTGCCACAGCTGCTCAGCCGACATCTCACCCAGGCCTTTGTAGCGCTGCAGCTCGGGCTTGGGGTCACGGCCTATCTCATCCAAATGCTTTTGAAGCTCAGCGTCGTCATAGACATACTTTTCCATCTTGCCGCGCGTCACCTTGTACAAGGGCGGCATGGCGATATAGACATAGCCCAGGTCGATGAGCGGTCGCATGTAGCGGTAAAAGAAGGTCAGCATCAGGATGCGGATATGGGCGCCGTCCACGTCGGCGTCCGTCATGCACACGATGCGGTGGTAGCGCAGCTTGGTCGGGTCAAACTCAGCCCCAACGCCGCAGCCAAAGGCGGTGATCATGTTCTTGATCTCGGCGTTCATCAGGGCTTTGTCGATGCGCGTCTTTTCCACGTTGAGTATCTTGCCGCGCAGGGGCAGGATGGCCTGGAAGTGCCTGTCGCGGCCCGTCTTGGCGCTGCCGCCGGCGGAGTCGCCCTCGACGATGAAGATCTCGCACTTGGAGGGATCGGTTTCGCTGCAGTCAGCCAGCTTGCCGGGCAGGGCGGCTGACTCAAGCACCGTCTTGCGGCGGGTCAGGTCGCGGGCCTTGCGCGCGGCTTCCCTGGCGCGGGCCGCCCCCAGGCAGCGCTCCAGGATGGCGCGGGCGACGGGGGGATTTTCCTCAAGGAAGGCGCTGAGTTCCTGCGCCACCAGGCTGTCCACGATGCCGCGCACCATGGAATTGCCCAGCTTTGACTTGGTCTGACCCTCGAATTGGGGCTCGGTCAGCTTGACGGAGACGACGGCGGCCAGGCTCTCGCGCACATCCTCGGACTTGAGGTTGCTGTCGGCATCCTTGAGCAGCTTGTACTTGCGGCCGTAATCGTTGATGCAGCGGGTAAGCGCGCTTGAAAAGCCCTGCAGGTGCGTACCGCCCTCGGGGGTGTTGATGTTGTTGGCATAGGTGAAGATGTTCTCCGAGTAGGTATCGTTGTACTGCAGGGCAACTTCCACCACGACGTTGTTCTTGACACCCTCGACATAAATGGGCTCCTTGAAGAGCACCTCTTTGTTCTTGTTGATGTATTTGACAAACTCGCTGATGCCGCCCTCAAAGTGGTAGACGCGCTCATCGGGCAGTTCTCCCCGCTCATCGCGGATGGTGATGCGGATGCCTTTGTTGAGGAAGGCCATCTCGCGCATGCGGGAGCGCAGGGTGTCAAAGTGGAAAACGACGTCCTCCTCAAAGATGCCTTCCGGGTTATCCTGTGAGCGGATATCGGGCCAGAAGCGGACGGTGGTGCCGGTCTGGTCGGTTTCGCCGATAACCTTGAGGTCATAGTCCACCTTGCCGCGGCTGTATTCCTGCTGATGGATCCTGCCGTCCTGGCGGACGGTCACCATCAGGTGGCTGGACAGACCGTTGACAACGGAAGCGCCTACGCCGTGCAGGCCGCCGGAAACCTTGTAGCCCTCGCCGCCAAACTTGCCCCCGGCGTGCAGCACGGTCAGGCAGACCTCGACCGCGGGGCGCTTGAGCTTGGGATGGATGCCTACGGGAAAACCGCGGCCGTCGTCGGCGACCTGGACGGAACCGTCCTTCATCAGGGCGATCTCGATATGGGTGCAGTAGCCGGCCAGGGCCTCATCGATGGAGTTGTCAACAATCTCATAAACCAGGTGGTGCAGGCCGTTTGAATCGGTTGAGCCTATGTACATGCCGGGCCGCTTGCGCACAGCCTCCAGTCCCTCAAGGACCTGGATCTGGTCGGCGTCATAGTGCGCGTCCACATGGGTGGAGGCAGCGCCGGCGCTGAGGGTGTTCTTGTCTTCGAGCATGATTATCCTCGGTTTCTTCGCTTTGTTTGATGGTGCAATACCATATCACAGTATACCATAAAATGGTTAAAAAGTGAAGCGGCCGCAGCTTCCCCAGAGGCATCGGAAAGTGGCTTTTCCCCTTGATTTTCCGCATGCGCGGACACCGGCTCCTTTTGTATAAAATGGTACGCGCCCGCTATGGCGCGCGGCATGGCTGCGCGCGTTTAGCGCCGTCCCCCACGGTTAAGATATATATGATACAAGCCATGGTTTTCCCAAATGGAACCGGCCATGGCGGCGCGCCCCGGCATGGGCGTGCCTGCACCCTTTGATAAGGCAAGGAGGCACATATGATCGATTCAAACAGGCTGCTTGATTTCCTGACGGCAAGCCGCGGCGCGCAAGGCCTGCGCCTGTCGGTGTACTTCCCCACCCACCGCATCCATCCCGACAACAAGGCCGATCCCATCCTGTACAAAAACCAGCTTCAGCGGCTGCAGGCCCAGCTTGAAAAGGACCATCAGCCCCGCGAATGGGAAGAACCGCTCAAACAAATGAGCGCCCTGCTTGAAGACGGCGACCTGTGGCGGCACACTGCCCGGGGCCTGGGCGTGCTGGCGGCGGGCGACAGGGCGGAAAGCTTTATTTTGGAGCGCGAAATCGAACCCCTGCATGCGGCAGGCAGGCATTTTCACCTGCTGCCGCTGTTTCATCAGGATGAGCAGGTGCGCGACACGATGCTGGTGGACTTGAGCCGGGACCGCTACACCGCCTATCAGGTCAACCAGTACCAGATCACGCAGCTGCATCTTGAAGACGTCAAGGACTCCTTCACGGAACTCTTTGATGATCTTGATATGGACGCCAACCGTGACAAACTGGGGCCCCTGAAAGACCGCGAGAAGTACTTCCGCTACCTGCATGAGGCCTTCCTCAAGCAGCACAAGGAAGAGGGGCTGCGCGTCATCCTGGCCGGCACCAGGGACACGCTTGCGCAGTTCAAGAGCCTGGCCCAGGGAAGCCAGTACCTGAACGGCGTGATCGACCGGCCCCTTGAGACACTCAGCGACAAGCAGACCCTTGCCGCGGTCAAGGACATCCTGCGCCCGCTGTATGAAAGCTGGCTGGCTGCGCTTGATACTGAACTCAGCAACGCCCAGAATGCAGGGAAAGCGCTGACCGACCTGGGTGAAATCCGCGACGCCGCCAAAGAGGGGCGCGTGGGCAAACTGGTCATGGGTGCGCAGCCGCCTTATGGCACGATGAAAACCATCGACCAGGTGATGGATGACGTTCTGCTGGCCGGCGGCCAGATCGTGGTGGTGGACCAGGCGGACAAGCCGCTGGAACGCGACCACGCGGCGATTTTGAGATACTGAATTAATTTTCATCCCGCGCAAGGGACCCTCCTTCGTTGTTTTGCACCGTGGCGCATGATATACTGCGGGCAACAAAAAGGAGGGTTTCTGCCTATGAAAGTCGCCGTCATCGGCTGCGGTACCATCGCAAACGCCGCCCATATCCCCGCCTACGTGAAAAACCCCGACGTGGAAATCAAGTATTTTTGCGACATCATCCCCCAGCGCGCGCAAAAAGCCGTTCAGGAATACGGCTGCGGACAGGCCGTCACGGATTACCATGACATCCTCAGTGACACCGAAGTCGAAGCGGTATCGGTGTGTGTGCCCAACGACCGCCACGCGCCCATCGCCATCGACTGCATGCGCGCGGGCAAGCATGTGCTGTGCGAAAAGCCCGCCGCGCGCACTTACCCTGAGGCGCTTGCCATGCAGGCAGTCCAGCACGAGACGGGGATGACGCTCAACATCGGCGTGGTCAACCGCTTCAACGAATCGGTGCGCCGCATTAAAAAGGAAATCGACGCCGGCCGCCTGGGCGAAGTCTACCACGTGTATGTGTCCTTCCGCGCGCACCGCAGCATCCCGGGCCTGGGCGGAGACTTTACCACCAAGGCTGTCGCAGGCGGAGGCGCGCTCATCGACTGGGGCGTGCACTACCTGGACATCGTGATGTACTGCCTGGGCGACCCCAGGCCCCTCACGGTTTCGGGCGAGACCTTCTGCAAGCTTGGATGCGATATCGAGGGCTATACCACCATGTATATGTGGGCCGGCCCGCGCAAGCCAGGCGGCACCTATGACGTGGACGACTCGGTCACGGCGCTTATCCGCACGGAAGGACCCGTGCTGAGTGTGCACGGCGCCTGGGCGCAGAACATCGGCCACAAGGAGCAGTATATCGACTTCATGGGCGACAAGGGCGGCATCCGCCTGGACTACGGCGGCGGCTACACCTTCTTCAACGCCGAGGACGGGGCGCTGGTCAGCCACAAGCCTGAGTTTGAAATGGGCAATATGTTTGAAGAAGAGATCAACGCCTTTGTGAAGTGCGTCAGGTCGGGCGAAAAGCTGCCAAGCCACATCGACACCGTCATCATCACCGCGCAGATGATGCAGGCTGTTTATGATTCGGCCGCCGCCCACAGGGAGGTCACGCTGTGAACCCGGACAAGACGCTGCTGATCAAAAACGCGATGGTCTTTGACGCCATCCATGAGGAGCCCTATCCGGCCGACATCCTGGTATCCGGCGGCAAGATCAAAAAGATCGCGAAGTCCATCAAACAAAAGGCCGGTGAGGTATTTGACGCCGCGGGCCTCTTCGCCTTCCCGGGCTTTGTGGACGCCCACAGCCACCTGGGCATGGACGGCTACGGCATCGGCTATGAAGGCGCCGATTACAACGAACTTAATGACATCATCTCGCCCCAGCTGCGCGCCATCGACGGCTTCAAGCCCCTGCAGCCCTCCATGGTCCAGGCCGCGCAGGCGGGCGTCACGACCGTATGCACGGGGCCCGGCAGCGCCAACGTATTGGGCGGCACTTTCATGGCTGTCAAGACAGTCGGCAGGCGCGTGGAAGACATGGTCGTCAAAAAGGAAACCGCGATGAAGTGCGCCTTTGGCGAGAACCCCAAGCGCGTCTACCGCGAAAAAAGCGATTCCAGCCGCATGACCACGGCCGCCCGGCTGCGCGAGACGCTGTTCAAGGCGCGCGAGTATATGCAAAAAAAGGAACAGGCCGGCCAAGACGCAGGCAAGCTGCCTGCCTTTGACATGAAGCTGGAATCGCTCATCCCCGTGCTCAGGGGCGAAATGCCGCTCAAGGCGCACGCGCATGAGACCGAGGACCTCTTCACCGCCATCCGCATCGCAAAGGAGTTCGGCGTAAAGCTCACGCTTGAGCATGTGACCGAAGGCCACCTGATCGCAGACGAACTGGCAAAGGAGAATCTTCCGCTGGCGGTCGGCCCCAGCCTGACCGACGCCAGCAAGTTCGAGCTGCGCAACAAGACCTGGACCACGCCGGGGTTACTGGACAAGGCGGGCTGCCGGGTGAGCATCATCACCGACGCCCCTGTCATCCCCCAGCAGTACCTGGCCCTGTGCGCGGGCCTGGCGGTCAAGGCCGGCATGGACAAGTTCAAGGCCCTGCAGGCCATCACCCTCACTGCCGCCCGCCATAACGGCATTGAGGATCGCGTGGGCTCGCTGGAAGCGGGCAAGGACGCCGACATCGTCATTACGGACGGCTGCCCCTTTGAGGTGCAGACAAGGGTCAGGCAGGTGTTTATCGACGGCCTAGCCATTGACATGACCTCGGCGGAGTAGGCCAGGGAAACGTCCGCCGTATTGACTTTGCGCTTAGCCTCCCTTATAATGAACACAAATCTCATGAAGGAGGACAAACCGTGAAATTCTATGTATGCAAGCATTGCGGAAACGTCATCGCCTACGCTGTGGATTCCGGCGTAAAGGTCGTCTGCTGCGGCGAAGAAATGCAGGAACTCATTGCCGGCACCGTTGACGCGTCCAAGGAAAAGCACATCCCCGTCGTCAGCCGGGAAGGCAATGTCGTCACCGTCAAGGTCGGCTCCGTCGCCCATCCCATGACCAAGGAACACCACATCGCCTGGATCGCCCTGGAGACCAAGCATGGCAACCAGCGCGTCGAACTGGATCACCTGGGCCAGCCTGAGGCAAAGTTCGCCCTGCTGGATGGCGACGAAGTGATCGCCGCCTATGAGTACTGCAACCTCCACGGCCTTTGGAAGGCTTAATTTTAGGATTTAAGGAGTGAACGTTATGAAAAAGTATGTGTGCGATGTCTGCGGCTGGGTGTATGACGAGGCTGAGGGCGATCCGGATAACGGCTATGCCGCCGGCACCAAGTGGGAAGCCCTTCCCGATGACTTTGAGTGCCCTGTCTGCGGCGCGGACAAGGACAGCTTCAGCGTAGTCGAAGACTAAGCGAAAAGAGCCAAAGCAAACCTGCCGTATCCCTTGGGACGCGGCGGGTTTTATATTGCCTTGACCTGTCTTGCGTCCGGGATGCGTGAAGCGGCTGCTGCCGGGGTATATTGATTTTGAATATCAGCAGATCATCTGCGCAGGAGGAGACAACATGATCACCGCAAACCCCGGCCGCTATGCTGCCATGCAGTACAGGCGCGTAGGTAAGTCAGGCCTCAAGCTGCCCGCCGTTTCGCTTGGCCTGTGGCATAATTTCGGCGGCCAGACGCGCTACGACAACGCCCGCGAAATGGCCTTGGGTGCCTTTGACCTGGGCATCACGCATTTTGACCTGGCCAACAACTATGGCCCCCCGCCCGGCAGCGCCGAGGAGAACTTTGGCCGCATCCTCAAAAACGACCTGGGCCAGTACCGCGATGAGATGATCATCTCGACCAAGTCGGGCTATTACATGTGGGAAGGCCCCTACGGCGAGTGGGGCAGCCGCAAGCAGATGCTGGCCAGCCTTGACCAAAGCCTGAAACGCATGGGTCTTGACTATGTGGACATTTTTTACCACCACAGGCCCGATCCCGAAACACCCGTCGAGGAGAGCATGGGCGCCCTGGCACATGCCGTCAAGAGCGGCAAGGCGCTGTACGTGGGCGTCTCCAACTACAGCGCTGAACAAGCGGAAAAGGCGATCGAAGTGCTCAAGGGAATGGGCATCCATCTGCTGATCCACCAGCCCCGCTACAATATCTTTGACCGCCGGCCGGAGCAGGGCCTTTATGGCGTGCTGGAAAAGGAAGGCGTGGGTGCGATTCCCTTTTCGCCGCTTGAGCAGGGCGTGCTGACCGACCGCTACCTGAGCGGTATCCCCGAGGATTCCAGGGCCGCGGGAGCCAGCGTGTTTCTGAAGCCCGACAAGATCACCCCGGAAGTGCTTGATAAAGTCCGCAAACTCAACGATATTGCGCAGGCCCGCGGCCAGACTCTGGCCCAGATGGCGCTTGCCTGGCTGCTGGAGAAACCCGTCACCGCATCCGTCCTCATCGGCGCCAGCAAGCTCAGCCAGATCAAGGACGCCGTCCAGGCGCAGAACAATCTGGTATTCAGCGATGAGGAACTCATGGCGATCGATGTGATCAGCAAGGGCTGACAGGGTAAGCAAAAGACCGGCACGTTATGCGTGCCGGCTTTTTTTGCATAATGCTTTTGAATGTCAGCCTACGCTGGCCGCGCCGGCAGGCAGCTCAAGTTCCAGCCCCACGGGGCAGTGGTCGCTGCCCAGCACCAGATCATCGATGGCCGCTTCCCTGATCCTGTCCTTAATGTCATCGGACACCACGAAATAATCGATCCGCCACCCTGTGTTGTTGGCGCGGGCATTGGCACGGTAACTCCACCAGGTGTAAGCGTTGGTACGCTGGGGATACAAGGCGCGGAAGCTGTCGGTGAAGCCGGACGCCAGCAGCTGGGTCATCTTGGCGCGCTCCTCATAACTGAAGCCGGGCTGGCCGATGTTCTGCTTGGGATTCCTGATGTCAATCTCCTGATGAGCGACATTCAGATCGCCGCAGTAAATGACGGGCTTGCCTTCCCGCAGCTGCACGAGGTAGGCGCGCATCGCGTCTTCAAAGGCCATGCGGTAGTCCAGGCGCTTCAGTTCCGGCTGCGCATTGGGCACATAGGCGTTGACCACATAGAAGCCGGGATACTCAAGCGTCAGCACCCGCCCTTCGTCCAGATGGTCCCCGCCCAGACCGTTGAAAATGGCCAGCGGCTGATGTTTGGTGAAGACAGCCGTGCCGGAATAACCCTTCTTTTGCGCGGAATGATAATAGGCATAATAGCCCTCGGGCGAGAAGTCCGCCTGCCCCTCCTGCATCTTGGTCTCCTGCAGAGAGAAAAAATCGGCGTCCTGCTGCCCGAAGTACTCGGCGAAGCCCTTTTGCAGAACCGCACGGAAACCGTTGACATTCCAGGAAATGAACTTCATAGGATCCTCCAGCCTGCCGGTTTTTTCGGCCGGCATTATGCGCCGCGCTGTTTGCCCGTGACCTCAAGCGCCTTGATCTGCCAGACCTGCGCCGCCTTCAGGGAAGAAGGGCTGTAATGAGGCTGCCCTTCAAATCCGCAGTGGCGCATGACCAGGTCCAGGCCGTGCATCTTTTGTTCATCATCGTCCAGAGGCCTCACATGGCCGCTGACCATAACGGACGCGAAATTCGCCGTCCAATCGCAGACCCCAGGTCCGGACGCAATGTCGCATCCGGCTGTGAATGCAGCAAAGCAGTTTGCTCCCCCGGAGATCCAGTCATGCTTTTTGCCCGATCCGGCGCCATGGAAATAGATAAAGAGCTGCCCGTCGGTTTCTTCCCAGCCGAAGTTCAGCGGCACCACATAGGGCAGTCCGTCCTTGCTGAGACCCAGGTGCATGACGGCGCAGCTGTCCAGCACGCGCAGGATGTCCGCGCGCAGGGTGACAGCCCGTTCACTGCGGCGCATCGGCGTAAAGGAAGGGCTGCATGGCGCCTTTCCCGGGGACAAAGGCAGCCAGGGTGAAGGGCGTGTCATTCTGCAGGATGGTCATCACTTCCTGAGCCTCCTCACCTGCCACAGGGTAGGGCTGGAAATTGTTGCGCGGCGCCGTGGCCGAGATGCGGAAAGGGTGGATGGTCAGCTGCTGGCCAAGGTATTCCCCGTTTTCAAAACGCAGCTCAAAGCCGGCGACCATGCTGGGATACTCGATGGCGCGGGGCTTGCGGTTCCCGCCATAACAGAAGTCGCCCAAGCTGTAGATGATGTGGCGGTTCTTGTATACTTCGATGCCCTGAAGGACATGCGGGTGGTGACCGATGAATAAATCAGCACCGATATCGATGGCGTAGTGGGCATCTTCAGTCTGAAGTTTCCTGTGTTTCAACTGATACTGGCTGCCGCCGTGATAGAGGATGACTACCGCCCGGCAGCCTTCTTCCGTCTTAAGGCGCACGATCTCCCGCTTGAGCCACTCGGCCTTGGCGCGGAAAGCCGTCTCCCAGAAACCCAGGAAGGCGATGCGGACGTCCTCCTTCTCATAGATGAAGCTCTCTTCGTCCAGGCAGTACTCGATGCCGGCATCCCGCAGTGCCTGACGGGTTGATTGAAGTCCGTATCTGCCATAATCACCGGAATGGTTGTTGCCCAGCGTCACTGCCTCTACACTGCCCAATGTCAGGATGCTGACGGAGTCGGTTGGCCCGCGGAAGTTCCATTTTTTGCCCTCAACCTTGCCCCTGTCGCTGTCGGAAAGCACGCCTTCAAGGTTGACCACAGTGAGGTCGTCATTTGCGAAGATCTCCCGGCACTTCTCAAGAAAGTATGCGTCATTGTTCACCTGATCACGCATGACCTTGAAGGTGCCGATGGAATAGTTCATCCAGCGTTCGTCCCCGCCCAGCGTGCAGTCCCCGGCGAAGGAAAGCCTGACCGTGGTGAGGGAAGCCGCCTGCGCCGCGGCGGGTACGGCGAATGACGCCAGCATCAGCCAGCACAAAACCGGCAGGAGGAACTTCCTAATAGGCATCTGTCTGCCCGATCCCCATGACTTCATTCTGTTTCCTGGCGTTGTCCAGCACGCCGTCATTATCCAGCTGGTTGAGCTGCTTGCCCATGAAGACCATGGCGCTGCTCCAGCCGCCGTCCAGATTGAAGGCGGTGGTGCAGCCCAGGCTTTGCATGATCTCCCCTGTGCCAAGAGCCGTTGTCCCCAGGCTGTAGCGTGTGCGACCCTCTACAACCAAAGCCCAGTAATGGTTTTTTTCCACCATGCCGATGGCAACGCGTGGCTGATTGCTGTTGCCCCATTGCAGGTAGTCGGATCTGAGGACGCCGTCCCTGATAAGCGCGGGGCCAAAGGTGAGTACGTCGCGCGCGCCGGAATCAAGCAAGTCCTGCGCGCTCACCTCATTGGCATAAAACACGCGCATATCGCCGTCGGGATAGAGCGCGATCATATCAAGGGGCGGATAGATATCACGATCGGGCTTGGGCTGCTTGTCAAACAGCAGCTGCCCCTGGCGGATGACCACCCCGATGGGGTAACTCTTCTCGCGGACGGTGCGGCCCACACGATAGAGGTAGTAATCCCCGTTCATGGTAAAGACCAGTTTGTTGTTCCTGGCAATAACTGCCGGCTTCTCTTTGTACTTGTCCTGCACCTTGTCCATATTTTGCGCGTCCACCGGTATCATGCGGAAGCTGTCTGTACCCGGCTTGACAAATATCTCCGCGGTCAGCCAGCGCAGCCTGGGCTTGGCCTGTGAATGACGCGTGATTTCAATGCGCAGTGTCTGGGAGGCATAGCGCCAGATGCCATTTTCAGCATCGGTAAATACATATTCGGGCTCGCCCTCGGGTAAAAACCCATCAGCAGTAAGCGAAGGGAAACCTTCCGACGGCGCTTGGGCCAATGCGGAGGCCGGCAGCAAAGCGAGCAGCAGCATCAAGAGGATGAGTTGTCTTGCGGTATGTTTCAAGGTTGTTTTCCTTCCTGCGTGCGAAGTATAAAAGGCGCTTCCGGACTGCCGTCCCCGCCGATGACAGCGATGCTGTCCAATTTCAGCCAGATGACCGGGCAGACTCCCAGATCGTCCGATTCAACCCCGATGAAGCCAATCTTGCCATTGATCTTGGTGGCGCGCTGGGCGTGCGTTTGCTGTGAGCGCGTCCGCGTCCAGATGGGGCTGTAACCGCGGCTTGAATAGCTGTAAAGACCGCGCCGGGCCAGCGCATAAGCCGTACCATAGACGCGGCGGCTGAGATCGGTGCCAAAGCCCAGCGCCTTGTCCTGCAGATCCTCCGCGCTTGGCAAACTGACGTACCCCAGGGTCTCGTCCCCGTGCAGCGCTGCCTGCTCCTCAAAGCTGAAGGCCGCCTGCATGAAGTCCCCATTGAGCCAGGCAAACAGCTCGCTGCTTTCCCAGCCCTTGTAGTTCCATTGGTCGCCGCTGACGCGCCGCACATCGAGGATCTTCTCGCTCATCAGGTAAGCCAGGCCGTCCTGTACCTTGAGGACTATCCACACGATAGGTGCTGCTTCGCCCTGCTCACCCTGGGGATAGCTGCCAAACAGCAGGACCTGATGCCCTTGATCCGCCGAATAACCGCGAATATCCCCCTGTGCAAGCGCAGTGGAAGACATCATGCACATTATCAGCAGCAACGCGACGAATGACCTTATGCGCAAAGAAAAGCCCCCTTTCCGCCCGCTGATTATAGCAAAGCATCCAAGGAGGCGCAAGGAGCGAAAAAGCTTATTCTCATCGGCAGAGCCGGATAACGCCCTACACCGCCTTCTTCACTTTTTCTTCCCCCTGTTTGCGATTGCGGCGCGTCATTTTGCGGATGCGGCGGAAGCGCTTTTTCTTGGGCGCGGGGGGCTGGGTATAGGCATGGTTTTCGTCGAAGAGCACCTGTTCAGGCGGCGTCTCCAGCAGCTCTGGGTTACTCATGTACTGATCCAGCATGGCCACCATCTTGGCGTAGACCATTCCGGCGCAGACGCGCTCATCGGCCGTGATGCCAAAGGGCAGCAGGCGCTTGCGCTGGGGCTCGCCACTTTCGTTGATGACCACCGTGCGCTCCACCGCGCCGATGCTGGCAAACAGCGAGGTCGTGCCGAAGTTGTAGATGTGATGGTTGACCGCCGGCATGCCGATGGAAGCCATGTTGGTCAGGAAAAGACCCGTATGGAAGGGACTGGCATCCACCAGGAAACGGGGCATGATGCCGTAGCGGTCCATGATCCTTGCCGCCCCGGCAATGGTGTTGGCCAGGATGGGGTTGAGCAGGAATTTGGCCACCTGCATGGTGCTGTTGTCCGCTTCTTCGCTGCGCGCGGCCGGGATGGCGGCCGATGTGCGCCCCGCCACGTCAAAGAGGGTGTCGCGCGGGTCGAACTTGCACTTGATGCTGTTCTCCTGCACGCTGCCGTCCCGGGTGTTTTTGAGCACCACAAAGGAGACCGTCAGCTCATTGCGCGCGTACAGGCGCTTGTTGGCGACGAACCGGTTGAGCTCGGGCAGCTGGGAAACGATGCGCACATAGGACGCGATGAGAATGTCCAAAAAGGTGAACTTGTATCCCTCGGCGCCCTTCCTGACAATGTATCGCGCCAGCTTCTCGTAATCAGCCTTGTAGCCCAGCATGACCTGCGCGTCGCAGCGCATGGGCATGAGGTAGGGTGTCAGGGCGATGATGGGGTCTATCGTTTTGACGAGAAAACCGTCCGATCTCTTTCCAAACATATTACTCGTCCCCGGCCTCGTCGGCGATGTCTTCGCTTTCGGTGGGCACGATAGCGGTGGCGAATTGGGCGCGGATGGTATCCTCGATCTCCTTTGCCACATCCGGATTGTCGGCCAGGTACTTGCGCGCGTTATCGCGGCCCTGGCCGATACGGACATCCTTGTAGGAGAACCAGGCGCCGCTCTTGAGGATGATGTCGCGCTGCACGGCCATGTCCAGCACCGTGCCCTCGCGGCTGATGCCGTGGCCGTAGAGCAGGTCAAACTCGGCCACGCGGAAGGGCGGGGCCACCTTGTTCTTGACCACCTTGACCTTGGTGCGGT
>CAZPBJ010000050.1:0-22630 GCA_964584685.1 uncultured Christensenella sp. | reverse complement strand
CCGCCGCAAATCTTTCGATTTACAGCGGTGCCTTCGGGACTTTTGTTACAGCCCCATACAAACTGCATACGCGCAAAGCGAAAGGGAAAACCATGAAAAGAATATGCGCCATTTTTCTGGCAGCGATGATCTTGACGACAATCTCCCTGACCGACCGGGTGCGGGCTGAGGCTGCGCAAAGCGCTGCCTTAACGCTTCCCCTGACAGCGGACGTCAAACCCGCGACAGCGCAGACGGCTGAAGTCAATTCCGCCGTCTATGCCATGCTGGACTTTGGCAATACGCAGGAAGCCCGGTTTGCCGTCAAGGGGCTAATCGACGCGCCGGAAACGCTGGAACTGAGGGACGCGGCGGGCAATGTGGTCTGGAGCCAAAGAGCGTTTGGATTTCTGGGCGACCACGAGAAAAGCCCCGATACCGTCAATCCGAGCCTTTGGGAGAACACGAAGAACAATCACGCCTACGGCTTGTTCGAGGTTATCCCCGGCATCTACCAGGTGCGCGGATACGATATGGCAAACCTGACGCTGATAGAGGGCGGCACAGGCTGGATCGTGTTTGACCCGCTGATGAGCGTCGAGTGCGCGCAGGCAGCGATGGCTTTAGTGGAAAAGAACCTGGGCGCCCGGCCGGTCAGGGCGGTGGTGATCTCCCACCCGCATATCGACCACTTTGGCGGCATCAAGGGCATCATGGACCCGAAGGACGCGGCAGATAGGTCGCTTGCCATCGCAGATCAGCTCAGCAGCGGCAAAATACCCGTTATCGTGCCCGAGGGATTCACCAATGACGCCATGACAGAAAACCTGTACCTTGGCCCGGCGATGAACCGCAGGGCGAACTACCAGTACGGCAAGCTGCTTGAGCCGTCCGCCACAGGAACATTGTCATTTGGCATCGGCATAGCCCAGTCAAAGGGCACGGTTTCCTTTATCACACCCACCTGGGAGATTAAGGAAACCGGTGAAACACTCACTATTGACGGCGTTGAGATGACGTTCCAGATGACGCCGGGCACGGAGGCGCCAGCCGAGATGAACACCTGGTTCCCGCAGAAAAAGGCGCTGTGGATGGCAGAAAACTGCACCGCGACCCTGCACAACCTGTATACGCTGCGCGGCGCGCAGATACGCGACGGCAATGCTTGGGCGCGCTATATCATGGAAACCGTGTCCCTTTACGGCAGCAAGGCGGAAGTCACTTTCCAGTCGCACAACTGGCCGCATTGGGGCAATGACCTGGTCAATGAATACCTGGTCAACACGGCGGCCGTCTACAAGTACATCCACGACCAGACGCTGACCTATATCAACCAGGGATACACCTCCGACGAGATCTCCAACATGATCAAACTGCCCGCTGCCCTGGCCGCCAACTGGTACACGCGGGAGTACTACGGGACGGTCGCGCATGACGCCAAGGCGGTTTACCAGAAATACATGGGCTGGTATGACGCTAACCCTGTCCATCTCAATCCGCTCACGCCTGAGGATAGCGCGAAGAAGTGGGTGGAATACCTGGGTGATACGGATGCCGTGCTGCGCAAGGCGGCGGCGGATTATGAAAAAGGCGAGTACCGATGGGTCGCGCAGGTTACCAATGTCCTGGTCTATGCCGACCCGGGGAACACGGCTGCCCGCCTGCTGTGCGCCGATGCGATGGAACAGCTGGGCTATCAGGCGGAATCCGGCGCGTGGCGCAAAGGTAGGGTATTGGGATCGATGAAAGTAGGGTCGCTTGGCTTTATACCACCTCTATGATCACTTTCCCCGTCACATGGCCTTCGCTCTGGTATCGTACCGCTTCGGCTGTTTGGGCAAGCGGGTATTTCCTGTCTATCACCGGATTTATCTTGCCCTCTTCAACCAGCCTGATGACAAAGGCCAGATTCTCCGCATTGGGTTTTGCGTTAAGGGAGCGTATTTTTCTGCTGCCCAGCGACAGGAGTCCGCCAAACATTAGGGCTTTGATCACTTGTTTCATCGAGCCTCCGACCATCACGCAGACGCCGCTTTTTGCCAGCAGACGCCTGTAAGCGAACAGGGAATGGTATCCGTTGACGGCCAGGATAAGGTCATAGCGCTTACCGCTCATGGTGATGTCGCAGTCATGATAGTTGATGACATGATCCGCTCCCAGAGCCCGGATCACCTGCATGTTTTTCTCTCCGCATACGGCGGTGACCTCCGCGCCCAAGTGTTTGGCAAGCTGCACCGCAAAGGTGCCCACGCCGCCGCCGGCGCCGTATATCAGCACCTTTTGCCCGGCCTTGATGTTACCCTTGTCGCGCAGCCCCTGCAGGGCGGTAACAGCCGACAATGGAACCGCTGCAGCCGTTTCAAAGGAAATGCCAGCCGGTTTATGAACCAGTGGGGTTTCGGAAACTGCGACATACTCGGCAAAGCCCCCCATGCCGCAGGCAGAGATGTCACCCAGCACCTCATTACCGGCGGCAAACTTGCTGACATTCTTGCCGACCGCCTCGACTCGCCCGGCGATATCCGCGCCGAATATCTTGCGCTTAGGAATCGCCCCCATTTTCATGGACCGGATGTCAGCGGCATTGACGGCCGCGGCATGGATCTTAACAAGCACCTCGTTATCGCCCGGCACGGGTTTTTCCACTTCACGGTACATAAGAACATCGGGGGAATTGCCTTTGTCGTATACGACGGCTTTCATGATGTCAGTCTCCTTTGACTTGGCAGTCAAACACTTCATTGATGTTGACGCCAAAGGCGTCCGCTATGCGGAACGCAAGCTCCAGCGAGGGGGAATACTTGCCCGCTTCTATGGCGATGATGGTCTGCCTGGAGGCGCCGGCTTTCTCTGCCAGCTGCTGCTGCGTCATTTCATCCGCGAAGAACCGCAGCCTCCTGATGTTGTTGCTGATCACATATTGTTTGGCCATGATGATTCTCCTTCTTTCAATATCTCAGTCCTCTGCTGTTCAGCCGTTTTTGATCCCCCGCCTGTAATACATCAGCTGGGTGAAGGCTTCCACAAGCGAACCGACATAGAAAGAGCCAAACAGGATGTTGAGCATCACCGCAGCGGGAGAGTTCATCACCAGGGAGACCAGCGCCGCGATAAACCCGAGGCCGCCTATGGCATAACCGATCCGCATGGATTTGAGCGATATCAGCTTGTCCATTTCGTCTTCCACCATGTCCAGTTTGAGTGATTTTTCGATTTCCTTGTCGTCAACCTTGCCGTTTTTCACCTGTTCTCCAATGGCCTTGGCAATGGCAAGCAGGATGTGGAAAACGATTTGGATGACGATCATCGCGGCGATCCCGATGCCGATGAATACCAGAATCGTCGATGCCCAGAATTTCATGTCGTCAAGCGTCGCAGCGCCTGAGCGAAGCTTTCCGGCCGCATAGATGATGTATGCCGCCATCAGCAGGACCCCTGTCACCATGGAAACGACTGTGCTTTTAGCCTTGTAAGACATACCTCATACACTCCCTTTACAAATTGTCTGTTAGACAGCGCATATAGTAAAATATAAAATACTAAATGTCAAGAGTATAATACATATCTTCTAATATTTATTTTTGTCGCTCATTGTAGAATCCCTGCAAGGCCGAAAGTGACAGACAAGCAAGGCTGTATCAGTTTATGCCAGGCCAAGTTCCTTTGCCTTCATCACGGCCTGCGTCCGGCGGCGGACCCCCAATTTCCCAAAGATGTTCCGGTTGTAGCCTTTGACGGTGCTCAAGGCCAGGAAGAGCGTATTGCAGATATCATTGTTGGACAGCCCTGACACGATCAGCGACAGTACTTCCAGTTCCCTTGCCGTCAGGGGTTCCGGCAGGCTTTGGTTGGCGTGTTCCCTGATAAACGCGGGGTTCTTTTCGTCTTTCACGCCTGCGGTCCGGCCGGGCTGAGGATGCGCCGCGGCAAGTTCTATCTGCTTTTCCACATCATTTATCGTTACGTCTTCGGGGATCGGGTTGATATAGTAGTGTGCTTTACTCTGGCTGATGCACTCGCGCGCCAGATCATACAGGCCTTCCGCGCAATATATCCTGGCCAGCAGCAGGTAATATTTGTATTTCCAATCCATCAGCGCGTACACCTGCCCCTGTGCCTTGCCTTGTTCCAAAAGGTTGATGGCCTGTCCCGGATCACCCTGCACAAAGGCGATCTTGGCCAAGCCCAGGCGGAGGCTGGGCAGCATGATCGCGGCGGGTTCCCCTGCACTCAGCCTTGAGATCGTTTGCTCAAACATGGCTTTGGCCCTGGTGAGGTCACCTTGTTGAATATACAGATCACCCAGCACCATGTGGAAGGAAAATTCAATGATCGGGTTCGCGCTCCTCCTGACATTACCAAATGAGCGCAGGATCACGGCTTCCGCCTCACGCAGGTCACCGCTCTTCCAATGGGCAAGGCCCAGCAGCATCTCTGTCACGCTGCGTTTGGTATACTGGTCCTCCGGTATATGGTCCAGCGCGTAACGGGCGTGCGAAAAAGTTCCCTCGACATCTCCTGTCGCCGCCGCCATATAGGCATAGGCGCCCGCGATTGTGGCCGGCAGCAGGGCAAACTGGGTTTCGTCATGGATGATCACGCTCTCGGGTATCGCTTCTGCCCTGCACAGACTGTGCAGCTTCAGCGCCTTGACAAACCAGTCCCTGCAGGTTTCAATATCACCCTTGTCAAGCAGCGCCCAGCCATAGCCCATCGCCAGGACGGGACTTCTGTCCAGGATATCGGGCGGCAGCCGCCTGGCCATATCCAGCCAGGATGCCGACTGCAGCCGCATGTCCATCTCGTTCCACTTCAGCTCAATAAGCCGGGCCGCTTCCGCCGTGGCGTCCGCCTGCAGCAGGTGATGGACGGCTTCCTGAAAGCGGCCCTTATCTTTCAACCATAGCCCGGCACGCAGGTGAAGCGGTCCAGGCGCGATGTCCGGCTGATGCGTCAGGCGCTGCCTGAGCAGGTCCCGGAACAGGTGATGGTAGCGATACCATTGCCCGGAGGGATCCAGCGGGATGATGAAACTGTTTGTCCTGACAAGCCTTTGGATGATATCGCCGCAGCTGCCCGGTTCCATTTGCAGCATGGCATCGCAAAGTTCGCATGAAAATGAATCCGTCAGGGAAGTCTTGAGCAAGAAATCCCTGACCTCGGGCGGATGGCGCTGAAGCACTTCCTCCATCAGGTAGTCCATGACATAATGCTGGCTGCCCGTAAACGCCTCGATGAAGCCGTCAATGTCATCAAGGCCCTGCATGGACAGCGCGGCCATCTGGATGCCCGCGATCCAGCCTTCCGTCCGTTTGATGAGCTGCTGCAGCTGCATCTCCTTCAGCGGGAAGGACAGATGCGTGGCAAAGTAAGCCCTTGCCTCCTCATCTGTGAACCTAAGCTGCGAAATCCTGACCTCCAGCAGCCGCTTTGCGGCCCTCAGTTTGGCCAGGGGAAGGGGCGGGTCTTCCCTGGTGATGACGACCAGCTGCATGCGCGGCGGGAAATGCTCAAGCAGCGTCCTGAGCGCCTGATGGATCTGTTCATTGTTTATCGCGTGAAAATCGTCCAGCGCAAGGATAAAGGGGCTTTGGACAGTGTGCAGCTGATGGATCAGCGCCCGCAGGAACGCCTCAAAGCCAATCGACTGGCAGGCGTCAAGCAGCTGCTTGAGCGCCTGTGAGACCTGTTCATCAACCGCCTTGAGCCCTTCGGCCAGATAGGTGAAAAACTGTAGAAGGTCATTGTCCCAATCGTCCAGGGAATACCAGCAGCAGGGTCTGTCCTGATCCGACAGCCAGGCGGAGACGATCGTCGATTTCCCCGAGCCTGCCTGAGCGGACACCAGGATCACATCGGCGTCCCGGCTGCCTTTCATCAGGCCCTCCCTTGGGATCACGCCCTCGGGCAAAGGCGGTTTATGCAGTTTTGCCGCCAGGATGGGAAGTATCATGGGGTTTCTCCTGTCACTTGTCCACAACCCGGCGCCTTGCCATTGCCGGTTCAAAGTATGCCTGAGCCCATTTGCTTGATGCTGCCATTATACATGAACAGGCGCGCAATTTATATGATATTCTGCTTTCATCCAAACGGGTAGCGTCAAAAAAGCGCAGCCTTGGGGCTGCGCAGTTTGAGGTGGGCACAGCGCGGGCGTTCCCGTGCTTATGCTTCCTGCTGAGGGCTGATGATTTCGTATCCGTGGCTCCTGAACACCCGTAAAACCTCTTCAAGGTCGATTTTGCGCATCGCGGCGCCCTTTGGGATGGTCATGACGCGCCCGGCTGTCTTCAGCATCAAGGGATTGGCGATCTCGCTGAAGCCGGCTTCCCGCATGATCCCGACAATTTCGGGGTCCATTGAGCAAAGGTCGTAGATGGTTTTTGACAGATCAAACGCTTTGGTCATTCAGGATTTACGCCTGTTCATAAAGCGCTAAATATACTTGGTTGGCTCAACGAATGCCGTCAGGGTTTCGATCTCTTCAGGCGTTGGCTCAGTGCCTGCCAGGATCAGTTGGAACCCGACACGAACGCCGTTGTAGAAGGTGAAGAAGATCAGGGTGCCGTCTTCTATGACGCTGACGTAGTTCCTGTCGCCGGCGACGACCGCGGTTCCCATGTAGGTCGTCAGCGCGATGTCCAGCATTTCCTGGCTCTGCAGGTCGTTGAACAGCATGCTGAGGTTGTCCGCTTCAAAGAAGGCGAACATGTTCGCGTTGGTCTGGGGCTCGACCGCCAGGATGCTGATGTTGTTGTTGATCAGGGCATTGAGGACAGCCAGCGGGTCCGTCATCATGGCATAATCGGTCATCTGCTTTGTGATGTCCTGGGTGAGGCCGATCCAGCCAAAGGGGACCTGGAACTCAACCGTGACGCCGTTTGAGGTGATGGTGATGACGCCGTCCTTGATGGCGACCGTGTCATTGGGCTTGGGGAAGGACGCGCGCGAACCGGCGAGGTCCTTCTTCACCTCAGCGGGGATCTTCACGCTGAGGCCGGCGGGTTGGGATCCCGGCTGGGGGAGAGTGCCTGCGGCCAAGACGCCGCTGAGGTTGAAGACCAGGACCATGGCCAGCAGAAGCGCAGACAGCTTTTTCATTTTGTTTCTCCTTCTATATCATGTGACAGGGCTTATTCGCCCATGGGGAACCGGATGGTGACCTTGTCGGACTGCGCCAGCAGCGTGTTGTTATCCAGGTTGATGACATCGATGTAGAAAGTCAGTTCATTGGCTTGGGGCTCAATGCCGGGCAGGAAGCCAAACAGCTTGACGTAGGAGGATTTTCCGGGCGAGACCGTGGCATTGATGGGTGTGTTGCCGGTATAGTCTTCCCCATCCGCCTTCACATAGCCAAAGGTGGAGACGTGGATTGCGTGCGGGCTGCTGTTTTGAATGTAGATTTTCTTGCCGGCCGGGTCGCTTTTCAGGCGGACAATCCGGATACCTTGAAGGTTGAACAGTTCATTACCCGTGGTGTCAAGCGGCTGCACAAAGCTGTCCATGCCGGGTACAGGGATGCTGACAGGCTGCATCAGATGCTTGATGACACCGCCGGCGAGCCGGTCTTCTCCAGTATTGTGTTCAAGGGCGAAGCGCAGGGTCACCTCCTTGACCTGATCGATCGCCAGAGCCTCAAGGTTGTCAAGGCCGTCGTACATGTATTGGTATTGCGCCAGATCAGGCGGCAGGACCGTCCGCTTGGCGGCGATGTGCGCCTTTGTGTAGAGCACCGTGCCCGGCGGGACGTCTTCCTGAATGGTCATCGGGGCCATAATGCCGTTGATCGCGCTTTGGTCCAGACGCACAGTGTCGTAGATATCGGAAGCATTGGTAATTTTAAGCGGCACAAACAGTTCACCGTCCAGGATCATCGGGTCGCCAAGCTGCTCGATTGTGACACCCTCCTCCCGGACCAGCACGCTGGCGGCTTCCTCCGCTTGCACAGCAGGTTGGCTTGGCGCCTGCAGATCGATGCTTGTCAGGATCTGGATTTCCTGTGTGAAGGAACGCTTGAAGTAGTTGACCAGGCTGCGGTTAAGCTCAAAACGGAAGCGTATGTCTTCGGCCCGGGCGATGCCCGATGCGAACAGGCTTGAGCCGATGGGGGCGCCGTCGATGGGAAAGTCAAGCGTCATCACGGCGCTGCCGTGGGCCGGGATCGTGGCGGAGCTTGACGCGTTGATCATGATGCCGTTCACTGCCGCCCAGTCTACTTCGACGGCTTCCTCGTTGTCCAGCCCGTTTTCAAGCAGTAAATTCAGCGTCAGGGTTCCGGAGGCATCGGGGTATTGGAGGTTGGCGCTGATCTGATCAATGCCGGCCAGGGTGACCGTGATGCCCTGTTCCTGAATCAGCGGCAGCGGCTGATTGCTGCCTGCCGGGTACGTGACTGTCTTTGCCTGCCGCCTGACCGCCGGCGGACGGCTTCCCGCTGGGACGGTATCGGATTTCAAGGGCATGAGCTGTGAGGATGAGACATTCCCCTGTGTGTCGACGATGGATATGAGGACGAAGAAGTCGTACAGGTCTGCCTGAAGGCCGCCGTAGCGGACGTTCATCCCGTTTTTCAGGTCGTAGGAAATCACCCGGGGGAAGTCGGCGGACGCCCAGTCGCCCAACGGCAGGATGCCGCCCTGATCGTCCCGGGTGAGATAGGAACTGCTGTAGACAAGGTAGGCATTGTCCCAGGCTGACAGTTCCAGGTCGCGTTTTCCCATGAGGCTGGCGCCTTCGTCATCGCGGATGGCGCCGGTGATCTGGGCTTCCTGGCTGCCCTTGTTGATTTGTACCAGCAGCTGCGCGCGCAGAGACTCAAGCTGGCCCGCGCTGTCAGTTCGTGCCAAAACGACCGGGATCTGGTAGCTGGCGATTCCCTGGATGTTCTCTTTTTCCGACATATAGGGGATGATGCTGTATTGCAGGGCCGGGTCTTCCAGGAACATTGTCTTTCCGTTGAAGTTGGCCTTCAGGCGGTTTTGCGCGTCCAGCGTGACGTCGCTTGACATGTAATTGAGCAGGTATTCCTCGCCTTCAAGCTGCGCCAGGACGTAATACTCGCCCCGTTCGTAGTTTTTGACCTGTTCGGGGTTCAGCTGGATGAAGTATTCGCCCGTGCCCTCGTCAAAGCTGACGGCGGGGGCGTCCTCACCCGTCCACTTGCTCAGGCTGTCGGCCAGCAGGATGCTCCCGAATTTCTCCATGAAAACCCTGTAGGCCGGGGAGATGTCGAACTCCTGGTACAGTTTCCCCCACATCTGCTTGAACATATTCTTGTTGCGCAGGGGGAAATAGATGGACAACCCGTTCGTGCGGGGCGCGTTGGACTTGTTGTAGAGCACCATGTCCCCGATGGCCGCCTTCAGTTCGTTTGCCTGGGCGGGGTAGAGCGCCGCCATGTTATTGCTCAGGTCGGCCAGGTCGATCAGGTCATAGTCGTTGGTCGTGCTGCTGCGGCCGTAGTCCTTCGTCTTGTCCCTGCCCCGGGCGATATCCGAATAGACGCCGGCTTGCAGGCCTTTGTCCAGGTTGGCGAACAGGAGGTCCAGCTTCTGCTGAACGGGGCGGACTTTGCCAAGGTCCATCAGGGAAAGGGTCACGGGGAACAGGTTCTCCGGGCTCTTGGCGGCATATTCCTTGTAGAAAGCGTAGGTGCGGTCGATGATGGGCCGTGCGACTTCCGGCCCGGTCAGTCCCGTGCCTGCCAGGTCCGACAGGAACTTGTAGTCAAACCCCCTGCCGGGCAGGGCTTCCTCGGAGGCGATCATATGGTCGGCATATTCGGCCAGCAGGGACGCAACCTCAAGGGAGGCCATCAGGCAGGCGTCAAAGGCCAGCCATTCCAGGCGCCGGCCCGTGCCAAAGCTGCTTGCCTTGAGCGCTTCGCGCAGCTCAAACAAGGTCAGGCCGTCATTCTGGTGCGCCGTATCCACCCCAAAGCCAACCAGCGGGCCGCCGCCATGATCCCAAAGGATCAGGCCGTAGGAATCGGCCGGATAGGCTGCGACGGAATAGTCCAGGAACCGCGTCAGCGTCGCGGGCTCGCCCATGCTCCCCTGCTCCCACTGATGGACCGGCTTGGGGTTCAGGCTTTCGATCTTGAATACGCTGAGCTTGTCCGTGGGAATCGTCCTTGATTTCCATTGCCTGGTGCCGCCCGTCATCACCAGCACATTCAGGCGCTGCTTGTCAGGCTTCGCCTTGAGCATCTCCAGGATGTCGGCGGTGGCCATCCCGCCATTGGATTCAAGGTCCGCGCCGACGATGTACACCATGATGGTCTGGGTTTCAAATTTCTTCTCAGCCGGCGCTGCCTGTATCCCCTGCAGGGGCAGGAGGGTCAGGCAAAGGGCTGTCAGCAGGGTTCGAAAATACTTCTTCTTCATGACCTCTCCTTATAGCCGGTGCTGTTGGCTGACACGGGATGCAGTCGGTCGGACTTGGCGGAATCATGCGGGTCGGGAAAGGGTTTCCAATAAATCATTCAAGGGGTGCTGCCGGGGGATGTGACGCGGACGGCAGCCGCCGCGCGGTTCTTATGCCGGAATTCTACACAGTTTTCAGTTTCTTAAACATGCGCCATGTTAACCGTCACAGCACGGAGTCTTGTAGCAGCCGGCAGGAGGATCAAGTCAGAAGTATGGATTGCGCGATAAGGGTAAAAGCGCAATAATGCAGGAAAGTACAGGGGAGGTTTTCGATGCCTGATGTGCGCCTTGAATTGACAACCCAGCGGCTGATAATCAAAGAACTCGACAGCGGCCTTGCCCAATGCGTCCACGCCGCTTCCCTGGATGCGGATAACCGCAGGTTCATGCCCGATGAGGTCTTTGGGTCGGCTGATGAGGCGGCTGAAGCCATCGGGCGCCTGACGGCTTTCTATGGCACGGGGGACGGCCCGCTTGTGTACGCGGTATCACTAAGGGACGGCACCTATATCGGCCATGTTGAAGCGGTCCCGCTGGGTGAAGGCGGGTGGGAGATCGGTTATCACATTGCCAGGCAACACTGCGGCAATGGCTATGCAACGGAAGCGGTCGCAGCTTTCGTGCCGCGCGTCCTGGCGTATTTGCGGATCGACACGATCCATGGCATCTGTGACGCGCAGAACTTAGCCTCCTGCCGCGTGCTGGAAAAGTGCGGGTTCAGCCTCGTGTCTGAAGGCGCCGCGGCATATCACGGCAGGCAGGCGAATGTGCGGCGGTATGTCTTTTCGGCTTCGTCACGCAATAAGCTGCTTGCCGATCGCCAAAGGCTAATCACTGAAAACGAGCGCTTACGCAGCCTTTTACATTCTCATGGCATTCAGGATGTGCCGCCTGAAACAATGACAATCCAAAGTGACAGCGACATCCTGCAGCAATTTGACATGCGGCTGCCAAGCCAAGCGGAAACAATCCCAATATCAAAGCAGAGCCAGTTCAGTGATAAGGCAGCGTTGTTTTTGTCCTATTTTCGAGGACGGCCGGAAGTATATGCGCGGCAATGGCAAAGCAAAGATGGAAAAATCGGGTACAGTCCTGCGTGCAAAAACGAATGGAAAGCCGGATTGTGCAGGAAGCCAAAGGGGAAATGCGCCGATTGCGAAAATTCCGCTTACTTGCCTTATAATGAGTCTGCTGTTGAAGCGCATCTGAGCGGTACGTGCGTGCTTGGTATTTACCCCTTGTTGAGTGATGATACCTGTGCTTTTTTGGCGATCGATTTTGATGGCGCAAACTGGCGCATGGATGTCCAGGCGGCAATGTCATTTTGTGATCGCAACCATATTCCGTATGCTGCTGAGATTTCCCGAAGCGGCAACGGCGCTCACTTATGGTTATTTTTTGAAGAACCTGTTGACGCTTCTTTTGCGAGACGCTTTGGCTCGCATATTCTATCCATGGCCATGCAGGAGCATTCTCAACTGTCTTTCTCTTCATATGACCGCATGTTTCCAAATCAGGACACCTTACCCAAAGGCGGCTTTGGAAACCTTATTGCATTGCCGTTTCAGAAGGAGGCGTACCGCCGTGGCGGCAGCGTATTTGTTGACAAACAGTTCAATCCCTTCAACGATCAGTGGACATATTTATCCTCCGTGCACAAAATGAAGAAGGGTGAAATGGATGCAAGAATAGCGGCATGGCCTGCTCCGCCGCTGGGCGAATTATGGACCGATGAGGAGGAGCCTGACAGCAAGCCCTGGCATCATACGAAGCCGCATTTGAGTTCTGCGGATTTTCCATCTGTGGCTGGATGTACGATTGCGGATATGCTTTACATTAGTGTCTCGGGTTTTTCACAACGGGCTCTCAATCAGATACGAAGGTTTGCAGCATTCAGGAACCCCCAGTTCTATCAGGCGCAGGCAATGCATATGCCTGTGTGGAACAAGCCTCGCGTGATTTGCTGTGCCCAGTTTGATCAGGGATATCTGTGTTTGCCCCGTGGATGCATGGATGACTTTACTTCATTCGCACAAGAATACGGGATCAATCTTGCGTGGCAGGATGAACGAAATCCCGGCGCTAAAGTCAGCGTCAACTTTTCCGGAAAACTGCGTGACGAACAGCAGGCAGCCCTGGATGCGCTGTCTGCCTATGATAATGGCGTACTATCCGCGACAACCGCCTTTGGAAAAACAGTGATTGGCGCAGCGCTGATCGGACAGAAAAAAGTGAATACCTTGATTCTTGTCCATCGAAAACAACTGATGGAGCAATGGAAGGATCGCTTGAGCGAATTTCTGGTCATCCTTGATGAGTTGCCTGTTGAACCGAAGAAGCGCGGACGACAAAAGCAGCGCGGCATCATTGGTTCCTTTGGCGCCGGGAAGGATACACGCAGTGAAATTGTTGATATAGCAATGATGCAGTCAATGGGTTCCGCGGATGACATCGTACCATGGATTGCCAACTATGGCATGGTGATCGTTGATGAGTGTCATCATGTGCCTGCCGCAAGCTTTGAGCAGGTCATGAAAAAGATCCCTGCGAAATTTATCTATGGCTTGACAGCGACACCGACACGGCAGGACGGGCATCACCCGATTCTTTATATGCATCTTGGGAATATACGCTATCGCGTGGATGCTAAAGAACAGGCGGCAAAACGTCCTTTTCAGCATATGATGATACCTCGTTTCACCGGCGCGCGTTTTCTATTGGACCAAAGCTCCTCAATGCCGCCTATCGGCCAGTATTACGCACAAATTGCCCTTGATGATTTAAGAAACCATCAGATCACCGATGATGTGCTTGCCTGTGTCAAGGAGGGCCGGAGTTGTTTGATACTCACCGAGCGAACGAAGCACGTTGAAATTCTGGCTGCGCTTCTTGGGGAACAGGTGGACGGTGTGTTGACATTGACAGGCGGGAAAACGAGTGTGGAAGCTGCCAGACAGTTGTTATCGCTCAAAGCAGTTCCCCTAGACAAGCCGCTGGTAATTTGCGCAACCGGGAAATATATCGGAGAAGGGTTCGATGAAGCGCGCCTTGACACGCTTTTTCTTGCGATGCCTATTTCCTGGCATGGGACGCTTGCGCAATATGCCGGAAGGCTGCATCGTCTGTTTGAAGGTAAAAAGGAGGTCCGTGTATATGACTATGTCGACAACGACGCTGAGATGCTTGAAAAAATGTATCACCGAAGGCTCAAGGGATATGCTTCCCAAGGGTATATGGTTTGGGCAGATCGCCAAACCGCGGTTGCGGACAGTGATGTGATATATGACCAGGATTCTTTTCAGGAACGCTTTCTGTCTGATTTACGTCATGCCAAACATAGTATTGTCATTGTGAGCCCTTATGTACAGGTCAGACGCGTTCGTTGGCTGGAGGATACGCTGAAGCATGCGGCCGGCAAGTCAGTGGAAGTAAGCATTTATACACGGCCGGCTGATTCCTTTGCTGGGAAGGCATCACAAGCCGCTCGGGCAGCATGTGATATGTTGAAGAACCTGGGGGCTGCAGTTCACTTTCGCGAATCCATTCATCAAAAGCATGCTGTCATTGACGAATCGATTGTCTGGTATGGTAGCATCAACCTGCTTAGTTTCGGTGCATCGCAAGAAAGTATGATGCGTTTATGCAGCGGCAGTATTTCCCGGGCGCTCAGCATGAAGCAGAAAACTTCGGACTAAATCAACACGCCCATTCAGTTCGGTGTCACTGGCATCATTACCAAGACTTGGATAATGCCTTCACATGTCAGTATATCAGTTTATCAATGTATGCCTTGAACCGCGTCATATAGGCCAGCGCCTGCTGTTCTTCCGACGCCTCGGCGCACAGGCGGACAAGCGGCTCGGTGCCGGAGAAGCGGCAGACGGCGAAGCTGCCGTCCGTGAAGTAAACCTTGCAGCCGTCTTCATAGGAGACGCGGCTGACGGGCGTGTCGAATGCCGGCAGGTTTCGGCTTTCCATCAGGTCATGGCGGATCATGGCTTTTTGTTCGGGCGTAAAGGTCAAGCTTTCTTCCGTCATCACGTACCTTCCCAGCTTCGCGTAGAGCTCGTCCATGATTTGGGAGGGACTCTTGTTCAGCGCGCAGACGGCCTCCACAAACAGAGCGGCGGCGTAGACGGAATCCTTGCCGGGGATGTGTCCCCGGACAGTCAGGCCGCCGGAGGATTCGCCGCCCAGCACGGCGTCGGTCTCCTCGATCTTTGACGATATGTGCTTGAAGCCGACAGGGACCTCATAGCACTCTTCCCCGAATGAGAGCGCCAGCTTGTCAAGCATATGCGTGGTGGACATGTTGCGCACAACGGGGCCGGCCCAGCCCTTGTATTCATGCAGGTAATAGTACAGCAGCACCAGGATCTCGTTGGCTGTGATATAGCGGCCGTTTGCGTCGATGATGCCCAGCCGGTCGCCGTCGCCGTCAAAGGCGATGCCCAGGTCATAGCCCTGCGCGGTCACTTTCCGGCGCAGCTCGTGCAGGCTCAGTTCGCTTGGCGCGGGCAGCTGACCCCCAAAGTACGCGTCCCGCTCAAAATGGATCTGGTCCACCGTGCAGCGCGCTGTGTACAGCAGAACCATCAGGGGATAGGCGCCCGAGCCGTGCATGGGGTCAAACAGGATGCGCAGGCCGCGCTCGCGGATCAGGTCCATTCGGATCTTTGACTGGATGTCGTCAATGAAGGCGTTGAAGGGGTTCTTCGGATAGACGATCAGCCCCTTTTCCTCGGCAAGGCCAAAGGGCAGGAGCCCGGGCTCCCTGCGCTCCGCTTCCGCCATGGCTATCAGGCTTACCAGGCGACTGGTCGTTTCTTCAGGCGCGTCCCGCCCTCCCCGGACGATCAGCTTGATGCCGTTGTATGCGGAGGGGTTGTGGCTGGCCGTCACCTGTACGCCATAATGCAAATCTTTCATCATCACCGTGTGCATGACAAGCGGGGTGGGGGCGGTGCGCTTCATGAACCAGACTGTGATCCCATTTGCGCAAAGCGTCTCGGCTACCCACCGCGCCGCGTCATAGGACAGGAAACGGCGGTCAAAGCCGATCATGACAGGCGTGCCTTGCAGGCCGTCTTCAATGATCATCTCAGCCAGTCCCTGCGCCGCCTTGCGGATATTGTCATAGATGAAGTCCTTGCCGATGATGCCCCGCCATCCGCCGGTTCCGAATCTGATCATACGGTCACCTCAAAGTATTCGCTGTGCTGCCTGCATTATACAGTAAAAAGGCTGCCTTATGTCAGTTTTCGGGAATCAGCGGATCATATCCCATACCCGATTATTTCCCGCTCAGTACCGTATCCGCCTGAGCAGGATGGTTTTAAGCGCGAATGCGGCGGCTGTATAGGCCCAGCATTCAATGACGGTCAGCGTCAGCGCAGGCGGCGCAAGCGACAAGGCTTCATTAAATCGCGATATCAGCCCGTATATCGGCGGGAACACCGGCGCGATATAGGTGAAGGCGGGGATCTGGCGGATGATGGCGCCCGAGAACGTGCCCAGCAGGCAGCCTGTCAGCGCGATCAGCAGGGCTGCCCTGGTATCCCTGAGTATCCGGGGATGAAACAGCGACCCGTATGCCCCGCCCATCACCGATGCAGAGAAATACAGGAGGGCCATCCCTCCGACATCCGCAGCCGACAGAGCCCTTGTAAAGAACTTCCCCCCGCTTGCGACATTCTTCAGCAGCGGCCAGGCGGCTGACAAAGCCGTGGCTGCCGCGCCGGCAAAAAGCAGCGGCAGGGCCTGGGACGCGATCAGGCGGGCATTGCCGCACAGCTTCAGCTGTATCAGCTGTGATATGACCGCTTCCTCAGCGCGTGAAAAACTGATCCCCAGCCATACAAACACAAGCGAGAGCGCCAGCGCGTTCAATACGGCGGAGCTGACGATATCGACCGGGCCGACCGAATAAAACAACAGAAGGTAGGTCAGCAGCGCAAGCAAAGGCAGGATGACCTTGCCTGTTGTCAGGTAGATCCGCGTCTCCAGCCAGGCGGCTTCAGCGATCCTTTTCATGGCGCATCCCCTCCAGCCTGCAGCCGGCGTCAAGCATTGCCCTGAGCATCTTGTCGCCTGTTCCATGCTTGACCGATACCAGCGCTTTACCGCCGTCTTGTTTTATCCTCAGGAGATTATCAAAATCATTGGGAACCTCGAATTCTTTGTGAGGCAGATGGAAAATGTAAAGATCTTCTCCGTCTTCGGGTAACACCCGGGCAGCATGCAGGGCGCCTTCCTTGATTTCATAAACGGTATCGGCAAGCGCCTGTATCAGGTATTTCTCGTGGCAGGCCATCAGCACGGCCACGCCATTTGAAAGCAGTGATCTTGTCATTTGGATGAACGTCTCCTGCGACTGCGTGTCCTGGCCCGACAGGGGCTCATCCAATAAAAGGACGTCCGATCCGCAAAGGAATGCCTGGATGACGGAGACCTTCTGCAGCATCCCTTTTGAATAAGTGCGCAGGGGCCGGCCGGCTTCCCCTCTGAGGTTGAAGATTTTAAGCAGTTCCTCGACCCTTTGGTCTACAGCGGCCGTCTTCATCCCCTCAATCCTGCCAAAGCTGCCCAGGATGCCGCGCGCGCTGACAGCCGGGTGGGGGAAGCTTTCCGGGATATACTGCGTTTTAATGCTGCCTGATGTGTGAACCATCCCGGAAGAGACCCTCGTCAGGCCTGCGGCAATCTTCAAAGCAGTCGTCTTTCCGCTTCCGTTGAGGCCGGTCAAGGCGACGCATTCGCCCCGCCTGAGCGGGAAAGTGATATCCTTCAGCACCACATGGCTGCCAAAGTGTTTTGAGACGTGGTCAAAAGACAAGACGGTTTCTGTCATACAGTGCCTTTTCATTAACGGATTGGACAAATGGCGGCTCAGCCTCAGGACATTTTACACCCGATGAGGGTGTTTTAAAAGGCAAAATTATCATAGGTATTTGCGTCCGCACACGGCGCTGTAAAAACCAATCGATGTGCAGTATACTGTGCACATGAAGGCGCCGATCATTGCCACAAAACTTTTCAGACCGCCCCTGAGACCGGAGGCAGTCCAACGACCCCGGCTGATTGCGCGGCTTAACGAAGGGCGTCATAAGCAGCTGACCCTTGTCTGCGCGCCGGCCGGCTTTGGCAAGACGACCCTTGTCAGCCAGTGGTTTGCAGAGGGTGGGCAGGCTGCCGCCTGGCTGTCGCTTGACAAGGGGGACAATGACCTGACGCGCTTTTTGACCTGCCTGCTTGCCTCCCTGCAATCGATTCCGGTCCAATTTGACGAAAACCTGCCCGGCATGCTCGCTTCTCCCCAGCCTCCATCGGCGGAATATCTCCTGACAAGCCTGATCAACGGGATAGCGGCAGCCGATGAGCCCTTCTTCCTGGTGCTGGATGACTGCCATGAGATCGACGCCAAGCCTGTCAACGACGCGCTGGCCTTTTTATTGGAGCACCTGCCTGGGCAAATGCACTTGGTGATCGTCACCCGAGAGGATCCGCCGCTGCCCCTGGCCAGGCTGCGCGCCAGGGGGCAACTGATTGAACTGCGCGCGGCGGACCTGCGCTTCTCGCCTGAAGAAGCCGCCGAATTCCTGAACCGGGTAATGGGCCTTCGGCTGTCCGCCCAGGAGGCCGCCGACCTTGAGCAGCGCACGGAAGGCTGGATCGCGGGGCTTCAGCTTGCCGCCGTTTCCATGCGGGGGCAGGAGGACATGGCGGGATTCATCCGGGCTTTCAGCGGCAGCCACCGCTTCATCCTTGATTACCTGATGGAGGAAGTCCTGCAGAAGCTGCCCGGCGGCTTGCAGCGTTTTCTGCTCGGCACATCCATCCTTGAGCGTATGTGCGGCCCACTTTGCGATGCGGTGCTCAAGGATCCGAATTCATCAGGGCAGCGGATCCTGGAGGAACTGGACCGAGCCAACCTGTTCATTGTTCCCCTGGACAATGAGCGGCGATGGTTCAGGTATCACCATCTGTTCGCTGAACTGCTGCGCCAGCAGCTGCGCCAGAGCGCCTCTGCAGGGGATGAAGCGGTGGATGAGTCCAGATGCCACCTGCGCGCCAGCCAGTGGTATGAAGACAATGGCTTTGAGATCGCGGCGTTTCAGCATGCCGCCGAAGCCGGTGATATTGACCGCGCCCAGCGCCTGATGGAGGCGGAGCAGACGCCGCTGCGCTCAGGCGGGGCTGCCGTCGTCCTCCACTGGCTGAAGTCGCTGCCCGCGTCTGTCAAGGATGCCCGGCCCCTGCTGTGGGTAAAATCTGCCACGCTGCTGCTGGTGAGCGGACAAACGATTGGGGTTGAGGAGAAACTGCAGGCGGCGGAGGCTGCCATCTTTACAGTGCTTCAAGGCGCTGAGCCTGAGGAAAGCCTCCGCGATCTCATCGGACAGATCGCCTGCGCGAGGACTACGCTGGCATTTACCCGCTACGACGCTGAAACCATTTTCACACAGGCGCGGCGTGCGCTACAGTATCTTGACCCCGGCAACCGTCCCTTCCGCTTCACGGCGAACTGGATGACGGGGATGGCCTGCCTTTTCAGGGGAGACCGAGCGCAGGCCCGAGAGGGCATTGACAAAGCCCTGTTGCTTGCGCAGATGTCCGGAAATATCCACAACACCATATTGGCTGAAACCTCTCTGGGCCAGATCCTGGAGTATGACAACCGGCTCTGTCGGGCGGAGGAGACATACCGGCATGTTTTACAGCTGCTGGATGAATGCCCCCTTCCGGTTGCCTGCGAGGCGTATCGCGGCCTTGCCCGCATCTATTATGAGCGGAACAGTCTGGACGAAGCGGAAAGGTATGGGCAGCGCAGCCTGCAGTTGGCGCGCCAGTATGACCAAACCATTGACAGGTTCGTGATCAGCGAGGTGTTCCTGGCCCGCCTGAAGCTGGCCAGGGGTGACGCGGCCGGGGCGGCCGATATGCTGGCGGCGGCCGAGCAGTCCGTGCGCAGGCAGGGTTTCACACACAGGATGCCTGAAGTTGCCGCAGCGCAGGTGCTGACGCTGCTTGCCCAGGGTAACCTGAAGGCGGCCGCTGCGCTTGCCGATATCCATCAGCTCCCCATGAGCCGCGCAAGGGTCTGTCTGGCCGAAGGTAACGCTCGGGAAGCGCTGAGGCTTCTGGAGCCGCTGTACGGGCAGGCGCAGCAAAAAGGCTGGCAGGATGAGCTGCTGAAGGTCATGGTGCAGGAGGCTGTCTGCCGCCACGTGCTGGGTGAAAAAGGCAAGGCTGTTGAACTGATTGGCAAAGCGCTGATGACGGCTGAGCCGGAAGGCTTCATTCGCCTTTTTGTCGATGAGGGCAGCCGGATGGCCGGGCTGCTGGAAGAAACCGTCGAAACATCACAGGCGCCCGAGTATGCGGCCAGGCTGCTGGCAGCCTTCCGGGACGAACCGCAGGCCGGTGATGGGAAGCCGGTTTCATCCCGTACCGTATTGTCCAAATCCCCGGATGAACCGCTGAGCCCAAGGGAACTGGAGGTACTGCGCCTGATCTCCCAAGGGCATTCAAACCGCGAAATCTGCGGGCGCCTCTTCCTTGCCCTGGACACCGTCAAAGGGCACAACCGCAGGATATTTGAAAAGCTCAGGGTCCAAAGCCGTACGCAGGCTGTTGCCCGCGCACGCGAACTGAAGCTGATCTGATCATATCATAAAAACAACACTTCCGGCAGCACTTTGGTGTCTATAGGCCAAAGCGCTGCCGGCTTTATGATGTGTGCGCAGGGGAATCTGCAATGCGGGCCATCCCGGAAGATGGGGAGGTGGGAAGATGCCGAAGGATAAGGCAAGCGTCTATCAGATCAGGGTCAGGGGGCAGCTGGACCTGCGGTGGGCGGATTGGTTTGAGGGCATGGTTGTCACGCCTGCGGAGGATGGCGATACGCTGCTGACAGGCCCAGTGGAAGACCAGGCTGCGCTGCTTGGCTTGATCAGAAAATTGCGGGACCTGGGGATCCCCCTGGTCTCGGTCCAGCCGGTTGAACCCGACAGCACAGGTGACAAGGGTGGAAAAATGAACGATCAAGACGGTGAATAAGGACATCGAAAGGAAAAAAGCATGAACATGGACATCAAAACCCACATCATGACCACAAGCAATAAAGACGCAAGACGGGCCGGGTTCCTCTACCTCGCGTTCATCATCACCTGCATGTTTTCAGGCATCGTCCGCATGAGGCTGCTGGCGCTGGAGGATGCCGTGAAGACGGCAGGACTGCTTGAAAACGCCTGGGGGCTGCTCAAGGTCGGCGTCATCGACGATCTTGTCTCCGCCGTCTTGTTCCTGCTGGCCGCCTGGGCGCTTTACGTCCTGCTTAAACCGGTCAATAAGGACCGTGCCCTGCTGTTCCTCCTGCTCAATGCGGCGGGGGTCGCCCTGCAGTGCTTCAGCCTGCTCAACCTGTATGCGCCCATATTGATTGAGCGCAGCGCGGACATCCATAGGACCTTCCGCCCTGATCAGTTGGAGGCGCTGAATCTGCTGTTCTTCAACCTGCACAAGAGCGGCTTTACGATGGCCCAGATTTTCTACGGCATCTGGCTATTTCCTCTGGGCCTGCTGGTGTACAGGTCCGGTTTCCTGCCCAAATGGCTTGGCGTGCTGCTGATAGCCGACTGCGCCGGGGTCCTGATAAGCTTTTTCCAGTTCTTCCTGCTGCCTGGCCTTGACGCGATTTCCTATCCGGGATATGCCATTGGTTTGATTGCCGAATTCTCATTAAGTCTATGGTTGATTATCAAGGGTGTGAAGGGACGCAAGACTGCCGAGGCGCAGGAAGGACGGGCCGCATGATCCAAACAGGAGGTAAAGTAATTGCGTGCAGTACTCACGAGTGTAGGAGGAAGCTGATCAGGCTGACCCTCGCGGGCGGGGCAGTATTCTGGGTGACAAGCATCATGACTTCCCTGCTTCCCGTCGCGGCCGATTATCGGGCTGCCCTGTCCAATTGGAGCATGCGGACGGTTTGGATCGCCTCCCTGTTTGCGGGGCTGCTGATCGGGGACGGTGTCAGTTACCTGTTCCTGCGGCAATACGGCAAGATCCCGGCAAAGGGACCGGTTATGAAATCGGTGTTGGTCAGCCTCTTTGCGCTCATCGTCTTCACCATCGTGATTGATGTTCCCGTGAGTTTTCAGGGACAGGGCAATTCCCTGCATTGCTTTCTCATCGGCTTCATGTTTAATCTGGCAAGGTTTCTCTCTCTGGGAATCGCCATAGGCTTCCGACACAAACGGCTGCATATAAAGGTGTCTGAATGAAAGCGATAGTGTGCACAAAATACGGTCCGCCAGAAGTGCTGCAGTTAAGGGAAGTTGAAAAACCTGTCCCAAGGGATCATGAAGTGCTGGTCAAAGTTCATGCGTCATCGGTAACATCATCAGACTGCTATGTCCGGGGGATGACCCTGTCACCGGTTTACCGCCTTGCCGCGAGGATAGCTCTGGGGTTTACAAAACCCAGGCAGCCCATCCTGGGCATGGTGTTTGCCGGAGAAATTGCACAAATCGGCAGGGACGTCACCTTATTCAAAAGCGGCGACAGGGTCTTTGGGATCGACTGCTTTGCTTTCGGGGCGTACAGTGAGTACAAAACCATGCCGGAAAACGGTGTGATCTGCGCGGCCCCGGGAAACCTGACGTATGAGGAAGCGGCCGCGCTGCCTTACGGGGGAACGCTGGCGCTGGCGTTCCTGCGCGGGAAAGTCCACAGCGGGCAAAGGATCCTGATCTACGGCGCGTCAGGCGCGGTCGGCACGGCCGCGGTCCAGTTGGCCAAGTGCTTTGGCGCGCAGGTCACCGGCGTCTGCGGCACTTCAAATGTGGACTTGGTAAAGACGCTCGGCGCCGACCTTGTCATTGACTATATGAGGGAGGATCCGGCGGCCGGGGGAGTTGTCTATGACCTTGTGTTTGACGCTGTGGGTAAAAGGAAAAGCAAGGGCTTTCAATTCAGGAAAGTGCTTGTGCCTGGAGGGAAGTTCATCTCTGTGGACTCCGGCAAACCAAAGCTGCGTCACGAGGACCTGGTTTTGCTCAAGGAATCTACGGAACAGGGGAAATATAAGCCTGTCATTGACAGACGCTATCCACTTGAAGAAATGGCGGAAGCGCACAGATACGTGGACAATGGGCACAAGAAGGGGAACGTGGTCGTTAGGGTAGATCATGCCCTCTGACTTTCAAAGCCGTGAATAATCGAAGGAA
>CAZPBJ010000049.1:0-23270 GCA_964584685.1 uncultured Christensenella sp. | reverse complement strand
AGGAACTCATCCCCGCCATCCTGAGCCTGGTCTGCGACGCGTCGGGCTACACGACAGGCAGCGATTTCATCGTGGACGGCGGATACACCTGCCTGTAAGGCAGGATCTCGCATATAAAGCGTTCGCTCAGGATATTCATAGATTTTTGCTCTGTTGTTTCATCTGTTCTTTGTCCGTCAGGAAGGCTGCCCAAGGGCCCGGCTGCGGCTGCTGCTCAAAATATTTCAAACGCTGGCGATATTGACTGATTCTGCTGAGCACCGGCTGCTCAAAGCCCGTCCTGTCCGTTTGAAGAACAATGGCAGTCAATTCATACAAAGGCAGCCCGATGGCGTGCTTTCCCGTGTGGACGCTTGCGCAGGCGTGCCCCAGGGCGTGGCAGAGCGCAGCGTCCGCGGCGCAGCCCATCTCCTTTGCCATGGCGTGCAGGGCCAGGATGGCAGGGCGAGCCTGCGGCATTTTGACTGATCCCTGCGCCCATAGCCGGCACAGCGTCACCGCGCTTCGCGGCCGCTGGTCATCCGGATAGCGCGTTTCCAGTTGACTCAGGGCATCCTGCGAGAGGTCAAAAGCCCAAAGCAACAGTGTCCGATGGCTTTGCCCGCGCATGTCATCCCGCAGTTCCTGCAGGCATGCGCTGTCGTGGCCAAAGAGCAGCCGGTTCTTTTTGGCGTATTTTCGCCTGACATCTTCAAAAAGGCTGTCTTTGCCTGCCCCTTGGGCAAGCAGGCTCACACGAATTTTACCTCCAGGCCGATATCCGCGACCTTTGAGATGGTTTCATGGACCGAACAGTGTTTGGCCGCCAGTTCGGCTGCCCGGGCAAAGCCCTTTTCATCCGGCGCGCCGCTGATAGTCAGCACCATGCGCACTTCCTTGAGTGTCGTGGGCACTTCATCGCGCTTGACGCCGTGGATATCGAGGGCTGCCTGTTCGTACACAAGGCGCATCTTGTCGGCGATGCCGGCAAACGTGGAATAGTAGCAGGCGCCCAGGGCGCCCAGCATCATGTCGTAGGGGGCCAGGTCGCCTTCATCCCTGCCTATGGGAATGATGCCCCTTTTGGCTGTGAGCTCACCTTTGAATGTGCGGCCAAAGCGCAGCTGTACGTTGATTTCTTCCATAATTATTTATCCACCCTTCTGCGAAAGGCACCGACGAGGTTATGAAACCGTATCGGTTCCCAACGCATTTGTGTTGTATAGTGGTTCTGTAGGGTCGGCACACTACAGAACCCGGGGAGGTGATTGGCGGGGCTGTATAGCGGCAACCCCGCATAATTATTTGGTGTCGGTCATCCGTTAAGGCATCAACGAATGGCGCAAACAACAGCCCGTAAACTTATCTCTTACAAATCGACTCGATTTTGCCGGATGACCAGTCCCTGCCGACCCTGCAATTTCATCGGAGGTGAGGTATGTTCAAAATCTTCCGCAAAAACTGCTGTGGACTGGACGTGCACAAAACCTGGATCTTTGCTTGCATCGGCGTGACCGACGCTAAGGGTATCACTCAATACAAGCAGGCTCGTTTCTCCTCTTTTTCCAAAGGCCTTCGGGAACTGGTCGACTGGCTTGCACTTTACTCCTGCAAAGAAGTCTGTATGGAGTCGGCCGGTAAATACTGGATTCCCATCTTCAACATCTTGGAGAAAACCTGTCTCGTCACCCTCGCGCATCCCAAGTACACCAAGCCTCAAAAGGGCAACAAGACCGATCGCAAGGATGCCAAATGGATTTGCGACCTGTTCATGTGCGACATGATTAAACCCAGCTTTATCCCTCCCCCTGACATCCGCAACCTGCGCGATCTGATGCGCTACCGGGTCAAACTCACCAACTGCCTCACCGGCGAGAAGAACCGGGCTCAGAATTGTCTTACCGTCTCCAATCTCAAACTGGATGATGTGTTTACCGATGTCTTTGGCAAGTCTGCCCGTTCCATCACAGAACATATCCTGGCGCATCCCGGCGAGCCCTTCGATGTCGCGCCCTTCGTGGATGGCCGCTGCAAGCACCCTCTGGACGAAATCCAGGCTGCTGTTGACGGCGCTGTCTCACGTGAGCAGGCCATTAAGCTGCGCGAATGCTTGAACCATATCGACGAAATCGAAGCACATCGTCAACACATTGAGGCTGAAATCCTTGCCTTGACCACCCCTTATGCCGCCACCCTGCAATTGCTCCGCACCGTTCCGGGCTTCGATGCCAGTCCCATGACGGCTATTGCCGTCCTCGCCGAGATTGGCGGCGATATGTCCGTGTTCCCAACGGCCAAGAACCTCTGTTCATGGGCGGGCTGTTGCCCTCGCAATGACCAAAGCGGCGGTAAGGTCAAGTTCACTCGCATCTCTCGCGCCGGTCCCTTCCTCAAGCCCCTTCTGGTTCAGGTAGCCAATGCGCTCATTCGTTCCAAGAAGCATCCTGAGTTCGCTGAACGCTACCGTAGAATCAAAGCCCGCCGAGGCCACAAGAAAGCCATCATTGCCATTTGCCGCATGTTCCTGACCGCTATCTGGAACATGCTTACCAAACTTGTCCCGTACTCACCCCTTGGCTTTCTTGAACCTCGACCGTCAAACCCTGACAAGATGTTCACCGTTGCGCAGGCGCTTCACTTCCTGCGTTTGAGAGGCTACTCTATCCAGGACGAACCTCTCATTTTAGCAAACACCTGACTTCCTCCCGTAATTCCTTGACTGTCTCAAGACGGTCTGTTTGCCATGCACTTTTTTGCTACTCTCTATCGGTGTTTGTTTCAAACTTACTTGGCGTACTCCACGGCCCTTGTCTCGCGGATCACGTTGACCCTGATCTGGCCGGGGAAGGACATCTCCTTTTCAATGCGTTTGGCGATTTCTTTGGCCATCACCTTAGTGCCTTCGTCGTTGACGTCATCGGGCTTGACGATGATGCGGACCTCACGGCCGGACTGGATGGCGTAGGTTTTTTCGACGCCCTGGAAGGAGTTGGCGATATCTTCAAGCGCGGTCAGGCGCTTGATGTAGTTCTCAAGTGACTCGCGCCTGGCGCCGGGACGGGCTGCGCTGATGGCGTCCGCGGCCTGCACCAGGACGGCTTCAACCGTCTGGGGCTCCACATCATTGTGATGGGACAGGATGCAGTGGATGACATCGGGGCTTTCGCGGTATTTGCGGGCCAGTTCGCCGCCCAGGCTGACATGCGTGCCCTCCTGGTCGTGGTCAACGGCCTTGCCAAGGTCATGCAGAAGCCCGGCGCGCTTGGCCAGCTGGATGTCCGCGCCGATCTCGGCCGCCATCAGGCCTGCCAGGTGGGAGACCTCGATGGAGTGCTTGAGCACGTTCTGGCCGTAACTGGTGCGGTATTTCATGCGGCCCAGCAGGCGGACGATTTCGGGGTGCAGGCTGTGCTGGCCGGTCTCAAAGACCGCCTGCTCGCCGGCTTCCTTGATCTTTTCGTCAACGTCCTTTTTGGCCTTTTCAACCATTTCCTCGATGCGCGCGGGGTGGATGCGCCCGTCGGTCAGAAGCTTTTCAATGGCGATGCGGGCGATCTCGCGGCGGATGGGGTCAAAGGCGGAGATGATAATGGCTTCGGGCGTGTCGTCGATGATGAGGTCAACGCCGGTGGCGGTTTCCAACGCCCTGATGTTGCGGCCCTCACGGCCGATGATGCGGCCCTTCATGTCATCGTTGGGCAGCGTAATGACGGAGACCGTGGTTTCCGCCACATGGTCTGACGCGCAGCGCTGGATGGCCAGGGCGATGATATTGCGGGCCTTCTTGTCGCCCTCTTCCTTGGCCTTGGTTTCGATTTCGCGCACGGAAGCGGCGGCGTCATGGTAGGCTTCCTTTTGCACGCGGCTGATGATGATCTGGGTGGCTTCATCTGCTGTGATGCCGGCTACGCGCTCCAGTTCCGCGGCCTGTTGGTCGCGCAGGTTTTCAGCCTCTGTCAGCCGGGCCTGGATCTCCTCGCCCTTCTGGTTGAGCTTTTCCTCGCGGCGTTCAAGGTTGTCCAGTTTCTTGTCGAGGGTCTCCTCACGCTGGGCGACGCGGCGCTCGCTGCGCTGCTGTTCGCTTCTGCGGTCGTGGATCTCCTTGTCCAGGTCGGTCTTGAGGCGAAGCACCTCTTCCTTGGCTTCCAGTATCTTTTCTTTTTTCTGTTCTTCAGCTTTGCGGGTGGCGTCGTTGAGCAGGTCGCTGGCGTATTGTTCGGCCCGGCCGATCTTCAGCTCGGTGACCTGTTTGCGGTAGATAAAGCCGGCTCCCGCGCCCAGGGCGCAGGCGGCTAGCGCGATCAGGATGGCTGCGATGGGTGGCATGGTTTCCTCCTTCTTGTTATTCCCATTAACGGGTGCTCACTTTTAATGTTTTATCCAACGCAAAAAGCCGCAGGGAATTACTTCCATACGGCGCTTGCTGAATCTTAACACAAAAAGCTGAATGCAGACAGTCAGAAGGCTTGTGCAAACTGTATGTTGAAAGAGGCTGCCGCCGGGCAGGACTCAGGTTCAAGAGCCTGGAGTGTATCGAAACAGCAAGATCATCATGCGCAAACTGGCAGGATGAACGCCGGACAAAAACATTCTACTGAATAATAATACTCATGTCAAGCAGGATATTAATCGGGAACAACCGGGGAAAAACCCGGTGCAAAGGCTATGGCCGGACTTGGCCCGCTTGCCCATACAAGCCATGCAGTTTCAAATACGCATTTACCGGGGCAGGCACCATGTTTTCAACGGGCTTTCCTTTCCTCAGGGCTTCCCGTACGCCGCTTGAGGAGATGTCCAGGCCGGGCCTGTTCAGCAGGACGCTGTCAAGGCCGTAGGTCTGCATGAAAGTTTCCTGTGCCCGGCGGACATCATCGGGCGCGTCGCCCGGGCGCAGCACAATGGCCATCCGGCAAAGGCGCGCGACCTTTTCTGCCGTACGCCAGGTGGGGAAAAGAAAGAAGGTATCCGAGCCCACCAGGTATACCAGCTGCCGGTCGGGACACAGCTCCTTGAGCGCCAGCAGCGTGTCCACCGTGTAGGTGCGGCCCTGCCGCATGAGCTCCATATCCGAAACCGAGAAGCGCGGTTCATCCGCGCAGGCCAGGCGCACCATGGCCAGCCTGTTCTCCCTGGAGCAGCTGGGCCGCTTGTGGGGCGGGTCGCCGTCGGGCAGGAAAATGACGCGCTCAAGCTTCAGCTCTTCAAGCGCCGTGCTTGCGATGCGCATATGCCCCAGGTGAATGGGGTCAAAGGTGCCGCCCATGATGCCGTCAGCCATATGCCGCCCTCCATGATTTCCTTGCCCCATTATACGGGGGACGGCTTCCCCCCGCAAGCGGAGCCTGCTTAAAGCAGTCCGCAAAGTGGTATGATATCAGGGTGGCAAAAGCCACAAGTGACGGCAGGCAAGGTGAGAAGAGATGACAAGGACAAGCGTTGCCCGTATGGACGGTTTTGACATACCTGCCACGGGCAAAGGCCTCCACAAGGGGGTCGACCAGGAGTGGTACGCGGGATACCGCCAGCGCCTCAGCGGCTGCGGGCCCAGCACTGCCACCAATATCCTGCGCTATTACAGGGACAGGCTGACGCTGCCCATGCCCGCGCAGACCAGGGAAGAGGCGCAGGACCTGATGGAACTGGTGTGGGACTATGTGACGCCCACGCTGATGGGCCTCAATACAACCCAGCGTTACGTCGACGGCATCGACAAACTGCAAGCGGAAAAAGGCTGGGACCTCAGCTGCATGCGCCTTGACATTCCGGCCCGGCATGAAGAGCGGCCCGATGCCGCGCAGGTGGCGGGTTTCATCCGCGAGGGCCTGGCATCCGACTGCCCGGTCGCTTTCCTGAACCTCAGCCGCGGCAGCCTGGAAAACCTGGACCAGTGGCACTGGGTCACCCTGGTTGCGCTGGAGGAAGACGGCGGGCAGCTGTGGGCGGAAGCCGTTGACAACGGCCAAATGCTGCGGCTGGACCTGAGCCTCTGGCTCAAGACCACGACACGCGGCGGCGGTTTTGTCTATTGTTCAAAAGGTGACGCGGCCTAGCGGAGCGCCAGTTTCATGTCCCCGGGCTTGAACCAGCCCCTGCGGCGGAAAAACCAGCTGATGGCGCCCACCAGGACCGCGGGGAAAATAAAGTGCATCAGCAGGATCAGGCCAAGCGCGCTGATGAGCGGGTAGCTGCCCTCCATGCTGGCCAGCGCGCCGAACTGCCCCACCAGACCGCTGGTGCCCATGCCCGCGCCCAGCGGGTTGTTGGGCATTTTGAGCAGGAAGGCGGATGTGGCGCCCGCCAGGGCGGAGACGATGGTGGGCGGTAGCCAGATCAGGGGCTTTTTCATGATGTTGCCAAACTGCAGCATCGAAGTGCCCAGGCCCTGGCTGAACAGGCCGCCCAACCCGTTATCGGGGTAGCTCTGCACAGCGAATCCTATCATCTGCGCGCAGCAGCCCGCGCAGGCGGCGCCTGCGGCCAGGCCTTCAAGCCCCAGGGAGATGGCAATGGCGGCCGAACTGATGGGCGCGGTCAGGGCAAGCCCCATCACAGCGCCTACCAGCAGACCCATGGGCAAAGGGCGCAGCCGGGTGGCGCTGTTGATAAAACCGCCGATGCCGCTCATCAGGGCGCTGATGCCCGGTCCCGTCCAGGCGGCGATCAGCCCGCCCGACACAATGGTCACGATGGGCACCAGCACGATATCCACAGGTGTCTTGCCCGCTGTCAGGCTGCCGATTTCCGCCCCGGCGACAGCTGCCAGATAGGCCCCCACCGGGCCGCCGAATGAGTAACCCAGCGCGCCCGTTACAGCGCTGGAAAAGATCACCAGAGGTTTGCACTTGAGCCCATAGGCGATGGCCACGCCGATGGCGCTGCCCACCACGGGGGATGAAGCCGATACCATCTGCGCGAATGGCGCCAAAAAGCTGAGGAAACTGAGCTTTGACAGCTGGCTGATGATCAGCCCGATGATGAGGGAGGAAAACAAGCCCAGCGCCATCTGGCTCATGGCGTCGATGAAGTACCGCTTGAAGAATCCCTTGAGTTTTTCTTTCATTGCCCGTACGCGACCTCCGTATCTTCTGCCTGACTGATTATAAACCCGGGATGCCTTTGATAACAATATCGAACAGTGGTTTGGCCGGTGCGCCGTCAGCGATCATGTTATACTGCCGATGGAAAACCAGGCATCAAGCGGAAAGGGGCTTGTGATGAACACCACTCCGGGAACGCGTGAAGACTCGTGTGGGGCTGTGAAGGCTGCGCAGGGGACGGCTGCCTGTGCACGGCGAAAGTCTCACTCTTCGCGGGGATGAGCGTTGAGGGGCAGCGAAACCTGGTGCACATCGCGCAGCACAGGGATTTCAGGCGCGGGGAAATAGTCTTTCACGCGCGGGACCGGGCTGACAGTGTTCTCATCGTCCGCTTTGGCAGGCTCAAACTGAGCCGCATATCTCCCGAAGGTCAGGAAATTGTGCTGGACATCCTGCCGCCGGGGGCCGTGATGGGGGAGCATACGCTTTACAGCGGCGAAGTCCGGGGCATGGACGGCACTGCCCTGGAGGATTGCGGCATTTGCCTGATTTCCGTTTCTGCTATCGCCGATTTGGTTATTCGCCAGCCGGATATGGGTGTCAGGCTTCTGCAGTCCATCGGCCGCAAGCTAAGCGACGCGCAGCGGCTGGTGGAGATCCTTTCGTGCAGGCATGCGACGGCGCGCCTGGCGGGGTTTTTGATTTTCCAGTCGGAGCGCCTGGGGGGCGGGGAGGTAGACTTGTCACACGAGGACATCGCGTCTTCCATCAACCTCAGCCGGGAAACTGTCACGCGCAAACTGGCCGCATTTGAACGTGAGGGGCTTGTCAGCCTTGCCGGCTACCGGTGTATCCTGCTCAGTAATCCTCCCGCGCTTCGTGCCGCCTATCTCAACGACCTGCAATGACTTTATAAATTTGTGATACGCATCACAGAAACTATGTCTGCTTCGCGGTATAATGAAAATACGGGAAACACAGTGCCCCCGGATCATGAAGTAGTTGGTCCGCATGTGACCGGGAAAAGGAGAGCAGGACAATGATGAAGAAAATCAGGAACAATGTTGACTGGGTCGGGAAGATAGACTGGGATTTGAGGGAATTCCATGGCACGGATTTCTCCGTGAACAGGGGCTCAAGCCAGAACGCCTACCTGATCAGGGAAGGGAAGACAGTGCTGATTGACACCGTCTGGGCGCCGCACGCGCAGGAGTTTGTCAGCGGCCTGAAAAAGGAAATCGACCTGAAAAGCATCGATTACGTTGTGGTCAACCACGGCGAGACCGACCACAGCGGCGCGCTGCCGGCGCTTATGGCGGAAATTCCCGGCACCCAAATCATCTGCACTGCGGCTGCCGTCAAATCCCTTGTCGGCCAGTACCATCATCCCGAGTGGAATTTCCGGACCGTGAAGACCGGCGATACCCTGGACCTTGGCAACGGCAAGCAGCTTGTCTTTGTCGAGATGAAGATGCTGCACTGGCCCGACAGCATGGCTTCCTACATGACGGGAGACAACATCCTCTTTTCAAATGACGCCTTTGGCCAGCATTACGCCGTGGAAGAACTGTTCAATGACAAGGCCGACGCCTGCCAGCTGTGGGAAGAGGCGATAAAATACTATGCCAACATCCTCACGCCCTTCTCACCCCTGGTCAAAAAGAAAATCGATGAAATCGTCGCCCTTAACCTGCCCATTGACATCATCGCACCCAGCCACGGCGTGATCTGGCGGGACGATCCGCTGCAGATCGTGCGCAAGTACGCGCAGTGGGCGGATGCTTACCGGGAAGACCAGATCACCATCGTGTATGATACCATGTGGGAGAGCACCGGCATGATTGCCCATGAGATCTCTGGCTATATCAACCGCCTCGCGCCGCACATCAAGGTGAAGGTATGCAACCTGTCAAAGAGCGACAAGAACGACGTGATGACCGAGGTGTTCCGCTCCAAGGCCATCGCGCTGGGCTCTCCCACCGTTATCAACAGCGTGCTGAGTTCCGTCGCGGGCTGGCTGCACTTCCTGAAGGAACTGAAGTTCAAGGGCAAATACGCCGCTGTGTTCGGCTCCTACGGGTGGTCAGGCGAGGGAAACAGTGAACTTCGCGCACAGCTGGGCGCGGCCGGCTTTGAGGTGGTGGCGCCCGAGGTCCGCGTGAATTGGAAACCCGGTGCGGATGAATTGGCAAAGGCCCAAGCGGTCGCGCAGGCCCTGGTGGATGCTGTAAACAGCAAAAAGGACTGACATAAATATGAGGAGGACAGTATGAGCGCCGATATCAACAACCGGGAATTCCGAAAGAAAAAACTCAAGGAGATCATCAAGAAACTGCACACCGGCCAAACGGTGGAACAGGTGAAGGCAGAATTCGCCGCCACCTTCGGGCATGTGTCCGCCGAGGAGATCTCGCAGGCTGAGAATGCCCTTATCCAGGAGGGGATGCAGGTCAAGGAGGTGCAGCGCCTGTGCGATGTGCATGCCTCCGTGTTCAAGGGCTCCATTGAGGAGATACACGCACCGCGGGCAGCGGAGGAGACAGCAGGTCACCCTGCCCACACTCTCAAGGCGGAGAACAGCGCCTTAAGGGCGCTGATGGCGGAAATCGGCGAATTGCTGGATGCCCCTGCGGTCGAGGGCAGGCTCTACAGCCTGCGTGACCTGGCCTGGCAGCTCACCGGCATTGACAGCCATTACAAAATCAAGGAGAACCTCTTTTTCTCCTATATGGAAAAGTACGGCGTCAACGCGCCGCCCAAGGTGATGTGGGGCGTGGATGACGAGATCCGCGCGCAGCTGAAGCAGGCGCTGAAGGACCTGGAGCAGGGCGAAACAGCGGCGCTGAAAGCTGTGATGGGACGGCTTGAAGACATGGCGTTCAAGGAAGAGAACATCATGCTGCCCATCCTGCTGGAAAAGCTCTCCGCGGATGAGTGGCGGCAAATCGCCGCGGATACTGAGGAATTCGGCTGTTTCTTGATCGACCCGCCCCCGGTTTGGGAAGGTACGCCGGCGCAGCCGCCCGCGCAAGCGGAGGCAGCGGGCGATATCCGCCTGCCCACCGGCTCTTTTACGGCTGAGGAACTCGGCGCCTTGTTCAACGCCCTTCCCATGGATATCACCTTTGTGGACAAGGACAGCAAGGTGCGCTATTTCTCCCAGGGCAAGGAGCGCGTCTTCCCCCGCACGGTATCGGTGCTTGGCCGCGACGTGAAGAACTGCCACCCGCCGGCCAGCGTGCACATCGTTGAGAAGATCGTGGAAGATCTGCGCGCCGGGCGCAAGGACCATGAGGATTTCTGGATCAGGATGGGAGAGAAGCTGATCCTCATCCGTTACTTTGCCATCAGGAGCCCCGAGGGCGAATTCCTCGGTGTTGGCGAAACCACACAGGATATCGCACCCTTGCAGCTGATCACAGGAGAAAAGCGGCTGATGTCATAAAACTTCATGTTCTCCTTCACAGCATTTCTTTTTTGATGCCCAGCTTAAGGCTGTGCTCATATTTGATGTTTTCATAGACGGTATCGTCAAATACCGGGGAGAATTGCAGGAACTCATCAAGGCTCAGTTCCTCAAGCTCCTTTTTTTGCGCTTCGGCGTGGAGCACCAGGGAGCCTACGATGCCGTGCGCGTCGCGGAAAGGGACGCCCTTCCTCACCAGGTAGTCCGCGACCTCCGTCGCGTTCATGAAGCCGCCTTTGAGGCTGCATCGCAAGCGTTCCTCCTTCAGGATAAGGCTGCCGATGACGCCTTCCATGACAACAAGGCAGCTTTGCACCGTCGTCATGGCAGTATGGTAGGCGGCCTTGTCCTCCTGCATATCCTTGTTGTAGGCAAGCGGCAAACCCTTCATCACGGTCAGCAGCGCCATCAGGCAGCCGTAAACCCGGCCTGTCTTGCCGCGAATGAGCTCCACGCTGTCGGGATTCTTTTTTTGCGGCATGATGCTGGAACCGGTGGCAAACCGCTCATCCAGTTCGACGAAGGCAAATTCCTGCGTTGAGAAGATGACCAGCTCTTCGCTCAGGCGGGACAGGTGCATCATGATCATCGACAGGGCGGACAGCGCCTCGATCAGGTAATCCCTGTCGGATACGCCGTCCAAAAAGTTCGGGTAAGGTTTTTCAAAGCCCAGCAGCTGCGCCGTAAAGGGCCTGTCGATGGTGTGCGTGGTGCCGGCCAGCGCCCCGCAGCCCAGCGGACATTCATGCATGCCGGCGATGGCGTTCTCGACCCGTTTCAGATCCCTGGAGAACATGCCGTGATAAGCCATCAGATAATGCTTGAAGGTGACTGCCTGGGCCCTTTGCATATGTGTATAGCCGGGCATTGGGACAGGGTTGGCGTCCGCTTTCGCCTTGAGGGTATCCAGAAGATTTTGAAGCAGCTGAAGCAAGGCCAGGCAGCTCTCGCGGGCATAAAGCTTCATGTCCAGGTTGACCTGGTCATTGCGGCTGCGTGCGGTGTGAAGCACCTTGCCGGCGTTGCCGATCAGCTGGGTCAGCTTGACTTCAACAAAGCTGTGAACGTCTTCAAAGCTGTTGTCCGGCACCAGAATGCCTTCCCGGGCCTGCCTGAGCAGCTCTTTGAGGCCCTGATCGATTTGGGCATACTGTTCGGGCGTGATCAGCCCGCATCTGTCCAGCATCTGCGCATGGACCATGCTGCCCCTGATATCCGGCTCCAAAAGCCAGCTTGTCGTGCCTGCGATATTGTGAAAGCGTGCCATCCGCTCATCGGTATCCTGATGAAATCGGCCGCCCCAGAGTTTGCTGTCATAGCCTGAATGCATTGTTCGTCCCTCCGCGAATGCATAATAACACATAAAAAGATGTGTGTAAAGTATAATATAACAAAATATGCGATAAAAATGGATAAATATACATCACTGTATCGTAATAGCAGGAAATACTAAATTTTCTTACGGTTGACAGCCCTCAGGGATAGGTTATGATGAACCACGCGAGGTGGAACATGGAACAGTGGGGTGCCTTGGCGGCCATTGGCGCCGCGGTCCTTTGGACGATCAATGGCGTCATCATGGAAAGGCGGGGCGTCGGGCTTGACGGCGGCGCACTGAACTTTGGGCGTATCCTCCTTGGCCTGCCCCTGATCACGCTGGCCGCGGGGCTGATCGGACCGGGCTTTCTGCCCCGAGACGCGGCTTTGGCCGGATGGCTGTGGCTGCTCTTGTCGGGTTTTGTCGGTTTTTCCCTGGGCGATACGATGCTTGTCAGGGGTTTTCTGATGATCGGCGCGCGGCTGACCCTGCTGGTCTTTTCCTTCGCGCCGGTGCTGACGGCCATCCTGGGTTATTTCCTGTTTGGCGAAACGCTCAGCGCGCTGAACATCATCGGGATGCTGCTGGTGCTCATGGGCATCATGCTGGTCGTGGGAACAAAAGGCGGCGCAGGCGCCGGGTCAGACAGGGCCACGGGGCTGTTTTTCGCGTTCCTGGCCTCCCTGGCGCAGGCAGCCGGCACGATATGCAGCAAAATGGGCCTGCTGTCGATGGACGCGGTATCCGCCACGCAGGTCCGCCTGATGGGCGGCCTGCTGGGCATGCTCATCATCTTTGCGCCGGGGCGCAAGTGGAAGGCGCTGCGGGCTGTCTTCCTGTCGGCCAGGGGCCGCCAGACGGTCCTGTCGGGCGCTGTTCTGGGCACATTGTTTGGCGTTGTGCTGTCGATGGTCGCCATCCGGTACAGCAAGGCAGCCGTTGCCTCCACCCTGATGTCGACAATGCCGGTACTGATTTTGCCCATCTCGTTTTTTATCCTCAAGGAAAAACTGCGCCCCAAGGACCTGCTGGGGGCGGTATTGTCGATGGCAGGCTCAGCCGTGCTGTTTTTATAGCGTCCGGATTTGCGCACCCTTGCCCTGTATGATATGATAGCGCTTGTTTCTGAAGGCTGAGGGGGGTAAAGGATGGACGTTCGCAGGGCGGTCGCGGGGCTGGTGACACAGGCGGTGGAGACGGTATTCCCCCAGGCGCGGCTTGGCGCGGATGACATCGCCCCGCTTCTTGAGCTGCCGCCCGATGCCGCGATGGGCGACTTTGCCTTTCCCTGTTTCCAGCTGTCCAAATCATTGCGCATGGGGCCGCCGCAGATCGCGCAAAAGCTGGCAGGGGCGATCAGTTCGCCTGAATTGGCCAGGGCCGAAGTCAAGGGCGGCTACCTTAACTTTTTCTTTTCCAGGGCCGCCCTGGCAAAAGAGGTGCTGGAGGCCATCGCGGCCGCGCCCGATACTTGGGGTTCAAGCGTACTGGGCAGGGGCAGGACGGTCTGCATCGATTATTCCTCCATCAACATCGCCAAGCGCTTTCACATCGGTCATCTGTCCACCACGGCCATTGGCCACAGCCTCAGGCGCATCTATGATTTTCTGGGCTGGCGTACGGTGGGCATTAACCACCTGGGCGACTGGGGCACGCAGTTTGGCAAGATGATCGCCGCCTACCGGCACTGGGGCAACAGGGAGATGGTGGAGCAGGGCGGCGTGCAGGCGCTCAGCGATCTTTATGTGCGCTTCCATCAGGAAGCCGGGCTTGACCCCAGCCTGGATGACGAAGGCCGCGCCTGGTTCAGGCGCATCGAGGACGGGGACAAAGAGGCGCTGGACATCTTTGAATGGTTCAAGGCGCTGACGCTCAAGGACGCCGGCCGCGTCTACGACATCCTGGATGTCAGCTTCGACAGCTATGACGGCGAGAGTTTCTTCAATGACAAAATGGACCGCGTGGTCAGTGAACTGCGGGCAAAAGACTTGCTCAAGGAGTCAGACGGAGCCTATGTGGTCGACCTGGAGCCCTGGGGCATGCCGCCCTGCCTGATCCTCAAGAGCGACGGCGCGACGCTGTACGCCACGCGCGACATCGCCGCGGCGCTTTACCGCAAGGATACCTACGGCTTTGACAAGTGCCTGTATGTGGTGGCCTACCAGCAGGACCTGCATTTCCGGCAGGTCTTCAAGGTGCTGGAGCTGATGGGCTATGACTGGGCCAAGGACCAGACGGAGCATGTTGCCTTTGGCATGATCAGCTATGAGGGCGAGCCGCTGTCGACACGCAAGGGCAACACCATCTACCTGGATGAGCTTCTCACCCGCGCGCAGGACAAGGCGCTGGCCATCATCGATGAAAAGACGCCGGGCCTGGAGAACAAGGGGGAGGTCGCCCGGCAGGTAGGCATCGGGTCCGTGATCTTTTTTGACCTGTACAACAGCCGAATCAAGGATATCGACTTCCGCTGGGACAGGGCGCTCAACTTTGACGGCGAGACGGGGCCCTATGTGCAGTACACGCACGCGCGCTGCTGCTCTGTGCTCAAAAAGGCGGGGGATATCACCGCCGCGCCTGACTATACCGCGCTTGAAGACGACGAGGCCCTGGCGCTCATCAAGATGCTGGCGCTGTTCCCCGAGGCGGTGGAGGAGGCGGCCAGGCGCAATGAGCCCTCTGTCGTCACCCGCGCCGTGACGGAGATCGCCAAGGCCTACAACAAATACTATTATGAACACCGCATCCTGGGGCAGGATGAGGCGGCGACATCGGCCCGCCTGGCGCTTACCCACGCGGCGCGTGACACCATCAAGACGGGGCTGTACCTGATCGGGCTTCAGGCGCCCCGGCAGATGTAAGGCAGGAGGACTGGCATGAAGTTTACCAAGATGCACGGCATTGGCAATGATTACATCTTCGTCAACTGCTTTGAGGAGATCGTAGCCGATCCTTCCCGTGACGCGCTGATCATGTCCAGGCAGCACCTGGGCGTGGGCTCAGACGGGCTGGTGCTGATCGAGCCTTCCGATACGGCAGACTTTGGCATGCGCATCTTCAATTCTGACGGCAGTGAGGCCGAGATGTGCGGCAACGCGACGCGCTGCATCGGCAAGTATGTCTATGAGCGCGGCATGACGGACAAGACCGAACTGACGCTGTCCACCAAGGGGGGCATACGCCAGCTTTGGCTGACCCTGGACCAGGGGACGGTCAGCCGCGTCAAGGTGGATATGGGGACGCCCGAGTTCAACCCCAGGCGCATCGGCGTGGACCTGCCAGGTGAGATGGTGCTGCGCCACCGCCTGCAGATACTGGGGCAGACTGTGTTTGTCACCTGCGTCAACATGGGCAATCCCCACTGCGTGGTGTTTGTGCGCGATCCCGAGATCGTCGATGTTGCCACCCAGGGGCCGATGCTGGAAAACCATCCCCTGTTCCCCAGGCGCACCAATGTTGAGTTTGTGCGCATCATCAGGCGGGATATCCTGCAGATGCGCGTGTGGGAACGCGGCGTGGGCGAAACGCTGGGCTGCGGCACGGGCGCCAGCGCCGCCATCGTGGCGGCCGTCCTTTGCGGCCTGGCCGACCGCACGGCGCAGGTCAAGCTGCCCGGCGGCAACCTGGAGCTGTGCTGGAACGCGGAGGACAACCATGTCTATCAATCCGGCCCCGCCGCCTTCGTATTTGACGGCGAGTGGCTGGCGCCGTAAGGGGAGTCAGTATGCGGATCAATTCAGCCATCGCGTCGCTGCCGGCAGGCTACTTGTTTGCCGAAGTCGCAAAACGTGTCAGGCGTTATGAAGAGAATAATCCCGGCAAGCAGATCCTGCGCCTGGGCATAGGGGACGTGACGCGTCCTTTGGGGCAGTACATCGCGGGGGCATTTGCCCGGGCTGCCGACGAGATGGGCACGCAGGCCGGCTTTCACGGCTACGCGCCCGACGGGGGCTATCCCTTTTTGATCGAGGCCATCGCGAAACATGATTATCAGCTGCGCGGCATCCATATCGATGCCGATGAGATCTTCATCTGCGACGGCGCCAAGACGGATACGGGCGCGCTGCAGGAGTTGTTCTCAAGCGACGCCCTGATTGCGGTGACCGATCCGGTCTACCCGGTGTATGTGGATGCCAATGCGATGGCGGGGCGGCTGGGCAGCTATGAAAACAGCCGCTGGAGCAGACTTTGCTACCTGCCCTGTACGGCGGAGAACGGTTTTGTACCCGCGCTGCCCGAGCGGCGGGTGGACGTGGTCTACCTGTGCTATCCCAACAACCCGACCGGCACGGTGCTGACTAAGGCGCAGCTCAAGCGTTTTGTCGATTGGGCGCGGGAGAACGAGGCGGTCATCATTTACGACGCGGCTTACAAGGCCTATATCAACGGAGATGATGTTCCGCACAGCATTTACGACATCGAGGGCGCCAAAGAGGTCGCCGTCGAGTGCTGCAGCTATTCCAAGACGGCGGGATTCACGGGGGTGCGCTGCGGCTGGACGGTTGTGCCAAAGGCGCTGCGCGGCCTGGGTGACGACGGCAGACAGCACAGCCTGAATACCCTGTGGCGCAGGCGTATCGGCAGCAAGTCAAACGGCGTCAGCTACCCGGTGCAAAGGGCGGCGCTGGCCACCTACGACGTGGAAGGCCTGCGGGAAGTGCGGGCGGGCATTGAATACTATATGCGAAACACCGCCGTCATCAGGCAGGGGCTGGAGAACGCGGGCATCGCGGCCTATGGCGGCGTGCACGCGCCCTACATCTGGATGCGCACACCAAACGGCATGGACAGCTGGGCTTTCTTTGACAGGCTGCTGGAGGAGGCGCAGGTGGTGGGCACGCCGGGGTCGGGCTTTGGGCCGTCGGGCGAGGGCTATTTCCGTTTGACTGCCTTCAACACATTGGAAAACACAAGCGCCGCGGTGGCGCGCATCAGGACCGCATTATGAGGAGGCCGAAGGCATGGTGACGGCAATCGTAGGGGCCAACTGGGGTGACGAGGGCAAGGGCAAGCTGACGGATGTGCTGGCGCAGCAGTCGGACATCGTCATCCGCTACCAGGGCGGGGCCAACGCGGGGCATACGATCATCAATGAATACGGCAAGTTCGCGCTGCACCTGCTGCCCAGCGGCATTTTCCACCCCAATGTGGCCAATGTCATCGGCCCGGGCGTGGCGCTGGATATCGAGGCGCTGCTGCAGGAACTGGACAGTGTGACGCAGCGGGGGATCGCGGTGCCGCGGCTGTATATCTCCGACCGCGCGCAGGTGCTGATGGATTTCCATATCCTGCTGGACACCTATGAGGAGGAGCGGCTGGCCGAGCGCAAGTTTGGCTCCACCAAGTCGGGCATCGCGCCGTTTTACAGCGACAAGTACGCCAAGGTGGGCATTCAGGTATGCCAGCTGTTTGACAAGGAGATGCTGCGCGAGTGCCTGAAGCTCAGCCTGGTCAAGAAAAATGTGTTACTGGAACATTTGTATCATAAACCGCTGCTGGACGCGGATGCGCTGTGCGAAAAGTACTGGGCGCTGGGGCAGCGCATCAAGCCGATGGTCAGGGATACCACGCAGTACCTGCACCGGGCGCTGAGGGAGAACAAGCGCATCCTGCTGGAGGGCCAGCTGGGCGCGCTGCGCGACCCGGATCACGGCATCTATCCCTATACGACGAGTTCCTCGCCGATGGCCGGTTACGGGACGGTTGGCGCTGGTTTGCCGGCGGACAGCATCAAGGAAGTCATTGCGGTCACAAAGGCCTACTCAAGCTCTGTTGGCACCGGTTTTTTCATCAGCAGGCTGGAGGGGCAGGAGGCCGAGGAACTGAGGAAGCGCGGTGGCGACGCGGGAGAATACGGCGCCAAGACCGGCAGGCCGCGGGACGTGGGCTGGTTTGACGCCGTGGCGACGCGCTATGGCTGCCTGACGCAGGGGGCGACGCAGTGCGCGCTTACGAACATCGACGTGCTGAGCTACCTGGACGAGATCAAGGTTTGCGTGGCGTATGAGATCAACGGAGCGGAGACAAGGGATTTCCCCAATACGCCGGCGCTTGCCAAGGCCAGGCCCGTGTATGTCAGCCTGCCCGGCTGGGGCACGGACGTGCGGGGCATCAAGCGCTATGAAGACCTGCCGGAGAACTGCCGCAAGTACCTTGAATTCATTGAGCGTGAGATCGAAACCCCGCTGACGATGGTGTCAAACGGGCCCCGGCGGGAAGAGATCATCTACAGATAGCAAGGGCCTATAGTCGGGTCAAGGAAGGAACTACCCGCAAGCTCAGTCCTCGCCGGTCTTCGTTCCCAGAGCTCACTCGCACGTCTCGCTTCGCGTGACTCCTCCACCTGTCTGATTCCGCCACAGGCGTCGGCAGGTTCCGTCCCCATGTCGGGGGCATGGGGGGTGAAACCCGCCATTGTCCCCTTTTTTGCATGTTCTTTGTTTCAACTCGCCTTCATTGACAAGCAAGCCGCCATATGCTATACATTTTGCCAATGAGGAAAAACGGGAGGGCGTTTTGAAGAGAACTGCACTGCTTGCCTGCGCGGTGATGCTGGCCTGCCTGCTGCCGCCGGCCCGCAGCGAGCAAAGCCTGCGCGGATATGAAAAAGAAAGCGGATATCAGTATGTAAGCCTGGGCGCGTACCCTTATGATGAGGATGGCACGCCAAGGCCTGTTTTGTGGCGTGTGCTGTCAGCGGATGCCGGGCAGATCCTTCTGCTGACGGAATATGTGATCGACACGGCCCAGGTCATTGTCGAAACCGATAGGAAAGCCATCGAGGAGCGCAGCTACCGCCGCATCGCCGGCATAGCCGACAGCGACCTGGCTATTGAACTCAAACGCATCGGCGATGAGATGTTTGGCGGCTCATCCCTTGAGAAGGCGCTGATAGAAAACAAGGAGCAGGGCGGGCTGTTCATCCTGAGCAGCGGGCAATTTCTGGACCCTGCCTACGGGTTTGCCGCCACCATGTGGAATGTGCAGAAATCCCGTTTTGCCCAAGGCACTCCCTACGCCGTAGGGAAGCGGGGCCTGTACAGGGACGCGGCGACGGGGACGAGCCCGTACTGGACAAGCACGATTCAGGACGCAGGCGGATACAAGATGCAGCTCGTGGGCTACAACGGGCATCTCAGCTGGGGAGCGTATACGCGGGAAAATGTCGGCCTGCGCGTGTCAGTCATGCTGGACGCGTCCATGGTCACAATCAGCGCGGGAACCGGCAGCAAAGAGGACCCCTTCCTGATAGAGGGGAAGCCTGCCCGGGTTTCGAAATCAGCCGCGTATGCCGCTCCTTCCGATGACGGGACGGCTTCAATGACCATCTCCTTCATTGGGGACTGCAGCATTGGGGACTCTTTCCAGCACAAGGAGGCGGCGTCAAGCTACCACAGCACGGTCGACCGGGAGGGATACGCCTGGCCGTTTTCCCTGGTTGAAAAGTACCTGAAAACGGATGATCTGACAGTCGCGAACCTGGAAGCGGTACTGACCGGGCGCACGCAGCACCTGGACAAGAAGTACAATCTTGCTGCCGATCCCGACCATGTCCAAATCCTGTTGGACGGGGGCATCGACGCGGTGAATACGGTGAACAACCACAGCCTGGACTTTCGCACAGCGGGCTACCTGGACAGCCTGGCAGCGCTTGAGGCGGTGGGGATCGCCCACTTTGGCTCCCTGTCGCTGAAGGACGACAGCCCGCATGATGACCTGGCGGTCAAGGAAGTCGGGAATATCAGGGTAGGTTTCATCGGCTACTCCTATCCTCAGCCGGCAGACGGGGTCCGGCTGTCCGCCAGGATCAGGAAACTGAGGGAAGAATCGGGATGTGCCCTGGTTGTGGTCAGCCTGCACTGGGGCCGGGAGACCTTCATGAAACCCGACGCCTGGCAGACCGGGCTGGCCAAAGAGCTGATCGACGCCGGGGCCGATGTAGTCTACGGGCACCATCCGCATGTCATCCAGCCTATCCAGTTTTACCGGGGGAAGCCGATTTTTTACAGCACCGGCAACTTCACGTTTGGCACCATGTCAAATGTCGACCCTTCCACCGGCATATTCCAACTGCGTTACCGCTTGGAGGGGGAGACGCCGCTTCTCAGCGAGCTGCGCGTGATCCCATGCCAAACGCAGGGGAGCCCGGATTTCCGCCCCATTGAACTGACGGACGAAGCCCGGCGGCAGGCCGTCTTCAGGAAGCTGATGATGGGGACAGCCCAAAGCGGACTGCAGAACCTTCCCGAGACTTTCGCCGCGACGGGCGTTTTCAAGGTTGACAACACGCAAACCATGCCATAAAGGAGACAAGCATATGCGCCGGTGTGTCGGGGTTGCCGTTATCATCCTCATATTGCTGTGCATGCTGATCCTCGTGCCATCGGGTACAGCAGTAGCCAAGGGGTCGGTCGTCGAACTGCCCCTTGACGCCAAGGCAGGCCTGCCCCTGCTGGAGGAGGGTTTCCTGTCGGACCGATCCTATGAGGACCCCTCCATCAGCATCACTATCAGCACAGGCCGCATTTATGATACGAACTATGTGGCGGCAAGGGTCAAGCTTGCCAACGCGTCCCAGATTCGCACGGCATTTTCGCAGAGTTACACCTCCGTGCTCACGCAGATGGGCACGACCATGTCAAAGCGTGTCAATGCGGCGCTGGCCATCAACGGGGATTACTACGGGGCGAAAAACAATGTGGGCTATGTCGCGCGGCAGGGCAGGGTTTACAGGAACTATCCCGACGGCATCCACGATGTGCTGCTCATCGATGACAAGGGTGACCTGCATATCATTGAAACGGCTGACCGCTCCGAAATCTCGGCCTTTGAAGGGAAGATCGTCAACGGCTTTACCTTTGGGCCGGCCCTGGTGAAGGGAGGGGTCCGCCAAACCGGATTCAAGAATAACGGGAATGCGGCGCTTGTCCCGGCGCAGCGCATGTGTCTGGCGCAGACAGGGCCCCTGGAGTATTTGTGCGTCTGTTCGGAAGGCCCCGAGGACAAAGGCTCGGTCGGCCTGACCATTGAGCAGTTCGCCCGGCTGGTGGCGTCCATGGGCGATGTGAAAGAAGCGTATAACCTGGATGGCGGCTCTTCAACGACCATGGTCTTTGGACATGAAAAGATCAACTCCCCCAACAATCCCAAGCGCCGGCCCCTGTACGACATCATCTATTTCTGCAGCGCCTATCAGGCTGATTAGGGTACAGCGATGGACGGACAGATACAGGCTGTATGCCATGTGATCGGGTTTCCGGTCACCCTGTACGCGATCTGCATCACCTTGTCAATAGGAGCGGGGCTGCTGTTCATGAACCGGCTGGCGGCAAGGGCCGCCTTTTCGCCGGATGTGCGGCTTGTGCTGATGATCGGCACGCTGCTGCTAGGTTTTCTTGGCGCCAGGACGTTTTATTGCCTTGCCCGTCTCAGTTTTTATATGGAATCCGGATTGGGCAGCATGCTGCAGGCCTGGAAAGGCGGCTACGCGCTGTGGGGAGCGGTTGGCGGAGTCGCTTTAGCCGCTGTCATCACCGCCAAAGTCACGCGGCAAAGCGCCGCACGGCTGTTTGATGTCCTTGCGCCTCCTGCCGCCCTTGTGATCGCGCTGTGCCGTTTTGCCGAGTATTTCAGCGGCGAAGGCATCGGGCTTGACGTTGAACAGGCCTTGTTTCAGCGCTTTCCTTTCGCGGTGATGAATGAATACGGCGAATGGTACTGGGCAGTCTTCATGCTTGAGGCGCTTGCCGCCCTGGTCATCCTGACAGTGCTGATGCGAACTGCCGGGAACGACGGCGACAGGGCCCGCCTGTTCATATTGCTTTACGCTTCGACCCAGGTTGTCCTGGAAAGCATGCGCCGGGACAATTTTCTCCGCTGGCTGTTCGTGCGGGTATCGCAGCTGACGGCGGTCATCGTGCTTGCGTGCCTGATGATTGGCGGCATCGTTTTATGGATAAAGGGAAAGGCCGGCAAAAGGATGCCGGCCGGGCAGCTGATCGCCTGCTGCGCGGGATTCATACTGTGCGCGGGGGCCTGCGCCGCGCTGGAATTCGCCATCGACAAGACATCCCTGCCCTATTGGGCGGCCTATCTCATGATGGCGGCCGCCTGCGTGGGGCTGGGAGCATGCGCATATCAGGTTATCTTCCGCTCAAGGGGCGGCAGCGTGGTCGAAGCTGTCCCTGCATCGCTTCCGAAGACATGATACTCCCGGGTCCGGCCTCAGACACGCCAAAAAGCGCGCTCCGGCGAAGCGCGCCCAATGGCATCCGATGGCGTCAATCCTTGGGTTTGAGCCTTTCCCCCCAGATCCCCATATACCAGGCAGCGACAAAGCCCAGGGCGGCAAGCGCCAGGCAGATGAGCCCCTGTGTCAGGCTTGCGCAGCTTCTGGGGATGATCATCAGCGTGGAAGCCAGCACCAGGCCCACGATGGCGTGGGAGGAGAGGCTGAAGTGTTTCTCAAACAGCAGGTTGACAAGCTTGGCGCACAGCACCGCCACCAGCGCGATGCCGGCGATGAGCGGGACGATGACGGAGAAGTCCAGGTCGCCCACCGAGGCCATGATTTTGGTGTAGAGACCCATGAAAAGCAGGATGGAACTGCTGGAGAGGCCGGGAACCACCAGGCTGAAACCCCAGACAATGCCGGAGACCAGGCTCCAAAGAGGCGTGAGGGGCATATCAAGCGAGGAGAGGGACTCGATGAGGATAAGGAAAACCAGCAGCAGGACAAAGGTCAGGCCAAGGGCGCGCCAGTCCTTTATGCTGCGGCCCTTGCTGCCGGCCGACTTGATCAGCATGGGCACCGTGCCGAAAATCAAACCTACAAAAAGGCTGATGGGGTAGGGTGAATCCTCGGCAAACAGCAGGGCCATCAGTTTGGCGAAGCCCCAGAAGCCAAGCGCGACACCGATGATGACGGGGATGAAGAGCCAGAGGTTCTTCCTGAGCTCCTTGAAGGGGCTGGAGAGGAAGGCCATCATGGGCCTGTAGATGCCAAAGACAACGGCCAGGACGCCGCCGGACACGCCGGGCAAAATGGCGCCGCCGCCGATAAGCGCGCCTTGCAGCACGCGCATGAGCATCAGGCCGGGCGCGCGGTCATTGATTGTGGTTATCGGCTTCTCGTTGCGCATAAAATCTCCTTTTCAAACATTCACCGTCAAAGTATAGCACACTGTCTGCATGGACAGATAGACAAACCTTACCTCTTCCTCCATATGTCCGGATGGAAGAGCACCAGCAGCGGGAAGAACTCCAGGCGGCCTGCCAGCATCAGGATGGACAGGAAGTATTTGACAAAGGGGGAGAAATGGCCGTAGTTGCCGTGCGGTCCCACCAGCGAAAGACCGGGGCCGATGTTTGACAAACAGCTGGCCACGGCCGAAAAGCTGGTAATGAAATCGTGGCCCCGACATTTACAGCAGCATAGACTGAGGCTCCAAAAATATATCTTGGAAACCGC
>CAZPBJ010000048.1:0-23439 GCA_964584685.1 uncultured Christensenella sp. | reverse complement strand
GTCACGGCTTTGGCAACTACCCCCAGGGCATCAAGGTTCGCATGGTCTATGAGGAGCAAAAGAAGGGCTGATCAGGATATTAGTTTCATCCTGCGGAGGCCGTCGCGTGATGCGGCGGTCTCTTGCCTTTGAAATCAGGTTAACGCTTTGAACTTGCCCTGGCGTGTGGTATACTTACATAAAGCCGAAGCATACCGCATGAGACGGATAAGCGCTTGGGCCGCTTAAGTTAACGCGGTAAGGGAGGGTTGGAGATGAAGGAAGTGCGCAAGGGAATGCTGCTGGTGATCTCGGGCCCTTCGGGCACCGGCAAGGGCACGTTGTGTGAACGCCTTCTCCGCTCGGATCCCAGCATTGTCTTCAGCGTTTCCGCCACCACCAGGAAACCTCGCGAGGGCGAGACAGACGGCGTGCATTATCACTTTTTGACAGCCGGGCAGTATGATGACCTGCTGGCCCGGGATGCTTTCCTGGAGCACGCGACCGTTCATGGGCACCGTTACGGCACCCTCAAGAGCCAGGTGCTCAAGGGTATCGAAGAGGGCAAGAACATGCTGCTGGATATTGACCCTCAGGGCGCGCTGAGCGTTATGGCAAAACAGCCCGACACTGTCAGCATTTTCATTCTGCCGCCCAGCTATTCCGCGCTGCGCGAGCGCCTGAAGACACGCAACACCGACGATCCCGATGAGATATTGAAGCGCCTGGCCAACGCTTACGGTGAGTTCGCCCTGCTCAAGCACTATCAGTACGCCTTGGTCAATGATGAGCTTGACCTTGCCTTTGAACGCCTGAGGGCCATCATCATCGCGGAGAAGCACCGCACTACCCGTTATTTTCCGGAGATTTACGAGGATTAAAGGAGAAACAGATGTCCATCAACAAACCAGGCATTGAAGCCCTCAAAAAGAAAACCGATTCCACCTACACCCTTGTCGTGCAGGCAAGCCGCCGCGCCCGCCAGCTGATGGAAGGCGCGCAGCCCCTGGTGGACGCTGAGGAAAAGAAACCCCTGGCTGTCGCCATTGAAGAGATCAACCGCGGGCTGCTCACCTATCACCGCAACCTGGAAGACGAGCAGTAACATGTCCGCGCTGCACGGCAAGACAATCGTCCTGGGTGTAACGGGCGGCATCGCGGCTTACAAAAGCTGTGAACTCTGCTCACGCCTAAAAAAGGCGGGCGCGCAGGTGTTTGTGATCATGACCGGCGGCGCCTGTGAGTTCGTAAGGCCCCTGACTTTGGAAACCTTGTCGCAAAACCCTGTCGTGACAGACACCTTCGCTCGCCCCAATCACCATGAAGTGGAGCATATCGCCCTGGCCAAAGCGGCGGACCTTTTTGTGATTGCGCCCGCCACCGCCAACATTATCGCCAAGCTGGCCGCAGGCCTGGCGGATGACATGCTCTCTACCACCGTGCTTGCCACCAAGGCAAGCGTATTGCTGGCGCCGGCAATGAACACGCAGATGTACAGCGCTCCGGCTACACAGGTGAATTTGCGAACCCTGGAAGCGCGCGGCGTCATGATGATAGGCCCTGAAGGCGGGCTCTTGGCCTGCGGTGATGTAGGCGCCGGCCGTATGAGCGAGCCTGAAGATATCACAGCCGCATGCGAGGCTTTTTTTGCGTCCCGGAAGGATTTTGAGGGCCTGCACGCGGTGGTCACCGCCGGTCCGACGCGGGAAATGCTGGACCCGGTACGTTTTTTAACCAACCGCTCCTCTGGCAAAATGGGATATGCCATCGCGCAGGCCCTGCTGGCGCGCGGCGCTCGGGTCACATTAGTGTCCGGCCCCGTCAGTTTGCCTGTCCCAGCCGGTCTCAGCCCCGTCCATGTCACCAGCACACGTGATCTGCTGCAGGTGCTCACCGGGCTTGCCCCTCAGGCCGATATCCTTATCCAGGCCGCGGCTCCCGCTGATTTCACAGTGGAGCCGGAAACGGAGAAGATCAAAAAGAAACCGGGAGAGCCGCTTGTGCTCACGCTGCGCCAAACACCGGATGTCGCCCGGGCTGTGGGCGAGCACAAGAAACCGGGGCAGTTTTTTGTCGGTTTCGCGGCGGAAACGGGTGACCATCCGGAAAACGCCAGACAGAAACTTGTGAAAAAGAACCTTGACCTCATCTGCTTTAACGATGTGACGCAAGCCGGGGCCGGCTTTGATGTGGATACCAACGTGCTCACCCTCATCAGCGGCAGCGGGATTGAAAAGCTGCCCCGATTAAGCAAGCGGCTGGCAGCTGAGCGCCTGCTGGATGAGATCCTCCGCCTGCGGAAGGGAACCGCGTGAATCCGGCTTCCCGCTACGCCCAGGTTATCATTGATATCGCCCATGCGGATGTGGACCGTGTATTTACTTATACCATACCTCAGGATATGGTTCTGGCGCCGGGTATGCGCGTCATGGTGCCCTTTGGCCATCAGGTCAAGGAAGGCTATGTGCTTACCCTGAGCCAGAGCAGCGATCTGGATCCGGCCCGCATCCGCGAAGTGATCGAAACGCTTGAGGACTACGCCGCGCTGCTTGCGCCGCTTGTCGAACTGGCAACGGAACTGAGCCAAAGCGCGCATTGTCCCCTGGCGGAAACGCTTCGGCTGATGCTGCCCTCCCAAATGCGCGGTGGCCGTGTCAAGGTCAAAACCCAGAAAGCAGCGAGGCTTTTGCTCAGCGGCGAAGAGCTCAGCGGCGCCCGGGCACGGCAAAGCCGCGCGCCCAAACGGAAACTCTTGATCGACCTCTTGTCAGACGGGCAGACGCACCCGCTGAGCGAATTGCAGCTTCTGGTACGAAACCCCCTTGAAAGCCTCCAGGTGATGGAGGGGCAGGGCATCCTGCGCGTCATCGACGAAGAGGTGCTGCGTTCTCCTTATCCGGACAGCCCCGAGCGTGAACCCGACCCGGTTCTGACGCCTGAACAGGAAGAAGTGCTGGGAGAGATTCTGCCCGCGATCAAGGGCCGCCGGGGGGCTTTCCTGCTGCACGGCGTAACCGGGTCAGGCAAAACGGAGGTTTATATCCGCGCGGTGCGCGCCTGCCTGCAGCAGGGCTTGGGGGCCATTGTGCTTGTGCCAGAGATTGTATTGACGCCGCAAATGGTGCGCTGGTTTCGCGGCCGTTTCGCCGATGACGCCGCTGTGCTGCATTCCAGGCTTTCCGCGGGGGAACGCTTTGACGAGTGGCGCCGTATCCGCATGGGCAAGGCGCGCGTGGTGATCGGCGCACGTTCGGCTGTTTTCGCGCCGGTGACGGATCTGGGCCTGATCATCGTGGATGAGGAGCATGAGTCCAGCTATGTCTGCGACCGCGTACCGGCCTATGACGCGCGCGACGTGGCGCGCAGCCGCGCACAACGCGAAGGCGCCGCGGTGCTGCTGGCCAGCGCCACGCCTTCCATCCTATCTTTCGCTAAAGCCGGCCGCGGCGACTATATGCTGCTGGAGATGCCCGACCGCGTCAACGGCCGGCCCATGCCCCGGGTCAGCTTAGTCGATATGCGTGAGGAACTGCGCTTGGGCAACAAGGGCATGTTTTCCCGCTTGCTGCTTGAAAAGCTTGACAAGTGCATGGCCGATGGGCAGCAGGCGATGCTGTTCATCAACCGCCGCGGGTACGCCCCCAGCGTTGTCTGCAGAAAGTGCGGGCATGTGATGGGCTGCGATGACTGCGATGTCAGCCTCACCTACCATGCCTGGGATTTGAGCCTGCACTGCCATTACTGCGGCCGCAAGACTCCGCTGCCGCGCGTGTGCCCTGCCTGTGGGTCAGGTTATATCCGCACCGTAGGCGTTGGCACCCAGCGCGTGGAGGAAGAGGTCAAACAGCGTTATCCCGGCGTGTCTGTCGTACGCATGGACGTTGATACCACAGGCATGAAGGATGGGCATCGGGATCTGATCAACCGCTTTCGCTCCGGTCAGGCGCGCATCATGGTTGGTACCCAGATGATCGCCAAGGGACTGGACTTTCCGCAGGTCACGCTGGTTGGCGCTGTGCTGGCCGACCTTTCGCTCAATCTGCCTGATTACCGGAGCGCTGAACGCAGTTTCCAGCTTCTTACCCAAGTGGCCGGAAGGGCGGGACGCGCTGATAAACCCGGTGAGGTCATCATCCAGACCTATCAGCCTTCCCATTATGCCATCAAGGCAGCCGCGACACAGGACTACCGCAGTTTTTTTACCCAGGAGTTCGCCAGGCGCCGGCGTGACCTTTATCCTCCCTTTACCATGCTTGCGCGCCTGCTGTGCCAGGCCAAGGATGAGCAGACAGCCCGCGCCGTCAGCGCCCAGCTGTATCAAAAGATGGGAATTTTGCTGTCAGCGCAGCCCGATCTTCAAAAACGGGTATTATTCTATCGCGAGGATGAGGCTCCCATCAAGAAGATCATGGGCCGTGCCCGCGCACAGGTATTTATCAAGCTGCTGGAGCACAAGGACAGCCAAACGGTACTCAGCGCCCTGCAGGAATTGGCCAATGGGGATTGGCCCTGTGAGGTCACGCTGGAAGTCAATCCCGCGTCAATGGCCTGAATCAAGGAGGTTTTTCCACAATAATGTCGGCAAAAAAGATACTGACCATCGGAGAGCCGCTGCTGCGCAGCGTCAGTCATCCGGTCAAAAAATTCGATTCGCGCCTGTCGATGATTTTACGGGACATGGCGCATACCATGTATGACGCCCAGGGCGTAGGCCTGGCAGCCCCGCAAGTCGGGCTGATGCGGCGCATCGTTGTCATCGATGTGGGGGAAGGCCTGGTGGAGCTTATCAATCCCGAGGTTGTGGCTTCACAGGGAGAAATCGCCATGACCGAGGGCTGCCTGTCGGTTCCCGGCCGCAGGGGCTGCGTCATCAGGCCTGAGAAGGTAAGCGTGCGCGCCCAGGACAAGAAAGGCAACTTCTTTGAAGTGGAAGGCGAGGGCCTTTACGCGCGCGCACTGCAGCATGAGATAGACCACCTGGATGGCGTGTTGTATGTGGACAAGATGAGTTATGAAGTCTTTGATGATGATGAAGCGGAAGAAGAGCAAGAGGGGACAGTGGTAGGATAGCATGCGCATCGTCTTTATGGGCACACCGGAATACGCGGTGCACAGCCTCAGCGCCCTGGTTGAAGCCGGCTTGGAAGTCGCTGGGGTATTTACCCAGCCTGACAAGCCCAAAGGCCGCCATGGTGAGGCACTGCCGCCGCCTGTCAAGGTCTATGCGCAGTCAAAGGGCATTCCGGTGTTCCAGCCCCAGAAGATCAGGCGGGAAGGTGTGGAGACCCTGCGCGCGCTTATGCCCGATCTGTGCGTGACGGCAGCCTACGGCCAGATACTTTCCCAGGAATTGCTGGACATACCCCGCCTGGGCACTGTCAATGTCCATGCTTCACTGCTGCCGAGCTACCGTGGCAGCGCGCCTGTCAACTGGTGCCTGATAAAGGGTGAAACCATGACGGGAGTCACCACCATGATGACAAACAGGGGAATTGACACCGGCGACATCCTCCTGCAGCGTGGGACGGACATCATGCCCGATGAAACTGCAGGCGCCCTTACCCAGCGCCTGGCCAGGCTGGGCGCGGATCTGCTGATTGAAACCATCAAGGCACTGGCCGCAGGCGCCTGTCCTCGGTATGCCCAGGACGAGAGGAAAATGAGCTATTTCCCTATGCTGAACAAGGAAATGGGCTTGATCGACTGGCACCGGGACGCACACGACATTGTCAATCTGGTGCGCGGACTGAACCCCTGGCCCTGTGCCTTCACCGCTTCTCCATTGGGTACGCTCAAGGTCCTCTCCGCCAAGGCAGAGGATGGACAGACCGGGCTTCCCGGTCAAGTGCTGGAAGCCGGCGACAAAAAAGGACTCCTGGTTCAGGCCGGCAAGGGCGCTGTTCGCGTGATGAGTTTGCAGGCACAGGGTGGAAAAGCCATGCAGGCCAGGGACTATCTGCGCGGACATTCCCTGGCTGCCGGAACAAACCTGACGGATACGGATACAACAGAGGAAGGCAAGGCATGAGCGAACACAACAAGGACAAGAAACACCTTTACGGCCGTATAATTCCCCGCCAGGCCGGCGCAAAGGCCTTTGGCCATCCCGCCCCGGGAGCCAGGCGCCCCAATGATGAGCGCAGGCAATATGGCCGTCCCGCCCCGTCCGCGCCTCATGCCCAGGGCGAGCGCAAGCAGTATGGCCGCCCTGCCCCCGCCGCATCCAGGGCGGAGGGGGAGCAAAAGCAATTCGCCCGTCCTGCCGTCCCTGCGCCGCATGGCCAGGGTGAGCGTAAGCCATTCACACCGCGGCCTGCCTTTAGCGGACCTCGTGCACAAGGTGAACGCAAGCAATTTGGCCGCCCTGCCCCCAGTGAGCAAAAGCAATATGGCAGGCCAGCCCCCGCAACGCCGCAAGCCGTGGGAGAGCAAAGGCAATTTACCCGCCCTGCCCCCGTAGCGCCGCGAGCCGAGGGAGAACAAAAACCGTTTACGCCGCGTCCTGCCTTTGGCGGACCGCACACACAGGATGGCCGCAAACCATATTCCCCCCGTCCTGCCTTTGGCGGACCGCGCACGCAGGGGGACCACAAAACGTTCAGCCGCCCTTCCTTTGGCAAGCCGGGATTCCCCAAGCCTGCCGATAGCAAGCCTGCTTTCACCAAGCCCGCTGTTCCCCGCCCCGCAGCGCCTACCATATCATCCGACGCGCGCAAGTCCGCCCTGCAGGTGCTCAACCGTGTGCTGCTTGAAGAGGGCTTCGCCTCGCTTTCGCTCAATGAGCACTTCAACCTGGTTTACCTCTCCCCGCGCGACAAGCGGCTGTGCACCAACATTGTCTACCTGACACTCGAAAATCTGAATAAACTGGATTTCGCGCTGGACAGGCTGCTGGAGGAACCGCAGGGGCTGGAGGCGCGCGTTCGCAACCTGCTGCGTTTAAGCGCCTGCCAGATACTCCTGCTCGACCGTGTGCCTGACAGCGCTGTGGTCAATGAAGCGGTCAAGATCACCCGCGACATGGATCTGGAGGGCCTGACGGGCTTGGTCAACGGCGTACTGCGCAACCTGATCAGGCAGGTGGACGAAATACCCTGGCCAAAGCCGGAGGAGGGCGTTGGGTATTACAGTATCATGTACTCCTATCCCCGGTGGCTGGTCGAGCAGATCCTCAAGGATTACGGCCAGGAGACAGGGCATCAGATCCTGACCTACCGCAGGCCCGGCCAGGGCATGACGATCCGCCCCAATCTGAATCGTATCAGCGAAGTAGCGTTTCTACGCTTGCTGGAGAAAAAGGTCTGGAAGCACGAAAAAGGTCAAATGCCTCAGGCCTGGCATATACTGGGTGCCGCGGATATCGGCAAGGACAGCGATTATTTGGACGGAAATTTTTCCATACAGGGCGAGGGCAGCATGGTGGCGGCTGAAGCGGCATTCCTTAAACTTGGCGCTCAGGTGCTTGATGTCTGCGCGGCGCCGGGCGGCAAGTCCGCATATCTGGCTGAGCGCATGCAGGGTACAGGCCGTATTCATGCCTGGGATGTGCATGAGCATCGCGTGGAGCTCATCCGGGCGCTGACTGAACGCCTTCGCCTGTATAATGTCCGGCCTGCCTGGCGTGACGCTCTCGTATACCGCGAGCAGCTGGAAGGCATGATGGACGTTGTCCTGATCGATGCCCCCTGCACCGGCAGCGGCGTGATGGATGAGAAACCCGATCTCAAGGTGCGGCTTAACGATCAGGACCTGCAAGGCCTGCTGGAGACGCAGCGGAAAATGCTGGACACCTGCAGCCGCTATGTCAGGCCGGGTGGCCTGCTGGTTTATGCAACCTGTTCTATCCTGCCCGATGAAAACACAAGGCAGATCGAAGCTTTCCTGCTGGCCCATCCTGAGTTCAGCATCCGGGCTTTGCCTGATACCATTCCCCAAAACCTGCGTCAGCACGAGGGGCCCCTTGGCCTGCAGCTGATGCCATACCGAGATGGCACCGAAGGCTTCTATATCGCCAGGATGCACCGCGCATGAGCAAAGTCCAGCTGCTGCAGATGAGCCCGGATGAAATGGGCACCTGGCTGAAAAGCCTTGGCGAGCCCTCTTTTCGCGCGGGCCAGCTCTTCAGCTGGCTGCACAAAGGCGTACGCCTTGAGCAGATGAGCAGCCTGCCCCTTGCGCTGCGCGGAAAGCTGACTGATCTTGGCATTGACCAACCTGCGCGGATTTTGGAAAAGCAGACATCCGGGATAGATGGCACGCTCAAGTATCTTTTTGCCATGCAGGACGGGCATTGCGTGGAAGGTGTCGTGATGCGCTACCGCTATGGGGTGACCCTCTGCCTGTCCACGCAGGTCGGCTGCCTGATGGGCTGCTCTTTTTGCGCCAGCACGCTGGAGGGAAAGGCGCGCGATCTGAGCGCGGCGGAGATGATGGGCATGGTGCTGCTCGTCAATCAGGAACTTGACAATGAGACAACGCACAATATCGTTCTCATGGGATCGGGTGAGCCCTTCGACAACTATGATGAGGTAGTGCGCTTTTTGCGCCTGGTCAGCCACCCGCAGGGGCTCAACATCGGGCTTCGGCACATTTCCCTGTCCACATGCGGCTTGGTGGACAAAATGCGCGCCTTCGCGCTGGAAGGGCTGCCGGTGACGCTTTCCGTATCCCTGCACGCTCCCAACGACGAGATCCGCGCCGGGATGATGCCCATCGCCAGGGTTTGGCCCATGGCGGAACTGCTGGAAGCTTGCCGCTTCTACATTGCCCAAACCGGCCGCAGGATTGTATTTGAGTATGCCCTGGTGGAGGGGGTCAACACCCTGCCTGAACATGCCAAAGAGTTGGCCGGCCGTCTGCGCGGGATGCAATGCCACGTCAACCTGATCCCCCTCAATCATGTGCCCGAACGCAAGCTGCGCGGCGTAAGCCCGCGCGGAGCCGCCGGCTTCCTGCAGGCCCTGCAGGCGCTGCACATTTCAGCCACACTGCGCCGCGAGATGGGCGATGATATCGGCGGTGCCTGTGGCCAGCTGCGGCGTCAATACCTGAAAGCCGGGGTCGGACAATCCCTTGACATGACGGAATCGTCCGCACAAAAGGGGGAAGAGACATGAAATCGGTATGGCGCACGGATATAGGCCGGGCGCGCAGCTCAAACCAGGATTCCCTGCTGCTTCTTGCAGGCACCTACCCTTTGTACGCTGTTGCCGACGGCATGGGCGGGCATCTTGGCGGTGACATCGCAAGCGCCATGGCAGTCAACGGCCTTAAGGACTCCTTGCAGGGGGTCAAACCCTCGCAGGAACAGATCAAACGCTGCTTCAGCGGCATTTCACGCGATATTTTTCGCCGTCAGATCAGGGACAAGTCGCTGGCAGGCATGGGAACTACGCTGACAATGCTTTGGGAAGACGAGCGCGAGGTTTATTTGGGCCATGTGGGGGACAGCCGTGCCTACTTGCTGCGTGCGGGTGAGCTGCGCCAGCTGAGCATTGACCACAGCCTTGTCGCAGAATTGCTGCGCACCGGCGCCATCGACGCTTCTGCCGCGGAAAGCTATCCCTACCGCAATGTGATCACGCGCGCAGTCGGGGCGGAGGAAGAGATAGCTTGCGATACTGCCATTATCGACAAACTGCCCGGCGACCGTTTCCTGCTGTGTTCGGACGGTTTAAGCGAGTATATCAAGTTCAAGGCAATGACCCAACTGCTGGGGCAAGGGGACATGGAGCGTATCGCCGATACCCTGCTTGCCACTGCGCTTGACCTTGGCGGGCGCGATAATATCACCTTCATCATCATGGAGGTGGAGGCGTGATAGGGCAGTTGATCGCCCAGCGTTACCAAATCGTCCGGCGCATCGGCGAGGGCGGCATGGCCATCGTCTTTTTAGCCAAGGACCTGCGCACCGGCCATGATGTGGCGCTCAAATTCCTGAGGCCGGAATTCAAGGAGAACCCGGAGTTCCTAAGCCGCTTCCAGCGCGAGGCAACGGCAGCCAGCAAAATGAGCCACCATAACATCGTCAACCTGTTGGATGTAGGCGGCAGCACGGAAGATCCATACATTGTCATTGAGTATGTGGACGGCAAAACACTCAAGGAGATCATCCGCGACAGGCAGCGGCTTCCCGAAGACGTCTCTTCGCAAATAGCCATCCGTATCCTTTCGGCACTGCAGCATGCCCACCAGGCGGGCATCATCCACCGCGACATCAAGCCGCAAAACATCCTGGTTGACCAAAAGGGCTATATCAAGGTTTCGGATTTTGGCATCGCGCACATGGTTGGCACCAACACCGCCACCCTTGCGGAGGGTGACAACTCCGTCATGGGTTCTGTACACTATTTTTCGCCCGAACAGGCGCGCGGGGAGACGGCCTCTGCCGCAAGTGACCTCTACAGTGTGGGCGTGGTGCTATATGAAATGTTGACGGGCAGCGTGCCCTTCAATGGGGATACACCCGTTTCCATTGCCCTTCAGCATGTCCAGGCCCGGCCGCGGCCCATCCATGAGATGGCGCCCCAGGTATCATCATCCATCGAGAGCGTGGTGATGAAGTCGCTGGAAAAAGATCCCAACATGCGTTACCATACGGCTCTGGAGATGGCACAGGCGCTCAAGATCGCCCTGCAGTTCCCCGAGAAGGAAGTCACACGCGATACGCCTGTCATCGCTGTTCAGCCAAAGCCGCGTCCTTCCGCATCGCACCGCATGCGCCGGCGCGAAAAAGCGGCGGTCATTGCCCTGTCAATAGTACTGATGGTTCTGCTGATCGTGGGCACACTGCTCATCGTGCGAAGTGTTGTCAACACAACGCGCGCGCCATACCTGCTGTACATCACCGAGCAGGAGGCCATCCGCGAGGCGGAGAAGGCAGGGCTGAAGCCGCAGATCGTCCGCCAGTCAAATCAGGAAGAGGCAGGTACGGTGATTCTACAATCCCATGACTTTGATTATCCCATGAAGCGGGGCGATACCATCCTGATCACTGTTTCATCAGGACCGCTCAAGCAGGCCGTGCCGCTGATCACCGGGTTGCCTGTAGAAACCGCCCGGCAGGAGCTCGAACGTGTCGGACTGAATTTACTGCAGACTGACCGTATCATGGACCAGTCTGAACCCGGCACCATTCTCTCCCAGAGCCCTGCGGCACAGACGGAACTGGACTATGGCGGCATTGTGCAGGTTGTGATATCCGGTGGAGAGATCAGCCTGCCCAATGTGCAGGGCGAGTTATACGATGTGTGGCTGCCTCGCCTTGAAATGCTCGGCCTGGTTGTCAATAAGATTGATGAGGTGCCGGTGGAGGATCCGGCGCAGGCAGGGCGTGTCGCGGCGCAAAATCCCAAAGAGGGCGTGAAGGTGATGGCAGGCACCACAGTGGATCTGGTTGTGTATGTGATGGATCCGGGCATCGCCGCACCCAGCTCCCGTCCATGAGGCAAGGCGAGATCGTTGAAGGCCGCGGAGGTCTTTACACAGTGCGCGAGACCTCGGGGGAGATACATGTGCTGCGGGCGAAGAAGAAGTTCCGCAGGGATGACATGACTCCCCTGCCGGGCGACCGGGTGCTGTTTGTCCCCAGACTGGGGGAGGAGCATGGCTGGCTTGAAGAGATACTGCCGCGAAGCAGCCTGTGCCTGCGGCCGCCGGTGGCCAATATCCAGATGATGGTCATTGTGGCAGCGGCTCAGCCGGCACCTGACTGGATGCTGGTGGACAAGCTGTTGCTTTTTGCCCGGGTGCAGGGCATCACGCCTGTACTGGCCATCAATAAGTGCGACCTTGGCCGGCAGAGATGCGAGGAAGCGCTGGAAAACTACCGCGACGCCGGCCTGGCCATTATCCCGGTCAGCGCAGTGACGGGGGAGGGGCTGGATCAGCTGAAGGCATGCATGCAGGGCAGCTTCTGCTGCCTGGCAGGCCAGTCCGGCGTTGGCAAAAGCGCGCTGCTGAGCAGACTTCTTGACCTGCCCCTGGTCAGCGGGGCAATGAGCCTGCGCATCAGCCGCGGCAAACAGACCACGCGCCATACGACACTGTTGTTCAGTAATGGCCTCAAGGTATTGGATACGCCCGGATTTTCCCTGCTGGAAATGCCGCAGAATCTGACACCTGAAGATCTGCCCAGGTACTACCCTGAATTTGATGAACACAGCGGCTGCCGCTTTCAGCCCTGCCTGCACCTGACAGAGCCGGGCTGCATGGTTCGGCTGGCACAGGCGGCAGGGAAACTGTCCCCCGCGCGCATGGCGCGCTACAACGACATGATGGCGCTGCTGAAGGCTGCCTGGAAGGAAAGATTTGACTGATCAAATGAAGATAAAGCCTGAATCATTGAGGATCGCGCCTTCAGTATTGGCTGCCGATCTGCTGCATCTTGAGAGGGATGTCACCCGCCTGCTGGAGGCTGGCGCTGATGTCCTGCATCTTGATATCATGGACGCCCACTTTGTGCCCAATCTGAGCTTTGGGCCCGATCTGGTCCAAGCGCTGCGCCGTAGTTTTCCCCGGACTGCTTTGGACGTCCATCTGATGATGACCCATCCTGAGGATTATGTGGCCGGCTTTCATGCCGCGGGTGCGGATTATCTCACAGTGCACGCGGAGATCGGGGACAAGGTCTCCGCCGTCCTGCGCGATATCCGCGCGCGGGGGATGAAAGCCGGCGTCAGCGTGAAGCCGGGCACGCCTGTCGAGACGCTGCGCCGTTTTTTGCCTTTGGTTGATTTGGTGCTTATCATGACGGTGGAGCCGGGCTTTGGCGGGCAGACGATGATCGTTCAGGCGCTTGACAAAGCTGTTTGGCTGCGCCGGACAGGCTTTACGGGCATAATCTCTGTAGATGGCGGCGTCACGGAAGACAATGCCCGGCTGTGCATGCAGGCCGGCGCCAATCAGCTGGTGATGGGCACCGCGCTGTTTAGGGCGGACAACCCGGCACAGCGTATCGCGGCCATCCGCGGGATGGTAACGGCGTGAAGACGCAGGCTCCGCGCGTCAGGCCGGATAAGGGCGGCTTCAGGGCCAAGCAGGCGCTGGGGCAGCATTTCATCAAGGATGAAGCGCTGCTTGACCGGTTGGTAGCGTACTGCGGTATCGGCAAACAAGACGCGGTCTTTGAAATCGGCGCGGGTCTGGGAAGCCTGACGGCTGCCATTGCCCGACGTGCCGGGCAGGTCGTCAGCCTGGAGGTTGACCCCCAGCTGCTGCCGATCCTCGCTGTTACGCTGCATGGGATCGACAATGTGCGGATAGTTGAAGCCGATGTGATGCAGGCTGATCTGGAGCAGCTGCTCGCCCCGTTGGGGCCCTTCCATGTGATTGCCAACCTTCCCTATTACCTGACTACGCCGATCCTCAACCTCTTGTTCAGGCTGCCTCTGCCGGTCCTGTCCATCAATGTCATGGTACAGCGCGAAGCCGCTGCCCGCGTGGTCGCGGCCCCCGGCACGCCCAGCTATGGTCCTCTGGCAGTACTGGCCCAGTACAGGGCAGCGCCCCGCGTTGTCATGGATATACCGGCCGGCGTCTTTACGCCGCCGCCCAAGACCGACAGCGTCTTCATCTGCATGCCCCTGCGCGATACGCCCGCGGTCCCAGTGCAGGATGAGGCGCGCTTCTTCCGTTTGGTGCAGGCCGCATTTGCCATGCGGCGCAAGACACTGCTCAACAATCTCATGCCTGCCTTTGGCATATCCCGTCAGCAGGCAGCTGAGGCAATCGAAAAGGCCCGGCTGTCCCCCGCCATACGGGGGGAAATGCTGAGCCTTCAGGAATTCGCGCGTTTGGCGGATATACTGGGTTGGCAGGCGCCGCTTGCTCCGGGAAAATTATTGCAGGGTGATTAGCTCATAGGCACGTGTGCCAAGGCCGATCTTTTGCGCGTGGTCCAGCCCGTATTGCCAGTTGGTATCGCTGTGGAGCGCGTGGAAGTGATCGACTTGGCGGGGCTTTTCGCCCAGCAGGCTGTCAGCATTGGGCGTCTGCCGGTTGACAAGATCGGCGCAGGCCTGGTCAAGCGCTACCGGGTCAAAGCTTGCCAGCATGCCCACGTTTGGTACGATAGGGGCGTCATTTGATGAATAACAGTCGCAAAACGGTGAAACGTCCATGATCAGCGATATATGGAAGCTTGGCCTGTCCTGCAGCACTGCTTTTGTGTACTCGGCTACCTTGCAGACCAGGATCTCAAGCGCCTGATCATCCATTGGATGGATCGCTTCACTCGGGCAATCGGCTATACATCGGCCGCATCCTGTGCACTTATCGGTGGCGATGTTGGCGCAGCCGTCGATCATACGGATGGCGTCATGCGCGCAGGAGGACAGACAGGTTTCGCAGCCGATGCAGGCTTCACGGTCGACCGCGGGCTTTTCTGAGGAGTGCATCTCCTTCTTGCCAGCGTAAGAGCCGCATCCCATGCCGATGTTTTTCAGGGTCCCGCCAAATCCCGTGGCTTCATGCCCCTTGAAATGCGTCAGCGATATGAATATGTCAGCGTCCATGACCGCGCGGCCTATCTTGGCCTGGCGTACGAAATCACCATTGACCGATACATGTATCTCATCAGTGCCGGTGAGGCCGTCAGCGATGACGACATGGCAGCCCGTGCTCAGCGGGCTGAAGCCATTGAGATAGGCTGTGTCCAAATGATCCAGCGCATTGCGGCGCTGGCCGGTATACAGCGTGTTGCAGTCCGTCAGGAAAGGCTTGCCCTTCAGCTCCTTGACAAGATCCGCCACCGCCTTGGCATAGTTGGGGCGTAAAAATGCAAGGTTGCCCGGTTCCCCAAAGTGCATCTTGATGGCGGTGAATTTACCGTTGAAGTTGATCTGCCCGATACCTGCTTTCCTGCACAGGCGCTGCAGCTTGTGCAGCATATCCTCGTCATTGCGCACCCTGAAATCCGTGAAATAAACCTTTGAAACGTTCATCAAATACCCCTTCGCTGTCAATTATTGCCGTTCAGGACGCTTTTCGATAAGGGCCGCTGCACCTGCAGCGGCCCGGTACAGGCAATATCCGTTATTCGTCGTCCTGCGGAAGCTTTGTGTGTTTAGCTGCGCGGCGGATCCGGTGCTCGCTGGCCTCAGCGGTTTCAGTTATCTCATCGTTGTCGCGCACGAGGCGATAGGCGGCATCGTCATCCGCCGGCAGCGGCGCAAGCTGCTCTGCCGGCGCTGCCTCCCCGACTACAGGAGCTTGCGGCGATACTTCGCTCTTTTTCACATCATCCTGAAGGTATTTCTCGTGGGGCATTTTATCCGGCATGGTGACCGCAGCCTTTGGCGCAGCGGTCTCAGCAGGCGGGGCGGCATCGGTCATATCAGCGCCGCCCTGATAAGTGTCCGGGTCTTTGTAATCGCGCTTCTGCGCCATCTGCAGGTGGTCATAGGCAGCGTTTGATGTCATACGGGCACGTGCACGCATCAGGGAACTGGCCAGGAACAGAAGCAGGCTGATGCCAAAGAGAACGCCAAGCCCGATGACAAGGATGAAGAGGGTATCACGCCCCTGATCAACCAGCCCCCCCGTTGCGCCAAGCGGTACGGGGGAATAGGTGACGATGGGAGCGATCGTAGGCACGATTTTTTGTGTTGGGGCGGCAGTCGGCACGAAATAGGCAATGCTCAGCTCATTTGAGTCGAAGGAAACGGTATTGTTGAGCGCATCCACCGTGCGTACTGTAAAGCGGTATTTGCCCGCCTGGGACAGGCTGAATTCACGCGTTACGCTCACGCTTTTGCCCGGGTCAAGCTGGGCGATTGAAGTGATCTGCGTGCTGCCGTGATAAAGGTTGACGGGTTTGGCGACGCTGCTTGAATCATTGGTGACCAGGATGGTGAAACGCACCAGGCCGGGCACCCGGTCAATGGCTTCGCGGTCGCTGGAAAGCAGCACGTTCAGGCGCATGATCTGTCCCTGCGCGTATGCGGAGACCTTGACCTCGTTTGTGGTTTCAGTCTGTTTGGTACCGGTATTGTCTTCCAGCGCAATGCTGAAGACAAAAGTGGTGGGCGCCATCATGGTGATCTCTTTGGTTTGTGTCAAGGTCTCCCCGGCGGGCAGCCGGATATCGGCAAAGACCTCGCCCAGCTTGGGGTCGGTCACTTTCACGTGTTCATAGGTGATGTTGCCGGTATTCTTGAGCGTCAAGGTCAAGGTGACCTTTTCACCAATGGTGAGCGTGGTCTTGTCGGCAGTCAGTTCACTGGAGAAACCCGGCTTGGCGATCGGGATGGTGACCCGGTCAACCGTCGTGCGCAGCTGGGCGCTTGTGCCTTCCTTTTTATACAGCACGACGGCGGAACTCTCAAGCGCCGAATTGCCCATCTGCTTTGTGAATATGACCTTCGCTGAGGCGCCGGGCACTATGCTTGTTACCGTCTGCTGCGTGTTTGAGATCAGGCGGTTCTCACGCACCGTGACATCCTTTAGCCCTACAGTGCCTGTGTTTGACAGCGTATAGGTGACGGTGACATTGCTGTTTGGCCGGACGACCTGGGGAGTGATCTCACGGCTGACCTGCAGTTCCACCTTGTCGCCATCAAAGACGATGCCGGCGGAGGCGGCTACGCTGACCTGCGCGACTGCGCCGGCGGCGTCTGTTGTGTTGAGGCGAAGGTTGAAGATGATCTTTCCCGCGTCCAGGTGTTTCTGGCTCACCTGCCATTTGCCTTCCCATGTGACGACTTCGTTGACCTTCAGCGAAGTGATCGCCCCGCCGTCAAAAGCGGCAGTAATGATCTTGTCATCCGCGTCATAAAGCGTCATGGGCACTGTAATGTCCTCCGTCCCCACATTGGCGACGCGGATGGACACTGTGACCTCTCCGGGGGCTTTCAAGGTAACGGGATCCACGCTCATGGCAAAACTGATGCTGCCGGCATCGGTCAGCGCCGATGATGAGGCCGCAAGCAAGACGACCAAGACAAGGAAACCCAAGAACAATAAGCTCTTCTTCATATGGCTGTGGGCAGTTTTCATGCCCGTCCCCCCTTCCGGTGCGCGAAAAGCGCGATGGACGCATTCACGGTGGTTCATACTGTGGTATTCTAAAGTATTTCCTAAGGCCTGTCAAGCAAATCGCGCATATTATTACGATTTTGAGACATAAACGTAACATTTTTGTGCGCCGGTCTTTTGTGCGGGTGACGACTATGTTATAATGGCCGCGGATCATCCCGAAGGAGAAGTCATGAACAAGGCATCCGATTGGCGCGCTCAGCAGCCCTATGGGACAGGTGTCCCGGAGGGTCCGGAGGCGCGGCCAAAGCGCAGTATTTTTAAAAAACGCACCCGCAGGCCCAGTTTCGCGCTTGCAGTCATAGTCAACGCCTTTCGCATGCTGGTGCTGCTGGTGCTGCTGATGGGCCTTGCTGGGCTGGGCGCGGTGGTTGGCATTGCCAAAGCCTACGTGGAAACAGCGCCGATGCTTGATATCGAGAAACTCGACGACCAGGCGCAGACCTCCTTTTTTTATGACGCCAAAGGCAATTTGATCACCGACTACAAGGGAACGGAAGACCGCATCATGGTCTCCATCGACACCATGCCTGCGCGGCTGCAATACGCCTTTGTGGCGGTTGAGGACGCGCGTTTCTTCTCCCACAACGGCATTGATGTCAAACGCATTTTCGGGGCGTTTATCACCAACCTTGTTTCCGGTTCCCAGCAAGGCGGCAGCACCATCACCCAGCAGCTCATCAAGAAAACCGTGCTGTCCGACGAGCTGAGCTACAAGCGCAAGATTCAGGAGGCCTATCTTGCCATGCAGCTGGAGACCCGCTACACCAAGCAGGAGATATTAGAGAGTTACCTCAACACCATTTTCTTGGGTGAGAATTACTACGGTGTCAAGGTAGCCGCGACAGGCTACTTCGGCAAGGAACTCAGCGCGCTGACCTTACGCGAATGCGCCATGCTGGCCGGCATGACAACCAACCCTTACTACTATAATGCGCGCCGCAACTTCTACACCCGCACTTCTGCCACTACGGATTACCGTGCCATCACCGACAACCGCACCAATTATGTGCTGCGCATGATGTATGAGAATCAGTTCATTACCCACGCGCAGTATGTGGAGGCATTGTCCGCCGACACCGCCAATGTCCTGCGCGAGTCACCCGCGGCCGCAAAGCTTTACCCTTATGCGCACTATGTGGAGTATGCCGTCAAAGAGGTGGTTCAGACTTTTTTGAAGATGAACAACCTGCAAAATACCGCCGTCAACAGAAACGCCATGGAGCGGGAACTGAGATCAGGCGGTTATAAGGTCTATCTGGCACTGGATACCGCCATGCAGACAACACTGGAGCAGACGCTGTACAATTACGGGGACTATCCCTCCCTGCGCGAGCCCTCCGACAAGACCTTCCGCGCGCGCAACACCGACGGCACCTATGAGGATGTCATCCAGCCCCAGGCGGCCGCGGCTATCATCGATTACCGCACGGGTGAGCTGAAGGCCATTGTTGGCAGCCGGACACCGCCTCAGCAAAAGAAGACGCTCAACCGCGCTGCGGACATGAACATGCCCGTTGGCTCGTCCATAAAACCCCTGACCGTCTACGCCCCAGCCATCGAAATGGGCGCTGGAGCGGCCTCTGTTGTCTTCAATATGCCTATCCCCATCGCAGGCTGGCGCGGCGCTGATGCCAAAGATACCTGGCCCAAGAATTATGGCGGCTCCAGCTACCGGGGGCCGGAAACCCTGCGCACGGCGCTGATCAAATCAGACAACACTGCTACCGCGCAGGCCTTGATGAACTATGTGGGCGTGGACAGGTCAGGCGATTTCCTGCTCCGCCTCGGCGTGCAGAAGGACCATATAAACCTTACCCCTTTTGGTCTGGCGCTTGGCAGTTCGGGCATCTCGGTGGTGGAGATGTCGGTTGCCTTTGGCGTCCTGGGAAACGGAGGCATTTATCAGGCCCCCATTTCCTTCATAGGCATCGCGGACGCGCAGGGCAAGGTGATATACGACAGTCACGCCATGCAGGAGAGGCGCCAGGTATTCAAGCCTTCCACTGCCTGGCTTACGGTTGATATGCTCAAGGACGCCGTGCAAAAGGGCACCGGCACCGCGGCCAAGATACCTGGGCAGACCGTCGCCGGCAAGACCGGTACCAATTCCGAGCAGCGGGGGGTGTTCTTCGCTGGCCTGACAGGCTGGTATGCCGGCGCTGTATGGATAGGCCATGACAACTATAAACCGCTGTCTTCAAAGACGACGGGCGGCAACAGCGCCGCCAGGCTTTGGAAAACTTTCATGCAGGAGATCCACAGTCTGCAAAACCTTGCCAACCGCAATATCCTGGAGGGAAATCCCGGTGATTACGGCCTGGTAAAAGCTACTACCTGCGCGGTATCCGGCCAGCTGGCAACCGCGGCCTGCCAGCAGGACAGCATGGGCTACACCCCGGTAAGCGACTACTGGGCCCAGGGGACCGTACCAACCGCGTCTTGTCAAATCCACGCGCTGACTACCCTTTGCACTGTCAGCAACATGCCGGCGGGACCCTATTGCCCGCCGGAAGCTCTGGCTCAGCGCAGCGTGGTGGTATTGCCCCAGGGACATCCCCTGAAAGCCTTTATCGGCACACAGTACCAAGGCGCGCTGACAGATTACCTGGGCCCCACCGTATTGGGCGGCGTCAGCCAGGGCGCCGTATGCAGCATCCATGGGCCTGAAACGCTTCAGCAAATCTCCCCTGCTGCTGAGGATCCCTATGCTGCCCAAAGCTTGATCGGGGATGCCCTTGCGCTTCTGACAGCCGCGTCTCAGCAGCGGGATAACCTGGATACCGGGCATCCTGCCTATCAGGAACTTTATGGCGCCATTGATTCCCTCAGCCAAATGCTTGCGGCCAATCCGGGTTTCAATGACTTGGTGAATGCCATGACCCGACTGACGCAGGCCATGGCCAACGCGCAGTAGATATATGAATGTTATATTTGGTAAATAATTATCCGCAAACAAAGATTTTACGCAGGATTCTAACAACCGGCTTGTGCATCACGCTGAAGTCGTTGACATAGCGCAATATATTATGATAATATGCTACGGTTGCCTGTTTTTCAGGCAGCTTTCGAGTCCTTATCGCCCGGTATGGGCGCGGGACCATTGACATTGACTATATATCCCCGGGGGTTGTGGGGATTTTATAGGAGGAGACTTGCTTTAACAAGCTCCGATCAATTATCAGGAGGTGCTTCCATGCCCACGATCAATCAATTGATCCGCAAGGGAAGGAAAAAGGTAACTGTCAAATCAGATGCCCCGATCCTGCAAGGCTGCCCGCAAAAGCGCGGTGTATGCCTGAGCGTCAAGACAACGACGCCCAAGAAGCCGAACTCAGCCTTGCGCAAGATCGCCAGGATCCGCTTGACCAACCAGATCGAAGGTACTTGCTACATTCCCGGTGAAGGCCATAACCTTCAGGAGCACAGCGTAGTGCTCATCCGCGGCGGCCGCGTGCGCGATCTGCCCGGCGTGCGCTACCACATCATCCGCGGCACACTGGATACGGCCGGCGTTGCCAAGCGCAACCAAAGCCGTTCGCTCTACGGCGCCAAACGCCCCAAAAAGTAAGCAGGCGTAACATCGCCCAAGGCAGCCCCTGCCTTTGCCGCCTCACCCCTGGAACGGGGGGAGGACAGCGCCGGGCGCAGGAGTCCCTTCCAAGGGGAGACGTGATGCTGAAGCGTCAATGCCGGCGGCAGATCCCATAGCCAACAGAGGAGGATAACCCATGCCACGTCGTGGATACATACCCAAGCGTGAGGTGCTGCCCGATCCCGTATACGGGACGGTCACCGTCACCAAACTCATCAACCAGATTATGCTTGACGGCAAACGCGGTGTCGCACAGCAGGTGTGCTACTCTGCTTTTGACATGATCAAAGAGAAAACCAGCAAAGAGCCGACCGAGGTCTTCCAGGACGCGCTCAACAACGTCATGCCGCAGCTGGAAGTCAAAGCCCGCCGCGTGGGCGGCGCCACCTACCAGGTACCCATCGAGGTCCGTCCTGAGCGCAGGCAGACACTGGGGCTTCGCTGGCTGGTTGACTTCAGCCGCAGCCGCGCTGAACGCACCATGGCCGAACGCCTTGCCCTTGAGCTGATGGATGCCGCCAATGCCACAGGCAAGACATTTGGCCGCAAGGAAGAAATGCACAGGATGGCCGAGGCCAACAAGGCTTTCGCCCATTACCGCTACTGACCTTCAGGCCATAGCACAACAGGGCAATCGCATGGCGCATTGTCAGGCAGTTAATAAGGAGAAAAGCCCGCATGCTGAGAACGCACCCAATCGACATGATCCGCAACATTGGGATCATGGCACATATCGACGCCGGGAAGACCACCACGACTGAACGCATCCTGTTTTACACAGGGCGCGTGCATCGCATGGGGGAGGTCCATGAAGGCAACGCGACGATGGACTGGATGGCCCAGGAGCAGGAGCGCGGCATCACCATCACCTCCGCCGCTACCACCGCTCTGTGGAAAGGCCATACCATCAACATCATCGATACCCCCGGCCACGTTGATTTCACCGTTGAAGTGGAGCGTTCGCTGCGCGTGCTTGACGGCGCTGTCGCAGTCTTCTGTGCCAAGGGCGGTGTTGAGCCCCAGTCCGAAATGGTCTGGCGTCAGGCAACACGCTACAATGTGCCCCGCATGGCCTATGTCAACAAAATGGATATCATGGGCGCTGATTTCTTCCGCGTCATCCGTATGATGAAGGATAGGCTGCACGCCAATGCCGTCCCTATTCAGCTGCCCATCGGCGCCGAGGCCACTTTCAAAGGTATTGTTGATCTGGTTCGCATGAAAGCCGAAGTATACTACGATGACGAAGGCAAGGATGTACGCCTTGAGGAAATCCCCGAGAACCTCAGGGAGCTGGCCAATGAATACAGGGCCGTGCTGATTGAGGCCGTCGCTGAGCAGGATGACAGTCTGCTGGAGAAGTTCTTCTCGGGCGAAGCCATTTCCGAAGAAGAGATCAACATCGCCATCCGCAAGGCAACAATAGCCGGCAAGATGACGCCGGTGCTATGCGGCACCAGCTACCGCAACAAAGGCGTACAGCCGCTGCTTGACGGTATCTGCGCCTACATGCCTTCTCCCCTTGATATTCCTTCCGTATTGGGCACGCTGCCCAATGATCCGGAGAAGATTGTACAGCGCCATCCCAGCGACGACGAACCTTTTTCCGCCCTGGCGTTCAAGATCGCGGCTGATCCATTCGTGGGCAAGCTGGCTTTCTTCCGCGTATACTCGGGCAACATTGACGCCAACGTCTACGTCTATAACTCATCAAAGGGCAAGCGCGAGCGCTTCAGCCGCATCCTCAGGATGCACGCCAACCACCGCGAGGATGTCTCCGGCGTGACCGCGGGCGATATCGCGGCGGCAGTGGGCCTTAAGGACACAACCACGGGCGATACCCTGTGCGATGAAAAGAATCCCGTCCTTCTTGAGAAGATGGAATTCCCTGAGCCGGTTATCCGCGTGGCCATCGAGCCCAAGACCAAGGCAGGTCAGGAAAAGATGACCATGGCGCTGGTGCGGCTGGCTGAGGAAGACCCCACCTTCAAAGCATACACCGATCAGGAGACCGGACAGACCATCATCGCCGGCATGGGTGAACTGCATCTTGAGATCATCGTAGACCGCATGCTTCGCGAATTCAAGGTCGAAGCAACGGTTGGCAAGCCCCAGGTCGCCTACAAGGAGACCATCACCAAGCCGGCCACCGCCGAAGGCCGCTATATCCGCCAAACGGGCGGCCATGGCCAGTACGGTCACTGCGTGATCACCATCACGCCCGTCAAGCCGGGAGAAGGTTATTCGTTTGAAAACAAGATCGTCGGCGGTGTCATACCCAGGGAGTTCATCGCTCCCATCGACGCCGGTATCCGCGAGGCATTGTCTTCGGGAATTCTGGGCGGATACGAAGTGGTTGATTTCAAGGTCACGCTGACGGACGGTTCCTATCACGATGTAGACTCTTCCGAAATGGCTTACAAGATCGCCGGATCCATGGCCTTCAAGGACGCGCTCAGGAAAGCGGACAGCCGGCTGCTTGAGCCGATGATGAAGGTGGAAGTCGTAGTCCCCGACCAGTACATGGGCGATGTTATCGGCGATATCAATTCACGCCGCGGCCGCATCGAATCCATGGAAGCCCGGGGTATCGAGCAGGTTATCCAAAGCCTTGTCCCGCTGTCGGAGATGTTTGGCTATGCCACTGACTTGCGCAGCAAGACCCAGGGGCGCGGTATGTTCACCATGATCTTCGATCACTACGAGGAAGTTCCCAAATCCCTTGCCGAAAAAGTAACCGGCAGCAAATAAATGCGTTCGCTCAACTAATAAGGAGGATTCCCATGGCAAAGCAAAAATTCGACCGTTCCAAGCCGCACGTCAACATCGGG
>CAZPBJ010000047.1:14825-23499 GCA_964584685.1 uncultured Christensenella sp. | reverse complement strand
CAAGCTTAGTCTGTCCGGCGAATTTAAGGCCAAGCCCCTTTCTCGCCAGTATTGCATCACCTTCTCTCAGATTGATCGGTATACCTAACCTGCCAAGACGGAGCCCTGATACACCCATGTGCCATATGCAGTCATATCCGGTTGACGTTGCAAGCTCTTGGGCGTAGCAGGGCAGGGGGTTGGCCTCGTTTACTGCAATTATGTCGGGGGCTTGTCTCTTTATTTCCCTGATAAGACCTTCGAACCTTCTGGCCTTTTCTGTTGAAGACTCGTATGAGCCCATCTTTAAAAAGCCTTTGTAGGTGAGCCCTGACCAGACGTTTATGGCCATGGCCTTTATCAGCGCCATGTCTTTTCCTTATCCGTTCAGAAGGTGGAATGCCTTCCTGTTGTTCGCATAGAGGCCCTTGAACACCTCGAAGTTCCTGTCATAAACGGCACGGTATTTGTCTTGAGGCCTGTATACGCCTTTTACGGGAATCATGCCTTTCGCCTCGTCGAAGCCCTTGAATATGTTGAGCCCGATTGCAGTAACGACGGCTGCACCCAGAGCGCCTGCATTCTGAGGCTCTTCTATGGTCTCGACAACCTTACCTGTCACATCGGCCATGATCTGGCACCATACCTCGGACTTGGCGCCGCCGCCAGCAAACCTTATGACTTCCTGCTTCGGGACCCTTTTCTCGACGGCTTCCAGCGACCACCGCTTGTGCATGGCGTCGCCTTCGAGAACCGAGCGCACCATCATACGTTTGCCGGTCTCGAGACCAAGATTGAAGAACATGGCCCTTGCATAAGGGTCTTCCCTGGGTGCCCTGTTGCCATGGAACCAGGGCGTGAATATGACGCCGCCCGAGCCGGGCTCGGTTTCGCTGATGACTTTGTTGAGGAAATCGTAGAGGTTTTCATACTCTCCTTCCTTCTCGCATACGTGCTGCTTCTCCAGATATATCCCGATCTCGTCGAGGGCCAGATGGTCCTTCACCCATTTGAGGCAAAGCCCGGACGTCTCCTGCTCGGCTGTATAGTTGTACTTGCCGGGGATGGCCCCGAGAATCGATGCAACAAAAGCCCCCACATCCACCATTCGCTTGTCTACAACTGAGCTCACCCAGCCGGACGTACCTACATACACGTGAGTATCGTTAGTCGTCAGACATCCGGCGCCAAGTGCGATGAGGGATACGTCTCCACCGCCGCCGAAAACTGGAGTTCCGGCCTTTAGTCCCATTTCAGAGGCCGCCTTTTCGGTAAGGCCTCCCACTTTGTCGGTTGAATCGACGACCGGCGGCAGATGGTCCATGTTCACGCCTATTCTTTTGCAAAGGCCTTCATGCCATGAAAGCTTTCCCGGCCTTGTGTCATAAAGGAAAGTCACGTTAGCCGAGTCTCTTGTCATTGAAAGATTTCCTGTTGAGCGCATGAGCAGATAGTCTTTCACGTCAAGCCATTTGTGTGTCGAGGCGAATATTTCCGGTTCATTGTCCCTGACCCACAGGTATTTCCAGATAGGGTCTTTGGCTGTTGCGGCTGCGCCGCCGGTTAGTCTGAGCCAGTTAAGAAGCGTGAAGGCATTCACACCGCTTATTTTGATGAGTCCGCCGCCGACCGTTTCCTCCATCTGCTTCTTGGCACGTGCATCCATATAGCCCATGGGGTTTCTCAGCGCGTTTCCTGCTCGATCCACCATGACCGAACCCTGCATCTGACAGCAGAATGAGATGCCTGAGATATCAGCAGGTGCGATTCCCGTGCATGCAAGGACTTCTTTTGTGCCTGCGCATACGGCGTTCCACCAGTCGTCGGCCACCTGTTCGGCGCCGCCGTCCGGCATAAGAAAAAGCGGATACTCTGCAAGTGAAGAATCCACCATTTCGATCTTGTCCGCTATCTTGTATATGCATGTCTTGCAGGCAGTAGTCCCTATATCATACGAAATCACATACATAAAATCATACCTCCTGAAAGAAAGCTCCCCGTTGCTTGTATTTGCATTAAGCCGGGGAGCAGTAATTTTTTAGCTAAACTTTTATCACCTGTCCTGCATTGATGTTTCCATCGGCCTTACCTTTGGACACGACCTTAACGCCGTTGATGAAGACTGAATCTATGCCTGCAGGCGCCATGTTTGTTATCTTTTTCGTATTGTTGTCCTTGATCTTTGCATAATCGAATATGGTGATGTCCGCATACATTCCTTTTTTAATATACCCTCTATCCTTTATTTTGTATCGGTCTGCCACCGCACCGGTCATCTTTTTCACGGTCTCTTCGAGAGGTATAAGCTTCTTGTCGCGGGCGATCTGCAATGTAAGCGGGTTGTTTCCGTATGCCGCCGGGTTCTGCACTCCCTGGAGTGTGGGGATCGCATCTGTCATGAAAAGTGAATCGGGGTGCTTTATCAGGGCATCCACTATCTCGTCATTGCTGTAATTGTGGTTTAGCACACGTGCCTTTCCGCCGCTTTTCTTTGCGATTTCCACGAGGCATTCGAAATTGCTTATCTTCATCTCCCTGGCGATTTCGGATATGAACATGCCGTTGTATTTGTTCAGATCAGGAGTCTTTGAGTCAATAATCTGGATGTCTTCATATCCAAATCCCAGCAGATTGAAAATCATGATTGCTTCGAAATGCAGCTTTCGAAGCGCGGCCTTGTCATCATAGACAGCGGGTGCCTTGGCAAGGAACCACGACGGCAGAAAGACGTTTATAATCGAAGTACCGCAGTGATAGGCGTAGGTGTCGAATTTTACATCGATGCCCTGTTTCCTGGCATCTTCTATCATCTTCAGCGCCTTGGGATATGTCTTGTATGTGCGCGTACCTACAAATATGAGATGAGAGGCCTGCAGTCTGACCCCCGTTTTTTTCGCCAGGTCGAGCATGTCCTGCAGTGCCAGGAGATTATGCGGTGTGCCGAAAAGCTTTACAGGATAAGAGTTGGACATTGAAGAATATGCCTTCATGTGCACTGCGAGTATCTTGTCCTTTTTCTTAACGAGCTTTGCAACCTGTTCGAGCTCGTCGTTCGACGCGAATATTCCCGGTTCGTACTGCAACCCCAAAGAAACGCCGGCCGCTCCCTGGTCCATGGCTTCTTCGAGCAGCGAAAGCATTTCCTTCATTTCCTCAGGCTTCATGGGCGAGGCGTCGAATCCACGGATGGAGGCCCTGGTAAAGCCATGACCGCCCAGATTGGCCAGATTGTGTGACAACCCTATGTTTTGAATATATGAGAAGTACTCATCCATACTCGACCATGTCACGTCGTAAAGACCATTGGTTCTCATCGAGAGTATATCCTGATATTTCGAGTTTTTCTCAAAACCAGCGGAATTGTAGCCGCACTGGCCGGCCACGAATGTCGTAATGCCCTGTTCTGTAAACGGAGTTTTTAATTCTGGATGGCCATTTATTGGCATATACCAGTCCATGTGGGAATGTGCGTCAATGAATCCAGGAGCTATGATAAGACCGGTGCAGTCATAGACCGATGCATCATCAGGCACGGTATCGGGATTTATTGCTGATATCAAACCTTTATCCATCAGCAATGAACCCGTGAATCCCGGCTTGCCGCTCCCATCTACTATAAGGCCGTTCTTCAGAAGTGTTTTCCCGGTATCTGCACTCACAGTGTTTACACGTTTCAGCAGACCCGCAGCCGGCTCAAGAATCGGAAGCATGATCATACCCGCTCCGGCCATGCTCGTCCTGGTTAGAAAGTCGCGCCTTGAAATGTCTTTATAATTGCCTGATTTATTCTTCTTCATGATTTTACCTCTTCTATGTCTTTGAGAACGCTCTCGAAGCGTTCAAGTGCATTGTCGATGACATCATCTGTATCGGCCATCGAGGTATAGAGTCTGCTTCCCGCAAGAGATATTATACCTTCAGCGGAGAATGCTGCGCCGAACTCTTCCATTATGTGCTTCCGGTTGTTTACTTCGGTGAAGATCTTCGGATTTGTAATTTCCATCAGCATAGCAGCGGATGTCTCGAGATGGCAGACCGAGCCGTGATTGAATGCAATGAAGGGCAGGTTATGGCGCTTGATGATGTCGTTGAGTCCGTCGGTGAGCCTGTCGCCAGCCCTGCCTGCCTTGACGGCTGCGTCATACTCCTTCATCATGCTGATCGCATAGTATCCTGCCGCGCAGCTTAATGGGTTTGCCGAGAGAGTGCCGCCCACCATGGCTCGTTTTTTAAGGCCCTGAAGACCAGCTGCAAAGCATTCCATGATTTCGCGTCTGCCCCCGACACCGCCTGCCGCCGGGTAGCCGCCTGCAACGCACTTGCCGAATATGGTGAGATCAGGTTTGATGCCGAAGAATCCCTGTGCGCCGGCCATGCCGAGCCTGAATCCTGTGACTACTTCGTCGAAAATAAGGAGGGCGCCGAATTCGTCGCATAGTTCGCGGGCCTGTCTGTTGAATTCATAAAGGACCGGTCTTGTGCCGCTTTCCGGGCCCAGGGGCTCTAGTATGACTGCCGCGGTGCCGCCTGCGTTCTCATTGTTCTTGAGAAGAGTATAGAGGGCTTCAATATCGTTTGGATAGAACTCCTGAGTATCCTGGTATGCGCCTGCAGGGATACCGTGCGCGTCGAGACTTCCGAGTCCCGGGATGCGCATGCCGAAGACCATTTGGTCGCTCCATCCGTGGTAGCCTCCACCGTTTTTGATGACCTTGGTTTTGCCTGTGAATGTTCGTGCCGCACGGATGGCGGCCATTACGCTTTCCGTGCCGGTGGCGAGCATTCTGAACATTTCAATGGAAGGCATGGATTCGCTGATAAGCTTTGCAAGTTTATATTCGTATTCATGGAAGAGGCCGGTCACCGGACCGGATTCCCTGATCAGCTCGATCACCTTTTCCTGAAGAGGAAGAAAATTGCTTCCGAGCACTGTGGGACCGCCTGCCTGAAGAAAGTCAGTATAACGGTTGCCGTCGGCATCCCAGAGGTAGGCATCCTGTGCCCTGGTGATGGCGAGAGGGAAGGGGTAGTTGAAGGCGAGGTTATGCTGTACTCCTCCCGGGATGTACTTTTTTGCCTCGTCTGTCATAGCTTTCGATTTGGTGCACTTCTCATCGAAGAACTTCATGTAACTATCCATCTTGTCTCGCCTGATGTGAAAAAGGGGCATATTGTTGGCCAGTTCATGAAGCCTTGAAAGAATATTTCTGGTATCAGGCCATCTGGATATCGAGTAGCTTTTCTTGATTTCCGCCTTATCGCCGATATTGATGTTTTTGTATTCGGTCATATTTGCCTCCGTATAGTTGATTTTCTTAACGGTGAATAATTATTCACTTTATATACAATGAGTCAAAAAAATCTTCAAGCGGGATTTAATTAATCAGCAATCGGACAGTACAGTTTGATTGATTAAACTTCAGATTTATGCGAATGCTTTGAAAATGATGAAAACAAATATTCTGACGGCTTTAATTGTAACGATGCTTGCAGCCGGCTGCAGCAGCATTAAAATGAAAAATGACGGCGGGATGCTCAATGTAGATGCAGGAGAGGACAAAACCGCTTACGTGGGCGATACTGTAGATTTTGACGGCACCTGTTCCGTAAAGGGCGGCCTTTTCCAGCGTGAAGCATACTGGGATTTCGGAGACGGTACGGGTGAAGATGGAATTACGGCAACTCATGTTTATACTGAACCCGGAGACTACACTGCGGAACTGACCGTGGAAGTCGTATATATAGTAACAATATGCGCCTCAGATGACCTTAGAGTAAAGATCAACCCATTGCCTGCCGAGGCATTCATTAATGCGAGCTCTCAATCTTCGGATGAATCTTGCTCAGATGCACTTGCGAATCAGATGGCTGCATTCCTTCCGGATGGAAGAATGGTCATTATAGGAACAATAAATCCCGAAGACCCTTCTGAAATAGCTGTTGCTGTAGAAACAGTAAGGGGCCTCCGCATATTGAAACAAATCACGAATTTCATTCAGAATGATACAGTCAGCTACCCGGATGATGTCAAAGCTGAAGATGATGATCACATTATCATCAACGCAGGGAAGGCCAGTTATAACGTTTGTCTGAGCAGTGGGATCGTGAGCGAATATCCCCCTGTTCCTACAGAATAATCTTACATGGAGTGATATTGTCAGATTAACTGGTATTCGAACTGTTAAGATTGGTTGACAGACCTATCTGTGCTATAAATGCTTTCAGATAATGAAAAATATATGAGGAGGAATATATGAAGAGATATTCCGTTCTTTTAATTCTGGCCGCTCTGTTCCTTGTCACAGCGTGTAAAGCCACCCCTGAAAACACCGAGATCGTGGTGTCGGACGCCATTATCAGCAACGATGATTCATCCGGACCTGAAATTGCACCAAACGCTACAGTCTATAAAATTGCGAAAAAAGAAAAGCAGTTGCTTGTCAAGTATCTCCTGGGCAAGAAACTTGAGGGTGTCAAGGTACAGTTTTATGCAAGGGACTTCGATGCCGGTGACGACGCATGGATACAGTTGGGTGAAGAGCCCCTGCTGACTGACGAGAATGGCCGTGCTGTCATGCAAGGCATCAGGCAATGGCTTCCCGCCGGGATTCTGTCCTCTGCTCCCGTAGACCTTCAATTGAGGGCCGATGTAGTTTTCAGAGAGTATCGGATGATTCCGGCCTGCTCAGAATTACAAGCAGCGATGTGCAGGCTAATCCGTATGTGCTCTGTACAGATCACGATAATACACTACATTCAACGGGGGGACAGAACACTATAGCGGACTGGGTCAACTTCATAAACTGGGCGAAGGATGACTGGCCGCTCGTCGATGAGTATGTCGTTCCCGGAATTCAGGAATTGCGCAGTTCCGGCAAGGATGTCATCATCGTTTCCGGATTGCCCCTTGAGATAAGGGCGCTCTGCCGTAAGCAGGTGAACAGCCACTTCGAGGACGGAGGGCGACGCGCTATTCCGCTCATAATCAAAAACGACCTTGCATTCGAGCACGGTTTTGAATTCAAGGCAGGGGCCCTTGAAATCCTGAAAGGCCTCTACGGTAATGACAGGATACTGGCAATGGTTGGTGATACTGTGCGCGAGGACGGATACGGCGCATATGCGAACCGGCTTTTCTATATCCCGCTCAATGTTTATTACAAATTGTCGCTCTACCTTCTCGACACCGAGGGGTATGGCTTCATCGATCCAGCGGGTATTGCATGGAACTGGTCGGAAGTCATGTCCAGGATAAACGAGGGGGATCATGTGGCTAATTATTTTCTCAGAAACGAGAACGGCTTTCTCAATATAGCACACCGCGGAGGCCGGGCGCTGATGCCTGAGAACACGGTCGAGTCGTACCGCAACGCCCTGTCTGTCGGTTCTGAATGCCTTGAAGGCGATCTGCATGCCACTAGTGATGGAGTCGTAATCGTTTCCCACGACAAAACGGTTGACCGGTGTACTGATGGTACAGGCAACATAAAAAACATGACCCTTGCGCAACTCAAGGAACTTGATGCCGGGTATAGATTTTCGGCCGACGGCGGCCTTACTTATCCATACAGAGGACAGGGGCTGAAGATTCCAACCCTTGATGAAGTTCTTAGCGATGGACAAATCAACAAGGCTCCCATGGTTTTGGAAATTAAGCAGGATGACCCTTCTATAATCGACAAAGTGCTCGATATTATCGATGCATACGATATGGAGGACCTTCTCGTGATAGGTTCATTCGACAAGTCGTCACTGGATGCCATCCGTGCTGAAGCGGATCTCAGGGGCATGAACATTATCACTTCGATGGCCGAGGACGAGGTTCTCACATTCTTCCTGACCCCTCTTGCCGCAATGATCGCAACAGATTACAAGGCTCCGGGTAAGGTGCTTCAGGTGCCGACCGAATATGAGCTCAGCGGCATCACGGTACGTGTTGTAAACAATAGTTTTATGAACAAGGCGCGCTATCTCGGTCTCAAGGTCCAGGTATGGACGATCAACGATGCGGACGAGATGCGCACTCTCATCGACGACTATAAAGTAGACGGTATCATGAGCGACAACCCCGTCCTGCTTGAAAGCGTGGTAAACGAATAGAAAACATTGAACAGCCTCCGCACCTGCTGGTACGAGCGGGTGCGGAGGCTGTTAAGTCTGCCGGATATGTTCCACCTGTAAATAATTGGCAGACATCCTGGATAAACCGTACACAGACCCGAGAGAGTATGTCTGATGAATTATATTTGATATTCCGGAACACATTTTTTAGACTGTTTTAAAAATATTTTCTAACTTTGAGATTGACAACCGTAAATTAATTTATATTATAATAATCTATTATTATGTAATTTTGCTTTTTTTGAAATTTCTATATGAGGTCTATAAAACCTGATTTGTGCCAATTAGTTTGTCAACTTAGAGAAGCTGTTTGTGCGCCCATTTTTTTTAGTGAGGGGGTTGATAATGGCAATTTCAGCGGCAGATTGTTTTTTCTTTACCACATCATCAGTTGTAAATGGGCTGCATCCTTAGAGGTTGCATGTCAAATATAAGTGAGGAGGATACAATGAAGCGAAATGTAATTATTATTTTTCTGATTTCAGTTATGGTTGCTGGTATCAGCGGTTGTATTTTAAGCACCAATCCAAAAACCACCACACCCATAACGCTGAAAGTGGGTGTCTCACAGACA
>CAZPBJ010000047.1:0-14815 GCA_964584685.1 uncultured Christensenella sp. | reverse complement strand
GGTATATGAATGACATAGCCATTCCGGGTGCCACCAGTACGTCCTACACCTATACCGCTGTTGCAGAAGACGAAGGTGTTAATAAAATCAAGGTGGAGACAAAGGATCAGCTCAACAAAAAGACACTGATCAAGGAATGGACCGTGAATGTCGTTAACAACCTTCCGCCGGTTGCAAACGCAGGTTCGGACATAAATATTCATCCTTTTACAGGTGCCGACCTTGTGCAGCTTGATGGAAGCTTGAGCAGCGATCCGGAAGGCCAGCCGCTTACCTACCTCTGGGAGATTGCATCAAAACCGGCAGGCAGTTCCGCAGCTCTTTCAGATACCGGCATAGTGAATCCAACCTTTGTAGCAGATACCGAAGGTTCATATACGGTCTCACTGTATGTGAGTGACGGTGAGAAGGTCAGTGACCCGTCTATAGTGATAGTGAATGTTTTTAACGAAAACGCACCGCCAGTATCAAACGCAGGTCCTGAAGCGAACGTTCTCTTCGGCAGTGTTGTTCAGCTAGACGGGAGCGCCAGTTACGATCCTGAAGGCCAGCCGCTTACCTACACATGGGCTCTTTTCAATAAACCTAATGGCAGCCAGGCCGTGCTTTCCGATCCCACAATCGTCAACCCGACTTTTACACCAAACAAAAAGGGTGATTATTCGTTCAGTCTTATAGTTAGTGATGGAACATCAACCAGTGGTCTGAGTTATGTTAAAATCACCGTATACAACAATGCACCTATAGCAAACGCAGGCAGCAACGCAGTCGTTGATTTCGGCTCCACAGCCCAGCTTGACGGAAGCTTGAGTGAAGATCCCGATGGAACCGCACTGAGCTACGTTTGGACGGTCAATTCAGCACCGGCAGGAAGCATAGCTACGGTAACCAGCCCGACAACAGTGAATCCGACCTTCACACCCGACAAACGAGGCGTGTATATACTGAAGCTGGTTGTGAACGACGGCGACCTGAGCAGCGAGGCTACGGTCCAGGTCTCCACCACCACGCACGCGCCGGTAGCAAATGCAGGCACAGATGCCATCATGCCCTTCGGCGAAACCCATACGTTCACTGGGGCACTCAGCTATGATCCTGATGAAGATTCGCTGACCTATGCATGGACAGTAATCGAAAGGCCGGCCGACAGTATAGCAACACTTTCCGATCCCACTGGCATTGAGTCGACCTTCAAACCGGACAAACAGGGATCGTACACAATCAGGCTTATCGTGTTTGACGGAGAGTTTTACAGTGCGCCGGATTATGTGACTCTCACCACAACCAATCACAGACCGGTTGCTGAAGCAGGTAGTGACACCTTTGGCTATGTCAATACCACGGTCCATCTCAACGGAAGCGCCAGTTCCGATGCAGACGGCGACCCGCTCTCCTATGCCTGGACGATCATATCCAATCCGGCCGGCAGCATTGCAACACTGTCAAACTCGACTAATGTAAACCCGACTCTGGTACCTGATAAGAAAGGCGATTATGTTATCCAGTTGATTGTCTTTGACGGCCAGGAATACAGCCTTGCTGATACTGTAAAAGTTACCGTATCAAACCGTACACCGACAGCAGAGGCCGGCGCCAACATACCAAACTGCCATTATAATGTTACCCAACAGCTCAACGGGAACGCGAGCATGGACCTTGACGGCGACCCGCTGACCTATGCGTGGTCGGTTACCAGCAGACCTTCCGGCAGCACGGCAGCGCTTTCCAATGCAAACATCATCAACCCGACCTTCAAGCCTGACAAACCTGGTACATATATAATCCAGCTCATAGTAAACGACGGCACGGTAAGCAGTGCTGCCGACACTGTTACCCTTACGACCTATCAGGAAACGATTGTTGAAAACTGGGACGATGGTGTGCTTGTACCCTGGAGCAAGAACTCTGACGGGAGCTGGGGCACCATCAATGTTTCTGACGAGGAGCCTTATTCCGGGAACTACAGCTTCTGGGCGCAGGGCGCCTGGGCTGGCGGAAATTGGCTCATGCTGAGCAGGCCCTTCACAAACACCTATCTCATCCAGATCGATTTCCAGTTCCGCGGCTATGCAGCAAATATGAGTGCCCTCAAAACGTCCCTCTACTTTAACGACATCAAATATGCGGATGTACGCGGTAGCAGTGGAAATACATGGTACTTGAAGAGCTACACCCCCGATATGCCCGTCACGAAGGTGGGCTTTTATTTCGACAGTTTCTGGGGCACTGACGGGGTCTTCATTGACGACATCGTTTTTACCGTCTGGAACTAGGACTTAATGAGAACGCGGGGAAGGACCTCAAGTCCTTCCCTTTTTTTAGTAAAAGGTTTTGCAGTAAAGGCCGGCATTTGAGGCGTTTTATTATTAACGGAGGTTTAACATGCAGCGAAACATGAAGCTCTTTTTGATCATGATACCGCTTCTTGTCCTGTCAGGATGCATCCTATCGTCCACCCCCCCTGAGGGCCCCATTTCCTTGTCATGGGGTACAAGCCAGGTGTTTAATGTCAATGCCCGAGGAGCAATTCAGTGGTATGTTGACGATGTCGCCCAGCCGGGTGAAACGAACGCCAGTTACACATTCCTAACCCATCCCAAGGGTGTCTATGTGGTAAAAGTCAAGGCTAAATTTGGGATTTTTCCTGAGGAAGTGCGTTCATGGACCATCACGGTAACCGACCCAATGGTAAAGGTTCCTTCTGCTGCAAACTGCGGTTATATCATGGCGGCAGACCTGGTATGCAATACGGTATTGAGCTGCAGCGGGACAATCCCTGAAGGTCATGTGATCAGCCAGTCTCCGGTTGCAGGTACGATGGTGAAAGCCGGCGTTACGGTGACACTCACCATTTCGAGCGGGCCCTGCACGGTTGAGATACCGGTTCCTGAAGCTTCGACCTGCGAAGATATTGAAGCAGCAGGCCTGGTATGCAGCCCGACCTTGTACACCGAGTGCAGCGAAGAGATACCCGTAGGCCAGATAGTGAACCAGTCCCCGGCACCTGGTACCATGGTCTACCCCGGCACCACGGTTGCAGTAACCCTCTCAAGCGGTTCATGTACGACAGAGATACCCGTGCCTGCGGCTACGAACTGTTCCGACCTAACGAACGCCGGTCTTGTATGCAGCACTACCTCTGTATGCAACAATACGGTACCGGCCGGTCATGTAATAAGCCAGTTCCCTGAACCAGGCACGATGGTGCTGGGCGGTTCAGTGGTTGTTCTGACCATCTCGAGCGGACCTTGTCCGGTGATAGTGCCTGCAGCCACATCCTGTGCTGAAATCGAGGCGGTCGGTCTGAGGTGTCTTCAGACAACAGTTTGCAGCAATACGGTACCCGAAGGCGGTGTAATCAGCTTGAGTCCGCCTGCTGGGACTGGCGTACAGCCAGGTTCCACGGTTAACTTGAAGATATCAAGCGGTGGTTGTACACTTGCTGTTCCCAATGCAACAAGCTGCGCCCAGATTGAGGCAGCAGGTCTGGTATGCGAAACGAGCACGGTTTGTAACAACACAGTGCCAGCCGGCGGTGTGATCAGCCAGAATCCGGCCCCCGGAACGCTTGTGGAACCCGGTTCAGCAGTAACACTGGTCATCTCAAGCGGAATATGTTCGACACAGCTTCCGCCGCCTCAGAATGTACAGGCCACAGATGTTGTGCTGACATCGGTCACGAATCCGCTTCTTAACCACAATCTCAACGACAGGGTAAGGGTAAGCTGGAATGCTGTGACGAATGCGACATCCTATGACATATACAGCTCAGATACCCCTGACGGCACCTACACACTTGTGGGATCGGCCACTGCCCCTGCTACGTCCTATGACGTCATGCAGACTGAAACGCTCGACCTGCCGGCCTTGCCTTCACCGCTAACAATCGCAGCCCTTGACGCTTATGAATTAGTTGCACGCCCGATTCTGAGCGTCTTCAAAAATTACAGGTATTTCAAGGTCAAGGCATGCAGTTCATCGCCTATGTTCACCACCAGCGAATTCAGCAACTATGACCAGGGCCGTATGGACTATACCCTGGAAGAATTCTTCACTGTCGCAAAACTGACTGCAGGGAATCCTCTGACAAGGGTTATGCTGCAGGACCCCAGTGTGGGGTTAGGCACTGATGAGACGTACTATGATCCGTGCGGTAACGGTAATGTGCACTTTACAGTAACCCAGAGCGGGCTGAGTGGTGTTCTCACCGTGACATACACAAATTATATCGATTCACAGTACTTCATCTATCCCCCGGGAACCATTGACTGCAACGGGACCAGGAAGATGATAATGAACGGCTCGGCCAACGGGACAGTTTCCTTAAACGGCAGCGGCACATTGACAGGTTCGATCGCCATAACAGGAAACTTTGCGGGCAAGTTCACGAATATTTCCATTCCTATAGTGGACCAGGAACCGCAGACGGGTACAACCTCGGTGGTGTACAACGGTGAAACTTTAAACGGCCACGTTTTCGGATTTTAGCAAGTTTACAAACAACGGGAGACCTTTTGATGAGTCTCCCGCTTCCTTTCTTTAACATATGAGTTCCGTTTTCCGGAACTTTGACACTATATGAAATCTTTCTTTAGAGAGAACATATGTTCTATAAAATGTTGAGGGTTCCAGAGAAGAATAATTCAAACTGTTTTCCAATGCCTTTGTTCAAGGTAGAGAAAGTTCAGGATATTCTTGTAAATAAACTACAGAATTCGACGCATAATGAATACATTTGTAGGGGGGGGTTATGAAAAGGAATATAATATTTTCAGCCGTAATATCTATTTTTGTGACATTGTGGCTGAGCAGCTGTGTAATTTCCACTAGTCCTTCTGTTCAAACATCAATTACTTTGTATATTGGATCATCACAGACCTTTTCAATTAAAGGTTCAATGAACGGCCCGTATGAGTGGTCCAAAAACAATGTTGTAATCCCCGGGGCCACGGAGGCATCCTACACCTATACCGCCCTGGAAAGCGACCTGGGTATATTCAAACTCAAGGCGCAGACAAAAGACAAGCTTACGGGCAATATCATTGTAATGCAATGGAATGTGCTCGTTATAGATAATCAGCCACCCGTTGCTGAAGCAGGCACCTATGCACCTGTTATACTGGGAAGCGTTGTAAATCTAAATGGCAGTGCCAGCTATGACCCTGACGGCAACCCCCTGACTTACACATGGTCTGTTCTCTCGCGACCTTCATCCAGCACTGCCGCAATTGTATACCCCCATGCAGCAATACCGACATTCACACCAGACAAGGTCGGAGGATATACGATACAGCTTATAGTAAGCGATGGCGTAAAAACCGCAGTGGATACCACGACTGTCAGTGCATATGTTCTCAATTATCCGCCTACTGCCGATGCAGGCACTGACCAGGACGCCCACATCTTCAGGACAGTGACTCTTAATGGCTCGGGCAGCACCGACCCTGAAAATCAGGCATTATCTCATGCCTGGACGATAGAGACAAAGCCGGCAGGCAGCACCGCATGGATCGCCAATCCCACAACAGTATCACCCACATTCGTTCCTGATAAAACAGGTACATATGTTATTGGACTCATAGTTGGCGATGGAGAACTTTCGAGCGGTATGGACACTATTACTGTCACTGTGACCAACGATGCCCCTGTCGCCAATGCAGGTCTCGATGTGACGATCCTCCAGGGAGAAACAACAAGGCTCAGCGGAGGCGGAAGCTATGACCCGGACGGGGATGCTCTCTCATACTCCTGGACCATGACATCGGGACCTTCGGGAAGCACGGCGTCCCTCTCCGACCCTTCAAGCCCGGCGCCAACCTTCAGGCCGGACAGGAAAGGTGCCTACGTATTCATGCTGACTGTCACCGACGGCGATCTGGCATCACAGGATTCGGTTACAGTTACATCCTCTAACAATGTGCCGATTGCTGATGCCGGAACAGATTCAACAATCGAATTCGGGCAGTCCGCAGAGCTTGACGGTAGCGCCAGTTCAGACCCTGACGGAGATACTCTGACATATGCATGGACGATCAAGTCAGGTCCTGACACAAGCATAGGACAGCTCTCGAATACATCTGCTGCAAAACCCGTATTCACCCCCAGCAGGAAAGGCATCTACACATTAAGCCTGGTGGTGACTGATAATGAATTCCTCTCAAGCGCACCGGATGACGTGGTAGTCACGACTACCAACCATGCACCTCGTGCCGAAGCGGGTGACGACATCAACCTGATCTTCTTCCGCACCGCACATCTGAGCGGCAGCGGAACAGACGCAGACAGCGACCCTCTGACTTACAAATGGGCGATCATTTCATGTCCGGGAGGCAGCACTGCAGAACTTTCCAGTACCACAATAGCCGACCCGACATTCACGCCGGATGTAAAGGGTACTTATGTGATCGGGCTTATCGTAAACGACGGCGAGGATGACAGCTCGCAGGACATCATGACCATCAATGTTTACAACAACGCACCGGCCGCAGAGGCAGGGCCTGACTACAGCTTCATCTTTGGTTCCGGCGAGACGGTCCATCTCGACGGAAGCGCCAGCTCAGACCCGGATGAAGGCACCACGCTCAGTTATCACTGGATCGTCACCAGCGCTCCCTACGGCAGCACTGCGGTGTTTATTCCAGGCCCCGACGTTGTCAATCCGTCGATAAAGCCCGATCTGCCAGGGACATATGTGATCAGCCTTGTTGCATCAGACGGGGATCTTGAAAGTGCCCCTGACAGTCTTACCATAACTGCAATCAACAATGCCCCCACGGCAAATGCCGGTCCTGACCAGTCAATCAGCTTCCCCGGGGTAACTGCAAACTTTAACGGAAGCTTGAGCCATGCCCCTTCGGGTCTGCCGCTTTCCTATGCATGGACGATTGTAAACGCACCTTCCGGCAGCCATGCAGTCATGACCAACCCGACCAGTGTAAATCCGAGCCTGACCCCTGATAAGGAAGGGCAGTACGTGATCACGCTTGTCGTGTTCGACGGGTACGACTACAGCATGGCCGATGCCGTCACAATAACGGTGGGAGATGCCCCAATGGCATTAGCCGGAGCCGACCAGGAACTCGGTTTCCCTGGCAAGACCGCAAATCTCGATGGCAGCGCTAGCTTCGACCCCAACGGCTCCCTGATCGTGTCATACTTATGGAATATCGATTCAGCCCCTGCAGGGAGTACTGCGCTCATATCCAACCCAACCCTGATGAAGCCGTCTTTCTCACCCGACAAGGCAGGTGTTTATATAATCAGCCTTGTTGTATCCGACGGTGCCGTCAGCAGCGCTGCGGACACTCTCACGATCACTGTCATAAACCACTTCCCAATTGCGGAGGCAGGACCTGATATGAGCGTTATCTTCGGATACGGTGCATCTGCCACGCTCAACGGCAGCGCAAGCTCTGACCCTGACGGTTCCAGCCTGACATACTCATGGGTGATATTGTCCGCGCCGCCCGACAGCATCATAGACCTCACCAGCCCCGGCACGGTCAGCCCTTCATTCATCCCGGATAAGATGGGAGACTATACGATCAGCCTGATTGTCAACGACGGCTACCTGAACAGTGCTCCTGACACAGTAAAAGTGACTGCCTACAATGATCCGCCATCAGCCCATGCCGGTCTGGACCAGAATGTCTCCTTCAACCAGACAGTCCACTTAAACGGCAGCGGAAGCACCGACCCTGAAGGTCATGCGCTTTCCTACGCATGGATTATGACTTCCAGGCCGTCTGGCAGCGCCGCGGCACTTACCGGCGCTAGCACCATAGCCCCGACCTTCCTGGCTGACAAGTCAGGCGCCTATGTTATCACTCTCGTGGTGTCCGACGGGATCAACACGAGTTCTTCTGATACGGTCACAGTTACTGCATCGAACCATGCCCCGACGGCCAATGCGGGAAGCGACATCAGCCTTGTTTACGGCTACGGGGACACGGCAAACCTTGACGGAAGCGGCAGTTCGGACCAGGATCCGGGCACGACGCTAACCTATGCATGGACTATCACCTCACGTCCGGCAGGCAGCACGGTTGCACTCTCCAGCTCCACGACAGTCAACCCCGTATTCCTGCCCGACAGGGAAGGCTCATACACGGTAAGCCTTGTGGTGTCCGACGGTGAACTGTTCAGCTCACCGGACACCGTTACCATAAATGCGACCAACCAGGCGCCGCATGCCGAGGCCGGAGACAATCAGACCGCAGCATGGAACACTCTCGTAACGCTTAACGGCGGCGGAAGCTATGACCCGGAGATGCACGCACTGACCTATTCCTGGGACATCACATCACGACCAGCCAGCAGCACCGCGACGCTGACAGGCGCCACAACCGTAAGTCCAAGCTTTACGCCTGACAAGACCGGAACATATGTGGTTACACTGAGTGTATCCGACGGCGTCAACACAGCTTCGGACAGCGTCACCATAACGGTTCCGAACAACATGCCGACTGCGGATGCTGGAACTGACCAGAATATCTTCTTCGGCACGGGCCTGACGGCAACGCTCGACGGGAGCGCAAGCCATGACCCGGAGAATGACCCGCTTACCTACCACTGGACGATAGTCAGCGCCCCGGTGGGCAGCAGCGCGTCACTCTCGGATGTGAATGCAGTTATGCCTACACTTACGCCGGACAGGAACGGCTCTTACCTGATCAGCCTGATTGTTTCCGACGGCGTCAACGTTAGCGCAGCTGACTCAGTGATGATAACAGCCTTTAATGTTCCTCCGACAGTGGATGCCGGCAGCAGCCAGACGGCTCAATGGAACACCCTGGTGACACTCAGCGGGAGCGCAACTGATCCTGAACTACAGCCGATGACATACTCCTGGGCGTTCACTTCCAGGCCGACAGGCAGCAATGCAATGCTATCTAATGCTGCAAGCCTGACCCCGAGCTTCACCCCCGACAAGACGGGAGATTATGTGGTTACCCTGACAGTGTCCGACAGCGTCAACAGCGCAACAGATTCCGTCACGATAACAGTTCCGAACAATGCACCTGCGGCGGAGGCAGGCCCCGATATGGACCTCTTCTTCGACGGGCTGGGCGCAACAGCTACACTGAACGGCAGCGGCAGCAGCGACCCTGAAAACGACACACTGACTTATTCGTGGACGATTGTATCGGCACCATCCGGAAGCAGCGCCATCATTGCAAATCCGACATCGGTATCGCCGACGCTCACTCCGGACAAGGTTGGCTCCTACCTGATCAGCCTGGTCGTGTCCGACGGGCTCCATCTGAGCGAGGCCGACTATATGACCATTACAACCTTCAACCTGCCACCCGCTGTGGAGGCAGGAAACGACCAGACAGTTTACAAAGGAGAGGCAACGACGATCAGCGGCAGTGCAGCAGACCCGGAGGGCAAGACCTTGACACCGGCATGGTCAGTGACTGCAAGACCCGCTGGCAGCACTGCCCAGCCGACGAGTCCGAACAGCTTCATCACAGGATTCACCCCTGACAGGAAGGGCGTCTTCACGCTTCAGCTGAGCGTGACAGACGGCGTCAATACCGTTACCGACGCCATGACCATCACGGTTCCCAATAGCGCTCCGACTGCCGAGGCAGGCCCTGACGTCAACCCGCTATACAAGGGCCAGGCAACCACTCTTGCGGGCAGTGGAAGCGATGCTGACGGAGACACCCTGACTTATGCATGGTCTGTATCTTCAGGTCCGAACACAAGCTCCGCTCAGTTCTCCAATCCGAGCTCACCAGCATCCCAGTTCACCCCTGCAAGCAAGGGGACTTATATCCTGCTGCTGACCGTGAGCGACGGCACCGCCAATGGCACTGACACACTCACAGTTACGGTGCCCAATCGCGCACCGACGGCAAATGCGGGCGTTGATCAGAACGTCTACAAAGGCAACACCGCGACACTCAGCGGCACCGCATCGGATGCGGATGGCGATTCACTGACTTATTTGTGGACAGTCGTCTCCGCGCCGTCTGGCAGCACTGCCACGATCAGCAATGCGACAAGCCTTACCGGTGCAACTTTCATTCCGGATAAGAAAGGGTCATTCACGATACAACTGCAGGCAAGCGATGGCACTGACAGCGCAACCGACACCATGATTATCACCGTTCCTAACCGTGCACCCACGGCAGAGGCCGGTACTGGTAATGCAGCGCTCCTCTATGCCAACCGCTCTGTCACACTAAATGGAAACGGCAGCTCAGACCCGGATGGCGATACACTGACCTACGCATGGACACAGACTGCCGGTACGACGGTAACTATATCAAATTCCAACACCATGACCCCGAGCTTCACCATAGCCACTCCGGGCACGTACACCTTCAACCTGGTAGTAAACGACGGTACAGTGTCGAGCGCATCCGATACGGTAACTTTTACAACCTCGCAGGCTACATATTATACCTATTGGGAAAACAGCTTGAACGACTCCAATGGTGTCGCATGGGTTGCGACCTCTTCCAACGTAAGTAATAACGGACCTACTACTGATCAAAAGAGAAGTGGAAGTTACAGCTTATACCAGCGAACCTGCTCTGGTTCAGGATGCGGGAGCGGCTATGCCAAGATGACTAATTATGCAGGGAAATTCGTAATATCAGTATCCTACTATGCTTATACTCCAGCGAGCCAGCATTATCCGCCTTCAGGCGCCGGCTTGTTTGAGGGTAATACCAAGCGTGTTGATTATCCAGGGAAAAACTCATGGACGCAGTACTCTTGGTCCCCCAACCGGGAAGTGACGGACCTCAATTTCAGAACCAACAGCCCTGGAGGTACAACAGTGTTTGTGAATTGGCAGGGGAACATGTACATCGATGACGTTAGTGTCACTCTCTGGAATTAATTGCAGTTTTGCAAAGAGAGGGGAGGGCGTGATCCTTCCCCTCTGGGTTCGATGAGAGAAAATTTTGATAAAAATTATGCAAACAAAAAAATTCAGACGCCTTCAAAATGGATGCATGCAGCTTTTCACGGCTGCATGCTGATAAATTTTTCAGGAGGATGCAATGAAAAGGAACCTGGTTCTCATATCCCTTATCGCCGTTCTGGCTGCAAGCCTTGCAGGCTGCATCCTTTCCATCAGTCCGGCCAATGATTCCACCATCACGCTCAAGGTGGGCGAGACACAAACCTTCAAAGTGACGGGCTCGCTCAACGGGCAGTACAAGTGGTACAAGGACACTAAACTCATCTACGCATCTACTGCCTCTGCCTATACATATACCGCAGTAGACGGTGATGTCGGCACATTCACCCTCAAGGTCCAGACCACAGACAGTTTAACCGGTCAGCCCCTAGTCAGGTCATGGACAGTGGAAGTCGTGAGAAACCTGCCCCCTGCAGCCGAAGCGGGCAATGACCAGAACATCTTTCTCGGGACAACTGTCCAACTGGATGGCAGCTTCAGCTCGGACCCCGAGGGTAAGCCGCTTACCTATACATGGTATTTTACGGCAAAACCTGCAGGCAGCACAGTCTCCCTTTCCGATCCGACGGCGGCCAACCCGACCTTCAACCCTGACGCAGCAGGAGGATACACCTTGATACTGTTTGTGAGCGACGGAGAGAAGTCGGCCTCGGACACCGTGACAATTACGGCTTTTCTCAGCAACTATCCGCCGACTGCAGATGCAGGTCCTGACCAGACAGTCCTGCTGGGAACCACAGTGAACCTTAACGGCAGCCTCAGCTCAGACCCTGAAAACGAGCCGCTCAGTTATACCTGGTCTGTCGTGTCAAGGCCTGATGGCAGCATTGCACAGATATCGGCCCCTTCGGGTGAAACACCGAGCTTCACGCCCGACAGGAAAGGACATTATGTAATAGAGCTGATAGTCTCGGACGGCGTTTTGACCAGCGGACAGGACACGATGAACATTTATGTTTTCAACAACGCGCCTGTTGCTGATGCCGGAGCCGACATCACGATCCCGTTCGGAGGCACTGCAACGCTTGACGGCAGCGGCAGCAACGACCCGGACGGGACCCCGGTAACCTATTTGTGGCTGATCACCTCAAAGCCTGCGGGGAGTGTTGCGGCACTCTCCAATGACACCATCGAGAAGCCGGACTTCACTCCGGACAAGAAGGGCTCATACGTATTCAAACTCATCACGAGTGACGGCGACCTGACAGGCGAGGACACAGTGACGCTGACTTCCTCGAACAACGTGCCGGTTGCCGAGGCAGGCTCCGACATCACCATATCTCTCGGCACCACCGTTCAGATGAACGGCTATCTGAGCCATGATCCTGACGGCGACCCCCTTACATATTCATGGTCCATAATATCCAGGCCCGCAGGAAGCACGGCCGCACTTTCAAACCCGGCCATAGTGAACCCGCAGTTCACCCCGGACAGGAAAGGAAGATACACAGTGCAGCTGATCGTGAGCGACGGCGAACTCCTGAGTGCGCCCGACACGCTCACAATAAGCATCTTCAACCATGCACCCGCGGTTGAGGCGGGCGATGACCAGTCCATTGCCTTCCCCGATTTCACTGCTCAGCTTAGCGGGAGCGGAACCGACCTTGACGGCGACCCGCTGACGTATTCGTGGACCATCCTCTCACGGCCTGAAGGCAGCTCTGCTTCGCTGTCCAACCCGGCAATAGCTGATCCGACATTCCTGCCGGACATGAAGGGCGAATATGTATTCCAGCTCATCGTAAATGACGGCCAGGACGATAGTGTGGCTGACACTGTCAAGCTGGTGGTATACAACAATGCGCCAACGGCCGAAGCGGGTGGCGACATCGATCTGTTCTTTACGGGCGGCGGTCAGACGGTCCAGCTCGGCGGCAGTGGTACGGATACAGAGGGCTCGCCGCTCAGCTATACCTGGACAATCGTTTCAGCCCCGGCGGAAAGCACGGCAGCGCTTTCAAACCCGGCGATTTCGAACCCCACCATCACTCCCGATGTTCTGGGCATCTACGTCTTCAGGCTGACGGTCAGCGACGGTGATCTTTCGGGCGAGGACACGGTTATGCTGACGGTCTACAACAACTCGCCGGTTGCGAATGCAGGCCCGGACCAGAACAGCGTATACCTGGGCGCAACGGCTCAGCTTAACGGCAGCGCAAGCTACGACCCCGAGAGCCAGCCTCTTAACTTTGTGTGGACGATAATATCGGCGCCTTCAGGCAGCACTGCTGTGCTCTCAAACAGGTACATAATGAATCCGACCCTTACGCCTGACATGAAGGGCACATACACCATACAGCTGGTCGTGGATGACGGTGTTGAGTACAGCACGACGGACCAGGTGAGCATAACAGTTCCTAACCGTGCGCCGGCTGCATGGGCAGGTAATGACCTGAACATAACCAAAGGCGTTACTGCAATCTTGAACGGCACCGCGTCCGACCTTGACGGCGACTCTCTATCCTGTCTGTGGTCAGTGATTTCTTCGCCTTCCGGCAGCACAGCCGTCATCTCCAACCCGGCAAACCTTACCGGTGCAACTTTCAAACCCGACAAGGGAGGAAGCTACACCATCCAGCTTCAGGTCTATGACGGGACTGACTACACCACCGACACAATGATACTTATCAGACAACCAAACTTCGCTCCGACAGCAGATGCAGGCGCGAGCCAGACCGCGGTACGGTACGCGAACCGCACGGTTCAGCTTAACGGAAGCGGCAGCACCGACCCTGACAGCGACCCGCTGACCTACAACTGGTCGGTGACATCGAGGCCGACAGGGAGCTCTGCGGTTCTGTCCAGCTCAACGATCGTTAATCCGACGATCACTCTGGACCTGCCCGGCACATACGTCATCAGCCTTACCGTCAACGACGGGGAGACGAACAGTGCGGCTGATACTCTCAGCATCACCACATCACAGGTTACTTACACCACCGGTTTCGAGAGCGGCTCCCTGAACGACAGTGGCGGCAACGCATGGACCCCTGCCTCATACGGGACCATGGGTCCTGTCGGAGCTTATGATGCCGAATCCCATACAGGAAGCTACAGCTACAGGATGAAAGACTGCAACAATTTCCTCGGTGACTGCGGATCGGGCTGGCACAAGTTGACCAATTATACTGGCAGATTCTTGATATCAGTGTCCTACTGGGCTGTTACACCTGTTTACGACAAGTTTCCTAATCTTGCGGCCGGCCTGTACGAGGGCTCAACACAGAGGGTCGCCTATACCGGTGATAACTTCTACACGCAGTATTCGTGGGCTCCAAACCGGGTAGTGACTGATGTTAATTTCCTGCTCAACGGCAATGGGGGCGGCGCTTACTTACCCCATGCCATGTGGTTCGATGATATCAGTGTAACTCTCTGGAATTAATGCAGCATGGTAAGACAAGGGGAAGGCTCAGGCCTTCCCCCTTTACATGGGCTTCCGCTTACTTTTTTAAAGTCCTGTTTAAAAAAGACTATAAAGTATCTTCGATTGATAAAAATGCATTTTGGGCCGGTTTTCCTGATATTATCCTTGAAAAGACTCCTCTTAGCCTGTTAATCGAGTTGTAATTCACAGCTAACAGGTAATTTTATTATTATTTTTTAAAACCTGTTCCCTTTTTTCAGGGACGGTTGCAAAGAGGACGAAATGATCCGTAATAAATATTTTTTGATGCGAATACTGTTTTTGTTTCTGCTGATGGTACCGGCTTTGCCTGTACTTGTCCTGGCAGAAGACAATCCTGATTCCTGTGCTGCAATCGCCGATGATACGGCAAGGCTTCGCTGCTATGACGAAAATGCGAAGCTCAAGCAGGATTTGCCTGGAAACACTGAGAATGCAACTGCTCAGGCGGCAACGCCTCAAAAAGA